>JAZRGV010000049.1:0-40789 GCA_045644465.1 Bacteroidaceae bacterium
CCATACTTGCTGTGAATGTAATTGATGGAATAACCATCTTTAAGCATATGCATGTATTTTAGCAATGCTGAACGATCGTGTTTCTTACTCATGAAATGAACCCCAAAAGTTTTTTGTCTAACTTTTGGGGTTCACTTCAAAAGCAAATGCGATTTTTTATTAAAGAAACTTTGTTACATTGTAGATGATACTCATAAATACGCGATAGATTTTGAAGTGTATGATATTGATGAAAGAGATGTTATTAATGTACATAATGAAGAGTTTAATGCTCTATTCGAATGTTTGTATAATAAAAGCAACATTGTTAATATCGCTTGTGAGTATCAAAAACAATTTAGAAACAACCGTTTTACTTCAAAGGGTTTCGTAATATTATCTCATTATTATAAAACACATACAAAAGATTGGCAACAAATAGACAATTTAATAAGTCGCTTCAATAAATTCTGCAAAATACGTAAAAAGAGAAATGATTTATCTGATTTTGATAAGTATGCTTTAGAGTGTATCCGTCTTTATTTGTATAATTCACGTTTTTCCGCAAAGCTTGACAATCCTCATTATTCTATAGAACAGCTTAAAAACGATATTGATAAGATAAAAAGAATTCAAACAGACATTCAAATATGGAATTATCATCCCTATTTTAAAGCATTGGAATTTTTAGAAAAGAAAATATACGACAATTCAATAGTTGTAGACAAAAATTATAGTATAAAAATTACTAATATAATAGAATTGCATAAAGAGTTGTTGCAAGACTATAATAAATGTATTGATTGGTGTTCGCATAGAAAATTTTACCCTTTTCAACTGCTCAAAGAAGATTGTGTATCTAAAGGAGGTCTTTTCTATGCATCAACTTTTGCAATCCCTTTAAATGTGAAGAGACTGAATTCTTTATCAAAAAGGTTTGAAGGTAACTCGCAAATTCTTTTTATGCAAAGTCATTATGTGAGTAATAAAGCTGAGCTTGATAATATTCAAGACAAAATTAAATCTGTTAGAAAAGAAACTTTTGAATATATTGGAATATTTATTGCCATAATAACCTTTTTGTTTGGAAGTTTACAAATCTTTGGTGGAGATTATGATTGGAAGCAATGTCTTGTTAACTCTATTTCATTAGGTGCGATTTTGTGTTTGTTTAGTGCAAATATTAGTATATCATTTAATAATTGGGATTTTAAATATAAATTATTGTGGTATTTGGTTTTTGTGATAATAGCATTAATTTTCCTTTTCAATTCGCCGAGTCTGTTGTTATTTAACTGATAATGATTTGAAATAGTAATACACAATTTTGTCACTAGCGGTATTTAATAGTCCAAGAATTAAATATGGGATAATGAGTTATGTTCGGGACTCATGATTCTAACTAATTAAAACATTGAAATTCTTCTATTTGCAAAAATATTAAATTTTAATATAAAGCTTATTAATAAGGAGAAAGACCTTGTTGCGTTTTAAGTTGTAGACAGGCAAGAGATGAGTTTTGATAGTTTGCTACAAGATTTGAATTAGTAAAAATATAGGATTAAAAGCAGCTAAGGGATTTATGCGGATTCTGATATAAAATATTGTTAGTAATTATTCAATATTTTTTATATACATGGAAACTAATAAGTTTTATATAAACGAAGAGGGAATAACAGATGTTGGTATATGGAAAAAAGCATTTGCTTACGCCTTATCACTTTTAAAGAATGACAAAAGTATAGAACGGATTGTCTTTTATTTCAGTAAAAAAGAAAAGATTGAAGTGTGGTTTGATGAAAATGAAGACAAGGAATTTATAGATAGCCTCTGGCAAGGGATGCAAAATTCTAAAAATAATAATGTTATATTTTGTGCCAGAACCGCGCAGACATATACGAAGGATAACTGTTATAATGATATAATAATCTCCATGGGGTGTATATCAAGCATCTTGAAAGATATTGACAAATACAAAACAGCGAAGTATGTCATTGCAGTACCATGGCAATTATGTTTGATAAACGAATGGATAAAAGAATATAATGTACAAATCTTAGAATGATTATATGACCAAAATATCCATTCGATTCTATAATGACCATGAGGTGGGAGCTGTTTGGGAATAAAGCGGATTAATATTGTTAACTTTATATTATGAGCGAATTTGATAAATACATCATTCAAGGAGACCCCGATTAAAGAGATCATGGAAGTTGAAAATCTACTACACTTAGGGAATCGTTCCGAGCTTCGCCAATGGCTTGAAGAGAACCACGACAAAGAGAAATGTTGTTGGGTGGTGACTTATCGCAGTAAGTGTCCGCCGGCGTGGCCGGCTGTTCCGTATGTTGAGGTAGTGGAGGAGGCGCTTTGTTTCGGATGGATAGATAGCACACTTAAACGGCTTCCCGGTGGTCGGTTGGCTCAACGCCTCTCTCCTCGCCGACTTAAAAGCCATTGGACTCAACTGAACATTGACCGCTGTGCGGAACTTGAAGCCCGGGGGGTAATGACCGATGCAGGGAGAAGGGCGAGGTTGAAGGTGAGATGATGGCCTTTTATTTTTCCGAGAAAATATAGGTTATAGTTCCGCGTTTCTTTTCATCGTGATCGGCATCTGAGTCGTAGTTGAATTTGGTTTTCAAAGCTGCTTTCTTGCAGGCTTCAATAACCTCTTCGTTTGTAATTCCCGTCGCGCTCTTGAGTTTTGCAGAGTTTACATCTCCAGAGCGGTTAACGAGGATGTTGATTACTACATTACCAACTTCGTTGCCTTTAACTTCCGGCTTCTCTATTTTGTATAGTACATATCTGTCTTCGATGCGGTATTTGGTATCTACAACAATCCTTTTCTTCTTACTCTTCTTTACCGAAGCGTCATCATCAGCTTCGTCGCCGAGTGTCATTAAATAATCGAGTATTGCGCTTCCTATACCTTTGGGTGACGGGAGTGTTTCTGTAGCCATTGGCTGTTGGGGCAACTGCTCTTTGGTGATTTGCAGTACGGAGTCAATCTTGGCATTAAGGTTGGCATTTTCTTGTTTTAATGTATATATCTGTTTTGAATTGGTGTATGAAACATACAATGTGCCCAAAAATAGAATTGATATAATTGCCAAAAGAATGGTGTTGCTTTTCATAACTGTGTGTATTTAGATGTGTATAACATGAAATTTTCTCAAATATACAAAACGCGCGAGAAATACGAAGCTTGCTTAGGCTTTTTTTTCTGCTCTCGCTTTGAAATATTCAAGCAAGCTTGACATATTTGCTTTCAGCGAAGTTTAGCTTCGTTCATTGCGTGAGAAAATGAATTTTCTCCCATTCGCTTGCACAACTTTTGCTCATTTGATTATATCTTTGAGATAAATCTCGAAAATACTTTCGTTCGCTTTGAAAAATATTCAAACAAGCTTGATATTTCTCTCTCACTTATTCGTATCTTTGAGCTGAAATAATATAATATTCTTATGAAAAGCTTTGGACAGAAGGCGTGGATGCTTCCACAGCCGGTACTGATTATCGGTACATATAATAGTGACGGTACTCCTAATGCCATGAATGCTGCATGGGGCGGTCAATGGGATAGTAAGGAGATAATGATTAGCATGGGTTCGCATGCCACAACGGAGAATCTTGCCCGTTGTGGTGAGTTTACCGTTGCATTTGCTACAAAGGATACGATGGTGGCATCGGATTTTGTTGGTATCGTAAGTGCCAAGAAAGAGCCGGAGAAGATACAAAAGACCGGGTGGACTGCCGTAAAGGCCGGTAATGTGAATGCTCCCGTATTTATCGATTTTCCTATGACATTGGAGTGTCGCATTCTGCGTAAGATTGACGAGAGCGATGAGGGATATTATATTGTGGCCGAGATTGTCAACATTCTTGTCGATGAAGCTTATCTTGCCGAGGATGGCAAGCCTGATGTGGAAAAGATGCAGCTCATTGTCTTTGACCCTGTGCATCACGGCTATCATGTGGTGGGGGAGCGTGTGGGAAATGCGTTTTCGGACGGAAAAACTCTAAAGTAAAAAAATAAAACTTATGAAAGTTCTACTTATAAACGGAAGTCCTCGCAAGGAGGGAAACACTGCCACTGCGTTGGCCGAGATTGCCAAACAGTTGGCTAAGGAAGGTGTTGAAAGCGAAATCGTTTGGATTGGAAACAAACCCATCCGTGGTTGTGCTGCTTGTGGCCAATGTGCAGCCAAAGGCTTAGGACGTTGTGTGTTTGATGATGACATCTGCAACAGGATATCCGAAAAATTTGCCGATGCAAACGCTCTTATCGTTGGTTCGCCTGTTTATTATGGTCAGCCTAACGGAGCATTGCTCTCTGTAATACAGCGCGCTTTCTATTCAAATGGTGCGAACATCGCCGGGAAACCGGCTGCTTCCATTGCTGTGTGCCGAAGAGGTGGTGCCACAGCTGCATTTGAAAGTCTGAACATGCCATTCCAAATGATGAATATGCCGGTGGTGACATCGCAATACTGGAATATTGTTTATGGTAGAACACCCGGAGAGGCTGCTATGGATAGAGAAGGCATGCAGACCATGCAGACGCTTGCCCGTAATATGGCATGGCTGTTGAAATCGACAAACGGAGAGAAAGCACCAGGTCGCCCGGCTGATGAGCCTTGGGATATGATGCACTTTATAAGATAACGGTGTTGGAATAATATCGCAGTTGACCTACTGATGTCTGTCATTCCGAACCTTGTGTGAGACGTGTTGTTGAGGGCTTGCCCGAAAAAATCTCAAAGAACCGCATAGTAAGAGACATCTCACCTTCGTTCGATATGACAACTTAGGAAATATATGGTCGTTGTGTCAATATTTAGATCATTTTATACTGTTGGCGAATTCCTTGAACTTCTCTTGGATTTCATCCCTCACTCTGCGAAATTCCTTCATCACAAATTCGTCTGTACCTATGGCTTCCGAAGGGTCGTCAAAGCCGATGTGTAATCGCTTGCCTACTTTTCCAATGAAGTTAGGACAACTCTCGTTTGCTCCGCCACAGACTGTTATCACATAATCCCACTCGTCTTCGAGATATATTTCTACGCTTTTGGGCCTATGGTTGGATAGGTCAATCCCCACTTCGCTCATCACTTCAATGGCTTTTGGATTCACTCTCTCGGCCGGTTTGGTCCCGGCAGAATGTACTTCAATGTCACGACTGCACGACTGAAGGAATCCGTGTGCCATCTGACTACGGCAACTGTTACCTGTGCATAAAATCAATACTCTCATAAATGTAATTAATAGTTGTCTTTACTGATGCTTGGGAAAGAAAGGGCAACGCATCCGGATGCATTGGTTGTTCTTGCCGAAATGTCTGCACACGATGGGAGATTTCTCCATTAAAACACTGAAATTCGTTTCTACGAAATCGATGGCTGCCTGTATAGACAGATAGGAATCGCGCTTGCAGCATCGTGGACCACCCACCTCAGCTATTTTACCTAACGATGTAGCCGACATCTTATGCGACAATGCAAATGGTTCTATAGTCAATGGCGTGGAGTGTGAGATGACTGAAACGAACATGCCGGAACTCAATCCCGCGCCACATGCTCCCCAAAAGCCACAGGCCCCACCAGGAACCTGCTTGCCTCGTTTCATAAGTTCCACTAATGCATCGGGTAGTACGATGTCGCCTCCGGCATTGTGGTAAGCTGTCAGCAGAGCTGCTCCTACCATTACATGATGCTCGGGGCCGTGCATGTGACAGAAGGGCATTGCCATCATCTTCTCCATAATTTCTATAGGATTCTTGGATGTTTCGTCAATGCAAAGCTTGTAAATGGCATCTATGCCCTTTGTGTGGCACTCGTTGCAGACGTAATGTCCTTGCTCACAACAGGTTTTGCTCTCTTCCTTCTTGTGGCAAATGGCGCACTCCATAAGAATTTCCTTTTCCAGATACTTCAATGGGGCACTACATATCAAACATTCTTCTTTCATTGCTTTTCTATGTATGCTAACATAAATTCTTAATCCACTTTTTTGACCATTCGAATAACATTCGAGATGCTTCGTTAAAGTTAATAGCCTCTCCGTTTTTGTATTTCAAAAAGTTTTCTGTAATCAATTGCTCCTCAGCCGATGACACTTGAAGCAATTGGCTTTGATACTTGATGTAGTTTCTTGTCTGCTTGAAGACGATTGCCTGCACCACAAATGAAGCCGTTTTGTACAATCCCTTCAAAATCTCTTCACTCTTTTCGTGTAACATATTGTGAACGCATCCGTGGTAGATGTTGCCGGCACCCATTTTGATGGCTCTGTCGATAGCAACGTTGTCTATCAACGTAAGCAATTCATCCAGGCTTCCCTTAATGGGAGTAGTGTCGTGATAGAACTGGAAAAGGTCGGATGGTTCCCAATTCAGAATCTCATCTTTGCCCGACAGAAAACCACAAATAAGTTCTCTATGGGGCAAGGTATCCAGCATAACGTGATAAGTATGAATGTCCGAAACGCTCAGTTCGTCTAAAATCACCACAACATCTATATCGCTGGTCTCTGTTGCCTCGCCACGACCATAACTGCCTTGCAGGCCAACAAACCAAATACGATTCGCAAAAACTTCATTCAGTTTTTGAAGAAAATCATTCATCCATGCATTAATATCTATCATACCTCTCTTGTCTTAAATATTTTCCAACTTCCAACCATTATCGCCATGATAAATCATCTGCTTGGTCATGCCGCCGTCAATGCAGATGTTTTCGCCGGTGATGAAGCCTGCCTTGTCGCTGCAAAGAAACAGCACCATATTGGCTATATCCATGGGGTTGCCCACTCGGCCTGCGGGCTGCTGTGTGGCATCGGGGCCATCGTAAACGGTGTATGCGGTATCAATCCATCCCGGGGAAATGGAGTTTACCCTTGCCTTTCCCGACAGACTGACAGCCAATGCGTGAGTGAGTGCTGCAATGCCGCCTTTGGCTGCGGTGTAGCTCTCGGTCTGCGGTTGGCTCATGCGGTCGCGTGACGAAGAGATGTTAATGATGGATGCACCTTCTGCCAAATGGGGCATAAAGAGTTTGACTAAATAGAATGGTGCGGTAACTCCTACACTCAAGGCATACTGGAACTCCTCGAAGGAACATTCGTCAATTCCTTTCATCAATGGCAATGCGTTGTTGATAATGAAATCCACCTTGTTGTGCTTGCCAAGTACTTCCGCTGCAAATGCTTCCAATACCTCTTTTCTGGAGATGTCGCCAACGAAGTGGTTGCCCTCCTGCTTGTCAATCACATATACTACGGCTCCATGAGAACAGAACTCATCGGCAATGCATCGGCCAATGCCATTTGCACCACCCGTTACAATAACAACTTTATCTTTGAATGTATCTGTTTGCATAATCTATATTCTTTTATATCATCAGCATAGTCCGCCCTTCGGCTTTTTCATATATCCAAAGTTATATGTTTTTGTTGAAATTATGCCATAAGTGTTGGCAAAAATAATGTCCGGCAATGTTTTGTGCGATGTTATGTTGTTGTTTGTGTGGTGTAATCTCCTTTATATAATTGCCCGTTTGGATTTTTCGTATGTTTATTATACTTTTGTTACAAAGGCTTAAGGTTATATAATAATAAGGAATATATTACATGCTAAAAACAATATTGCTTGTTGGTGCGGGAAGCTTCGTTGGGGGTGCGTTGAGGTATGCCGTTTCGCTGCTAATGAAGGGGCTTTGTGGGCATGGCTTTCCATGGGCGACGTTGCTTGTGAACCTTGTGGGTTGTTTTGTCTTCGGGGTTGTATTTGCTCTCTTCGGCAAATATTCTTCTACCGGCAATGCGTGGTGTCTGTTGCTTACTACAGGTGTTTGTGGTGGTTTCACTACGTTCTCTACTTTTGCTAACGAAAGTATGCAGATGATGCAGAGTGGCAATTGGGGCGGCTTTGCCGGATATGTGACTGCAAGCGTGGCTTTTGGTGTCGCTTTGGTGGCTTTGGGTTATTGTATTGTAAAATAGTGGTGCTATGGTAAAGATATTTCTATGTTACATTGCTGTTGTCAACCTCATTACGTTCGTTGCTTATGGTGTTGATAAGTTAAATGCCAAAAGAGGAAAGTGGCGCATTTCGGAAAATGTATTATTGCTGTTGGCTGTGCTGGGTGGCAGTGTGGGGGCGTGGTTCGGCATTGGATGCTGGCATCATAAGACTCTGCATAAGAAGTTCCGATATGGTATCCCCGTGATTATTTTCTTGCAGTTGATGTTGTGCTGTCTGTTCTTGCGTGAGTATATAAAAGCGTATATCAATATGCTTTAATTCCTGTATGCGAATGATACTTGCATATAAAACATACGGGCTCGGCATGCCGAGCCCGTATGTTTATGTATTGTGGATGTTGAATATTTTTATTCTTGCGTCTTGCCGTTGTTGGGGCATTGTCAATAAAGCATATCGCGTAACAGCAACAGCTCTTTCTCGCTTATGCCGCGTGCACGCAGTGCGTCGCTGTCGCGCATAATCTGCTCTGCTATCTCGTCGATGCTCTTACCGCACTCTTTGGCTTTGTTGTATAGCTCTATGGCGTTGCTTCTGTTGCCGGAAACCCATTCCACGTGTGCTGCATTAAGGTAATCTTCGAAGCTTGGCTTGGGCATATCGAGCAGTCGGCGGTAGTAGCCTTGTGCCTGCTCGTCCTTGCCTGTGACAAACGAGCACCATGCTATGGCGCGCAGGGCACGGCGTGAGTCGGGCTTTAGGAATTCGGCCTTGTAGAAACGTGCGAAGGCCTCTTCGTACCTCTTTGTCGCGGCATAACTCTCGCCGGTCTGTAACAACAACGATATGTTCTCGGGTGCAAGCTCCTCGGCTATCTGGTAGTAGCCCAATGCTTTCTCCAGCTCGCCTTGCATGCGGTAGCACTGTGCTATGTGACGAAGTGTCCACAGTGTGTCGGGCTTGATGATGTCGGCTCGCGTGTAGTAGTCGATGGCGGCGTTGAAGTTACGTTCTTTCTGCATGCAAAAGCCTATCTCCTGGTAGAACTGTGCATCGCCCTCGCCGCTTTTCTCGTAGAGCTTGCCTGCGTTGTAGGCCTCGCTGTAATACTCTTTCTCCACCAGGTAGCGGAATGTGCGCAGTATAGCTCCGTTGTTGTTTATAAGCTTTGAGAGTGAGTGGCTCTCGAGCATGTTTAGCGATGTGGCGAACGGGTCGCTGAACTCGTGGCGGTAGTTCGACAGCTTGAAGAAACGATAGAGGTCCTGTATGTATTGGTTGCTCTCGGTCTCGGCGCGTTTCTCTTTCGCTACGGTGGCGTTTAGGGTGTCTTCATTGGCGCGTATCTCGCCCTCGTCGGGAATCTGCCCCATGAGCATGTCGCGCTGCTCCTGTGGCACCTGCTTGAATGTGAAGCAGAAGGAGTACTTGTCGCTGTTGCAGAAGAATGGTGATGCGCAGATAGCACCAATGAGTGTCTTGTTTCCTTCGACGTTGTGTGGTAGCAGCTCGGCTATCACAGGCGCATTGGTGTCGAACGGACGGAACCAGTTTGTTATCTCGCTAAAGAAGGGGAAGTTCTTCAGTTGTGAGAAGGTGCTCATATATATGTCGGCTCCTTCGAACTGCCATTTGGCCATCTCTTCGATTTTGTCTTTTATCTCGTCCTTGTCGATCCATTTTGCCCATTCGGGGTTCTTGTCCTCGTCCTGCTCAATCTCGCTGAGTATATCTATGCTGAACTTCTCGTTGCTTAGCTTGGGGTTCTTCATCATTGCGGGGATTATCTCCTCGCGCATCTTACGGTCTATCTTTTGTGTCTCGCGGCAACGTAACAGCTGAATCTGTATTGTCTGCAGGCGGTTCAGACATATGCTGTTCTCTTGCAGTGTGTCGAGCGCAGCCGATATCTCTTTGTAGTACTTTATGCGGTTGTCATACTTGAGCAACACTATTGCCAGGCCTGTAAGTGCTCTTGTGGCAAGCAGTGTCTCCTCGCTTGTGGTGAGCGCGCATAGGGTGGTGGCCTTCAGTGGCTCAAAGCATTTTAGGGCACCCATGGTTATTGCGCTTGCAATGGTGGCGCGGTCGTTAAGTTCTATCTCTGTGTCGTTGAGCAGGCATAGTATCTTCTCGGCATAGCTCTTTGTCCACGATCTGCTGCACCATACTGCTTCCCATATCTGTGTCAACAGCCTCTCATGCTCCTGCTGTAACTGTGCTGTTACCTTACGACATTCGTCGGCAGGCAACATCTTTGTTACTTCAAGGTTGGCAATGTTCTCTTTGAATGCTGCAAGCGGTGCGTCTATGCTCTCGAGTGTTTTGTAACGACGGCATTTCTGGCTATAAACCTTTGTGGAGTGTTCGCTCTCGCGCGAAGCTGAGATAAGGTCGTTTACTATGTAGCAACGTCCGACAAGCTCGTCATACAAGCGTTCCCTGTCGGGGTCTTGCATGTTCATACGCATATATTCCAGCATATAACGGTATGATGTCTGCAGTTCGTTGTAACGTGTTCTGATGTCCCAGTCCTGCAGGCTGTCAATTTCTGTTCCCAGAGTGTCGATGGCCTGTTTCAGTCTGTTGGCATCGAGAAATGCCGTAACATCTTCCTGTATTTTCTTTATCTGCTTGTCGTCCATATTGCTTTTTATAAACATAAACAGCGTGGATGCCCACGCTGTTTATCAATTATATAATGTGGGTTTAATTATTCACCCTTGATTGCAGCAACACCCGGGAGAACCTTACCCTCGATTGCCTCGAGAAGAGCACCACCACCTGTTGAGATGTATGATACCTGGTCGGCCATACCGAACTTGTTGATACATGCTACAGAGTCACCACCACCGATGAGTGAGAAAGCACCGTTAGCTGTTGCCTTACCGATTGCCTCTGCGATAGCGCGTGAACCTGCTGTGAAGTTGTCGAACTCGAACACACCTGCAGGGCCGTTCCAAAGGATTGTCTTTGCGTCAACGATAGCTGCTGCAAATGCCTTCTGAGCCTCAGGACCTGCATCCAAGCCTTCCCAACCTGCTGGGATAGCCTTTGCTGAACATACCTGTGTGTTAGCGTCGTTAGAGAAATCATCGGCAGCAACGCAGTCTGCAGCAAGAACAAGGTTTACACCCTTTGCCTTAGCCTGCTCCATGATGCTGATAGCGAGGTCGAGCTTGTCGTCCTCAACGATAGAACGGCCAATCTCGCCACCCTGTGCCTTTGCAAATGTATATGTCATACCACCGCAGAGGATGAGGTTGTCAACCTTGTCCATCAAGTTCTCGATGATACCAATCTTTGTAGAAACCTTTGAACCACCCATGATAGCAGTGAAAGGACGCTTGATGTCTTTGAGGATGTTGTCAACAGCCTGAACCTCTTTCTCCATCAAGTAACCGAGCATCTTGTTGTCTGCATCGAAGTAGTCAGCGATAACGGCTGTTGATGCGTGACGACGGTGAGCTGTACCGAATGCGTCGTTGATGTAGCAGTCGGCATATGAAGCAAGTGTCTTTGAGAACTCTTTCTGTGACTCCTTCATTGCTTTCTTTGCATCGTTGTATGCAGGATCTTCCTTGTCGATACCTACAGGCTTGCCTTCCTCCTCGGGATAGAAACGAAGGTTCTCGAGCATAAGAACTTCACCTGGCTTGAGAGCTGCAGCAGCCTCAGCAGCCTTTGCACAGTCGGGAGCGAACTGAACAGCAACGCCCAACTTCTCAGAAACAGCGTCAACAATCTGGCTCAAAGAGTACTTTGCGTTAACCTTGCCCTTTGGCTTACCCATGTGTGACATGATGATGAGAGCACCACCGTCGGCAAGAACCTTCTTCAATGTAGGAAGAGCACCGCGGATACGTGTGTCGTCAGTGATTTTACCCTCTTCGTTCAAGGGTACGTTGAAGTCAACACGAACGATTGCCTTTTTACCGGCAAACTGGAAATTGTCAATTGTCATGATTGAAAATTTATTGAGTTAGTAATAATAGTTTCTTTACAATTAGCGCAAAGATAATTAATTTTTATATAAAAGGTGGTAATAATTGGAAAAAAAGTTGAAGTTGTGCTGTTATGCCTTGTTTGCTCTTTTTGTTGCTTCCTTGCATATCTCTTTTAAACCGCATTTGTTACATTCGGGGTTTCTTGCCTTGCACATATAGCGACCATGGAGTATGAGCCAGTGATGTGCCTTGGGTATGATGTCGTGTGGCAGGTGTTTCATCAGCTCCATCTCCACGCTGTAGGGGGTGGTGCAGCGTTTGGGTACAAGCCCTATGCGGTGGCTCACGCGGAAAACATGTGTATCGACGGCCATCGCACTCTTGTCCCAAACAACGGATAATATTACATTGGCTGTCTTGCGACCTACACCGGGCAGGGTGGTGAGCTCTTCGAGGGTGTCGGGCACTTCGCCACCAAAATCGCTGCATAGCTTCTGTGCCATACCCACAAGGTGTTTAGCTTTGTTGTTGGGGTAAGATACACTTTTGATGTAGTTGTATATCTCGTCGGGGTGAGCCTGGGCCATTTCCTGTGCATCGGGATAACGTGCAATGAGGTCGGGTGTAACCATGTTCACTCGTTTGTCGGTGCACTGTGCCGACAATATAACCGCTACAAGCAGGTCGAACGCATTGGTATAGTCCAGCTCGGTCTCGGCAATGGGTATTGCTTGGGCAAAGTACTCAATGGCTCTTTTGTATAGTTCGGTTTTTTTCATGCAGTTCTATGTTGAAAGCAAAAACAGTTTTCCGCCACGGCGGAAAACTGTCTCTTTATACTATAAACTCTCTTATCTCGCAGTTGTCGAAAAGCGTTACATCGCGGTGGGTCACGCCTTTTATCTCGGCTTCCATTATGCGGCAGAAGAAACCGTGGCTGAAAGCGAGTATCTTTTTGCCGGGGTACTCCTTACGCACCTTGTCGATGAACTTGTGGGCACGTTCTTTCATTGACTCTTCGGTTTCGACGGTCTCGTTGAGCGTAGCTCCTTTGATGGGTGTCCCGGCAAGGTTGCCAAGGTCGCGCTCGCGTAATAACGGCTCTTTGATAAAGGTGCATTCAACGCCTTCGAGTGCAATTTCGGCAGTGTCGAGGCAGCGCTTGAGGTCGCTGCAAAGCACCACGTCAAAGTCCAGTTGGGCAATTCGTGGGCGCAATGATTGTGCCTGTTCAATGCCAAGCTGCGATAGGTGTCCCGGAGTCTGTCCCTGGAACAATCCTTTTGAGTTCTCAATGGTCTCGCCGTGGCGAGTCATGTATATGGTTGTAGCCATAGTCTATTTAGTTTGCGCTCTCGAACAGTTTTAGGAAACGTGCGTCGTTCTCGCTGAATAGGCGAAGGTCTTTTACCTGATACTTGAGGTTGGTGATACGCTCGATACCCATACCGAATGCATAACCTGAATACTCTTTGCTGTCGATGCCGCATAGCTCAAGTACGTTGGGGTCAACCATACCGCAACCCAAAATCTCAACCCAGCCTGTGTTCTTGCAGAATGGGCAACCCTTGCCACCGCATATGTTACAGCTGATGTCCATCTCGGCGCTTGGCTCGGTGAATGGGAAGTATGATGGGCGAAGACGTATCTTTGTATCTTTGCCGAACATCTCTTGTGCAAAGAGCAACAACACCTGCTTGAGGTCGGTGAACGATACATTCTTGTCTATGTAAAGTCCTTCGAGCTGATGGAAGAAGCAGTGTGCGCGGTAACTGATAGCCTCGTTACGGTAAACACGGCCCGGAGCAATGATGCGGATAGGAGGCTGGCTTGTCTCCATTACGCGGCTCTGTACGCTACTTGTGTGTGTGCGTAGGATGATGTCGGGATGTGCCTCGATGAAGAAGGTGTCCTGCATGTCGCGTGCAGGGTGGTCCTCGGCGAAGTTCATCGATGAGAATACGTGCCAGTCGTCCTCAACCTCTACGCCGTTGGCGATAGAGAAACCCAAACGTGCAAAGATGTCAATTATTTCGTTCTTTACAATCGACAAAGGGTGGCGTGTGCCAAGCACAGTGGGGTATGAAGGACGTGTGAGGTCAATTTCGCATTGCTCCTCTTCCTTGTTCTCAATCTGCTCCTTAAGAGCATTGAACTGCTCTTGAATGGCGTTCTTCAGCTCATTGAGCTTTACGCCCACTTCTCTTTTCTGTTCTGCGGGAACTTCGCGGAATTGCGCCATAAGGCCGTTGATGATACCTTTTTTGCTCAGGTATTTCAAGCGAAGTGCTTCAAGTTCTTCTGCGTTTGAGGCTGTGGTGCCTTTGATTTCTTCAAACAGGCTGTTTATCTGTTCTATCATATTTTTGTTGTTTTGTATTCAGTTTTTCTGATATTTATCTTGCAAAGATATAAATTTATGGTGAATTTATCGCCAACGTTGCGTATAATTTGACACTAAATTTGAGCAATATTCTTTTTTATGATTTTTTATATCTTTTTTCATATTATTTGATGATAAAAAAGTCCTTTTTTATTTCTCTGTTTCCATTTTTTTGCCAAATTTGCGCTTTATGAGGGAAAAATGTCCATAATCAAATAATGAGCCATGGAATATCAGAAAATAGACAAAGAGGTTGAGGGGTTACTCGAACGCTTGGCGCGTAGATTGTCGGCCGAAGATATATGCAGAATTTCCGATGCGTACAGCCTTGCACGCGAGGCACATATGGAACAACGCCGTAAGTCGGGCGAGCCATATATTATGCATCCTGTTGCTGTTGCTAAAATTGTTGCCGAGGAATTACGCTTGGGTGCCAATCCCATTATTGCAGCATTTCTGCACGATGTAGTGGAGGATACCAGTTATACAATAGAGGACATCCGTCAACGTTTTGGCGATGATGTGGCGTGTCTTGTCGATGTGGTAACGAAAAAGAAAAAGATGGTTGCGTCGAACTCGTCGAGCCAGATAGACAACTACAAGCAGATGCTCAACTCGTTGCATTATGATATCCGTGCTTTGTTAATAAAACTCTCTGACCGTTTGCATAATATGCGCACCTTGAACAGCATGCGCCCCGACAAACAGATGAAGATTGCAGGAGAGACCGACTATTTCTATGCTCCGCTTGCTCATCGTCTTGGTCTTTATTATATCAAGCGTGAGATGGAGAACCTTTCGTTCCGCTATCGTTGTCCAAGAGACTATGCCTTCCTTGAGAGAGAACTCGACAAGGAGATGAAAGAGCGCGAACCGGGGCTTAAATCGTTTATGTTCGAGATTGAACGTCTGCTCGAGAATAATGATATATTCATGGCACGCACCGAGCTTTATTCTCGTGGCCCTTACAGCGCCTGGCGCAAGATGCACAGCTCGGGTTGCGACTTCAAGCATGTCGAAGGTAAATATTATATAAGAATAATATATCCCAATACGCACGAGTACTCCGAGAAAGATATGAGTCTCAAAATTTACTCTATCCTTACCGACCGTTTCAAAGAGAAGCCGGGCAGTGTCGCCAACTTCATCGATTCGCCCAAGGAGAACGGCTATCAGAGCTATCATGTTAAGCTGCTCAATCCTCAGGGTACATGGGAAGAGGTGCATATATCATCGGAGCGTATGATACGCAAGTCGCAGTTCGGATGTATAGCCGAGAGCACCGAGACTACAATCACCAACTGGCTCGAAAAATTCAAGCATGTGCTTCAGGATATGGCTACACGCAGTAAGGAAGTTGAGTATATGGATGGCGTAACATCGTCGTTCTACAACGATGATATTATAGCCTACACCCCCGAGGGCAAAGGTATTATCTTGCCAAAGGGTGCTACAGCTCTCGACTTTGCCTTTGAGATACACAGCGAGCTTGGCCTGCATGCCCAATATGCGCGTATCAATGGCCAGCTGTCGTCGGTGAAAACCGAGCTCGAACGCGGTGATGTTGTGGAAATCGGATGCAACGACAATGTTGTTCCCAAGCCCGACTGGCTGTCGGCTGTATCGACATACAAGGCAAAGACACGTATAAATAATTTCCTTAACAAGCAACGCAAACTGCAGTACGACCGTTGCGAGAACTGCCGTCCATTGCCCGGTGACGAGGTTATTGGTTTCAAGAACCCCGATGGCTCAATCTCGATACACCGACGCGACTGCAAGGTGGCCATACGTCTTGCTTCGCAGCATGGTGATGATATTGTTGCTGTTAATTTTGAAGAGGACAAGGAGTTCCTCTATCCAGTAAAGATTGATATTGTAGTAATTGACCGCTACCACCTTCTTGTCGATCTTATCGATTGTATAACAAACAAATTGCAATTGTCGTTGACACGTATCTCAACCAAGAGCATTGATGCCATAGGTTATTGCTCAATGGAGTTCCTGGTTCATTCATCGGCCGAGTTGCAAGAGGTTATAACCAACATCTCGCAGATTGATGGCGTTGAGGAGGTAAAACAGAGTGTCGAATAATATAGAATTAATAGAATCATTATTTATGAAAAAATTACTTTTTGCTTTTTTGCTTTTTTGCTTCCCGGCTTTAATGTTTGCTGAAAAGGAAACAAATCTAAGGGTGCTGATGAAGGATGGAACATCGGTCTATTTCCTTATTAAGGATCGTCCCATAGCTACATTTGTTGGCGATATGGTGAAAATTGTATCTTCAACCGATGAGGCTGAGATAAAACGTACGCTGGTAGATAAGTTCGAGTTTGTTGACAAAGTACCTACCGGCATTGAGAGTGTAGAAGAGGTTGAGGATGAGATTGCAAACGGCCGTTTTGAACTAACCCAAAATAGCATACGCGTCGAGGGCTTGGCACAGGGGTGTGTAGTGCGTCTCTATTCCATTAGCGGACAGATAATAGCCTCTGCTGCTGCCGATGACAATGGATGCGTAACACTGTCGCTCGATGCGTTGTCTTCGGGCATATATCTTGTAAACTATAACGATATAACCATAAAATTCATCAAGTCATGAAAAAACTTATTACTATGTCTATATTGTCGCTTTTTGTAGCGACATTGTCAGCGCAGGAGAGTGCTGATACATTATATATATCACTCTCTCAAGGACGAGTGGTGAAATATGCTGTTTCCGAGATACACAGCATGGGATTTTCAGCTGTCGAGACTCCTGAATTTCCCGTAGCCGACAACGCAAAAGTTCTTGATAAGCTTGATCCTGCAGCAAGCGTGAAAAGCTTGTTGGAAAAAGCCGGTACAGCTTGTACCGATACTTTGGGGCGTATAATAATTACCACAGATGAGTATAACGAAATAAAGACATTTACCGATGACCTTGTAAAAGGTTTGAAAACCCAATATCAGATATATGTAAAATGTTATGATTGGGTAAGAACAAATGTTAGCTATGCACAAGGATATGTTGACAATAATCCTTATCCTGTATTTAAAACAAAAAGTGCTATATGCCAGGGATATGCCAACCTTTTGCATGTTATGTTGCACACACAGAACGTTCCAGCAATGGTTGTGAACGGATACATGCAGAGTGGTATATATGAGGGAATGTTGTATGGAATGGGACATGCATGGAATTATGTTTGTTGCGATGGTGTGTGGTATGTAAGTGACCCAACCAACAGCGGACAATTCCAGGTGTCGAACCTCAACGGCTATAAGACATGGCTTGCTCCCACAAGCATGGATGTGGTTCTTTTCAAAGAGGATGATTGCTGGATAAATTTCAATGAGTGTTTCTTGAACATTTGCAAAGTGGTAACCGAAAACAGTACCTTTGTAGCTCCATATAGTGTTCAAGGCTTCAGAGTAACATGCTTTAATCCTTTGGAAGAGATACCTTCAAATGTTCGTGAACTTTATTTAGGAGAGAATATCACCTCTTTGGGTGAAGGTGTTATTGGTTTGAAAGATAAGGCACCAAGCGTGGAGTATGTTGCTGTTGATTCAAAGAACAAGAGTTTCTTGAGCCATGCAGGAGCAGTTTATTACTCAAAAGATTATGTTCCTACCGATGTGTATAAGCAGATAGACAAGAATGTACCTGCATATATTCCCGCAGCATTGAAACGTCTTGAGCTTATAGCTGTAGAAAACTCTGCTTCAGGTATTAAATATGGTAAGATGTCGGTATCTAATCATAAAGGCATTGAAGAGATTGTGTTCCCCAAAGAGACTGCATCTATCGACGGCGGTGCTGTTGAGAAGTGCCCTAACTTGAAGGTGGCATATGTTCCCAAGGGCGTTAATGTCAGCCAGTCGGCATTCTCGGGTGTTCATGCAGATTTCACGATTGTATATACTGAATAAACGATATTCTTTATTAACAAAGATGCTGTTATAAAAAACTATTCACGTTGATGCTTTTCGCCTTTGCGGCTGCTTTATTCGCAAACGGAAAAGATGTTTTGATTGTTAAAATTCATTAAGTCATGAGACGTATATCATCAATACTAATATTATTGCTCTTTGCTGTTCATATGTCGGCTCAGGAGAAAAAAGAACTTGTGCTTGTCAAGCTCTCCAGTGGCGAGATTATAACATACGACGTACAAGAGGTGGAAAGTATATCTTTTGCAGTGGAAGAATATGATGAGGATGTTGTTCCGTCTTTCCCTAAGGGCGACGGCGCAGAGAAACTCGACCCTTATAATCCACAAAAGACAGCTGCTGCATTGTTGCAGTCGGCAGGTATCGCATGCACCGACACCATTGGTAAAATTATTATATCACCAGCCGAGTATCAGGAGATAAAGGCCTTTACCGATAATCTTGTTGCAGGATGCAGGACACAGAAGGATATTCACGATGCCTGTTTTAAATGGGTCTATTCAAACGTGAAATACGGAAGCACATACAGTGACGGCTCGTATGTAAACAACGACCCGTACCCTGTATTTACAAAGAAAAAGGCTGTGTGTCAAGGATATTCCAACCTGTTGTTTGTGATGTTGCATAGCCAGAATGTACCTGTTCTTATTACTAACGGATTTCTTAGTATGCCTAATTTGTTTGGCGGTCATGCTTGGAACTACGTCAATTGCGACGGAAAATGGTATGTCAGCGACCCCACCAACAACGGTGTTTACGACATGTCGAATACATCATCCTATAGCCACCTGTATCCGCAGTCGTTTGATGTTCTTCTTTTTGAAAAAGATGGTTGCTGTTTCGACTTCAACGAGACACGTTTGAATATATGTGCAGTGACCACCGAATCAAGATATTTTGCTACACCTTACAGCATAGGCGGTTATCAGGTATCTTCATTTAATCCAACGAGTGATTTACCGACTAATGTCCGTGAACTGTTCATAGGTAAGAATATCGAGACCTTTGGCATGAACCGAGTAGGCTTGAACTATCATGGCAAGAATATCGAATATATACATGTCGATCCCGAGCATGCTACATTACGTAGCCACAATGGAATTGTATATGACAAAAACTCCGATTTTCCAAGATATATTCCAATAGCTATGAAGAGAATAGAACTCTTGCCAATGGAAAAGATTGAGAAGAACCTAATATATGACCATTCGGGAGTGGAGGAGATTGTTGTTGCTGCAGGTACAAAGTTTATCGAAGCGTGGGCTGTTGAGAATTGTCCTAACCTTAAGGTTGCTTATATCCCTAAAGGAGTAAATGTTGATGCTTCGGCTTTCTACGGAGTGCATCCCGATTTTAAGATTGTATATATGGAATAAAGAACACCTTTTTATACACCCTCTCAAAATAAGGGCAACCCCAAAAGTAAAGATGGGTTGCCCTTATTTTGAGAGGTTTGTAATAAATTATTTGTTCTGTTTTCTCTCTTCTCTTAATTTTGTCATCTCTTTCATCAGGTGGCGTTGGAATGCTCCTTCGGCATGTTGTATCTTATGTAGCTTGCTTGCACTGATGACAGCCAGGTATTTGTCGATGTATTCTCTTTCGAGTTTTGATATCTCTATCTTTGTATCTGCCATTTTATATACAAATTCGCGGCATTGTTCTTCGGTGAATTTCTCGCCTCGTGGCTTTCTCATCTCTTTGCGTATGCTGTGTTCTATCTCGAACTTTTTCTTTTGCAGTTCAAAGAAGAGTGGGAAGAAGGCTTCGGCCTCTTGGGGTGTCAGCTCTGCCTTTTCTGTGATGAAGGCTCTCTGCTTTGCCTTGAACTCTTCGTGCGAGAATGAAGGTTTGTGCCCTTTGGGGCGCTCTCGCTCTTGTGCAAACGATGCTGTTACAGTGAGCAGTGTTATTGCTATTGCAAATATAACTTTTTTCATAATGCAGGTATTTTAAATTTGTTCTCTCTTCTTGTCTATTATTCGTTGCCTGTAAGGTAGCAGTAGAATGTGTATTCGTCAATGGGGTAGTTGGTGAGCATGTTGTCAATGTATTCGCTGTCGTCGAGTTCATTGATTGTTGCTTGTATGTTACCTGTGTCGCTGTTTCTTGTTATTCCTGTAGCTATGATTACGGCAATGGCTATAGCTGCGGCGTACCCCATGAGGCTTGCCACTCTTTGTGTCAGGCTTCTTCTCTTTGAATGGGTAGCTGCGCTATTGCAGGTGGCCTCTTTTATTTCCCGGTTTAGTGCCACGAAGTAACCGTCGGGGGTGGTGAAGCAGCTCTTTTTCTTGTAATCCTCTATATTCATTTCGGTTGTTGTTCTTATACTTTGATTTATTTGTTGGCTAATGGTTTAATTGTTCTCTTTTATGATTGTCTCAATCTTTTTTACGGCTATGTGGTACGATGCCTTCAGCGCACCAATGCTGGTTCCCAAAATCTCAGACATCTCTTCGTATTTCATCTCTTCGAAGTATTTCATATTGAAGACAAGGCGTTGCTTTTGGGGCAGCGATTTTATTGCTTTGCGGAACATTATGTCGGTGTCGTCGCCACAGAAATATGTGTCACTCTCTATGGTGTCGGCGAAATTGTGCTCTTTGCTATCCAGGGGTATGGTCTCGATGCTTCTTTTCTTTAGGAATGCCAATGTCTCGTTAATGGCTATCTTGTATAGCCACGTTGATATTTTGGCTTCGCCCCTGAAGCTCTCTATGTTGTTCCATGCCTTGATGAATGTCTCCTGTACAAGGTCGTTGGCATCGTCGTGTGAGAGCACCATGTTTCGGATGTGCCAATAAAGATGTTTGCTGTATAGCTCCACAACGGTAGAAAAAGCGGCATTCCTCAAGGTGCTGTCCTTAAGTTGCTCTAATATAATCTGCTCATTCTTGTTGCTTGCCACGGAGTGATGTAGGTTTTTCTCTTTAGATACCTTTGTTGTAAAAAGGTTTAAATTTTAAATACAGAGCCTTCGGTGGCACATTCGCTGTGCGGGAATATTTCGCGTGCTTCGTTAAGCAACTGCGTCTCGTTCTCGTAGCGTGATGAGAAATGTCCCATTACCAGCTTTTTTACACCGGATTGTTTTGCTATCTCGGCAGCCTCTCTTGCTGTGCTGTGGTGTGTAACCATGGCGCGTTCTTTTTCGCTCTCGGCAAAGGTGGCTTCGTGATATAGCATGTCGATATCTTTCAGGTGTTCGCAAATCTCGGGGCATGGACGTGTGTCGCTGCAATATGCATAACTGCGCGATGGGTCGGCCTCTTTGGTGAGTCTGCTGTTGGGAACAACAACACCTTCGGGTGTTACAAAGTCGGCACCGTCCTTTATGCTCTGACGTTGATATATGGGTATGTCATAGAAGTTGGCAACATCGCCCAGCAGGTGTCGTCTTTTAGGCTTTTCCCTGAAGAGAAAACCACAGCAGGGCATCCTGTGGTTTAACGGCAGTGTCTCCACTGTTATGGTATTGTCCTCGAATATGACACAATGCTTGCCGGCATCGATGCTGTGGAAGAAAAGCGGGAATTTTATATCCTTGCAGTAGAAATCGAGCTGTGGCTTCATTACTTTTTCGAGCATGGCGTCGGCATATATGTGCAGTGGGGCGGTGCGCCCTAAGAGGCCGAAAGTGGATATGAGACCGATGAGCCCGAAACAGTGGTCGCCATGCAGATGCGAGATGAATATGTGGTTTATGAACGAGAAATGTATGTGCCTGCGGCGTAGTTGCAGCTGTGTGCCCTCGCCGCAGTCTATCATAAACTGCTTGTTGCCAATCTTTACTATCTGCGAACTTGCATTATGGCGTGTGGTAGGCAAGGCAGAACCGCACCCCAATATATGTATCTCAAATGGTTCCATCGTGCTTTTGTGCTTGTGTCGATGAAGTGCTTTTCTCCTTTATGCCTGCAGCCATTTGTATTTGGCTACGCTATATATTGGTACAAACGGAATAAGCAACGGTGTCTTTTGGGCGTAGGCTCTGAAAGATGCATCTTTGCCGTATGTCTCTTCCTGACGCAGTTCCAGGCGGCGTGCTCCACTGAACATAACATATACAATGCCTATGTAGCCCAATGAAGCAATTATCCATTGCCATACGTTGCAGCATGCACCAATGCAGATGATGAAACTGCCGGTCCACATCAGCACCTCTCCAAAGTAGTTGGGGCAACGTACAATGCGGTATAGGCCTGTATCGACATATCGGCGGGGATTCACTTTCTTTGCTCTGCTCTTTTGTGCATCGGCTATAGCTTCTATTGCAATACCTAATGCGGCAATGATTGTGCCTGCCCATGCCCAAGCATCGTTGACGGGCAATCCCTCTGTTATGTTGTAGAGGTAGAAGGTGGCAGGGCTTATCTGTCCCACGTAGAGCAATGCACACATCAGCCATATCATTGTCATTACGAATGCCGGTTTTTTCTTTGTGCTCTCGGGCTGGTAGAGTATTTTTTTATATGCCTCTGATTTCCTCTCCCTTATGAAAAGATAAAGTGCCAAACGGATTCCGTAGATGAATAGTACGGCACATAGCAGGGCTATGGGTAACGTTATTACATCGTGGAAGATTATTGCTGTAGCAACTGACAGAACGGATATCGAGAGTCCGTAGCCGATACTGAAGAAGTAGATGAAATAATACCATCCTACTGATGAAACTGCCAATGACAGGGCAAGAAGAATCCACATGTAAGTCATATCGCTGAATTTTTGTTGGTTAATACATCGTATTTAGAAAAACAATCAGGTGATAAGGGTTTTTCTTATCGAGTGTGTAAAATAAATGAATTTATGTGACAATGAGAAATTTTTCTTTCATATCTTTTCATTATCTTCGCGTTTCAAAAGAAATAAAACCATGAATTCGGAGAAAAGTATATTTCAAAAACCTTTTTGGGTGGTAACATTCGCATTGTCTGCCGCTATATCATGGGGATGGGCCTATCCTCTAATAAAGTTGGGTTTTGATGAGTTTGGCATAACACAGACAATGACGGGCAGTAAAATGCTGTTTGCCGGTGTACGTTTCTTGATTTCGGGTGTGCTGATACTTTTTATCGCACGTCTCTTCAGACGTGATTTCAAGGTTAAGAGCAGTAAGGGTGCGTGGTATATATTCTTGTATGCCTTGCTTAATACTACTTTCCATTATGCTTTCTTTTATATAGGATTGTCGCATAGTGATGGTGCAAGGGCGGCTATACTCAATTCGCTTGGTGTGTTCTTGCTTGTGCTGCTTGCCTGCATGTTCTTCAAGAGCGACAGGCTTACAACGAATAAAGTCTTAGGATGTGTCATTGGTTTTGCCGGTATTATATCCTTGAACTTGGGTAAGGGCGGTAGCGGCGAATTTACGATGATGGGAGACGGCATGATTATAATGAATGCTTTGTGTTCTGCATTTGCCGGTCTTATGACACGCGGCCTAGGAAAACATGTCGATGTGTTTGTGGGTACAGGATATAGCCTGGCAACAGGTGGAGCACTGCTTGTGTTGCCGGGGTTGATGATGGGCGGTATGCTGCCGCGTGTAACATTGACGGGAGTGGTACTGTTGAGCTTGTTGGTGGGTATATCTACCTTGGGATTTACACTGTACAATAAGCTGCTTAGCTGCAATCCTGTGGGAAAGGTTGCCATATTCAACTCTCTTATACCTGTGGTGGGAGCCATAACTTCGTGCATATGCCTTGCTGAACCCTTTTACTGGAAATATATACTTGCTGCAAGCCTGGCTATGGCTGGTATATACATAATCAATAGGAAAAAATAGAAACTGCTGATTGTGGCATGTGAACGAGAACACCCCAATTTTTACTTTTTGGTCGTTCTCTTGTTGAGAGGTTGTATAAAAAGAGCCTTTTTGGTCAGCCTCGTTATTTGTTGTTTGTGATGGTGGCGTATTCGGGTATCTCCTGCAAGAATGTGAAACTTTGCTTTTCGTAATCCATCTTGCAACAGTAGTGTTGTAGGCCGTTGCTTATCATAAGATAGTCAACCTTGAGAACAAGGTTATAGCGCGAAATCTGTGCAAAGACCTCTTTTGTTATCTTTACCGTTGGTGCCTTATATTCTACAATTACTCTTGGTTGTAATTGTTGGTCATAGACAACTGTGTCGCATCGTCGGCTTGTGTTGTTGAGCTTTATCGCCACTTCGTTGGCTGTGAGTGTGCCGGGGTATCCCTTGTGGTTTACAAGATAATTGACAAAGTGCTGTCGCACCCACTCTTCGGGAGTGAGGGCAACATGGCATTTGCGTAAAGGGTCGAAAATACGTGGTTTTCCGTTCTCTTCACTTATTTTTGCGTCGTATGCAGGCAGGTTTAATGCTTTATCCACTCTTTTTATTATCTTTAAGTCAAACTCGAAGATACTTTCGCTCACTGTGAAAAACATTGAAGCAAACTTCATGTTTCTCGCTCGTTTGGCTTTGCCGAATCTGCTTTCGCTCGCTTCAAAATCCAAATAAATTTGTTTTTGCTCGCTTACTCGCAGATTTGTTCGTATCTTTGTACGCAAAGATATGTATTTTATCTGAATTTTGTGTCTTAAAAAGGAAATATGGCAAAATATACTTATGAAAGCATAATGTCGGAGTTGAAAAGTGGAACATTTCGCCCTGTCTATTATCTGATGGGAGAGGAGGGTTATTTCACAGACCGTATCACCGACTATATAATGGAAAATGCGCTCAACGAGGTTGAACGTGATTTCAACCTTACTGTATATTATGGCCTTGACAGTGATATAGATACCATTGTTACGGCTGCCAAGCGCTTCCCTATGATGGCTGAACGTCAGGTCATTGTGGTGAAAGAGGCACAGTTGCTCAAAAATATCGATTCCTTGCAGTTCTACATGCAGGCACCACAACCAACAACGGTTCTGGTATTTGCCCATAAGAATGGCTCACTCGACAAACGTAAAAAGGTGGCTTCTGAATTGGAACGCTGCGGAGTGGTGCTCGATTCCAAGAAGATGCGCGACGACCAGCTGCCTGCTTTCATAAACGGCTATCTGCGCGGTAAGGGACTTGTGACCGATACCAAGTCGGTGCTGATGATGCGTGAGTCGGTGGGTGCCGACCTGTCGCGTTTGGCCGGTGAGATAGACAAACTTGCCATTGCGTTGCCTCAGGGTAGCGTGGAGATTACTCCTGAACTTATTGAGGAACATATAGGCATAAGCAAGGAGTATAACAATTTTGAATTGCAGAATGCTCTTGTGAACAAGGATGTTCTTAAAGCGAATAGAATTATACAATATTTCGCACGCAATCCGAAGAAGAATCCGATACAGATGACTCTGGCTTTGCTGTTCAGCTTTTTCTCGAATGTGATGATGTGTTATTATGCACCTGAGAAGAGCGAACGTGGAGTGGCTGAGTTTTTGGGCTTGAAGAGTACATGGGGCGTGGGCGATTATATAAAGGCGATGAAGAACTATCGCGCCATGCACGTGATGGAGATTTTGCATCTTATACGCATTGCCGATGCGCAGTCCAAGGGCGCGGAAGGTCCGCAGGTTCCCGATGGCGAAATAATGCGCGAGTTGATGTATAAGATTTTGCACTGATTTGAAAAAAAATAAACAATGATAATGAATTTGAATGGCTCGGATGTTACATTCGAGCAAGATGGTAAACTCTCGTTCGATGAAGAACTGCACCGATATTCGCTGGGCGATGTTGTTATGCGCTCGGTGAGTAATGTTGTGGGTATGTTCTTTAGAGAGTTTGATGCGGTGGGCATAAGCCTGAAGAAATGTTTCGGAAATGAAACAGAGGCTGCCAAACTGCGCGAATCGTGGGATTGTAAGGGTGCGGTGGCAAGCCAAGCCGGTACATTTCTGCACAAGCAGATTGAAGACTATCTCAATGGCAAAGAGTTGCCCGAACTGTTGTGTGATGTCAATTTTAATGGTTGTTACATCAACTGTAATGAAACGCTTGATATTTCGCGCGAATGGAGTTACTTCAAGGCTTTTGAACGTAATGTAACGTTTACGCCTTTCCGCACAGAGTGGCGTGTGTATGATGCCGAGGCGCGTGTGGCTGGAACGCTCGATTTGGTTTGTGCGTGCGACGACGGCACATATGAGATATACGACTGGAAACGCAGTAATAAAATAGATCCCACCGAACGTAACCGTTGGGCAAATGGAATGAACGGTCTTGAACATCTTACCGATACTTCCTATATACATTACTGTTTGCAACAGAATCTATATCGCTACATACTGCAAAAGAACTATGGCATAAAGGTGAGCCGTATGAATCTTGTTGTTCTGCATCCCGATTTGCCTACATACAGGGTTGTTCCTGTACCTCCTATGGAACGCGAGGTGGCAATCATTCTTCAGAAGATAAAATATCAGGAGTGATATCTGCCCTGTTACAGGCTGAACTATGCTTTATAAAAAGTTTGTTATAACCGACGATGGTACGTTGAGGTTTGGCGAGGTGTATCATCATCGTAATCTGTTGCGGAGCAACGAATGTTGCATACGTGGCGGGGGCTTGTGGCGTGTTGACAATGAACGTGGTATTATTGTGCTCTATGGACGTTCGTTTGAGTTTGGCACACCTTCGTTCGATGCTCCTGTATATCCCGATTGGAATGGTATTGACGGTGTGGAACGTCCTATCTTTTACCAGCCTCACTGGCCCTACGACGAGACGTTGATTCCTGTGAATGCGATATAGTGGTTATATCGCTGTTCAAAATTGTTGAACACATTTGTTTATCTCCTGTTGTAACAGTTCAAGGAATGTTGCTCCATGCCCACCGTCCATCTGTGTGTGATGAAACTGAAAGGATATGGGCAGAGTGGCTTTGAGCCACTGCTTGCGGTATCGGCCCCACATCACCATAGGATTACAGAATTTTTCGGTATATTGGTTTACTATGCAGTCGAGCTCGGTCTGTATCATAGCCGATGTGCCAACAATCATATAATCTTCGAGGAACGAACTCCTGCATAGTGCCGAAGCCTCTGCCGTAAGGGTGTCGTAATCTTTGGCAAACTGCTTGATGTGGGCATTGAATGGAATGTCGCACGAGTTTATTCCTCCTTTGCTGTTGTTTACAATTACG
This sequence comes from Bacteroidaceae bacterium, assembly GCA_045644465.1. Lineage (GTDB taxonomy): Bacteria > Bacteroidota > Bacteroidia > Bacteroidales > Bacteroidaceae > HGM04593. The sequence continues at coordinate 27,354 of JAZRGV010000049.1, forward strand.
TTGATGGCTATGCGGTCATATTTGAATAGCTTTCCTTGTTCGGGCAACAGATAGAATTCGCTTATTTGGCTTGCTGCTTTGCCAATACACCAGCAGAGCAGGGCGTTGAATCTGATGTTGCTTTTTCTGCTTGCCTTTAGTATCTTACTTACGTTGAATGTCTTGGTAAGTGTAACCATTGGCATAGGTGATGTCATCCAAAACTCAAAGGCTTGGGCACGTGATGTATCCTGTGGGTTTATTTCGGTTTTCATTGTTTTGTAGCTTTATTTCAAAGATAATCCAAAAATCTGATATGGACAATCTATATTTGGTATTTTGACTTTTCGTGGTAATGTTTTATCTTCGCAGTAAATTACATATAATGTGTTATGGAAAACTTTTTGGAACTTTTGAAAAGACGACGTAGCTCACGTCTGTTTACCGGTGAGCCTGTCGATAAAGATATGGTGTGCGACCTCTTGAAAGCGGCTCTTATGTCGCCGTCGGGGCATCGCATAAATCCTTGGGAGTTTATTCTTGTGGATGACAAGGAGATGCTGAAGGCTCTTTCGACAAGCAAGGAGCATGGTTCTGGTTTGCTCGAGGGGGCTGCAATGGCCGTTGTGGTTGTTGCCGACACTACTAAAACTGATGTATGGATTGAGGATTGCTCAATTGCTTCTATCATAATTCAACTTGCTGCCGAAGATATGGGCTTGGGAAGCTGCTGGGTGCAGATACGCCGACGTATGGATGCCGAGGGCAATGTATCGGAAGAGGTGGTGCGTAAACTCTTGGGAATTCCTGAACATTACGCGGTGCAGTCTATCGTGGCAATAGGTCACAAGGCACGCGAAGCAAAGCCTTTCGATGAGGAGAAAATGCAGTGGGACAAGGTTCATATTGGCAAGTTCGGGGGCAATGAGTAAGCGTATAGTGCTTGTGGGTGCAGGCAATATGGCTACAGCTATCGCTGTGGCGCTGTCAAAAGCCGGAAATACACCTGTTGCAGTGTGGAGCCGCACGGCAGAGTCGGCGCAGATGCTTGCCGATAGAGTGGGGGCTGAGTGGTATTGTGATATTGATGCTCTGCCTCAGGCCGATGTGGTAATAATATCCGTAGTTGACAGCGCATTGCGTGAGATGACTACAAGGGTTGTGGCTAAGTATCCCGATGCTGTTATCTTGCATACAGCAGGAAGCATTCCTATGAATACTTTGCAGCAGTGTGGTGCAAAGAAATATGGCGTGCTTTATCCTATGCAGACTGTGAATAAGAACAGTGTTGTGTCGCTCGATGATGTTACGGTGTTTATTGAGGCTTGCGACGATGCCATAGCAGTTCAGGTAGAGGCATTGGCGCGTACCATAAGCAAAAAGGTGGTGTACGCCTCAAGTGAGCAGCGTTGTTACCTGCATGTGGCAGCTGTGTTTGCCTGTAATTTCTCAAATGCGGTGTATAATATGGCTGCGGAACTGCTTGAGAAGCATGGTTTGCCTTTTGAAGCAATGTTGCCTCTCATTGATGAAGCTGCACGCAAGGTGCATCGTATGTCGCCCACCGAGGCGCAGACAGGGCCGGCGCGTCGTGGCGATGCCAATGTGATGAATGCCCATAAGATGATGTTGGATGATGAACTCGCGAATATATATGAGACATTGAGCGATTATATAATGAGTACGATAAACAATGATAAACTACGATTTAAAGAAGATAAAAGCCCTTGTATTTGATGTTGATGGTGTGCTCAGCCGCGAGACAATTCCTGTTGCGCTCACAGGTGAGCCTATGCGTACAGCAAACATTAAGGATGGATATGCACTGCAGCTTGCCGTGAAAAGCGGATTACATGTGGCTATAATTACCGGTGCACGTAGCGAGGTAATCAAGGTGCGTTACAAAGGACTTGGCGTCAACGATATATATATAGGTGCTTCGGTGAAGAAAGAGTGTCTTGAAGAGCTCATGCTTATGTATGAATTGTCGCCCGAAGAGATTCTTTACATGGGCGATGATATTCCCGACTATGAGGTGATGCAGATTTGCGGATTACCTGTATGTCCTTGTGATGCGGCGGTGGAGATTAAGCAACTGTCTAAATATATCTCTTCTGCTCGCGGTGGTGAAGGATGTGCACGCGATGTTATAGAGCAGGTGCTGCGGGCGCAAGGGAAGTGGATGGAGGAGGGTGCATTTGTATGGTGATGCTTGTTTGGCTTTCTAAAATGGTGATTGCTGCGTTATACAAATTTTGTTCCAACAGTCATTTAGCTAACTAAACTCCTGTTTGCCCAAAATTCGCAGGCCTTGCATCTGCACTTTTTATTGAACAAAACGCTAATCGGTAAGCCTTGTTCTCCCACTTTTTACATTAAGCAAAAGTGTTACCAGATATGTTGTTTTATATTTTTGTTATCAGGCTCAATGTTGCGCAAAAAGTAAATCTCTAAAAAAGAGATACTCAATTGTCGGTAAAATTACAAAAAATATGCTTGTGATAACCTTTTTTGCTATAAAAAATACACTTTTTAACAAAAAAAATATTGAATTTGTTTAGCAGAAACGTACACTAACAAAAGTTGTTGTGTTGATTTTCAGGTTGTAACCCTTTTTTGTCAATCTCTTTTTTAGAGATTGACAAAAAAGGGATTTTTATTAACTTAAAACTAAATACATTATGAAAATTTTTAGACACATTTTCGTGGTGCTTTTGTTGCTGTTTATTAGTACAACCGCAACAGCACAGTCACAGAGTGACAACACCCAAACAAAGGCAGTTTCAGCCACAAAAGCCGATGTCAATGGCGACGGCGTAGTAAACGAGGCCGATATTGAAGAGATTCTTGCTATTATGCAACAGGAGAATGGTACTAAGTATTACTGGTATGCAGGTTGGACAGAACCTACTGCGGAAAATATTGCAGAAATAATAGATGAGGCAAATGCAATATATGCGAATAAAGTAGATTTCTTTGGTGATACACCTGCTGGTAAATTAATTGGTACGCAATTACAAACATATACTTTAGAGCAACCATTGGCAAAGGTTGATTATTATGATACAACTTATTCAATTTATGATAAACATTATATTGTAATTCCTGAAGGAATAAAAGTTTATGAGTTGGCTGGAGATGTAATGTTGGAAGAGTTGTATGACACTACAGATATAATAATACCAGGTCACCGTGTTATTATATCCAAAGAGCCAGGTTTCGTAATTAGTGTTATGTTAAGATAAACTATCAAAACTAATTATTAAATGAATTCCGCCAATGGTTTGCGAATAAAAATAATCTCGCAAAGTTTGCAAAGCAAAAACAATTAATTAAAAAACAAACAAACGATATGAAAACAAAGATTTTTGCTCTTTTTGCAGCTATGATGCTGCTTGTGGGTACAACTGCGATGGCGCAGAGTGATAATACAAAAACTACAGAAACCGAGCTTAAAGGCGATGTAAACAACGATGGCATTGTTGATGTTGCCGACATTGCTGCTGTAATTGCAGTTATGCACGAACAGGGAACCGTAGCTCCTCAGTATTACTGGTATGCAGGTTGGACAGAACCTACAGAAGCAAATATTGGGGAATTAGTTAAAAAACAATTACCAACAAATTCTACACAAACCGCATTTGCAAATGCAGGTAAAACATCAACTACTACATCTGGTGTAACAGTTGATTTGTTAAATAGTAAATTATATGATGATGTATATTTAAATGCTGCTCCAGCAGATCGTGTAATGCGAAATTATTATGTTGTTGTTCCAAATGGACATGGAATTTATGACTCATTAGGAAATACTGTGCACTTGCCTTCTGATAATACATTTACAATTGTTGGCACATTTACAAATCATACAATATATAGAAAAAATGATGCTTCAATATCAATAGGCGCTATTATTATTAAATAAAGAAATCAATATAACTGGTGAATTATTGTCACATTAATTTTGCCAATGGTTTGCGAATAAAAATAATCTCGCAAAGTTTGGCAAAGCAAAATATCAATAACCAAAAATAAACAATAATATGAAACAAAGAATACTAAGTACAATATTTGTACTCATGGCCTTTGTGGGAATAGTACGTTCGCAAACGCTCAGCGTTGAGCCGTTGTCTTTGCCCGCGGGTGCAGAGGGCGAGATTGTTGTCGGCCTCAGCGGTGCAACAACAATGACCGCACTGCAGTTCTGCATAAACATACCCGATGGCTATGAACTGAACTCACAGGGCGAAGGCTTTGGCGCAGTGCTTGGCAATGCCACACGTGGCGGCCACACCGTTAATGTGCAACAGGTGGGCGAGAGGAACTACCTGGTGGTGGTTTACAGTATGCACCTCAATACATTCGCTAATGGCGAACTGGTAAAAATCCCCGTAGTGGCAAGCGGAGAGGGCGGCACAGCAACCGGTAGCCTGTACAACATAAGAATGGCTAATAAAGATGCCGAGAGCTTTGAATATAGCAGTGTGACATACACCACAGAAGCGAAAAATCCTGCGCTCGCAGTTGAGCCTGTAACAGTAAATGCAGGAGAGGCAGCCGTTATTGAGGTGAATATCTCCAACGCAACAGCAATGACTGCATTGCAGTTCAACTTGTCGTTGCCAAGCGGAGTTGCTCCAGATATTAATGCAATCTCGCGTGGTAATGCCACAAACGGACACATATTGAATGTGCATCCCCTTGCATGCGGTGACTATCTCGTTATACTTTACAACTTGTATAAAATTACTTTCAGCGATGGTACCTTGCTCTCAATCCCTGTTGTTGCAAGCGAGAATGGTGGAACAGTGAGCGGCAGCCTGTACAATGTTAGAATGTCAACAGCCGATGCCGTAAGCCACAAATGCGAAAATGTATCGTTTAAAGTAACAGTGAATTCTCCCGAAACCGGCATAGAGGAAGTGAAAGGTGAGAACGGAGCTGTAAAAGCTATCTACGATTTACAAGGTAGAAAAGTAAACACTTCAAGCAAAGGACTATATATCATTAATGGCAAAAAGGTTTTTGTAAAGTAAAAGACATTTTTCAAGGCAATTCCCCACAGAGCTCTGTGGGGAATTTTTGTTTTAATCCCCACTTGGCATTGCGTGGCAATGTTTTTTGTATTCGTTTTGATATCTCTTTGTAGGGACACGGCACGCCGTGTCCGTTTTGTTTGGATGTCGTGCGAGTTTTGGTATCGCTGATGCTTTTTGCTGTTGCTGATGTATGTAGGGACACGGCATGCCGTGTCCCTACGGGGCGCGGTTTGTTCGCTGATGCTTTTTTTCGGACACGGCGTGCCGTGTCCCTACGGGGCGCGGATTGTTTGCTGATGCTTTTTTTCGGACACGGCGTGCCGTGTCCCTACGGGGCGCGGTTTGTTCGCTGATGTTTTTTTCGGACACGGTGTGCCGTGTCCCTACAAGGCGCGGATTGTGGACATCGACTGGCAATTATATCACTCTACATTATTTTCTAAAATAATTTCTCCTTGCGGTGAAAAAAACAATCCAACCTATTATATTTGTACCTTGAAAAATTCTACAATTAATTATGCTTGATAATTTAAAGAAATATAAGGTTGTACTTGCGTCGGCATCGCCACGTCGCAGGGAATTGCTTGCCGGGCTTGATATTGATTTCGAGGTGCGTGCATTGCCCGATGTGGATGAGTCGTTCCCTGCCGATTTACAGGGTGGTGACATACCTCTTTATATAAGCAAGAAGAAAGCTGATGCCTATCGTTCTTTTATGGCCGATGATGAACTTGTGATAACAGCCGATACTATTGTGTGGCTCGACGGCAAGGCTCTTGGCAAGCCAGCTGATGAGGACGAAGCACGTCGTATGATTCGCAATATGGCAGGGAAAACCCACTCGGTGTTTACCGGTGTTACAATAATCACCAAAGATGTACAGCATTGTTTTGTTGCACAATCGGATGTTACATTTGCCGAACTTGCCGATGAGGAGATTGAATATTACGTACTTAAATATCGTCCGATGGACAAAGCCGGTGCATATGGCGCGCAGGAGTGGATAGGGTATATAGGTATGTCAAATATAGTGGGCTCTTATTTCAATGTAATGGGCCTGCCGGTGCAAAGGCTTTATGTAGAGTTGAAGAGTATCCCTTGATAAGTTTTGGAACTTCGCTTTTGTTGCTTGTTTTGAACTACTTGAAGTTTATACTTGTTAGTTCTTTGTAGAAAAATAAAAAAAAATTTTGTATTGCGCTTGCCTTGCACTATCTTTGCGTGTCCAAAGAAGATTGTTTTGGACATAAAGTGTTTGATAATTTAATTACAAAAAAATATGGCTGAAACAAAATTTATTTTCGTCACCGGTGGCGTTGCTTCTTCACTCGGAAAGGGTATTATCTCTGCTTCAATTGGTAAGCTTTTGCAGGCACGAGGATACAAGGTTACAATCCAGAAATTCGACCCATATATCAACGTCTCTCCCGGTACATTGAATCCACAGGAACATGGAGAGTGCTACATAACAATCGATGGTCACGAGGCCGACCTCGACCTCGGTCACTATGAGCGTTTTACCGATATAAAGACTACCCGTTGGAATACTTTTACAACAGGCCGTATCTATAGCGAGGTTATAGAAAAGGAGCGTCGTGGCGAGTATCTTGGAAAGACCGTTCAGGTTATTCCTCACATCACCGACGAAATCAAACGTAAGATGAAACGTGGCAGCACAAAGGAGAAATTCGACTTTGTTATTACCGAGATTGGCGGTACTGTAGGCGATATCGAGGGTTTGCCATTCCTTGAGGCCATCCGTCAGTTGAAGTGGGAACTTGGCCGCAGAGCGGTGTGCGTTCACCTTACATACGTTCCTTATCTGGCTGCTGCAGGCGAATTGAAGACAAAACCTACACAGCATTCTGTAAAGCAGTTGCAGAGCCTCGGAATCCAGCCCGACTGTCTTGTACTCCGCGCAGAGCACAAACTCAGCACCGGTCTTTGCAAGAAAGTTGCAAGCTTCTGTAATGTGATGCCTGACTGCGTAGTGCAGAGCCTTGATGTTCCTTCAATTTATGAGGTGCCCATCAAGATGCAAGAGCAGGGACTTGATGCTGCTATTCTTCGTCTTACAGGCGAGGAGGTTGGCGAGACTCCCGAGATGAAACCTTGGCGCTCATTCGTTGAGCGTCGTAACAACGCAAAAAGGGTAATCAACATCGGTCTAGTAGGAAAATACGACCTTCAGGATGCATACAAGAGTATCCACGAGAGCCTTTCACAGTGCGGTACATACAACGACTGCAAAATCAAGCCTCACTTCATCAACAGCGAGAAGATAACAGAGGAGAACGTTGCTCAAGCTCTTAAGGGCATGGACGGTTATATCATCTGTCCGGGTGTTGGTCCACGCGGTTTCGAGGGTAAGGTTATTGCTGCGAAATATTGTCGCGAGAACAATCTTGTTACTCTTGGTATTGGTTTGGGTATGCAGGTTATGGCAATTGAGGTTGCACGTAATATCCTCGGCTATGCCGACGCTAACAGCTACGAGATGAACGAGGCAACAAGTCACAGAATTGTTGACGTTATGGAGGATCTCAAGAGTGTAGGCAATCCTTTCGGTACAATGCGTCGTGGCGGCTATGATACTATTATTGCAAAGGATAGCAAAGCTTATGCTATTTATGGCGCAGAGAAGGTTACAGAGCGTCACTATCACCGTTTTGAGTTGAATACTGAGTATCGCGATGAACTTGTAAAGGCTGGTTTGGCTTGCACTGGTGTTCATGCAGAGAGCGGTCTCGTGGATATCGTTGAGGTTCCTGCCTGCGACTGGTACATGGGCGTAATCTATGAGCCACAGTATTCAAGTACAGTGCTTCACCCATCACCTGTTGTAATGGACTTCGTGAAGAATGTTGTTGCCCGTAAGGGATAAATGATAATTTAATAGAGGCTGATTGAAAAGGCTCTTTTTATCCAACCTATAAGCAACGAGGATGACCCTTTTAAATTTTGGGTCATCCTCTTTACTTTGCATACCAGATTTTTCTGGTGCAGTTTCTCACGGCATTCATTAGTCGTGGATCATAACCGTTTACTTTTCGTTCAGTCCAATTGCCTTGGTTGTCGTAAATATAATCGATAGTTGCAATATACCACTCTGATGAATCTTTTGTCATTGTTTCACTGACCTCGACAACATTTCCGTATTTGTCTTTGGTTGTTTGGGTTATTGTGAAGATTGTTCCTGTATTTGCATTTATACGCTCTTGAGTTATTGTGCCATCTGTGCTATATGTGTATTTGTATTTATAAGGTGGTGTGCCGTCGCAAAAGTATTCGTATGCACTTGCTTTTTTATTTTCAGCATTGTATGAAATACTTTTTTCATAAAGCAGTTTTGTTTTTGTTGTATCAGGGTATATGAATCCGTATTCTTGTGTCTTGATTATATTGCTATTGTTGTCATATTCAATGCAATAGCGTGATTGTAGTTCTCTGTTACTATTGTACAAATTTTGTTCAATACAGTTTTTAAAATAAATGTATTCACAATAACCTGTAATCTTTCCATCCCTGAAGATTGTATATCCTGTAGTCGAGCCGGTATTATTGTATGTAAATACTATAGAGTCGCATCTCCAGTTGCTTGTCGTTACAATGCTGGCAACTTTGCCTCTAAGAATTTCCGTTCCGTACAAAGTCGTTTCGTTTTCTTTTGCCGGAAATAATAATAGATGGAGCAATATGTTTAATAAAAATGTCATTACCTCTACTTTTTATGTTTAGTTCAAAGTTAATCAACATAAAAGGTTTTGTCAATAGCTATTACAACTTTTTATAAGCCGATATTTATTTTTATTCCGTTCTTTCCATATCTGTTGAAGAAATCGAACAACTCCTTTTTCTTTTTTTGTGTACCTGTTGTTGTGTAGTTATCACTATTGCTGTCGTGTATGAACTTTTCTGCCGGCAGTAGGCAACCAGACGTGTCTGTGCTGTCAACTCCGCCATGTATTGCAATGCCTGTTCTTCCAGGAACATTGTCAACATACCATTCAAAACGTTGCCCTTTTTTCTTGGGGACAATGTTGTAGCTACCATACAATATAGCCTTATCATCGCCTTCTATCTTGGCTCTTTCGTAATCCGTCCTTGGTTCAAGGAAGTATCCGCTCATAGAATTTACTCGCTTACCTTGTTCATCGTATGCCGTTGCGAGGAATGCACTTGCAGTACTGTCTCTCCCGTACCATAATCTGTTGGTGTTTATTACAATATGGGTAGAAGGTGTTACAGCCTCTTTATTGCCATTCTTGTGCGATTTTGCTCTTTCAAAAGTTTGGTGATTTTTCATAGTAAAGTATTGTTTAAGTAAATAGCGCAAAGATACTTTGAAGTGAAGTAATGAAGGTTGCTATATTACCTTAATGCCTTTGTGCTTATTCTCATTTAGTCAGTTTAAATGATTTCCACGGGCAATTCTATTACTTTTCATATGCAGTTCTTTGTAAATAATATACTGTTAATCTTTTTTAACTAATAAAATTAGTTTGGCAACTAAAAAATATAGTTCTTTGCGGTGCGAACTAAAAAAAATAGTTTAAGCCAATAATCATTATAGTTTGAAAAACGTAAAAACTTAATATCATGAAGAATTTGACAAAAAGAGAAGAGGAACTGATGAAACTCTTTTGGGAGAAGGGACGATTGTTTGTAAAGGAAATTATTGAATTACTCGATGAGCCTAAGCCGCATTTCAATACCATATCGACTATTGTGCGTGGGTTGGAAGCAAAAGGATATGTGGCTCACGAGGCTTTCGGTAATACTCATCGCTATTATGCTGCGGTGAGTGAGGATGAATATGGCAGGAGTTCACTAAAAAATGTGGTTAACCGTTATTTCAGCAACTCTTATATGAGTGCGGTCTCGTCGCTTGTTCAGGAAGAGAAAATCTCTGTCGATGAACTTAAAAGCCTTATCGAACTTATTGAAAAACAGAAGTAATTTGTTCTCGTCATGACTGCTTTTCTGATTTTTGTGATGAAATCTTCTTTCTCATTGGCTCTATTGGTGTCGTTGTTCATGGCATTTATGAGCCGTGAGACTTTTCATCGCCTTAACCGTTATCTGTTACTTGGCATTGTGGTGTGTTCGCTTGTGTTGCCTGCTGTTAATATCGGTATCGAATCACCATTCTCGCGTTTGGCGGCAATTCTATCCGCGGGTGATAAGATTGATACTGGGTTGTCGCTTGATGATTTGAATGGATTGGAGTTTGGTGATATTGCAGCTGAATCTGTTGTCGGTGAAAGTATAAATGCAACATCATCTGTGGATAGCGTGCCGTTAGATTGGCTGTCAATCGTTTCTGTTATATATATAATCGGAGTGGCAGTATTGCTTGTTCGTCAGACTGTGATATATGTGCAACTTTTCAAAATAATGAGACGTGCGCGACCTGTTGATTCTTCGTTGTATGGTGTCGATGGCATAAAGTTGCGTCTGCATGATGGCGAAGAGATGCCTTTCAGTTGGTTCGGTTGGGTGGTGGTCTCCTCGCAGGATATAAATGACGGTGCGCAGGAAATTCTTATACATGAAAGAACGCATGTCAATGCCGGGCATTCATGGGATATACTGTTTGTCGATGCTGTGATAATGTTTCAATGGTTCAATCCGTTGGCTTGGATTATGAAAAACTGTTTGAAGGATATACATGAATTCGAGGCTGATGAGGCTGTGATAAATTGTGGTGTAAATACAAAAAAATATCAATATCTAATAATAAAAAAAGCCGTTGGCGAAAGGCTCCTAAACTCAATTGCCAACAGCTTTAATCACAGTTTAACCAAAAAACGTATCACTATGATGTGTAAAGAAAAATCAAAGAAATGGAAGTATGCAAAAGCTTTGTATGTGCTTCCTGTTGCAACCGTTGTCGCACTCTCTTTCTCAACGGTGGAGAATGTAAATGCTGTCGAGAACGGAACGGTTCTCAAAGGTAATGAATTTGTTGCGAATGAGACAAATGTATTCGGTCAAAAAGTTGTTGAAGATTCTAAAATCTTCTTACATTTTTCTTGGCAGGCCCCGGACAATAACGAGAAACTCTGTATTATGCTCGAAGAGGATGACGGAAATGTCTATGGAAAGGTCATTGGAGCAACAGATGAGTTTGTGTCTGTGCGCGAAGGCTTTATGCCGGGCTATTTTGACCGTCCTATGAAAGAGGTTTCATTGAACGGTGATATTCTTACGTTTGCCATATATGCCGACGACGGCGAGTTTTATACAGAACCGTTGGGATGCGTTGGGTGTTTGAAAGGTCAGAAACTGCATTTTTCTGAAAGAGCCCCTAATGACGAGAAATACACGAATTCTGCATATTTCAAGGGGCGTATGACTAAATATGTTCTTGATTTGGAAAATGGTGAACTCACATCATATCAATATCCTTACCAAGGCGATACTCTACGATTGAACAAGCTGGTCCGTAAATTTACCACCAAATCGAGAGAGGAACATAAGGTTAATAGAATGGTTGACGGGAATGGCGAAACAATTCATCAGGTGGTTGAAGAACAGCCGCAATTCCCCGGTGGCGAACAAGCCTTGGACGAGTTTTTCAGGCAGAATGTCAAAACCGATGTCGGTGTAAAATATGAATCTCCTATTGTGAGCATTATTGTAAAGAAAGATGGTACAATAACCGATGCACGTCTGTTGCAAAGCTCGGGAGTTGAGGCAATCGACAACGATGTCCTTCGTGTGGTGCGTTCAATGCCAAAATGGTCTCCGGGAAAACTCGGCGATGAGAATGTGAATACATTGCATGTTTTCCCTGCCAATTTAACATCTCAGGTAAAGCAAGTGCCGGAGGTGATGGTTGTCACATATGGTGATAGGGATTTGCAGCCTATCAGCGACCTTGAAGTGAACGTAATGCGTTCAAGTAGTTACAAGGAAAAAAATCCAGATGTATTGGTAAACGATAATCTCCTTGTAGTTGTAAACGATTCTGTTTTCAGTGGAGATTTGGATTTCCCGGCAGATAGAATAGAGGCAATACATGTTATGGAATTATCGCAATTACCAAAGAAATGGTACGCCAAGTGTGAGCAACATGGCAAGGAGGGTATTGTCTTTATTGACCTTAAGGAGGGTGAAACCTTGCCGAATACTGTTTCTGCAAAAAATGAAGCAAAACCACAGGTAAAAAGACATGCAGATGAAAAGGTTTTTATGGTGGTGGAGCAGCAACCCGAGTTTCCAGGTGGTATGCAGGAGATGATGAAATATCTTATGCAGAATGTGAAATATCCCACTGTGGCACGTAACGCAAAAACGCAAGGAAGGGTTTTTGTTGAATTTGTTGTGCGTGATGATGGTTCTATCAGCGATGCAAAAGCTGTGGGAGGAAAGTTTTCTGTGGTCAATAAAAAGGCAACGGAATTTGACAGCAGATATGATGAGCTGAACAATGAATTCAATTCACTACTGATAAAGTATAACGAATTTGAGTACAAATATTCAACCCTTATTACTGATGATAAGGAACGTGAGGCTGTTAAAAGCGAATGGGAAAAATGCAAGCGCGAAGTGCAGGATGTAAAGGCAAAGTTGGCAGAATTACTTTCAATGGAGAATGAATCGGATTCTGCCCCCGCAGACATTGTTGAACTTACAGAAATGAATGATGCCACAGTAGCTCTATGCAACGAGGCTTTGAGAGTTGTTGAGAGTATGCCGGCGTGGAATCCCGGTATGCAAGGTGGCAGAGCTGTTGCTGTTAGAATGACGTTGCCTGTTGCATTTAAATTGCAGTAATTTAAATGTTTTTAACACAGGTAACTGTCACAAAACAGCATTTCATTCGTCTTATGAATATAACGTAATAATTTTTAATAAAGTTTTAGCCGGTTTATCGAATTTGCCGGCAATAGGGTATGCCACTTGCCGATGTTGTAACGCATATTGAAAAATCCCGTAATCAGAATCCGGAGTGGCATATCCTTTTTTTAGAACTTATATATAGGAAAAATGTTTCCAACTTGTAACAAACAGCTGTTTCATTCGTCTTATAGGTATAAGTGTGATAAACCGAAAAATATGAAACCGACAAAACACCTACTTTTTTAGCGGTGCTGTTTGCAGTGTCATCTGTTGAGATAGTGTGTGCGCAAAACACTGATAAAACGCTTGTTTGTGGCGACATAAAAGACATAGCCACCCACCGCCGTATTGATGGTGCGACCATCGAGGTCCTGCGTATGGACAGTACTCTTATAGCAAAAAGTGTCACAAGACCCGAAAACAATCTGTCGAACATTGATGGTGTGCCTATGAATGGTTGGGTAATGATTAAAGAAAGGATAAGGGACGAGCGTGTATTGCTGAAAGTGTCACACCCCGAATACGCAACAAAATATTCTGAATTCAAACTTATTGGCAGCCGTAAGTGGA
>JAZRGV010000050.1:0-56039 GCA_045644465.1 Bacteroidaceae bacterium
AGTTGACCCGGCACACATTGTCATACTGAGCAAAGCGAAGTATCTATTCACTGCGTTATTATAAGATCCTTCACATACGTTCAGGATGACAAATCCACTGGAGATATTCTATTTTGGGTCAACATCTATATTATCCCCAAAAAAATTGTGAACCCGGGTGGAATTGGCGAAGCCCATCCCACAAAACTCTCGTGAACCCGGGTGGAATTGGCGAAGCCCATCCCACCGTTCCCTCGGATATGCAGAAAAGCAAGAGTGCATGCACTCTTGCTTTTCTGCTATATCTCTCGTGAACCCGGTGGGATTCAAACCCACGACCTTCAGAACCGGAATCTAATGCTCTATTCAGCTAAGCTACGGGTCCGTTTGCGACGCGAAGATATACAAAATCGGCAACATTACATTGATGTTTTACCAAAAATGAAATAAAATTCAAAAAGAACTGCATTTTTAAAGCGTAAGTAATGAAACATTTTGACATAAAATTGCTATCTTCGCAAATTGTTATAAGAGAAAATAGATTTCAAAGAAAGATATTGTACAAACAAAAAAATGAAACTATACAAGCTACCTACAGAATACAAGCCTCTGCTCGACCTCAAGCAGACTGAGTTGGCCATAAAACAGATAAAAGAGACATTCCAGCTGAATCTGTCGGCATCACTCCGCTTGCGACGTGTAACCGCTCCTCTATTCGTACTACAAGGCACAGGTCTCAACGACGACCTTAACGGATACGAAAACGCGGTAAGCTTCCCAATACAGGACATGAACGGAGCAGTGGCAGAGGTTGTACACTCGTTGGCAAAATGGAAACGTGTAACACTTGCCGAATACAGCATTGCACATGGTTATGGCATATACACCGACATGAATGCCATACGTGCACACGAGGAATTGGACAACTTGCACTCACTATATGTTGACCAATGGGACTGGGAACGCGTAATAAGCCCTGAAGAACGCACTGCAGAATTCCTGCGCAGTATTGTAAAGGATATATATTCGGCAATATTGCACACCGAATTCACACTAAGCGAATGTTACCCGCAACTGAAACCTTCGTTACCACAGAAGATTGAATTCATACACAGTGAGGAGCTACGCCGTCTATACCCCGACATGACTCCCAAAGAGCGCGAAGAGACTATCACCAAGAAATATGGCGCTGTGTTCATCATTGGTATTGGTGGAGAGCTTGGCGACGGAAAGCCTCACGATAACCGTGCACCCGACTACGACGACTACACCACTCCAAACGAGGACGGTTTCTATGGCCTCAACGGCGACCTTATGATATGGAGCGATGTATTGGGCAAAGCAATGGAGCTTTCATCAATGGGAATACGCGTTGACCGCAAGGCATTACTACATCAATTGGAGACAACAGGCAAAGAGGAGCGCAAGCAATTGTATTTCCACAAGAGATTGCTCGAAGGCAGCTTGCCATTGAGCATTGGTGGCGGTATTGGTCAGTCGCGCCTTTGTATGCTACTGCTTAAGAAAGCGCATATTGGCGAGATACAGTCGAGCATATGGCCCGAAGAAATGAGGGAAAAATGCAAGGCAATGAACATCCCTTTGATTTGATTTTTTACTACCTTTGCAAAAGAAAGACATTCAACAGATTAATAAATTACAACAGATATGGCAGAACTAAAAGAGTTAACCAAACGTAGCGAGAGCTACTCACAGTGGTACAACGACCTTGTACTGAAAGCAGACCTTGCAGAGCAGTCACCCGTAAGAGGATGTATGGTAATAAAACCTTACGGATATGCTATTTGGGAGAAGATGCAACGTGTACTTGATGACATGTTCAAGGCAACAGGACACGTAAACGCATACTTCCCGTTGCTTATTCCAAAGTCTTTCCTCAGCCGTGAGGCAGAACACGTAGAGGGCTTTGCAAAAGAGTGCGCCGTTGTTACCCACTACCGCCTGAAGAACGCAGCCGACGGCAGCGGCGTTGTTGTTGACCCGGCAGCCAAGCTCGAGGAAGAGATGATTATCCGCCCAACATCGGAGACTATCATATGGAGCACATACAAGAACTGGATTCAGTCGTACCGCGACCTTCCAATCATGGTTAACCAATGGGCTAACGTAATGCGTTGGGAGATGCGTACACGCCTATTCCTGCGCACTGCAGAGTTCTTGTGGCAAGAGGGCCACACAGCACACGCCACACGCGAAGAGGCTGAGAAAGAGGCACAGACAATGTTGCACGTATATAACGACTTCGCAAACAACTACATGGCACTACCTGTAGTGATGGGCGTAAAATCTGCTAATGAGAGATTTGCAGGTGCGCTCGACACATACACCATAGAGGGCATGATGCAGGACGGCAAGGCTTTGCAGTGCGGTACATCACACTTCCTTGGACAGAACTTTGCAAAAGCGTTCAACGTGCAGTTCGTTGACAAGAACAACAACCTTGAATATGTATGGGCTACATCATGGGGCGTATCGACACGTCTTATGGGCGCACTCATCATGACTCACTCCGATGACAACGGCCTTGTACTACCTCCTGCACTTGCACCAATACAGGTTGTGATTGTTCCTATCTACAAGAACGAGGAGCAGCTCAACATCATCAAGTCAAAGACCGATCCAATCATTGCTGAGTTGAAGAAGCTGGGCATCAGTGTCAAGTTTGACGATGCCGACAACCGTCGTCCGGGATTCAAGTTCGCTGAATATGAGCTTAAGGGTGTTCCTGTGCGCCTTGTACTTGGTGCACGCGACATCGAGAACGGCACCATCGAGGTTATGCGCCGCGACACATTGGAGAAGGAGACACGCCAGATAGACGGCATTGTAGAATATGTAAAAGAGTTGCTCGACAACATACAGAAGAACCTTCACAGCAAGGCCCTTGCAATGCGCGAGGCATGCACACGCAGTGTTGACACATACGAGGAGTTCAAGAGCGAGATTGAGAAGGGTGGCTTCATCCTTGCACATTGGGACGGAACACCCGAGACAGAGGAACTCATCAAGAACGAGACAAAAGCGACAATACGTTGTATTCCTATCGGTTGGGACGAGACACCCGGCACATGTATGGTTACAGGCAAGCCTTCGGCACGCCGCGTACTGTTCGCAAGAGCATATTAATAAATTGCAAGTAGGCGACTTCGTGGTCGCCTACTTGTTTAATATTTACAGAGATGGAAGTAAAGATAGAGCAAAGCTGGAAAGAGATACTTAAAGAGGAATTTGAAAAGGATTATTTCAAACGACTGACAACCTTTGTACGCGATGAGTACCAGGGGGCCACTCCCATATACCCTCCGGCAAAGCTTATCTTCAACGCTTTCGACCACTGTCCTTTCGACAAGGTAAAAGTTGTGATACTTGGACAGGACCCTTACCATGGCGCAGGACAAGCCAACGGCCTCTGCTTCTCGGTAAACAAAGGAATACCGTTCCCTCCATCGTTGCTGAACATATTCAAGGAGATTGCCAACGACACAGGCAGCCCCATACCGCAGGACGGCGACCTCACACGCTGGAGCGACCAGGGTGTGCTGTTACTCAACGCCACACTAACCGTACGCGCATCGCAGGCAGGCTCGCACCAGAAACGCGGATGGGAGGAGTTTACCGATGCTGCTATACGAGAGCTTGCATCGCGCAGAGAGAACCTCGTATTTATTCTATGGGGAAGCTATGCACAAAAGAAGGGTGCATTCATTGACACGCAAAAACACCTTGTACTGAAATCGCCACATCCATCGCCACTATCGGCATATCAGGGATTCTTCGGCAACCACCATTTCACGTTAGCCAACGATTACCTTGCACAACACGGCAAAGAGAAGATTGCCTGGTGAGAATTTAATCGTTATACCACTGCACATTAGAACTTCGGTCGCTACGTTTCTCAACCTTCAGGAAGTCGGCCAGCATCGCCGATGTTGCTCTGAAACAGAAGTTGAACGAAGTATATGGAGCCAGAACAATGCCGCACGACATCTCGAAACAGTGCAAATCGCGCGAGATATTCATCGTTGTGGTAGTGAGCTGCTTATACTCAAAATTATATCCCGAAGTAAAGTTTATACGCCAGTTATCGGAGATACCTATGTTACCCGACACATTGAGATTCTGGGTAAACTTGTATGGATATCTCATGTTCCTGATATTTATCTGTGCCGACCTATCCTCGGCCATATTTATACCATAAGAGAAAGTAAGGCTCCAAGGTAATTTAAACGGCATATAACCATCCTCGTCAATCTCGGCACTCTTCTGCTTCTTTGTCTTAGAACTCTTGAATGATGTTACCTGTGGCTTCTCTTCAACCTTATTCTCGCTCTCGCCATCTTCTTCGGACTCTTCATCATTGGAGGTAAACTTTGCGAAGAATGCCTTTATCTTGTCGAGCGTTCTGTTGTTGAATGTATATGAGAGGTTCTGGCTCATACCCTGAAAACGGCCGAAACGGCCATAGGACCACTCGGTGCGTTCACCCACTACCACTTGGCCGCGTTCGTTGAACTCATAGGCATATGTAGCCCATGTCGCATTGAAACTGAATGTGTAGCTCTTGGTAAGTTTCAACCTAAGGCGGGTTGACAGGTTACTCCACGGACGTACCTTTGCCGCAAGATTGTATGACAATGACGCTCCAAGCTCATCGATGAGACTGACCTTCTTGAGCGAGTCGTCTTTTGTTCGCCATTTCATCTCAAGATTGTTACTCATGCTGAAAGAGATACTTCCCGTCTCGCCTTTGGATGGTATTCCATATATGCTGTTCTGATAGGGAGAATACTCTACCGTACGTGCCTCGCCATATTCATCGGTATAGACATAAGTGTCGTAATATCCATAGCGTTCGTGTCCGAAGTCGGGAGCGTATGTCAACGACACCGATGGTTTAAAGACGTGACGCACAGTATGTATGCGGCTGTTCTTGATAAAACTTGCCGGCTTGTAAAAACCGTAGAGAGTGGTATTTGCCGACAACGCAACATTGTAGTTATATACACGATGAAAACCATGTATAGTATCGCTTACCACCTTGTTGGTTACTTCGTTCCAATCCTGGTTTATCTTTTTGAAATACCAGCGTTCGGTGTAGCTGAAGCTTGGAGTAAGGTTTATGAAATTGAAGAGTTGGAATGTGGCATTGATGGGGATGCTGTGCTTTATACCGTTGCGCCAGTCATCAATAAAGTTCGATTTAAAAAGACGGTCCTCTTTGGTGCTGATGCTATTGCTCATCTGACCACTATACGAGAGCGAGATTTTCTCGTACCAGCGCTCGTCACCGGCACGTTTCTTGCGCTTGAACGGATACTTCTTTGCCAACGACACGTTAAGTGTAGGCAATGTCAAGGAGAGACTCGAGTCCTGCACGTTCTGCGACACGTTCATCGTTGCCGACAACGACAAACCTATCTCGGGGAAGTTGTGGGAGAAGTTTATACTTGATGTTCTTACGCTCTGCGAGTTTAGTGCCGGATTATACAAACTGTTCAGATTGGCACGTTCATAATCGGATGTGGCAAAATTGACGCTCGCCGAGAAGTTTGTATTAGGCATAGCCTTTGCATCCTGACGATGACTCCACTGCACACGAAAGTTTTTTCCAACAGCATAATCGGGCAGGCCTTTCTCGCCATTTTTCGTAACGAGGTAGCTGAGGCTGACATTTCCCGAATATTTATATCGCTTGGCATAGGTAGATGCGGCATTCACTCCCCACGAACCTTTGGTAAAGATTTCACCTGTAAGGCGCAAGTCGAATTTGTCACTTATAGCAAAGTAATATCCACCATCGCGCAAGTAAAAGCCTCGTTCGGTTTCGTCACCATATGTAGGCATAATGAAACCCGATGAATAGTTCTCGGTAAAAGGAAAATATCCGAAAGGCAAAGCCAGAGGCAGTGGAACATCTGCAACCACAAGATACAAAGGACCTGAAACAACGTCTTTCTTGGGGCGCACCTTGGCGCGAGTGAGCCTGATGTAAAAGTGAGGATGTTCGGCATCACATGTGGTGTACATTCCGTCTTGTGAATAGAACACATCGGAAGAGTCTTTCTTGGCCTTTCCTCCCATAAGGTAGCCATCGCCCTGTTGGGTATAAACGTTGTTGATAACTCCCTTTTTGGATTTGAAGTTATAACTCATTCGGTCCGACTCGTAAGGTGTTCCGCCATCCTTGAAGATAGGCAGTCCGGAGATATATCCTGTTGAATCGGCACGTCCCATAGCATGCACTATACTGCTGTCCATGTTCATGGATATTATGTTTGCAGTAAGTTCTATATTGCCATAGTTTACCTTGCCTCGGCCATAAAGGTATGCATTGCCACCACGCGCCCACACCATAGAGTCGGTGCACTCGTAATAGACCGGAGCATCGATAGCATCTTTCTTTTGAGGCTTAACACTATCGGTTGCAAGGGTATCGGAGCGCAATGAATCCTGCAGGAAAGAGATTTCGCTTGAATACGACAAAGGGAACGACACAGCATTGGCAGGAACCGCAAACGCGATAATCGCCAATAGAAATGCCAGTAAAACAACCTTTATCGATGTGTTATTCATTTACACTTACCCATATAGAGAGCAAAAATACAAAAATAAAAGAAGTATTTGGGGATTTTAAGATAAAAAAGCACTTATAAAGTGCTATATTGGAAAACACACAAAAAATTACATGAACAAGGTTGCCCATTGCTGCACTTTCCGAGCCGACTCATCCGAGATCTTTTGCATACTCTCGACCACCTGTTCCAATGTTCGTGGAGTATGCAGATATTTAGTTTTCGAAAAGAATTTATCGGCAAAGCAAATGAGTTGTTCTTCAAGAGTTTCAGGCAATAAATCCATAGCCGGAATATCCCAACCGTTTGCTTTTATCTGATCCTTGCGTAACCCTGTACCGGTGTGACGTTCGCACACTCTTGCATGACGTTCATATCCCAAAGAACGTAATATCTCGGCACCAAGATATCCATGACACAGGTATTGCGCCTTGCCAAAGCAATGTATGCGCGGAGCATCTGTCAAGAAAATTCCCAAATCGTGCAACATCGCAGCCTCCTCGATAAATTGCAAATCCATATTAAGTTCGGGATGCTTTCGCGCCATACACAAAGCCATATCTGTTACAGCTTGGGCATGTATCATAAAAATCTCCTTTAATTCGTTGTCCAAAGGATAGTATTTATCAATTATCTCAAATACATTCATTGTAATATTTTTTTACCTACACATAAACAACTTCGAGTATATTCAATGCGAAGATAATAAAAGAATAGACAATTACAAAACCGCTACAAGAAGGCTCATTATGAAATAATAACATACTAAATCTTTATTTTATTAATCTTTTGCTTATTTTTGCATAAATAGATATTTTGTTAATGGACAGCAACATTACAGACAAAGCGCAACTGTTACCACCGATAACTCTGCAAGAGATGTCGGGCATCAAGCTCATGAACCGCACTGATACAAAATTTGTAGCAACGGCGGAACAGTTGCATGCGTTCCTTCTTGCTGTACGTGGCAAATACTATATTCAGGACATTAACGGCAAGCGCATTGCAAGTTACCATACGACCTATTTCGACACTGACGACTATCAAATGTACAATATGCACCATTGCGGTAGAACTGTAAGGGAGAAAATCAGAGTCAGGACATATCTCGACAGCAACGACACTTTCTTTGAGATAAAGAACAAGAACAACCATGGCCGAACAAAAAAGAAGCGAATATCCATACAAGGACACGAAACTGTTATGGAAGAGCTTGAGAATGTTGTTCCATTTATGGCAAAGCACGCCTGGTACGAGATAGAAGAGGTAACCCCCGTAATTGAAAACTGGTTTAACCGTATAACGCTGGTAAACTATGGCAAGACAGAAAGGCTAACCATTGACTTTAACCTAAAGTTCCATCATTTCAAAAGCGACAAGCGCGATAAGCTTGAGAGAGTTGCTATAATAGAACTGAAACGCGATGGCAATGTTCCATCACCGGCTCTTGACATACTTAGGGAGTTACGCATCAAACGTTCAGGATTCAGCAAATACTGCATAGGCAGTGCCTTGACAAACAGACTGCTTAAACGCAACAACTTTAAAGAGCGTCTGATAATGATATCAAAAATAGAGAATAAACAATAAACACAAACCATATGAGAAGTACAATCACACTACTACTGTTCTGTTTGAGTTTTGGATTCTGTATCCAAACAAACGCACAGGCATTTCCCGTAACAGCCGGAGCCGAAGATTTCATTATCTCGGAGGTAATGGACAACAGTTTCGACTTTGACGACGACAAGGACAAGAATGAAAAGATGTCTATTGGCATTAAAGAGAAAAGAGTCAGCGACAACAAGTTTATAGACACTGCACACGTAAGAAGCCTGCTCATTGCATTCCTGATAAATATCATATCTATAATGATTGTGGTGCGTGGCCTCTATTATCCTAAATGTAAACGCGGTGAGTTCTTCTTCACCTACGTTCTGATTGCCATAAGTACCTTTATGCTCATATACGTGCTGGGCGACGTAAAACTAAAAGCCGGCATTGCATTAGGACTTTTTGCCATATTCAGTATCATACGCTACCGCACCGAACAGGTTGCAATACGCGAAATGACATATCTTTTCATCATCATTGCCATAAGCGCAATAAACGGACTCACTGTAAGCGAATTGAGCTACGGCGAGGTACTTATAATAAACACCCTTTTCATTGCATCAATTTGGTTGTGCGAAAGCAAGTTGCTCATAAGCCACTACTCGTACAAGGTTATAAAATATGACAACATAAACCTTATAACAGAAGACAAGAGAGAGGAACTGATTGCTGACCTTGAAAAGCGTACGGGACTGAAGATTGAGAAGGTTGAAGTGGGAAGTATCGACTTCCTGAAAGATGCGGTTATAGTAAAGATGTACTACCGCAGCAAAGAAGCCAATAATTCGGTTGACACCACACTAAAAGCTCCAGTAGATGAATACAAACTTAAAGATTAAGAATATTGTTGCGAAAATACTTTTTGCAACAGCACTGTTCACAGCACCTATAAACAATGTCAACGCTCAAGATGGCGGGGACGAATTCGGTGTGTGGGGAACTGTAGAGTTTTCAAAAAAAGTAAACAAGAAGAGCAAGTTCATCATTGATGCCGAGGTTCGTTCCATTGAAGCGGTAAGCGACATAGAGCGTATAGCTGTTGGAGCAAAGCTCGACTACAAAATCAAAGAGTGGAAAGAACTTGGCAAAAGCAATTCAAAGATTGAACTAAAAACAAATGTGGGATATAGTTTTATATATGGCCACAACCTTAGAGAAAAGAGCATAAAAGATTTCATAGAAGAGGTTGGCGAATACAACTACAATATCGATGATGCCTATTGGGCTACACGAAACAGAGTGTATGCAACACTGACCGGAGAATTCAAGGTTGGACGCTTTGAAATCTCTTTGCGCGAACGCCTGCAATATACCCATACAAGCTCGGCGACAACAACAGAAACCAAGTACCATTGGGAAGAGATCTTCGATATCAAAGGTAATCACAAAGGATGGAACGAGCCAAATCCGGTACCAGAACCGGAGTTCAAGGAGGCTAAAGAAAACCTGTCACTTCGTTCACGTTTGAACATCAAGTACGATATTCCAAACTGCAAGATAAATCCTTTTGTATCGGCAGAACTTTATACCAGACTCGACAAGTGGCAAGTATTCGACAAGGCACGTTACCGTGCCGGAGCATCGTACAAGATTAACAAGGACAACTCCGTTTCATTGTATTATCTTTATCAAGACGTAAACGGCAATGACCCTGACGGACATGCCATTGGTTTTGAATACTCTATTGACCTATAAACTCCAAAAGAAGGACTATGAAAAGAATATACACACTACTACTACTCATAACAGCGTCGTTACCTATTATGGCGCAACAGATATTTGTTGACAAAAGCGCCGATATAGAAACCATTGAATTCAGCAAACTCGACAAGATTACATTCAGCGGAACAACTGTAAAAATTTCACAGACAGACGGCACTGCCACTGAAGCATCTATGGGAGAGATAAGCAGAATATATTTCAGCAATTACAGCAACATAGAAAACACGGTTGCTGATACCGACGACATAATCACTTACGTGTCGAGCGACGACATTGCTGTAAACTGCAATGCTGGAGATATAATTGCCATATATAACATCATAGGCAAACAACTTATATGTGTACGTCAGAAATCGGACAACGGCATAATAAGCATTGCCCACCTGCCCAAAGGCATATATGTGATTAGAACCAATGACCAAACAGCCAAATTTGTAAAAAGATGAAAAGATATATTTACATAATAGCACTGTTGGCTGCAAGCGGTCTTCAGGCCCAGACTTTGAACGTAAACAACAACGACGGTACATATTTGCCTATTGACACAAAGGATACCCGAGAAATAACATTCAATGAAACAGACAAGACCGTAGCTCTATCTTTAGCTGGTGGCGTAACACACCGTTTTCACACCGGGAAAGTTGAAAGCATCTCGCCAAAGAGAGACAAAAGCGACCTATTGACATACGACCTTGAACCTGAAGTGACTTTCGACAGCAACGACAAGAAGAATTTCAACGAGGTTATCGAGACAATACCTTCTGTTGAAACCGAAGATAATGATTATGGCGACTTTGTTGAAAAATTCTCTATAGGTAAGATCATAAACATAACATTCGGTGAAAATGATGTTACTGTTTCGGGAAGTATCCCTTATACAAAAAAAGGTGCACACTTGACAATCAATTCAACAGATGGCAAAGTCGGTTATATTGTAAGCGGCAAATCAAGCAACGGCTCATTAAAGATTTATAGCGAAAAGAAGTTCCAAATATTACTTTCCGGACTTGAATTGACAAACCCTAATGGCCCTGCAATAAATATACAGACGGGAAAGACTGTATATTTCACCATTGACGACAACACTACAAACAACCTTTGCGACGGAGCAACATACAACGCGCCATCAACTTCAGGCGAAGACCAGAAAGGTACACTCTTCAGCGAAGGACAGCTGATTTTCAACGGTTACGAAGATGGTTCGGGCATACTTAATGTAACAAGCTATGGCGGACATGGCATATGCAGCGACGACTATATAAGAATACGCAGCGGCAACATAAACATTGTTAAAGCAGCCAAGGACGGTTTTCACACAAACGACAAGTTCATTGTAAGCCGCACAGCTACAGTATCGCCTACAATAACCGTTAATGCCGAGAACGACGGAATAGATTGTGGCAAAGGCGAAGTAATTATCGACGCAGGTAAAATTGAGTTGACTACAGGCGGAGAAGCAATAAAAGTTTCAAACGAAGATGCTGACCCTCTTGTTACTGCAAGTGCAACAATCAACGGCGGATACACCAAATTCACCACAACAGGCGATAAGAGCTCGGGAATAAAGACTACCGGAACATACAAGCAGACAGGCGGTATTATACATGGTACAGTACAAGGCAACGGCTCAAAAATTCTGAATTGCGACAGCAATATCACATTCAATGGTGGAAAGCTTGCGGGAGTGGCACAAGGAACTGTACTTAACGACACCACATTGGCCGGTGGAATAAAGTGCGAAGGCAACATTGATATCCAAAAAGGTACAATTGCCATTGATTGCACAGGCAAAGGAGCCAAAGGAATAAATTGCGCCAACACAACAATTAAAGGAGGAGAGATAACAGTTCTGACAACAGGCGGCAATTACGACGGAATAGAAAAAACACGCGAAAGCATTGCCGTTGATACAGACAATCTAATAATAACGAACGGCAATGTAAAGCTTAAAGCGCACCACAATGCCGTATCGGCAAAAAAGGTTTCAATATACAAAGGAACACTACATGCCATAAGTGACAGCGACATGGCTATAGATGCAACAATTGCACAGTCCGGAGGCTGGATTCTCACCAAAGAAAATGAATGATAAAAACAGATACATAAAGCGGGCAACAATTAATGTTGCCCGCTTTATGTATGTAACAATATAACTGCTAAGCAGTATATAGGTTTCTACAGAAAGTATATCAAGGATGAACGTATGTTCCTATCTCCTCGCCATCCATTACCTTTTTAAGGTTACCCACAACATCCATATTGAACACGTAGATTGGTAAATTATTCTCTCTACACATGGCTGTTGCCGTAATATCCATAACCTTTAATCCACGGCTGATAACCTCGTCGTATGAGATTTCGTCAAATTTTGTAGCTGTAGGATCTTTCTCGGGGTCGGCTGTATAAATTCCGTCAACACGGGTACCCTTGAGCATAACATCTGCCTCTATTTCAATACCACGAAGCGATGAGCCTGTATCGGTTGTAAAATACGGACTACCTGTTCCTGCAGCCATAATAACCACCTGACCGTTCTCCATTGCCTCAATAGCTTTCCACTTTGTATAGAACTCACCCACAGGCTCCATGCGGATGGCGGTAAGCACTTTGTTTGCAACTCCGGCTGCACCAAGGGCAGAACTAAGAGCAAGACTGTTGATTACAGTAGCCATCATACCCATCTGGTCGCCCTTTACGCGGTCGAAGCCTTTTCCTGCACCGGTAAGGCCACGGAAGATATTGCCACCACCAATGACAATACCAATCTGCACTCCCATCTCTGCAACCTCCTTAATTTGCGCTGCATACTCGTTCAGACGTTTAACGTCAATACCATAACCCTGCTCACCCATAAGGCTCTCGCCACTCAACTTGAGCAGAATACGTTTAAACTTTGCCATATCGAAAATATTTTAGATAATCATTATTCTTTTTCAAAAATAGGACAAATTCTTAAATAATGCTATTATTTTACTCAAAAGGTTAATCAAATTCATTACTCAAGAAAAAATAGTTACCTTTGCAGTACATTATAATACAAACGAATTATGAGATTCTTTAAAAACCCAAACATAACAGTGGCCGTTCTTGCCATATATACAGCAATAATGTATATATACCTATTCCCAAGAAATACAGAAATGACAAATACCGAAAAGTGGGCTACCGTTGGAGCATCGGCCGTAATGCTTGCTATACTATGGATATTGCTACGACGCCGTAACAAACTAAAGAAAGCACGTGAAGACGAAATGAACAAGCCACTATAACAACTGTTCTATTTCCTTGAATGCATAACGTAACAACACACCATTGCTATGCCGCACAAGGAGATGACCGTCGCTCTCGACTCCCTCTATAACGGCATTAAAACAGCCGCTCTTATCAATAAATGTACGCCATTCATTATAGCCAATAAGCAACCGCGTATATTCGCTCATCAACATAGTTGCATCACCGTCAAGGAGTACAGTGTAATAATACTCAAAGCTATTTAGAAACTTTTCGAGCACATCATCCAAAGAATAATCACAACCCTGCAGCATCTTCATTGAGACAGGTTCCCTATCCATTTCCGGGAAGCATTCCTGATTGACATTTATTCCCACGCCTATTATCGCTTGCTCCACAAAAGCTCCTGAATAATCGAGTTCCACAAGCACACCTGCAAGTTTCCTGTTACCCACATATATGTCGTTTGGCCACTTGAGACGGGTTTCTATACCATAGCACGACATTGCATCGTGCAATGCCAAAGCTACGGCCTGCGAGAGAAAAAATTGCTCTTTGACAGCCAAAGCTTCAGCCGGACGCACCAGAATGGACAACAGCAGATTTTCGCCGGCATTGGAATTCCATACATTTCCTCTCTGTCCTCGCCCTGCAGTCTGATGTTCCGCTGTTACTACAACAAATTTATCTGCAACAGTCTTTTTTTTCCACAAGGATGCTGCTTCATCGCGTAGATAGCGGTTCGTAGAATCGACGGAAGAAAGGCGAACAACTGTTTCTTTATTCAACACCATAGTTTACGCGTATTTTCTTTGGCAGTTTCTTAAGCACCTCGTTATAGGAGTGGTCAACAAGCGAACGGAACAAATCGTCACTCAACGTATTTATATCAAGTTGGTTCCAATATTTTTTATTCATATGCCAAGCCGGAACTATCTGCGGATATTTGTCGCGCAGTTCAATGGCATAATCGGCATCGCACTTGACACAGAACCAACTGACATTGTCAAGGTCCACTATAGCAAAAATCCTATTTTCAACCCTGAAAGCGAGTGTTGTCTCATCAAAGGGAAAATCCTCTGTTGCATTCATCTTGGAAAGACAATATATGCGTGCATCCTCAATATTCATAAGATAAAATTTAATACTACCATGTAGGTTGAAAAGCATCAATTATATGCTCTATCTTATATGGTTCACACATGCCAACGACTGTAACTACATCAAAACGAAGGGGAGTATCCACCTTATACTTCATAACATAAGCTTCGGCAGCCGATATAAGGAGACGAATTTTCTGTGGAGTAACAGCATCGGCAGCATCGCCATATGTTTCATCACGGCGGCTCTTAACCTCTACAAAGACCAAAACATCGCGGTCGCGCGCTATAAGGTCGATTTCCTTGTGGCCACTACGCCAATTATAATGCAGAATAGCATACCCTTTATCAAGGAGATAACGAGATGCCAACATTTCACCTTTATTGCCGAGTAGATTGTGTTCTGCCATACAGTTTTACATATTGTAAAAGCGAAGATAACACTTGTCGCAAGGAAAAGCAAATGAAAAACTTGCAATTCCTTTTAAGATGAATTATTTTTGCATCACAGAAACCTATGAGCGTGAAAAAGACAAACAAACCCAAAGCCACCACAACGCGTACACAACCTGTACGACACTCACGTGTAGTATGTCTTGTCAGCGAAGAAGAGATGAAAATCATCGATGACTATCTGAAGAAATACCGCATAAGCAACAAGAGCAACTGGATGCGCGAAACGTTATTGTCGTTCATATACAAGAACCTTGACGAGGACTACCCCACACTCTTTGGTGAACACGATATGCGCCGTTGATGATGACAGATACAGAATATATGAAAATAGCCCTAAACGAGGCTAAAAAAGCGTATGACGAAGACGAAGTTCCTATAGGTGCCATAGTCGTATGCAAAGGGCGCATTATTGCACGCACCCACAACCTTACAGAGGCTCTCAACGACGTTACAGCCCACGCCGAGATGCAAGCCATAACAGCTGCAGCAACAGCTGTCGGCGGGAAATATCTAAACGATTGTACACTATATGTAACAGTAGAACCATGCCCAATGTGCGCCGGCGCCATAGCATGGTCACAATTGGGGCGACTGGTATATGGTGCCACAGACGAGAAACGTGGATACAACAGGTATGCACCCGACGTACTACACCCTAAGACAGAGGTTGTTTGCGGAGTTTGTGCCGAAGAGAGCACAGAACTGATGAAAAGATTTTTCAACAACAAGAGATAACACACAAAAAAAGAATGCGATATCGCATTCTTTTTTTGTCATTTATACTCTTTTAATGTTTTTTACCTAAAGGAATGTTTATACCAAGCATCGCATTTGCATTGAATTTATTCAATGGGAAATACAAATTAACCTCGTCGAGAACTCCTTCCGCTTTGCTCAAGCTCATCATACCATACTTTCCTGCATAGAGATCAGCTCCTGCGAATATGCTGAAACCGGGGAGATTAATATTCAACATTGCACCATAGCTATATCCATAAGTCGATACCGACGCACTTGCCGCCAAATCAAGGAAGTAGAGCGGAGAGAAGTTCAACATCAGCGAACCTATCGTATATGAATAGGCTGTCTCAAAACGTTGGGTAAACAACGCACCAACACTCAATTTGCTATAGAATGGCATCTTATATTCTATACCGATATTCAATGTAGCTCCCCAGAAATCGGTATAATCATCGGGAGTCATCTTATCAACAGCAAAGAATTCGCCCAGTTCCTCACCCATAGTAGTTAGTTGTTGCTCTACGCTGTTCTCGCCACCATCGAATGAGAGTTCGCTGAAACCTTCGAATGTATATGGTTTGCTTGGAGAGATACCGGTTTGCGCAGCATTATTCCATTTGATGAAATTAATATCATTCAACGAAGCCGACAATATAAGTCCTTTTGTCAAAACTTTACTGAAATCGTAGGTAGCACCCAGATCAACACCGAATCCAAGGTTACTCAACTCTGGAACAAAGCTACCTATGCCGCTAATAATTCCATTTTCGTCATATGTAAATTCAGAACCTATTACATTGGCCACAGCACTACCCTTTGCATTTATCTGCCACTGTTTGTCGCTGACAGATAACTCCATCTTATCCATAGCAATCTCGGCATATGCAAGACCAACCAACAATTTAAGACGTGCACCAATGGTTAGATTATTGTTTATCTTGTGAGAGTGACCTATAGCAATGTCAGCATAGTTTCTTGTACGGAAACCGATATTATTGAGTACATATTTCTCGGCACTCATATCCTTGAATAAGCCAAAAAAGTCTCTTGGAACGCAGAATCCCGCATTAGCATGAATTCCAATATCGATGGTGTTAAAACCGCCAAAAGCATAGAATCCTAATGAGAGCGGCGTAGCGTTCACATTCATATTCATCTTATTGTTCTTACTCAAGTTGCCCACAAACTCTTTTGCATCGATGTCGGGATGCATAAAAGTAACAAGATTATCACCACTTGGATAGACAAAATCGGTAATCTCTATGTTAGAAGAAACTCCGAATGATGTATTTCCGACAACCGGAACCGAAAGGTAGCTTCTCTTTGGTTGGAAAGAGGGGTTAAGTCTGTGACCGTAGGAGTTGCCTTTAAGAAAATAACCGGTACGTTCAACCTGAGCCTGCGCAGTAAATGTTATTCCTACAAACATAACAACCGCGCATAATACTTTTATAATGTGTTTATTATTCATAACAATAGCTATTTAAAACGGAAATCAGCTGTTTAAATCCAATACTACATAGTCATCAATATTCAATGCAATACCTGTAAGCTGAATATATTCATTGGCGTTGATTGCACCCTTACCTGTACCCACTAACTTGATATCAATTCGGTAAAGATCTTTAAGTAAAGCATTTGTTGATGATATCTTAACTTTTATTTCTGATGCCACAGGCTCACCAACAACACCATCCATAAGCACCTCGTTACCTCGCTTGATTTCTCCATCAATACTCAAAGTCGCATCAACAGGATTGCCATTCTCGTCGTATATGAATATCTCGGGCTTTAGGCCTACAGGTATTGTGTTTAGCACTGTAAACGAGAGTGATACGCCTCTGATTTCTTTCACCATCTCAAAGAACTCACTATTGTCTGTCTCATCTTCACTCTCACTGTTTTCCGGATTGCCGTATGCACCATTGTAAGACTCGTCAAACTCGTTATTATATGAATCATCATAATAGTTGTCGTAACTACGATAATCAGCATTATCATCATATAAGTTATCTGACTCATTTGGTTTATCAAAGTCTTCGGGCATATCAGAACCTTCCGATTCTTCAGCGCTATTGTTTCCAAAGACATCTGTCATGCTATATGTATATGTAATTCCTAAGCTGTCAAATGCCAATGGTACCTGCAACTCATACGAACCACCAATCTCCATCTCCTCACCCAAGTCAATTCGTGAAAACTTTGTATTATCCAAACGGATATTCAAATCAACACCTACATTGTCGGGAATAACCTTTATCAGTTCATTTATGCTTGGAGCTACACAGTTTGTCCAACCGGGAACAGGCTTGCCATATCTGTCTATCAGTATTTGTGTGGTTGCATCGGCCTGTGCTGCAATGCTTATATCAACACGTGTATTCTCAAGTTCATTGTAATGCTCGTCATATCCAGCCAAACTTGCATCAGCCAGGATATTCACACCTGTTCCATTATTGAAAGTAAGAGCCAAACGCGGGTCTGTAATGTCGATATATGCACTCTTCAAGAAATCGAGTTCGCTACCCAAATTCAAATTGACAACCTCAGACACAGGTTCAATATCGGGTTCGAAACAACCCTCAACTGCAGCAAGCTCCATCTTGCTTATAGAAAGTATGCTCTTAACATCAATGCTATTGACAGCTGTAATATCATGCACATCAAATTCTACAGGATCGGAAACAATCATTCCGCGAAGACTTATCTTCTCTCGAATTTCAATATTGCCATCTACAACCTCAACATAACCTTTTTCTGTTTTTGTCAAGTCGAGAGAATCGAGATAGAACTCTGCCTCGTAACAGATTGCCTCCTTTGCGTTGTTATACTTTGCAATACTGTTAAGCAACAGAACTCCATTCTTATAGAATAGTCCTTCGTCCAACAACTCCTCATTCAGGACAAGGCAATCGGGCAAATCGACCTCAAAGAATTTTTGACTATAATCATCTTCTGCTGCATCCGAGTCGTTAGCTTCGAATTTAAACTTACCAACAGTTTTCAAAAGATTCTGTGATGTTTGCAGTTTACTTGACATAGCCACTGAAAACTTAATTTTTACAGGTTCTTTAAAGGTAAGTTTGGCAAGACGCGTAACCTCCTTAGGAAGATCATCCTGGCTAAGGTTAAGTTCTATTTCAGTGTTTATAGTATCGTAAACGATATAAGGAATCTTTATATCCACACCTGGTATTTCGGGAACATCACCATGAGCTTTTACTTTAAAATCGTAAAATCTATTATCCTCTGCATCTTCAAAATTTAACGATATTTCGTCAATCTTGAATTTCTCGGACACAAAGCTGTCACCATTTGAAACAACTATGTTTCCGGCATCATCTATTGTAAGCACTTCATTTTCGGCAGTGTCAACAAGTTCCGAGATGAAGAACTTTGGAGTAGAACCAATTGGAAACGAAAGTCCCTTTCCCACTCCAATGGTGGCATCAAGATTACTTGACAGGCCGTACCTCTCATCAACAGAACACGACGCCGATGTCAATAATAAAAAGATACATGTTGCCCAAAGGGAACATGTTCCGAACAATTGTTTTTTCATAGAATCTATATTTTTCCTTTTGTATGCAGATTTTTTATTTTATCTCCTCAAAATCGACATATTCCCCATCGTTCTTGTCGAAGATTTTCTTACGGTTTTGTTTTTTTCCGTTCATATCATTTACGCCATTACCCGTAAATGAAGCATTGTTTTTTCTTGTATTATTCTTTCTTCTATTACCATTAAAATTAAAACCGAATATTGATATTATGCTTTTGATAACCGACAATAGAATTGTGGGCAACAGCAATAGAAAAATAATTAAAAAAAGAATTATATATAATATCATATCAATTGATTAATAACTAGGTTGTTTTTACAACACAAACAGAAGAATTTTGTTCCTTGCAAAAACAGAAATATAATTCACACTCTTGGAGTACGAACATACAGGATTATCGAAAGCAACAGATACCATGCTATTATGGCAACCGGAGCCAAATAGCCAAGAGGCAACATTGGCAAGGATACCAATATAAAGATATATCTGATTTTATTGCTTTCCCAACTCAAATTCTTGAACTTCAAAGAAAACATTGGAATCTCCGATACAAGGAAGAACGACGACAGCAATATAAGACCGAACATAAGGAACCAACCTGCATTAAGGTTAAATATCCAATGACCGGCACCGGTTACCAATGATGACCAAAAAAGGGCATTGGCCGGAGTGGGCAGGCCTATAAATGTATTTGTCTGTCGCTTATCGACGTTGAATTTAGCCAATCGGCAAGCCGAGAACACGGCTATAAGGAATGCTGTATATGGCAATATATCTGCAATAACACCAAGATAATGCGGATAATAAAGTGCATCGTGCATATAGCAAAAGACTATTGTTGCCGGAGCCAGACCAAATGTAACATCATCGGCCAAAGAGTCCATCTGAACACCAAGCGGTGATGACACATGCAACAGACGAGCCACCATTCCATCAAAGAAATCGAACGTTGCTCCAAGAACAATAAATAACATAGCCAAGTCAAAAGCACCTTTGAATGCCATAACACAAGCTATACAACCCGAAAACAGATTACAACATGTTATTGCGTTTGGTATGTGTCTTTTTATTGACATAATTTCAGAGATTAGCAATGATTGTTTCGTTTCCTACAGTCTTTTGGTTCAATTCAACCTTTATCTCCATATCAAGTGGCAGATATAAATCGACACGTGAACCGAATTTTATAAAGCCAAAATGTTGGTCAATGAAGCATTCTTCTCCTTCGGTTGCATATGTAACGATGCGTCGAGCCATTGCACCTGCTATCTGGCGAACCAGAATTTCTCTGCCATCTTCAATTTTTATGGCAACGAGTGAACGCTCATTTTCTGTACTTGCCTTTGGCAACCACGCCTTATGAAACTTACCCTTCTGATGACGCACACAAGTAACAACACCATCAACAGGATACCAATTGGCATGCACGTTTGTAGGACTCATAAAAATAGACACCTGCATTCTCTCATCCTTGAAATAGTCGGGTTCGAATACCTTTTCTATTACTACAACCTTGCCGTCAGCTGGTGCAACAACAACATCTTCGACATCACCGGGGAAGATTCTTTTAGGACTTCTGAAGAAGTTTACCATCAGCAGATAAACCACTAAAGAGGCAATGCTGACAACAGAATTGAACCAGAACATTGAATGGCAGAAATACCACAATGGAGCATTTATAAGTAGAAAAACGAGGAATGCCACAATCAGGATTTCTGTACCTTCACGATGGATTCTGTAATCTTTTAATTTTCTAATTCTCTTGAACTTCTTCATTGACAAACAGTTTCTATTGTTTCACAAAAGTAACCATATTTTATTAAACAACAATAAAAAAACAAAAAAAAGGACAAAAAATAACATCTAAGGTAGCATATATACAAATTGAGCAGCAGCTACTTCATATAAAACATTTCAAATAGCAATAAAAAAAACGATGTTAATAACTTTTCCTCCTAAAAACAATATATAATGAGCAAAAAGCATTATCTTTAACAACAAATTAGTATAATAGCACCATTAAGACACAAACATACCATGCAAGATTTTGTCCACCTGCACGTTCACTCACAATACTCCATCCTTGACGGACAGGCAGCCATTAAGAAACTCGTTGACAAGGCCATTGCCGACGGGATGAAAGGCATCGCCGTTACCGACCATGGCAACATGATGGGTATCAAGGAGTTCTACAACTACGTGAGTAAAATTAACAAAGGTAAGGATGATAGTCAAAAGTTCAAACCAATCATTGGTTGCGAGGTATATGTGGCAGAACGACGTTTGTTCAACAAAGAGACAAAGGAAGACCGCGGACACCACCTTATACTTTTGGCAAAGAACAAGCAGGGTTATCACAACCTTGTAAAGATTGTATCGAAGGCATGGAGTGAAGGATATTATTACAACCCACGTACCGACAAGGTAGAACTGGAGAAATACCACGAAGGCCTTGTTTGCTGCTCGGCATGTCTTGGTGGCGAAATACCTCAATTAATAAAAAACGGAAAACTCGAAAAGGCCGAAGAGAGCGTAATGTGGTTCAAGAACCTTTTCGGAGAGGACTATTATCTGGAATTACAGTTGCATAAAGCAACGGTTGAGAGAGCGAACCACGAGGTATATCCTTTACAGGTAGAAGTAAACAAACATCTCATTGAACTATCAAAGAAATGCGGTGTAAAACTCATCTGCTCAAACGACGTGCATTTTGTTGACGAGGAGAATGCCGAAGCCCATGACCGCCTCATCTGTTTGAGCACAGGCCGCGATCTCGACGACCCCAACCGTATGCTTTACTCAAAGCAAGAGTGGATGAAGACAAAAGCCGAGATGTGGGAGATGTTCAGCGACGTGCCCGAAGCAATGGCAAACACCGTTGAGATATGCGACAAGATAGAATTCTACTCAATTGACAATGCCCCAATCATGCCAAACTTCGCCATCCCCGAAGAGTTCGGCACCGAAGAACAATACCGACAGACCATAACACACGAGGACCTTTTCAACGAATTCACACGCGATGAAAAAGGCAACGTTGTGATGTCGCAGGAAGAGGGAGAAAAAAAGATAAAGAAACTTGGAGGTTACGACAAGCTATACCGCATAAAGCTCGAAGGCGACTACCTTCGCAAGATAACATACGACGGAGCAAAGAAGTGCTATCCCGAGCCATTCTCGCAAGAACTCATCGACCGCATTGACTTTGAGTTGCACATTATGAAGACGATGGGTTTCCCGGGATACTTCCTTATAGTACAGGACTTCATACGTGCCGCACGCGAAGAACTTGGAGTCTCCGTAGGCCCTGGCCGTGGTTCTGCTGCCGGCAGTGTAGTGGCATACGCACTTGGTATCACACGAGTTGACCCCATTAAATATGACCTGCTGTTCGAGCGTTTCCTAAACCCCGACCGTATATCATTGCCCGATATCGACGTCGATTTCGACGATGACGGACGCGGACGCGTACTTAACTGGGTTACAGAGAAATACGGACAGGAGAAAGTTGCACACATCATCACCTACGGCACAATGGCCACAAAATTGGCCATCAAGGACGTAGCCCGAGTGCAGAAAGTGCCACTCGACATATCCAACAAGTTATGCAAGGCTATCCCCGACCGCCTGCCCGACGGCATGAAGATGAACTTACCAAACGCCATATCGGCTGTTCCGGAACTACGCGAGGCAGAAGCATCGCCCGACCCACTGTTGCGCGACACCATCAAATATGCCAAGATGCTCGAAGGCAACGTACGCAACACCGGTGTACATGCCTGTGGTACCATCATTTGCCGCGACGACATCACCGACCACGTTCCCATAAGCATTGCCGAGGATAAGGAAACAGGCGAAAAATTGCTTGTAACACAGTATGAAGGAAGCGTAATTGAGGAGACAGGCCTTATAAAGATGGACTTCTTGGGCCTGAAAACCTTGTCTATCATAAAAGAGACTATAGAAAATATACGCCAGAGCCTTAAGATAGATGTGGATATAGACGCTATTCCCATCGACGACCCAAAGACATACGAGCTATACAGCCAGGGCAATACAATTGGAACATTCCAATTCGAGTCGGCAGGCATGCAGAAGTACTTGCGCGAACTGCAGCCGACCACATTTGAGGACCTCATTGCCATGAACGCCCTCTACCGTCCCGGTCCAATGGATTATATACCCGACTTTATTCAGCGTAAGCACAACCCTGCATTGGTGCAGTATGACATCCCATGCATGGAGAAATACCTGAAAGACACATACGGCATTACCGTATATCAGGAGCAGGTGATGTTGCTGTCGCGCTTGCTTGCCGACTTCACCCGAGGCGAGAGCGACACACTGCGTAAGGCTATGGGTAAGAAACTTAAGGAAAAACTGGACGAGCTCAAGCCCAAGTTTATTAATGGTGGCAAGAAGAACGGCCACGATGAGAAAATTCTTGAGAAGATATGGGCCGACTGGGAGAAATTCGCATCATATGCGTTCAACAAGTCGCACGCCACATGCTACTCTTGGGTAGCTTACCAGACAGCATACCTAAAGGCTAATTACCCACCACAATATATGGCCGGCGCCATGAGCCGAAACCTGGATAAGATCACTGAAATCACAAAACTCATGCAGGAGTGTAAGAGCATGGGAATAAACGTTCTTGGACCAGATGTAAACGAATCGCGCCGCAAATTCAGTGTCAACAAGAACGGCGACGTACGTTTTGGCCTTTGCGCCGTAAAAGGCGTGGGCGAGAACGCTGTACAATGCATCATCGACGAGAGAGAAGCCAACGGCCCATTCAAGAGCATCTTTGATTTTGTAGAGCGCGTAAATCTTACAGCCTGCAACCGCAAGAATATTGAATGTCTTGCCTACTCTGGAGCACTTGACGAACTGCCTGGTGGAATATCACGCGAGCAGTATGCCGGCACCAACAGCAAGGGAGAGCAGTTCCTCGAAGCACTCATACGCTATGGTAACCTTTACCAAACCGACAAGGCCAATGCCACCAACACCCTATTTGGTGACACAGAGATGGCAGAGATACCAAAGCCCGAAATTCCCGAAGGTGGCAATTGGAGCACACTCGAGAGATTGAACCGCGAACGTGAACTCGTAGGTATATATCTTTCGGCACACCCGCTTGATGATTTCTCGCTTGTGTTGAACGAGTTCTGCAACACCAAAGCAGCAGAGATTGAGAATTTAGAAGCCCTACAAGGTCGCAAGATTACATTTGGTGGTGTTGTAAGCGACCCGCCACGTACCGGTTTCACCAAGAAAGGAAGCCCCTATGGAGTAGCCAAAGTAGAAGACTTCTCAGGCTCGGCAGAGTTGTTCTTCTTTGGCGACGAATGGATGAAGTGGCAAAACTATTTCATTCCCGGCAACTTCCTATATATCAAAGGTAGTTGCCAACCACGCCGATGGGATGCAACAAAATTCGATTTCTCAGTTGGTTCAATAGAGCTGATGACAGAAATAAAAGACAACCTTGTAAAGAGCATAACACTCACATTCGATGTAATGTCGTTGACCGAAGAGGCATTCACCACCATTGTTGAATATGCCGACAGCAACCCCGGCAAAAGCAAGCTAACATTCAAGATAAGGGACTATGAACAAGAATTCATTCTTGAATTGGCATCAAAAAGCCACGACATAGAAGTGAAACAGGAATTTATTGATTATATAAAGAGTTTAGAAAACATAGAATACAAATTAAACTAACCTATTAAAATTTATTAATTATGGCAGTAAATGTAACAAACGACAACGCTAAAGAGTTCATGGCAACAGAGTTGCCTATCGTATTGGATTTCAGCGCAACATGGTGTGGCCCATGCAAACAGCTTGCACCAATCATCGAGGAATTGTCAAATGAGTACGAAGGACGCATTGCTGTTGGTAAATGTGATATCGAAGAGGCCGATGACCTCACAGCAGAATACGGCATACGCAACGTGCCTACAGTAATATTCATCAAGAACGGCCAGGTAGTTGACAAGTTCGTCGGCTCAAAGTCAAAGGGTGATGTACAGGCAAAGTTTGAAGCACTTTTAGGATAACACACTATGAACAACGACGAATTCGCAATGGAAGATCTCGATGATGAGAAAACCATTGCATATATCAAAGAAA
Organism: Bacteroidaceae bacterium; assembly: GCA_045644465.1. GTDB lineage: Bacteria > Bacteroidota > Bacteroidia > Bacteroidales > Bacteroidaceae > HGM04593. Next base: position 25,141 of record JAZRGV010000050.1, read on the forward strand.
GATTGCCACAGGATTTAAAGGAGAAATTCAGCGATGATGAATTCTACTACTTCCTTGACACAATCTATGACTACTACGACAAGAGCGGCATCCTTGACAGCGGTGACGAATATGTCGATATAGACATCAACGAGATTGCCGAGTTCATTGCCAAAGAGGCAAAGAAGAACAAAATCGGCGATTTCGACCCCGAGGAGCTATTCTTCATCGTCGAAGGTGAATTAGCATACAACGGAATTATAGATGAGGAATAATTTTTGCACCAATAGGCAAAAATTATCGAGATTGTTGTTGAGCAATGGTCGCGCGAAGCACGGTGTAGTCGTGCCGAGCGGGTTGCAATAGCAAAGCTACAACAACAAGCTCAATAACAACAAACAGAAATGACTCCGGAATTCCGGAGTCATTTCTTACACCAAGCAAGTAACAGCTTGTGCCATGCGGGATGCGATTGCAAAGCAACAAAATGCAGCTCAATTAACCAATAGAGTGGCATTTTGAGCAATGGTCGCGCGCAGCACGGTGTAGTCGTGCTGCGCGGGTTGCGATTGCAAAGCAACAAAATGCAACTCAATTGCACAAACAAAATAAACGGCGACCGTTTCGGTCGCCGTTTATTTTGAGAAATATTCAATCAATAGTTATTCTTCTTCACCTCAAAGTGAGCCTGTGGATGCAAGCAAGCAGGGCAAAGTTCAGGAGCCTCGGTACCTGTATAAACGAAACCACAGTTACGGCACTGCCATGTAACAGCCTCAGTCTTTTTGAACACTGTACCGTTCTCAATGTTCTTGAGAAGTGCAAGATAACGCTCCTCGTGGTCCTTCTCAGCAACAGCGATATTGCGATACATTACAGCAATTGCGGGGAAACCTTCAGCATCAGCAATGTCAGCAAAACGTGGATAATCAGCAGTCCACTCCTCGTTCTCACCAGCTGCGGCAGCCTTCAAATTCTCGGCTGTTGTACCGATTACACCTGCAGGATAGCAAGCTGTAATCTCAACCATACCACCTTCGAGCCACTTGAACATACGCTTTGCATGCTCCTTCTCCTGGTCGGCTGTCTCCTGGAATATTGCAGCAATCTGTTCATAACCCTCTTTCTTTGCAACGCTTGCAAAATATGTATAACGCATTCTTGCCTGTGATTCACCAGCAAATGAAGTCAACAAATTCTTCTCGGTCTTTGTTCCTTTAACACTCTTTTCCATAATAATAATTTATTAGTTATTAAATATTTATAATTCCTTTTTCCACAAGCCATGCAGATTGCAGTATTCATAAACAGCAACAGGCTTATCCTTACAAACACAAATCTCTGCTACAGGCTCATTCTTTAAGTTCACAGTCACACCGCCCTTTTCCGTTTCAACATATATAAAAGCAATATGATGCTCCGCAGTCATTGGGTGATGCACACTGCCTATCTCTATTTTAAACATACCATTGCCGAGAGTTGTAACGTGTGGCACATGTTTTTCAACACTCGCATCAACAGTGTTTGCAACAAGTTCTTCCATTGGTTTTCCGCAACATACTACAGGCACGCCGGAATCGACCATTTTAACTACCACGTTACCGCAATGGGAACATTTATAAAACTTTACAGCCATAATTCTATCATCTAAATTGTTTACAAAAAGATTAACTGTTTTCATTAACAAGACAAATAACAGAAATGTTCAACATGTAAGCAGAACACAAGAAACTCTCTTTCCCTTTTCAAAGAAAATATTTTTTAATCAAAATACATTCTAAAAATAAAAAATATTTTACTCATTAATCAAATTTAACAAAAAGAGCTAAAAAGAATACTAAATCAATAATGAAGATGCCTCATTTTAAGCACTCTACGTTTCAGGAACACTATTACCGCATACGCCATTGGTGTTCCAAAGAGCACTTCTATCGCAAGTTTCATAAAATACTGTACCGCTATCATAAGCAATATATCCCTTATTGTCAACACACCCGCAAAGGCAATAAGCACAAAAGGCAATGTGTCGAACAGATAACCAACAACGGAACTGCCTATTGTACGCACCCAGAGGAAACGTCCTTTGGTCTTTGCCTTGATACGTTCCATAAGCCAAGCATTAGAGAGCTCGCCACATAAGAAGCCTGCCAATGAGCCAAGTACAATACGCGGCACGTAGGTAAAGATTGTGTTATATGCATTGGCAGTAGCATCGAGATAATCGGGCGAAGGAAGCCACACGCCGACCTGTGTACACACAACCATTATTATGTTGCACAGGAACGTCATCCATATAACCTTTCGCGCAGTGCGATAGCCCCATATCTCGGTAAGCACATCACCGAGCATATATGCGAATGGGAATGTTATTGTTCCTGCGTCAAAATAGAAGAGGCCAAAAAGGCCGATTACTTTAACAGCCATTACGTTCGAAACAAGATACAACGTAACAAAGATAGCTGTCACGACCATTAGCGACATATCGCCGTCTGTTCGGTTTTTGAAAGGGTTTTCCGATACCTTATCCATAATGTTGTTTTAACGATTCTGCGCAAAAGTAGCATAAATCAGAATAAAAAGCAAATAATCCCGGTGTGCACCGGGATTATTTGCTTTTTATTCGAAACTGCGTAATAAAGCTATTTCATCGGCCCAACGGCTCTCATCGGGCGTTTCAAGTATTATAGGCATATTGTCGAAGCGAGGGTCCTGCATAAAACGCTTGAAGAAATCCATGCCAAGCAAACCAAGACCTATACTCTCATGTCTGTCAACGCGAGAAGCTAAAGGTTTCTTTGTATCGTTCAGGTGGATACCCTTCAGATATTCCAGACCGACAACACGTTCAAATTCAGTAAAGACACCCTCGTAATCGTTCACGATATCATATCCGGCTGAATAGGTATGGCAAGTATCAATACACACTCCCACTCTGCTCTTGTCGTCAATACGATCAATGATATATCTTATCTCTTCGAATTTATTACCAACATTGCTACCCTGCCCTGCGGTATTCTCTATAACGGCTGTAACACCGCTTGTCTTTGAAAGAGCAAGGTTAATATTAGCTGCAATCTCATCAAGACACTGCTCTATGGATATCTTGTTAAGATGGCTTCCCGGGTGGAAATTAAGCATCTTAAGACCAAGCTGTTCGCAACGTTGCATCTCATCAATAAATGCTGCGCGCGACTTCTGTATTGCCTCTTCGTCGGGATTACCGAGGTTTATCAGATAGCTGTCGTGCGGCATTATATAGGATGCATCAAAACCGCTATTGATACAGTTCTCCTTGAAAAGCTCTACACTTTTTGCAGTCAGAGGAGCTGACACCCACTGACGCTGATTCTTTGTAAAAAGAGCAAAAGCATTTGCTCCTATCTCTTTGGCATTGAGTGGTGCATTCTCCACACCACCGCTTGCCGACACATGTGCTCCAATATATTTCATAAAAATTCACTTATCAATTAAACAATATAAGAGCCTTTTATAGGCTTTATGTATAAACAAAAGTGGTACTAAGTTAATCCATAAAAACCAACAGAGCACCACTTTTTTGCATATCATCAATAATTATCAATTTTCCTTAGGCAACTCATCGGCAACCGGTGCGAAGAGTTTTTTGCTACCACGCAACAAGTTACGCACCTCACTGAGCAACTCGTGCGATTCCTGTATCAGATTAAGATAAACAAAATCCATACGCAAACTACCATTCTGGCTCTGATGCAGACGCATTGTCTGTTTCTTACGCAATGTGGCAAGTTCATGCTTCAAATCCTTTGCACGCGAAGATACCTCGTCGGCATTTGAGAAATCACTTGTAGCGATAATCTCGTTAATATCCTTGAACACTTTATAGATATCACGACAGAATGGAGAGAACTCATCCACATACATTTTCGACAACGGGCTGAAACTATTGTCGGCGTGTTCTTTCATAGGCTCGCCAATACGGGTAAGTGTATTCAGCATCTGCTGGCAGCTATTGGTACACAAGTGATACCATGTACCACGCTCATAAGCAAGGCTCTGTTCCAAACGCTGTAAGCCACGTGTCTCGGCACGGCGTTCCTTTTTCATGAAGGCCTTCTCTTCAACTATTTTTATCAAAGAACTCTTAAGAGGACGCAACGCATCTTTAGAGAATGAATCGAACATCTTCTTGTAAGTCTCGGCAGAGAAAGAGAGAGTATGTGTCAAAGTATCACCGGCATGAGATACCAGATTTTCCCAAACCTCATCCTGATTCTCGGACTTCAATATTACAATCATCTTTTCATCAACCTTCTCACTGCTCTTCTTCTTATTGTATGCAATATGACTGCGTACCAACAGATAGATTACGAGAGCAATCATTACATACATTGCCACAATACCGCCATAGTTCATTATCGTTGCCACAAAGGCCGCAATGATAAACGCCGCACCAGCAGTAATGAACCAACCGCCAACTACCGACACAACACCTGTTACACGATATACGGCACTTTCGCGTCCCCAAGCACGGTCGGCAAGTGATGTACCCATACCAACCATAAATGTAACGTAGGTTGTAGAGAGAGGCAGCTTCAACGAAGTACCCACAGCTATCAGCAGACCACCAAGCACAAGGTTCACCGAAGCACGCACAAGGTCAAACGCAACATCTTCGCGTTCTTCGAGCGGAGCAAAACGCTTGCCAATCCATTTTTTCACACTTGCAGGAGTATTTCTTGTAACAGCATCCACCAACTTACTAACCGCACGCACCATATTACGTGCAATAGAAGATGTACCGAACATCTCGTTACCATCGTCTTGCTGACTTGAGAGGTCGATGGAAGTCTGCAACACCTTACGTGCTTTCTTACTTGTAAACAATGCATAAACCATTATTGCACCTGCCGCCACAAGGAAGAATACACTTGTTTTTGCCGGCAAATTCAGAGAACCCATCATAAACGAATCGACCTGACCTGCGCCATTGGCAACAAAATCCTTGAACGACTCAAATCCGGCCAATGTAACACCTATGAAGTTCACAAGGTCATTACCTGCAAAAGCCATCGCCAACGAGAATGTACCCATAAGCACAACAATCTTAAGTACATTCACCTTGCAGAAATGCAACAACTGCATAAGCACGGTAAAGAACACAAAGGCACATAGCAAGAACATTGCAGTCTCCTCAAAGATAAGGTGGCTCACCGATTCGGGCAAGAAACCTATCAAAGCACTGCCTTTGAGACCTTTTATAAGCATGAAATATATTATTGCAGTTGTAGCAACACCACCATATATACCTATTTTTCCTGCAAGATTCTTTCGATAATGGAATGTGAAAATAGTACGCGAAATCCACTGTACAATCAAACCAAATACAAAAGCAATGGCAACCGAAAGGAATATCGATATAATAATTGTCAAGGCTCTGTCCGTGTTGAGCATAGCCAAGCCACTACCACCGGAACTGATCAATGCAGTAACAAACGATGCACCAAGCAATTCAAAAACCATTGATACGGTTGTTGATGTAGGCAAACCGAGAGAATTGAAAAGGTCGAGCAGGAACACGTCGCTAATGACAACCGCGAGATATACGCACATCACATTTTCAAAAGAGAAGAAACTCGGGTCGAATATACCATGGCGTGCAACGTCCATCATACCACTACTGAATGATGCACCCACAAAGATACCCACAGCGGCAACAACAAGCACATGCTTGATTTTAGCTGCTTTAGAACCAACAGCAGAACTCAAGAAGTTTACAGCATCGTTACTCACACCAACGGTAAGGTCGATGATAGCCAATGTAAACATGAACAGCACCACAAACAGGTAACTGAGTTCAACAGGACTCATAGCCGACACATACGAAATAATGTCATTCATAAGATATAATAAGTTTATTTATTAATCAGTTCCATTCTCTTTTTCAAAAGAGCCTTTACACAAAAAGCATTTTACTGCAATATTATGTAAATTTTGCAATTTTGTTACAAAAATAAACATTCATTTTAAAACTCAAAATACTATGCGTGAAAAAATATCACTCATCAACAAAACAAGGAGCGCATTTGAAAGTGCGCTCCTGTTATAAATTATACTTATTTTCTTAAAAATCATACCTTGCCGAAAGATTCACGCGATTGGCATTGTAAATAGTCTCATCGAAATTGGTTCTCCATCCATGAAGATACTCTATACCAATTTGCAGGTTATCGGTAAGGTTGTAAAGAGCATTCGCAACCACATATTGTCCTTTTCGCGAAGCTTTTGGATTATATTCGGCATAGCCTTTCTGCGAATGCAGTGCCGTTTGGCTATATGTAGCCGACATCATAAACTTTTTTGTAAAATTATACTGTAATCCGGCATACCAGCTCTCACTACGAAGCAGCATTGCTTTGCCAGGCGATTCAGGGTCGGGAACAATATCCACACCAATGTTCGACACATTGTTTACCATAGAGCCTATACCTTCTCCAATGGTAAACTGTCCCAAGAGCTGAAGATTACCCATTGTTGTTAGCAAACTCGCCTGGGCGCCCCATCCCACCTTATCGGAATTTTTGTTTGTCACCTTATCGGTATAATACATATCACGCATTATTGCACCAAGTCGAATATGATTATTACTATTTCCCTTAAGGTCGTACTGCACATATACAGGTACATTTGGAATACGTTGCGTATTAAGACCTATAAATTCATTGTTTTCAATATTAACGTCGGGATTTTCAAGCGATACGCCCATAGACAAACCCCAATCGAAAGCATAACGCAGCATCACCTGTGTTGTGCGATAGAAAGTCATACCACAAGGTCCGCCATAGTCGATAGTCGTTGGTACAGCCTCTATATCCATAAATGAACCCACGCCATATCCGAATTTTAGGTATTTTGTACTCATATAGGCATTGAGGAGTTGAAAACCAAGCCCACTACCTCGCCAGTTACCCGAGGTATAAACAACAAAGTCACCAAGCAAACGACTTGAGCCCACCAGTTTCATAAATATTGTAGAATTTGTCAAGTCCATTTGTAACTGACTTTCAGGGCCTCCCTTTCCATAGATTGCCGAAGGAAGGAAATCGACATTATTGACAGCTCTGTCGAAATCGTACTCAATTTTAGTCTGAAGGTAACCACCTATACCCAAGCCCCATTTGCCTTCCTGGTCAACAAGAATAAAACGCGGAGCACGCGCATCGTGGTAATAACCGCTTTGGGTATTCTGGAAGATTTCCACCACATCGGGAGCCTCGTTCACTGTTTCACTAATACATATCACAGGTGTCGCGCCATCGGCAATCTCAACCCAACGCTGTGCTGTAGCAGGCACCATTGCCGACAACAATAATGCCGACAACAACAAAGTTTTTAATTTTCTGTTCATAATACCATTTTTTATAGTTTGATACAGAAAAAAAACATATAAAAACCGATAATGTTCTCGAAAGCAGCATCATCGGTTCAATACAAGAATGATATCTGGGCATAAGAAACATTTAATTCACGTCGTATGTTATTGGAAAGAACTATCTAATTTATATTATGGGAAAAATAAAGTATTTTCTTTTCAGGGAGCCATTCCTTCCGGTGAATTACTCCATAGTACTTCTTGCAGCACGAATTGTCTTTGGAGCAATGTTTTTGAGCCACGGCGTTGCAAAGTGGACAACATTTAGTGAGATGAGCGAGAATTTCCCCGACCCGTTGGGTATAGGTGCAACGTTGTCGTTTTGGCTTGTGATGTTTGCCGAAGTCGTATGCAGCATTGGTTTTATACTAGGTTCACTGTTCCGTATATGCCTTATACCAATGATATTTACCATGTGTATTGCTCTGCTGGTCATTCACGCTAACGACCCTCTTGCTGTCAAGGAACTTGCATTGCTGTACCTTACAATATTTGTACTAATGTTTTTCAGCGGACCGGGCCGATTCTCTATCGACGAAATCCTGCGACGCTTAATGGCATAAACAAAGAGTAGCAGCCGTTGTGGCTGCTACTCTTTGTCTTATATAGGATAGGTTCTTAAAAAACAAGAACTTTATTTCCTTCCGATGTTACATATATACCACGAACAGGTTTCTCTACTACATTACCCTTAAGATCATAGAACTTAACATCCTGCTGTGCTTTAATCTCATCAACAGCTGTACCTGCACCAATTCCTATAGCCAAAGTATCCGATTCACTATCCGATACATAATATGCTGCATTGGCAGGCAATGTCGAAGAGTACTTTACAAACGCTTCACCATTCAACACATATACACCATTATCAGAAACAGTCTGACTCTTCAATACTCCTTTCAATTTATTGCTTACAGCAACATTTTCTTCATTTGCAACAATTTCAAAAGTGTATTCGCCATCCTCTGCTGCAAGAACAATTGGCATACACTCTGCAACGACATCATCTTCATATTGCTGTATTGTCACATACTTAACACCTGATTCGTTTACCACAACATCACCAGCGACGTATGCAGTAACACCTTGCGGAAGAGCAAATGCAAAAGGTAAGCAAACAGCCAGATAATCATTAATAGCAAGAGAGAACTCCTCTACCGGCTCAATATACCACAATGAAGCATCGGCATTATTTGTCCAGGGTACAAGACGTTCATTATCACCGGCAAGATGAAGGCCTGTATTGCCACCTGTTTTGTTCTGACAGATGATAGAACTCAATCCAGCAGAAGTACTGCTTATTTTCCACTTACCTGCAGCCGCTTTATCAGTTGTAACAATTGGCTGAACCTCATTGTTGCCAAGAGGACCGAGCATATACTGATAGTTGCCGTTATAGAGATAGAACTCCTTGTCATTACCTGTAGGTAAGAATGTAAACAACTGATTAGCATCTGAAACATTAGATATGGCTGTTGACACGCGGTTTGCCTCTGGATTCAAATACAAAGTAGCGTTACTACGTACCGAGTTACGGATGCGATACCACTTGCCGGTCTCAACCTCCAATGTAGGCAATGTAGCTATAGCAGCATTTATTGCCTCGTATGTTTCGTATGAAGGAGTAGCCTTATAAGCATCGATATATCCTGTAAGTTCATCTATCGAGTTCTGAGATGCACAACCAACATAACCACCGCCTGTGAGACCATCAATCTTCGATTCAATATCGGCAGCAACAATATCCTCGTGCTTGGCTGTTGCGTCATATACGTATGCACTATCTGTGATATACTCTATGCTATAGTTCTTATAAACGATTGTATAACCGCCACCGTTTGTTCCGTATGTATCCTCCTCGTAAAGGAAGCCGATATTGTTATCCTGCTGCAATGTCATTGTAGAGTATGCACCGGCAAGATAGCTTGACTGGTGATGACCATCCCAATCGGCAGCAAAAGCCTCGGGAGATACAAAATCGGCAAGTGTCTCAAGCTCCTTATAATAGATACCCACATTGGCACGGCCTGAACCGAAAGGAACAGACTGGAGAGCAAGGAACATCTTCTTGTCGTCTGCCTTACGCTTAACTGGTACAAACATAATCTCTCCATTGGTTGAGTTGCTCACAGCAATTGTACCGTTGTTTGAAGCGTTAGAGTATTTTGATGTACCCCACGAACCTTCAGCTTTCTTTGAGTCGGTATAAGAGAAAATATTATAGATACGACCTCCACTTGTTCTTGAACTGATGATTACAGAACCGTCGGGAAGTTCATCGGCCTTTGGCTCGTCACCACCGCTTGGAATTGGAGATACATCACCACCGCCAAGAACAGTCCAGTTCTCACCGAAGTCATCGCTATAAAGCGCGAAGTTCACATGAGTACCATTTACATCCTTTACAAGAACAGCACAATAAATACGGTAGTAATCCTTCACCTTGATATATTTACTCTGCGAAATCTTACCCGAGCCAACGAACATGGCACGTACCGGGCCGTATGGGGTGTTGTCGAACTGCGAATATATACTCTCGGAACGATCTACGGGAGCGGTCCAGTTCTTACCATCGGTACTGTAGAAGTGAGCTATACCCTGGTGGTTGTTACGTTGTCCGTTAGGGAATGACACATTTCCTGAACAACTGATAACAAGAATACTGTCGCTCTCGCGGTCGGCTACAATACAAGGGTCGCCAAAGCCCACATACATCTGGTTTGGTGTTGATGTTCCGGCAGCGCCCTGTCCCTGTATGATGTCGAAAATATCGCCCCAAGTCTCACCGTTATCGGTACTTATACGTGCACGAAGGTCGATACGTCCATTTGTTGCCATACCAATATCGGCGCGGCTGTGACGATAGTCGGCAACAGCTATGATATTACCGTTCTTTGCTGTTGTAATGGCTGGAATACGATAAGGTATATCGTTTGTTGTAAGTGTAGGGAATACATCAAATGCAGGTTCCGGTACACGAATATCAAGTTTAAGATATACTTTGAAGTTTGAGAATGTAATACCTTTATTAGCACCCGATTGTGTGAACGTAGCTGTGCGCGCCGCATCTTCTATTGTTGCAGAAACACTTTTTGTTGTAGCAGAAGACTTATAAGTATTTCCGTTTACATTCAATGTAAGCTCATAGCTGCTGTCATTATTTGTATTCACATAGTCAAAGCTATAACCTGCAACAACCAAGCCCTCAGGAGCAGTCAATGTGTAAGTAGAAGTACCTGACTGACCTGAATAACCTGCGATGTAATCGCCTGAATATTGCATATTATTTGCATTTGTAGCAAGAGAGAAACCTGCGACTTCGTCGCTTTCCCATTTTGCATGCCATGTGCCGTTTGCATTGCTTGATGTGAATTTACCATTTGACTTAAGAATCTCGATATTAGCCTCGGCAGGAGTAATTACAATTGTTGAACCTGCATCAGCACCCTCGGCCCAAAAAGCGAGCTTACCAAGACCGCCAAAGTTATTTACAGCATAGTTTGTGCCGTGTATTCTCATGAAATAACCTTTCACATTTGCAATCTTATCAGAAGCAGAGAAATCCCAAGCACCTACATAACCTGAAGGAAGAGCATTCTTGTTCTGCATTGTAGGATATGTACTGCCACCGGTACCACCATATCCCGAAATAGATTTCATTGTAGTACTTGACGCGAGCACCTTTCCAACACCGGCCTGTTTGTTATAAACAGAATAACCGTTGGTTGCATCACCAACAAAGCACCAAAGTTCGTCATCATTACCTTTAGCCAAAGATACGCCAAGGGCAATATGGTCTGCACCTGCATTATCCTTAATGAGTTTCGCTCCATCACCAATACCCATTGTGTACCAAACCGTACCGGGAGCAAACTCGCCATTCACGATTGTTGTTGTCTTGAAAGGCACCTGTGCCCACACAGTTGCGACAGCCAAAAACGCAAGCATCGAAAGTAAAGTTTTTTTCATAAAACAGTTATTTAAGTTAATTAATATTAGCCCATATTAAGGGAAGATGATGCGAATATATAATATTTTAATATAAAATCAAAAAAAACTGATGGAAGCTCTATAGCAACCATCAGTTTTTAACAGGAATTATATTTTAGGTAAAAATTACTTTATCAGAACTTTTTTACCACCTATAATATATAAACCGGTACCGGTAATCTTCTCGACGCGGCGACCGCTGAAATCAAAAATCTCATTGCTTTCTGCTCTTTGCTCCGGCACATTCTCAATTGCTGTTGTGTTATCGCTTTCGAGAGTGAATATCAATGAAGAACCGCCATCTGTAGCAGCAGCATCTGTTGTCCAGTAACCTAAAGCACTATTAACATCATTCAAATAGCCCAAAGAGTGTGAAGAGTTGCGGAACACAAACTTTCCACTGTTATTCTCCAACATAAATGTAGGCGCAGTTGCATAGTCAACAGCAGAAACGTGTGCATTGTTTGACACAGCACCTCCAACAGCTTTTCCGGAGCCGAGCTCACGGTTTACAATCTTGTAACCTGTGAATGGATTACCCACAAAAGCAAAGAGAGCCGCATCACCATTTTGCTCTGTTGCACTACAAGCAAACTTGCCATCGGCATCATTATAGCAAACACTCTTTGTGCTACGGATTTTGAGTGAATACCAGCAAGCTTTTTCGTAAGAAGATGATGGTTTGAAAGGCATATCCTTCAAATTACACTCTATTACGAATGTCTTACCCTCGTCCTCGGCAGTAGCTACGCCATCGGGAGTACCCGATGTCTGCACAAAAGCAGCAGAAAGAACCGGTGGAAACGCCTCACCAACATATGCCACCTCGGGTTGTTTAACCCACTCGGTATTGCCACAGCAGTATGAATATGTAATTTTCACAGGCTTTGCACCAGTATCCTGTGCGTCGCCAAGGATTTCAACATACTTGCCGTTTGTTATTTCAGAGATTGTCAAAGGAACATATACCATTGAGTATCCGCCCGGTGTCTCTTCGTAGAAGAAACCAATACGACCATCGGACTGCAATGTAAATGTACTATAAGCCGAGCCTTGTGCCGTACTTACAAGCATTCCTCGCTCCCAACCTGTTGCAAATGTTGCCACATCGTTCTTACCACCCTTCTGGTAACTGTATTTACTTGTGATATCCTTGAAATAGAAACCAACATTACGACGTACATCACCTGAATACTCCTCAAGACCAAGAGGCAACGACTGCAATACCAAATTATGTATATCGCCATCGGCTCCAAGAACCTTATATGTTGTAATCTCACCGTTTGTACCATTCCAATCGCTCGGTGCAGGAATATCGCTGTTTGTGCCCTCGCCCCAAGAGCCCTGACCTTTCTCTACATCGGTATATGTGAATATATTGTAATAACGTCCGTGAGGCTTGCGTGATGACATAATCACATCACCATTAGGAAGTTCCTCGCACTTAGGCTCGTTTGCATTACCAAAGTTGGGGAAAGGCATATCCTCGCGTGTACCAAGAATGTGCCATGTGAGGCCAAAGTCATCGGAATATGCTACACGGTTGTGCATATCCTTACTCCACAAAGCAGCATAAATACGATAGTACTCGCCAACTTTGATTTTAGAACTTTGGAATATTCTACCTGAACCAAAGAAGAAGCTCTGCGCTGTATATTGGTCTTGACTTGTCTTGTCGCCCGCCTTGTAAGCCTCGGTATCCCACAAACCATAGAATTCCTCGGTAATATCGTCGAATATAGCATCGTTACCCTCTACTGCACTGTGGTATGTTTCGCCACCGTCCTCGCTGTAGAAACGTGCAATACGATTAGGATTCTCGCGTGTTGCACTACCGCACACAGTGCGGCCTGTTACACAAATAAGCAGCACTCGGCCTGTCTCGCGGTCGATGCAGACAGCAGGGTCGCCATAACCGTCGTTGTGTTGGGTTGTAATATCTCCGTCTACGTTGTCATCAACATTACCTGTGATGATGGTTGTTCCTTTTTCCCACTTTGAGCCATCGGCTGAACCTATACGTTGCACCAAATCGACACGGCCAAAACCAATATCAGCGCCACAAGGACGATAATCGTTAACAGCAAGCAACTTGCCATCCTTGCGTGTTGCAATGGCAGGAATACGGTAAGGTGGGTTGTTGTGATACCACAAATATTGATATTCACTCTCCATATCTCCACTGAATGTAACAACAGTCTGTTCACCTTCTACTATAGATGCATTCCATCCGTGATAAGTAAAGGTACTCATACTTATTTTTTGGGCATAAGGCAAGTACATTTTCATCTCCTTACCATTCAACTCCTTTGTTACGGTTGTTGTAGAAGTTGCGCTTCCATAGGATAGCTTGAAATCGCCGATGCGTGAATTGTTTTCGGGATACTTTGTTTCACCCACCACTTGAATAAGCACATTAACCGGTTGAGGATTGATGCGGCTTATTGTCCATCGCGAACCGGCGCCACTGATTCCATAGAATTTTAAATCACCGCCGTTTCCGCCATACATATTCAAAGAGTATCCACTCTCTACATTTGTAGTAACACCGATACCGGGTTTTTCAGATGCTCCATTCTGACTCATGTCAAGATACCATTTGGCAGCATCTCCGGTTGTCCACGACGCTACAGTTCCATTGCCCGGTGATGTACTTGCGGTAAGTTTATATTCCTCACCAAGCTCCTTGCTGTAAATAGCAAATCCATCGGTATTGTTACCTACAAAACAGAATAGCTGATTCTCCAAACTCATATCCAGTGCCGCAGTTCCGGCCACAGATACAGCAGGTGCACTCCATACATAATTCGCATTATTGCAGTTAGTCAATCGCAACCACTTATCGCCATATTTTGCAGAGAACACATCAGGCAAAGCATTAGGATCGGGCACATTAACTTTGAAGTATGGAAGCCATGATTTCTCGCCACCACCATATACCTTTGGTTCATAGTTGCCGCTTGCATCAGAAATAGCGATACGCTGACCGCAAGAAGAGATATTCTCGTTTGACTCCGAGAAGAACATGTAGTATGTAACACCCGGTGTAAGGGTTACATTCTCGAATTTGTACTCTATGAGAGCATTGTTCTGCGGTGTTGGATTGTTTTTAGAAACAGCAACCTTGCCATTGATATCCTTTGTAGAAGAGATTACCATATAGGCAGTTTTATTACTACTGTTATTCACATTGGTGCACAAGTGGATATTGTTTAAAGCCACGCTTGTAACACCATCTGCTGTTGGAACCGCAAGACCAATCCATGTGATATTAGCCTTATCATTTGCACCGGATCCAACATTCCAAGCGAGGGGCTCGGCATTTTGTGCCCACACCATTGCAACAGCAAATAGTGCAAGCATCGAAATTATAAGTTTTTTCATACAAAATTATTTAATAATTAATATACTTAATTTATGTAATACTTTGCAAAGATATAATTATCTATGAAATAATTGCACATTACATAAAAAAAACGATGACAACTAAAAAGTCGCCATCGTAGAGTAATAACGCAAAAACGATGTTATTCTATTTCTATCACTGTTATTCCTGCACCGCCGAACTGAACATGCTCGTCGTGGAAATTCTTTACAAAAGGAAGTGTACTCAGATACTGACGTACAAGGGTGCGCAGTATTCCATTTCCCGTTCCGTGCAATACACGCAACTGATGAGCATTGCACACCACGGCATCATCAATGAAATAACCCACAGCCTGCACCGCCTCCTCGCCACGCATTCCGCGTATATCTAAATCGGCGCTGAAATTCAATCGTTTCTGATGCAATTGTTCTTGAGTTTCAGTTGTAAGGAAAGAGACATTGCGCACCTCCTCTTTGGGTGCTTCGGCAGGCTGTAACCTGTCGAGCGAGATTATTGATTTTATAGCGCCAAAACTAACCACTGCGCCCGCTTTTTTAATCTCCATAACCTTGCCCACAGCCTGCTGTCCCACTATACGCACAAACATTCCAGGCTCTATGAGATATCGTTTCGGTTCTTGCTCTTTACGGACACCACTATGCTGCGATGCTGTATCCTTATCCTTTTTGCCGTTCTTTTTACGCTCTTGACGTGCAAGAATCTTCGCCATCTCGCGGTCGGTCTTTACCTGTTGCTTTTGGCGCGCGAGTTCTTCAATTTGCTTGCTGAAGTCGCTCAACTCCTGACGCGCCTGACGAGTTCTTTCTTTTTCGGCCTTAGCCTCAACAATGGCACGTATGGTATTTTCAATCTTGGCATTAGCTTCGCGCAACAGACGTTCAGCCTCCTCGCGTGCCTCCTTTATTATCTGTTTGCGAGTCTTCTTCAAATCATCACTCGACTCCTGCACCTTGCCAAGCATCTCATCGAGTTCCTTCTCTTTTTGATGAACATTCTTGCGTTTGCTTTCCCAGTAGCGTTTGTCGCGCACAATATCCTGCAGATATTTATCGGACTGTATGTAATCGCTACCCACAATCTGTGATGCATCGTTTATAACCTCCTCGGGCAAGCCAATCTTACGTGCAATCTCCACCGCGAACGAACTGCCCGGGTTACCTATCTGCAACTGGAAGAGAGGGCGCATCTCCCCTCTGTCATAAAGCATCGCTCCATTTACGATACCGGGAGTAGAATCGGCAAAATGTTTAAGATTTTGATAATGCGTAGTTATTATACCGAATGCTCCACGCTCATTGAAACGTTTGAGCAGAGCCTCGGCTATCGCAGCGCCTATAAGCGGCTCCGTTCCACCGCCGAACTCATCGATAAGAATCAAGGATTTTTTATCGCAGAACTTCAGCGTATGCTTCATATTGAGCAAGTGACTCGAATAGGTACTCAGGTCATCTTCAATGCTTTGCTGGTCGCCAATATCTATAAACAGACTTTTGAAAAGACCGGCACGGCTACCTTCGTGAACAGGAATAAGCATTCCGCACTGCAACATATATTGCAACAGGCCGGCAGTCTTAAGGCACACCGACTTACCTCCGGCATTAGGACCCGAGATAAGCAAAAGACGACGTTCACCATCAAGTTCTATATCAAGCGGCGACATTTTACGTCCATGTCTTCGTAAAGATTTTTCAAGCAGTGGATGGTAAGCCGCACCCCAATCCATCATAGGACGGTCGCATAGCGAAGGTTTCAAAGCATCGAATTCTATTGCAAGTTCAGCTTTTGCACGAATAAAGTCCATTTCACCAAGGAATTCGTATGCCTGGAGCAACTGCGGTACTTGTGGACGCAACTCCTGCGAAAAAGCCGAAAGTATTGCTATTATTTCGCGTTTCTCCTCGGCCTCGAGCTCGCGTATTCTGTTATTAGCCTCAACAACCTCAGCCGGTTCAATAAACACAGTTTTTCCACTTGCCGACTCATCGTGTACAATTCCACCCATCTTGCGTTTGAGAGCCGGCGCTACAGGTATCACAAGACGTCCGTCACGCATTGTGGGAGAAGCATCCTTCTCAACAAGGCCGTCGGCCTGCGCACGACGTAGTATATTGTTAAGGGTGCGCGAGATACCGCTCGACGTACGCACCAGCTCGCCGCGAATACGCGCCAAAGCCGGCGATGCACTATCCTTTACCGATCCGAACTTATCTATTATGGAATCAATATCACGTATCACACGTGGAAAAGCCTCGACCTCACCGGCAAGCCTGCGCAACGACGGATAGAGCGATGTATCCTCGTCGGCATTGCCTTCGCCTTGTTTACGCAACAGCGAAAGCATACGGCCTATTGTGTCGAGCGAACGACGCAACGAATGCAGCTCGTCGGCACTCATATACATTCCTTCGATGCGTATGCGCTGTAATGGCTCACGCACATCAAAGTAGTAATCGTTGGGAAAAGTATCCTCAAGCTGAAGTATGCGAACAAACTCCACCACCTCGTCGAGGCGCGTGTTCACCGCAGTAAAATCTGTCATAAACAGCATATCATCAACGCGTTCGCGTCCCAAACCGCTCAAACATTTCTCTTTGAGCATATGGCGCACCGCATCGAACTCTATTCTTGTTTCAAAATTTTGAGGATATATCATTGTTTCTGTTTTTCGAAGCGCGAAGATACATCAATTTCGTCTTAATTAGAAATTGTTTCTGTTTTTTATTAAAATTAGAGCCGATTATAATTATATATATAATTATTTTCGTACTTTTGTATAAACGTGCAATTCGAGCAACGACCAGCACAAATAGTATCAAAATCCGAGACCATTTTCTCTGGATGCTAAAAAAAAAGAAAACACAGACAAAAACTTAATATTAACTAATTAAATTATTAAAAACTATGAAAAAAATTACTATTATTTTTTCTTTGATGGTAGCGATGTTCACAACTGCCATGGCACAGGAAAGCGTTGATTTGGCAACAGGAACCTTCAGTGGCGAATGGGGCAACAAGGACACCAGATCAGTATGGACAAGCGAGAATGGCTTGAATATTGTTGCAAAAGATGCAAACGGAAATGAAGTTGCTTCAATGAAATATCACAACTACAATTTCCGATTAGACATAAACCAAGGCACCGCAACACCTATTGAATACACAATTACTGCACCCGAAGGTTACGAGCTAACCAGCATGAAATTCAAGAATGGATACAAATCGTACAACATGACTGTTGATTACGGTTTGACAAGTTACAACCTTGAAGGTAATGCAACTGTACAGGAAATCGTTTTCACCAATAATAACACTTCGTTTGAATTATACGGTAATGCAGGACTTTTCATTTATATAACAGAACTTGTTATCACCAAAGTTGGAGGTGACAACGAAGGTGAAGAAGGCGAAGTTGAAGGCGGCGAAAGCGAAACAAGCATCAACGAAGTAAAAGTTGAAAACGCACAGGTTATCTACGACCTCACAGGCCGTCGCGTTGACGAAATCACCGAGAAGGGTATCTATATCATCAACGGCAAAAAGGTTATCAAGTAAACAAAAGCCAACTTACTATAACGAAAACAACATACCCGAGCGGGGTACCCCGCTCGGGTAATTTAAACGACCGATGGAGTACATTTACAAGAACATAAAGGTAAACATCAACGTTCAAGGAGAGGGCAATCCTATATTGCTGTTGCACGGTTGGGGATGCAGTAATGAGATTTTCCGCGACATACAACAGGTGTTGTCGCAGAACTACACCACATACAACTTCGACTTTCCCGGCTTTGGTGCATCCGACGAGCCCGACACTGTGTGGGGCACCGAAGATTACACAGCCATGGTTGAGCAGTTTGTAAAAGACAACAGCATCTGCAACCCGGCTCTTGTTGGACACTCCTTCGGTGGAAGAATAAGTATCATCTACGCTTCGCGCAACAGCGTAAGCCGTGTTGTTCTGGTGGACGCAGCAGGCATAAAGCCCAAACGTCCACTCAAATATTACTGGAAGGTATATACATTCAAGGCTCTCAAATGGCTGTGCAATACCTTTTTACCCAAACAGACAGCAAAGGCTGTCATCGACAAACGACGCAAGGGCTCAGGCTCAAGCGACTACAACAACGCATCACCAATGATGCGTGCCATATTATCAAAGGTGGTAAACGAAGATCTCACTCACCTGTTGGCAAAGATAAAGGCCCCCACCCTTTTGTTCTGGGGGAATATGGACACCGCTACACCATTAAGCGATGCCAAGACTATGGAACGCCTCATACCCGACGCCGGGCTTGTGGTAGCACATGGAACAGGACACTTCTCGTTCATTGAGAACGCAGGATTGTTCAAAGCTGTAATGAAAAACTTTTTCAACATAAAATAAGATGAATCATTTCGCTATCAAATATGCCATTACGGCACTATTTTTCTTTATGATGATTGCCAAGTACGACATTCACATGTTTCAGTTGAGTTCGTACCGCAACAGCCGTTATTTCCGTTGGCTCGCTCCAGGTAATATCTTTGGCATAAAGAGAGTGATGGCTATAGCTATGCTTGCAACAGCATTTATTACAGGATATATAGGTTTGAGCCTTGCCATTGCCATTACTGTTGCAGGATGGATATATTGTTTCAGCGAAAAATTCAAGACACCGCTTGTATATACAAAGCGCGTAAAACGCCTGTTTGCGACAGACATCATATTATTTATAATAATTGAAGTTGTTGCGATGCTCTTTGCAGGCGAATGGGCAAATGCAGTCATTGGTAGCACACTTTTGCTTTCGAACATACTGATGCTACTTGCAAACATTGTAAACACTCCTATTGAAAAGGCTATAAACCGTTATTACTATAACGATGCAAAAAGAATAATAGAAAGCAACAAAAACCTTATTATAATAGGTGTTACGGGAAGCTTTGGAAAGACAAGCACAAAGAACTACCTTGCAGGAGTGCTTGCCGAAAAATACAACGTACTTGTAACACCCGGTAACTTCAACACCCTACTGGGTGTGATACGCACTATACGCGAACAGCTGCGCCCATATCACCAAGTGTTTATCGTTGAGATGGGAGCAAAACAAAAGAATGACATCAAGGAGATTTGCGATCTTGTTCACCCTACAATTGGTATTGTTACTGCAGTTGGCGAGATGCATCTTGAGACATTCAAAAGCATTGAGAACATTCAGAACACCAAATTCGAGTTGATAAACTCACTGCCTGCCAACGGCTTGGGTATCATCAACAACGACAGCAAATATATAAATAATTACA
This sequence comes from Bacteroidaceae bacterium, assembly GCA_045644465.1. Taxonomy (GTDB): domain Bacteria; phylum Bacteroidota; class Bacteroidia; order Bacteroidales; family Bacteroidaceae; genus HGM04593. Next base: position 45,189 of record JAZRGV010000050.1, read on the forward strand.
CAGGCATAACGTCCAACTGCAAAATAACACGCTATGCAGTGGAGAACGAGGCCGACTACAAGGCAACAGAGGTGCAATATGGCGCAAACGGAGTATCGTTCAAGTTAAACGACGAGACGCAATTCAACAGCCGCCTGCTTGGCGTAGGCAACTTGTTGAACATACTTGCATCGATAGCAGTAGCCGACCATTTACAGGTACCTGCTAACAAACAGAAAAATGCCATTGCACGCCTGCAGCCGGTGGAGCATCGTCTGTCGATGAAGGTAGCAAACGGCATAACAGTGCTCGACGATGCATACAACTCAAACCCGCAAGGAGCAAAGATGGCTCTTGAGGTCCTAAAGAATTTTGCTGTGAGCGAAAGCAACAAACGCATTGTCATCACACCGGGATTTGTGGAGATGGGCGCACGTCAGGCCGAAGCAAATAAAGAGCTTGGCATCACCATTGCTAAAAGTTGCGACTATGCAATAGTGGTAAATGCCACCAACCGCGAAGCCATAAAACAGGGTATAGACGAAGGTGGACTTGAGACAGAGCGATATTATCTGGCCGACTCACTCAATCAGGCACATGCACACTTGGCGCAGATACTGAAAGCAGGCGACGTGGTGCTGTATGAGAACGACCTACCCGACAATTTCAAATAAAGAGAAACGCTGAGGTCAGGGAGCAAAATAGATATATCATAGAAGATAAATACATAAACAAACAATAATATACAGAGATGAAAACAAACGTTGGAGTAGTATTCGGCGGACGTTCCGTAGAGAATGAGATTTCAGTCATCACTGCCAATCAGGCAATGAATGCGATGGATACAGAAAAATATGACATTACCCCCATATATATAACAAAAGAGGGCAAATGGTACACAGGCAAAGCGTTGCTCAATGTTGCAAACTATCGCGATACAAAGAAGCTGCTTGCACAATGCGAAGAGGTTTATATGAAGCCTATCTATGGCGACACTAACCTATACCGCAGCAACAAGGGATTTTTCAAGAAAGATGTTATAACCCGCCTCGATGTCATTCTGCCCGCCCTGCATGGCACAAATTGCGAGGACGGCACATTCCAAGGCATAATGGAGTTCTGTGGCATACCATACACCGGTTGCAACACCCTTGCATCGGCAAACGGTATGGACAAGATTACCATGAAGATGATTCTTAAAGAGTGCGGTATCCCTGTAATCGATTATTGCTGGTTCAGCGACAAAGAGTGGGCCGACAAGCAAGAGGCAACCATTGAGCAGGTAGAAAAACAACTCGGCTATCCTGTTATTGTCAAGCCAGCCAACAGCGGTTCAAGTGTTGGCATACGCGCAGCACATAACCGCGAAGAGTTCCTCGATGCTGTGGACTATGCTATATCGTTCACAAGTCGCGTTATCATTGAGAAGTATGTACAAAAGCTCAAAGAGGTAAACTGCGCCGTTCTTGGCAACTACTACGAGTGCCAGCCATCGGTATGCGAGGTACCTGTTCGCAGTGGCGAGATATTGTCGTATGAGGACAAATATATGAACGGTGGCGGCAAACAGTCACAAGGTATGCAATCGACTGTGCGCGAGATTCCTGCCAACCTGCCACAGGCAAGCACCGACTTTATTCAAAAGGCTGCGTGCGACACCTTCCGCGCCCTTTCATGCGACGGAGTAGCACGCATCGACTTTATCATTGACGAGGCCACCGATGAGATATTTGTAAACGAGATAAACACCATCCCAGGCTCATTGTCGTTCTATCTTTGGGAATACAGTGGTATCAACTTCACCGCCCTCATCGACCGCTTGATAGAGATAGCATTCCGCCGCAAGCAGGATGCAGGTTTCAAGGCCGTCAACTATGGCGAGAACATCTTTGCTGCAAAAAGCGCAGGCGGCGCAAAAACAGGCGGCAAATTCGGCAGCAAGATGTAATCAAGCAAGTAATACTAAATAAGCAAAAAAGTGGCTACGCAATGCGTAGCCACTTTTTTGCTTATTTCTTGTTTTTATTCTCTTCTTCTACCGTTGGAGCAGAATCTTTATACAAGAAGCGGCGTATCTTCTGTGTGGCAGTCTTTTCAAAAGGTTTCTTCATAACCTCGACTGAACTCACCTGCGACGACTTGTTAACACTCTTGTTTGTAATGTTCAGGATTTTAGTCTTCCATTTGGCTATGTTCTCATAAATCTTGTCCTCGCTCTCCTTATCCCACTCAATAAAGTTCTCTATAGGAGCTACAAGAGCAACAAGACGGCCGTTACGTTCTACAACGATAGACTCACTCACACCCTCTACATTGTTAAGTACATTTTCAATCTCCTCGGGATATATATTCTCGCCCGACGGGCCAAGAATCATATTACTGTTACGTCCCTTGATATAGTAACGTCCCATCTCGTCCTTGACAGCAATATCACTTGTGCGGAACCAACCATCTTCGGTAAATACACTCTTAGTGCGTTTTGGATCCTTATAATATCCAAGCATCACATTTGGACCTTTTGCCACAATCTCACCCTCGCCTGTCTCGGGGTTGATGTTATGCAATTTAAGTTTTACGTTATATACAGGATAACCAAAGCTACCCACAGTTCTCCATCCGCTCATGGCATAACCAAGCAATGGCGATGTCTCGGTCAAGCCATAACCTATGGCATATGGGAAACGCGCCTTCAGCAAGAATCTCTCAACCTCCGGGTCGAGTTTTGCACCACCAATACCATAGAATGAGATGTGTCCTCCGAATGTCTTTTTCAACTTCATACCTATGATGCGACACATCAGTCCGTTCATATGCTTGTTCATCCAGCGCAGGGTGCGGCTCTTTTCTATTGTAGGAAGAACGCTACCCTTATATACCTTTTCTATAATCATAGGCACAGTGAGCATTGTTGTAGGCTTGACAATTTTCATAGCCTTCATCAATAACGATGCCACAGGTGGCTTTGGCAAGTAATACACTGTTGAACCGGTGTACATAGGATAGAGCATGCCAAGTGTCATCTCTAAAGTATGCGCCATAGGCAGGATAGACAACCAACGGTCTTTCACACCTCTCTTGCAAGAATGGTAGCAGGTTATGACGTTGGAAGCAAGGTTACGATGGCTGAGCACAACACCCTTAGCACTACCTGTTGTACCTGAAGTATAAATGATGGTGGCAATATCATCGGGAGTTGGATTAGATGTACGACCGTCGCATGTAAACTTCTCATCATCGGCTTTCAATACCTCAAAGCTATCAAGTTCTATTATCAATGTCATTTTATCCATCACCTCCGCCGAAATTTTACCGGCAAGCCTCTTGGAAACAAAGATAACCTTGCTCTCCGAGTGGTTGATAATATTTGTTACCTCGTTCTCCGAACTATCGGGAAGAATAGGTATAGATATTCTGCCATAGGCTACAGTGGCAAAGAATGCCACAGACCAATTGGGCATGCTTTGCGAAAGAATAGCAACCTTGTCGCCCGAACCAATTCCATATTGAGTAAGTTTTTTAGACAGAGCATCGCACTCGCTCTTGAAAGAGGCAAATGTATATGATCCCTCTTTGGTGTCATACCATTGTGTATATGTTCTTTTTGAATATACTGTTGTTGCATATTCATAAAGCTTTGCGAGAGTATCCACATATTTCTCGCGCATCTTTTGCAATCGTTTATAGACTTGAAGCATAATGTAGTGTATTTTTCAATTTGCAAATTAATAAAAAAAGTATATACGAGTTATAAAAAGAATAAAAAAGTTTGTAATAACATCAGTAAATTCCCTCACAAGCTCCAACGATAGAGTTGGCAATCAATTTATGGCCCATCGCATTGGGGTGTATTCCGTCGCTACACATCAGGGACATAAAACTTCCATTATATTTCTCAAAAGGTGTTGTTATATCTATTATTGGGGTATTTGTTGATTCCGATATTTCAAACAGAACCCTGTTGTACATTTCGTGCCAGCGGGTGATGATGTTTATATCTCCACCAAGCCACTTAAGCACATTTGCTTTTTGTTCATCATTCATAAAACGGCTTATAAAAGAGAAGTAAGCATTGGAATCGATAGGAGGTAACGACAGAATCATTGGTTTCGAGCCCAAAGCACGCACTCTGTCAACAAGTAACAAAAACTGTTTTTTAAAAGACTCGAGTATTGTTTTGGGAGTATGTTCCGATGCCGGGTCTTCGGCAATCGTTTTCCAATCGAAATCACAATCATTTCCGCCGAACTCAAGAAAAGTTACATCGGAGGCAGAGATATCGGAAGAGTGACGGTCAATTACACTATGCCCAAAACCTATCGTACAGCCAAATTTCGCATAATTCTTAATACATAGATTCAGTTTATCGCCTATGATATCAATAAATGACCCCTTGAGTATTGAGTACCTGTTTTCGTTGTTTAACACCACTCCTTTAGTCAATGAGTCGCCAAGTGCAGCAATATTTATTTTTTCCATCTGTTTTCTTTTTGGTTACGGGTGCAAAATTACATTATGCACAATGAATGATAAAAAAAGAGTTACCGGGACAAATATTTAGTTAAAAAAACCGATTATTTAGGGATAAAGCTATATTTTTAGGGAAGTTTGTCAATTATTCATTATCTTTGTCCCAATATAAAAGGTATAAAAAATGAGCGCTACAGACAACAAAATAACAGGAAGAACATCAACCATACTCCACTCTTTGGCAATACCTTTGTTTTTCCTGTTTTTTACAATATTCTACAAGCCACGAGGCATTGAGAAGTTGCTTGATATGGAGCATGCAAGTTTTGCATTCAACATAACAATTCTGTTTTGTATTGTACTTCTCTCTACAAGCATCACTCGAGTATGGCTCTATCTCTTTGGGCAATACAAAGAGGTTAGCAAACAGATATATACAGTTTGGTGCGTATGCGAAATGATAATTGCAGCTCTTTTCTCATCGTTGTATATAACACTTATGCTAAAAGAGCCGGTGTCATATTTTGAGATAGCAGGTACAGCTATGATTCTTATCATAACTACAACAATCTACCCATACGTTTTCCTATGGCTTCAGTATGAGATACATGCAGGAAAGCGACGTATGGATGAGGTACCCGACGAAAAATCACTTATACGTTTTTACGACGAATACAAGAAATTAAAACTTGTTATCGCCCGAGAAGCCATACTCTTCATAAAGTCAGAGGAGAATTACGTTCATATACACTATCTCGATCACGACAAGAACAGGAAGTTCACATTGCGTTCATCAATGAAAGCACTCGAAGAAACACTCACCAAGCATGGACTTATACGTTGCCATAGGTCGTACTTTATAAATCCGAAATACATTAAGATAGTACAAAGGAACAGCGCTGGAATAATTGTGGCAGAGCTGAACCGCACCGACTGCGACACAATTCCCATATCGCGAAAATATCAGGATGTGATAACAAAGTTGATATAAATCTATAGCCCCCAAAAGTAACGCAAGAAACTTTTGGGGGCTATAGATTATCTTTATCATAATTACTCCTTACCTCGCACGAGTAGTTTTTTGATTACCGCAGCATAGCCACAGCGACGACATAATGGCTCAACCGCAACGTGGCGCGTAAAACCATCATAAATGGCACGGGCACGGGGCGAAGAGATAACCTCGTCGAGCGATTGCTCAAAAAGATTACCCAAAGGAATTGCTCCTGCGTGGTCAAGACAACAAGGCACAACAGTACCATCGACCAATACACCTATCTGATTACGCAACGCATAGCAGAAAGCCTCTTTCTCTTCATTTTCGTTTCTCTCGCCATCGGGCCATTCAAATATACGCGCATATTCCAGATATACATTCTTGGCTACACGCCAACCATAGTGGCGCTCATCCCACGGACGAGGGAAACGCTCTGCTATCAGCTCGTGCAAAAGGTCGTTCTGCGTGTCATATCCGCCCTGATTCCAAAGGCGAAGAACCACTACAACACCAGCCCTGGATGCTCGTTCCGTAAAATCCATCACCTCTTTGATATATTGCTCCGGATTCTCCTTACCATTGCCCTCGTGTGAATGAAGCGATATCTGCACTTTATGCGGTGCAGCCTCTATCACACCTTGCGCGCGTGCCAGCAAAGTGCCATTGGTTGTGAGCACCGGGATGAACCCCTTGTTACGCGCCATAGTAATAAACTGAGGCAGATTAGGATGCAGGAAAGGCTCACCCATCAGATGAAAATAGAGAAAATGCACCTTTCCACGCATTTTTTCGGTAAGTGCATCAAACTCTTCTATAGAGAGCTTACGCTTGGGCCTGTCGGTCTTGGGACAGAACAGACAGTCGAGATTACATATATTGGTTATTTCCAAATAGCAACGTGTTATCATCGTAAGGCTTTAAATTCATATAAAAACAAAAAGAGAACCCTTTAAGATTCTCTTTGATGGTGACTCGCTTGGGGCTCGAACCCAAGACCCCATCCTTAAAAGGGATGTGCTCTACCTGCTGAGCTAGCGAGTCTACCTACGTGCCGTTAAGCGAGTGCAAAGATAGGGAGAATTTCTGTATTAGCAAACAAAATCCCTATTTTTTTTCAAATTATTTATATAAATAATATTCAAAGAGCAGAAACTGACGATATATACCGCTACTTTTCCTTATCTGAAGAGACATTGGCACTATTGATTGCCTTTTTCAAAATTTGCTCTTCATCGGACTTTGAATACTCGGCTATCTCATGATAACGCTTTAGATATGCAAGCAGAATAGTTGTCAATGGCAAAGCAACAATCATTCCGAGCAAACCAAGCAGTTTACCCCATATAGACAGTGAGAGCAATATTACAGCAGGATGCAGGTTCATTCTCTTTCCCATGATATAAGGCACAAGGAACAGGTCTTGTATCAACTGCACAACAAGCAGCACAACACAAGCAGCAAAGATTATGAGCCAGAAGTCTTCGCCCGTAGATGCAGCCTTGAGCACAGCCAACAGCACCATGGGAACAACAGAGACTAGCTGCAGGTAAGGAACAAGATTGAGAACACCAATAAAGATACCGAATGCTATAGCGATAGGGAAATCTATAATGCTCAAACCTATTGAATAGAGAATACCCACACAGAGTGCAACCAACGCCTGACCACGGAAATACTGATTCATACCACTTACAAGGTCGCCCCATAGTTTACCCACTATGCTACGCCATTTCTTTGGGACGTAAGGTTTCCATCCTCGCGACAAGCGCTCAAAGTCGAGAAGGATAAAGAATAGATAAAGCAGTGTTATACTCATAGCAAAGAGCTGCCTCACCGCGTTGAACGTTCCGGCAACCACACCATGAAAACGCTCTGCCAAAAGTGGCATTAAATCACCGCTACCAATAGCTTTTACAGCGGTTGTTACCTCCTCGTCATTGAACATATCCTTGAAAAAGTCAAGGACCGGAGCCGGAATGGTAGCGTTCATAAGGTTATCGTTAAGGAAAGCAACGACAAAGTATTTCAATGAATCGAGCTCGCTTATTATCGACGGCACTATAAGCAAAAGAACGCCATATATCAAAGCACCTATAAGCAACAACGCCGTGAGCGTTGATACAAGACGGAATTTGAAACGTAACCTGTTCTGGATAAAATTAACAAGCGGATTTATGAAATAGGCCAACAACCACGCCACCGCAAATGGCAACAATATTCCACTTAAGCTGTCAAGTACAATATATGCAATGATAAGTGTTGCTATTACAAGCAATATACGTAAAAAACGCCCTAAAGTTACTTCATTCTGTTTCATACAACGTTGGTTTGGACATTAAAATCACTCCTCGTTCCTCACTCGCACATCTTCTACACCACCAACAAGCAACACAAACTCTCCGCGTGGCTCATTCTTGGTAAAGTGCTCCACAAGTTCCTGCAACGAGCCACGCACACACTCCTCGTGCAGCTTGGAAATCTCGCGCACTGCAGCAGCCTGACGCTCACCTCCGAACACCTCGGCTAATTGCGTGAGAGTCTTGAGCACCCTATATGGCGACTCATAGAAAATCATAGTACGCTCCTCGCTCTTCAGAAAGTTCAAGCGCGTTTGTCGTCCTTTCTTTTGAGGCAGAAAACCTTCAAAGACAAACTTGTCGCATGGCAATGCCGAACAAACCAATGCCGGTACAAATGCCGTTGCACCGGGCAGGCACTGCACCTCTACACCGTTCTTCACGCACTCGCGTACAAGCATAAAACCAGGGTCGGAGATTGCCGGTGTACCTGCATCAGAGATAAGAGCCACGTGGTTTTGACAATCCCTTATGCGTTCAACAATTGAAGCCGAAGTCTTATGCTCATTGAACTTATGGTGCGAATACATAGGCACCTGGAGATCCAAATGCTTAAGCAGTTTCGACGAAGTACGCGTATCTTCGGCCAACACAAAATCGGCCTCTTTAAGCAGACGTACCGCACGCATCGTAATATCCTCGAGATTTCCAACCGGAGTTGGTATAACGTATAACATTCCCATAATCTACATTCTATTTTTTCCTGATTTATGTACACATACACAAGTCAATGCAAAATAAATATAAATATGATAAATACCCATCAGAAAAGATGCTAATTTTTATATAATAGCCTTAATTAAAATGCATATAATTTGTTTTTAGACATTATCTTCTTACCTTTGAGATAAGAAAAGCAGTGAAAGACTATAAAAACACAATGCAACAATACAAGAACCTGTTCATCGACCTCGACGACACTCTCTATGACTTTTCGGCGGCATCGCAAGAGTCGTTCAGAGAGACCTATGACCTGTTGCATTACAACCGTTTCTTCGATTCATTCGAACACTTCTACTCCATATACGAGCCATACAACCTCCAGCTATGGCACATATATGGCGAGGGCAAGATAACCAAAGAAGAGCTGAACAAAAGACGTTACAGCTACCCACTCGAGGCAGTAGGAGTACACAACCAAGAGCTTGCCGACACATTCTGTCGCGAAGCCTTAGGACGAATACCCACAAAGAACAAACTAATAGAGGGGGCAATAGAACTGCTTGAATACCTTCGCCCCAAATATAACCTGTACATCTTGTCGAACGGCTTTAAGGAACTACAGTCACACAAGATGCACACAGCAGGCATAGACAAATATTTCGATGCACTTATACTGTCTGAGGACATAGGAGTAAACAAGCCCAACCGCGAGCTTTACGAATATGCCTTGCAAAAGACAGCATCAACAATAGAAAACAGCATAATGATTGGCGATATGTTCGAGACCGACATTACAGGAGCAGCAAATATTGGCATGAAACAGATATTCTTCAACCCCAAGAAGAGAGAAGGCTTGCCATTCACACCAACATATACAATTACCAATTTGTTACAAATTAAAGATATATTATAATTATGGGCACAAAAGAACAGGCATCAATACTCATCATCTACACAGGTGGAACAATAGGTATGATACAGAATGCCGAGACAGGAGCATTGGAAAGTTTCAACTTCGACCACCTGCTGAAGCATGTTCCGGAGCTAAAACGCCTGAACATCAACATCGATGCAATTACATTCAACCCGCCCATAGACTCATCGGACATGGAGCCTGAACTATGGAGCCGCATTGTAACAATTATAGAGAACAACTATAACAGTTACGACGGCTTTGTTATACTTCATGGCACCGACACCATGTCGTTCACTGCATCGGCGCTCAGCTTTATGCTCGAAGACCTGATGAAACCCGTTATACTCACCGGTAGCCAACTGCCCATTGGAGCACTACGCACCGACGGCAAAGAGAACCTCATTACAGCCATAGAGATTGCAGCATCAAAAAATGCAGACGGCACACCTGTAGTTCCCGAAGTATGCGTATTCTTCCACGAGAAACTCATGCGAGGCAACCGCACCACAAAAGTAAACTCCGAGAGCTTTGGTGCATTCAATTCGAACAATTACCCATTGCTTGCAATGGCTGGAACAGAAATACAGTTCTACAGCCGTAATATTAAGAAATACGTTCCGGGACTAAAGCTAAAGGCACACCACGAATATAATAGCAACATAATAATATTCTCACTCTTTCCCGGCATTCAGCAAGAAGTTGTAGAGCAACTGTTAGGAGCAAAAGAGCTGAAAGGAATTATATTCCGCACATACGGCGCAGGTAATGCCCCACAGAAACGATGGCTCATCGATGCACTCACCAAAGCCACAAACGAAGGTAAAATTATTGTAAACATAACCCAATGCGCCGGTGGCAGCGTGCATATGGAACGCTACGAAACAGGGCTTCAACTGCTCGAGGCCGGTGTCATAAGTGGCAAGGACTCCACCGTAGAAGCTGCAACAACCAAACTCATGTACTTGCTCGGCAAGGACCTGCCTGCAGAAGAAATCCGCCACAGAATGAGCATCAGCTTCGCCGGAGAGATATCGATGTAAAGAGAGATTGCTATTAATAAAATCAGGAGTTCTGTAAAAAGAACTCCTGATTTATTTTCCTAAACTCTGGTAAGTTTTAAATTGCTAATAATGTTAGCTAAAGTAATCATCAGAAATTATATTTTTTCAACAAATGATGTAATTCAAGAAAAGAACTATCGCAAGCAAAAAAAATCCGCCGGTGTGTCTGCCCAAGTACACGCGTTTCAAACAATTTAGGGCTAACACATCGGTTCGCCACCACAACAATAAAAAAAACGAGCCTTAGTGTTAACTAAAGCTCGCTTTCGTAAAAAGTGGCGATGACCTACTCTCCCACAAAGCTGCAAGCGAGCGCAGCGAGGATGGCAGGTTCGTTGGTGCCGGCGGCGATAGGTCGCACGTAGCACGGACAAAGTTCGTGCCGGGCGGGTCGCCAAACAGACGGCACCA
>JAZRGV010000051.1:0-32112 GCA_045644465.1 Bacteroidaceae bacterium
AATATTTCAACAAAATAACGCGGTGGAAGTATCAGTGTGAAGCGTTGAGCCCATTCCGGCATTGAATCAACAGGAGTGAGCAAACCACTCATCAACATAAAAATCATAATGAAAAAGAACATGACAAACATTGTCTGTTGCATGGTTTCTGAAAAGTTTGCCACCGTAAGGCTAAAGCCGGATATTGTAAAAATAAAGAGCAATGCTCCCAAATATATTGCCCACACAGAGCCAGCCGGTTCAAGCCCATATACAAGACGCGCCACAATGATTGCCACAGTCAAAACAAACAATCCTATTATCCAATAGGGAACAAGTTTGGAAAGAATAAAAGTGAAGCGCGAAACGGGAGTCACGTTTATCTGTTCAATGGAACCACTCTCCTTTTCACCGACAATGCTCAATGCCGGCAAAAAGCCACAGACAAGAATAAAGAGGATAATCATTAATGCAGGAATCATATAATGCCGGTAGTCAAGAGTAGGATTATAACGGTTTTCAACTGTCATCAGCTCAGAGAACCCTACAGGAGCATTCTCACCACGAAGTTCCGCCAAAGCCCGAGCAATGGTCTGTACAATATACTGCATACCAATACCCCCTTTTGTGGCATTTACCGCATTGGCAATTATGCTTATCCGTTCGGGAGCAGAAAGCATCATATCGCGTTCAAAGTTATCAGGTATCTGTACTATAACATCAACTTCACCCTGTTCCAAAGCCTCGATAGCCAACTGATATTCAGCAGTAGTCTCTATCAAATCAAGATACTCCGATGCCTCGATATGTGATGCTATACGACGTGAAACAACCGAAAGGTCGAGATCAACCAATGCAACATTCACATTACGCACATCCATTGTCATAATAAGCGGCATGAGCAACATAACCAACACCGGAAAGGCAATTATAAGTCTCGGCAGAAACGAATTGCGTCTAATCTGCAAGAACTCTTTTTGTAGCAACACTATAAATGTACGCATATCCTTATTCAAGTTTATCGTTGAACTTTTTGAGCGACACACCGAGAATTGTCACCGTCATAACAAGCAGAATCACACAATTCTTCCACACTGCAACAATCGATACCCCTTGAATCATCATTTTACGCACAGCATCGATATACCAACGAGCCGGGACAACGTTTGAAACAAGGCGGAAAAATCCGGGAAGATTTTCTATCGGAAACAACATACCGGACAACATAAGTATAGGCATCATCATAACCATTGCTGAAATCAGAAGTGCCGCCATCTGAGTATCGACAATTGTGGAAACAAGAAGACCGAGCGACAGAGAAAGCAACAGATATAGCAATGAGAGCAGAAAAACACCCCACATACCACCTGACATCGGTACACCGAGCAGGTATCTTGCAAGCATCATTATAGTTACAAGCACTATACAGGAGATTGCAAAATATGGAATCATCTTGGCAAAAACTATCTTCACCGGACGTACAGGTGAGACCAACAACACCTCCATTGTACCAACCTCTTTCTCGCGCACGATGGATACCGAGGTCATCATTGCACAAACAAGGATAAAGATGAGACCCATGATTCCGGGAACAAAATTGTATGCTGACTTCATCTGAGGATTAAACAACATCCTTGTTTCAAACATCGACTGTTGCGATGCCGAACCTAACAGAACAGATTGCAGATAGGCTGTTGCCGAACCTGCGGTATTGACATTTGAAGCATCAACAACCAACCGGACAAGGGGTTTGATTGGAATACCGGCATCCATTTGTGCCACACCTCGGTCGTAGTCCGGCGCGAACACCAATACAGCACCTGCCTTTCCGGCACGCAGATAGGAATCTATTTCGCCATGTGAAATGTAACCTTTGAAAGTAAAGTAGCCATTATGCGACAGTCGTTCTACCGCATCGCGTACCCCATCGGTACGATTGGGTGCAACCACTGCCACATCGACATTATTAACCTCCGTTGATATGGCAAAACCAAACAGCACCATCAGCACAACCGGAATAAGCATCACAATAAGCATTGTGCGCTTGTCGCGGAGTATATGCAGTGTCTCTTTTTTGACGAACGAAGCAAAGTTATGTTTCATATCTCATTCACCTCTATGTGCGCCACGTGCCAATATTCTGAATACCTCGTCCATTGAATCCGCAGCAAATTGTTTTTTAAGGCTCGCCGGGGTGTCGAGTGCACGCACTTCACCATCCACCATTATTGAGACACGCGAACAATATTCAGCCTCGTCCATATAATGAGTGGTTACAAAAATCGTAGTACCCTCCTCGGCAGCCTCATATATCATTTCCCAAAACTGACGGCGAGTAATAGGATCGACACCGCCAGTCGGCTCATCAAGAAAAACCACCCTGGGACGATGGATAGTAGCAATGACAAACGACAGCTTCTGCTTCCAGCCAAGAGGCAGTGAACCGACAAGCGTATCACGCTCCGAAGCAAAATTCAAACGGGCAAGCAATTCTGTTGCACGTTTTTCCGTCTCCTTTTTTGTAAGCCCGTATATTCCGGCAAACAAAGACATATTTTCCCATACGGTAAGGTCGTTATACAAAGAGAAACGCTGACTCATATACCCAATGCGACGCTTGATTTTGTCTCCTTCGTGCATCACATCATATCCGACCACCGAACCTGTGCCGGAAGTTGGATAACTCAAGCCGCACAACATTCGCATAGCAGTAGTCTTACCCGCACCATTAGCACCGAGAAATCCAAAGATTTCACCCCGATGAACATCAAAGGAGATATGGTCAACAGCCGTAAAATCACCGAAACACTTAGTCAGTTCACGTACAGAAATCACAACATCATTCATCATTTCATAAGTTTTATGAACATATCCTCAATGGTAGGCTCCACAGAGACAATCTGCAGACCCTCCACATCGCCAAGTTCAATCTTGAATGATTCAACATCAAATTTATCATTTACAACCAGATGATGCATCTCGCCGAAAGGATAACAATCTTCTACACCTGTTGCCTTACGGGCTTTTTCAAGAAGGCGAAACATACTTTTTGCACTAATACCATAAAGCTTCCTCTCAAATCTCCGTATAATTTCCTTAGGAGTATCAATGCATAAAACCCTGCCTTCGTTACACAATGCTATACGGTCGCAACGTAACGCCTCGTCCATATATGGAGTAGATACAAGAATAGTCAACCCTTTTTCTTTCAAACAGGCAAGCATATCCCAGAACTCACTTCGTGATACAGCATCGACACCGGTAGTTGGCTCGTCAAGGAAAAGCACGCTTGGACGATGAATCAAAGCACACGACAAGGCAAGTTTCTGTTTCATACCACCTGATAACTTACCAGCCCTGCGAGCACGAAATGGTTCTATATGCTTATAAACAGGAGCAATAAGTTCGTATGATTCTTCTACATCCGCTCCAAACAGTGCAGCAAAGAATTGTAGATTCTCCTCAACCGTCAAATCAGGATATAGTGAAAAACGCCCGGGCATATACCCCACCCTCGAACGTATGGCAATATAATCCTCAACAATATCATAGCCATCAACCTTGGCATTTCCACTGTCAGGATTGAGCAATGTCGTTAGCAAGCGAAAAAGTGTTGTTTTTCCGGCACCATCAGGACCTATAAGACCAAACAGTTCGCCCTTTTCAACACAAAAAGAGACATTGTCAACAGCCTTTGTCTTTGCAAAACACTTCGACAAATTGTGTATCTCGATGGCACTCATACTATAACACCACTTCCCCCGTCATACCAATCTTTAGCCTACCATCATTCTTGACAGCAATCTTTACTGCATAAACCAAGTTTGCCCTGGAATCCTTAGTCTGAATGGACTTTGGCGTAAACTCGCTCTCCGGCGATATCCACGTAATGCCACCTGTGTACTCATAACGTTCATCACCACCAAAATCCGCAACAATTTTGACTGTGTCACCTAAATTTATTTTGGAAAGTTGATCCGATGTAAAGTAAGCACGTAGATAAAGATTGTCGAGATTCGCCACCTTCATCATGGGTTTGCCGACAGTAGCCAATTCTCCAGCCTCAGCATACTTTACCAATACCGTACCACTGACGGGTGATGCAATACGGCATTTGGCAATGCGGTCGTCAAGAGACTCTATCTGCGCCTCCAAAGCGGCAGAATTATTGTCTATCGTAACAGAATTCTTATCAAGTGTCGAAAGTGTTGCATCAAGCTGGCTTTCCAAAATTCTGATTTGAGCCATAACATCATCATGTTGTTTGGATGTTGCGGCACCGGCTCTGAGCAGATTTTCCACACGGCAAAGTTCATTTTTCTGTTTCGCTATCTGCTCTCGCAATGACGCCACCTGCTTCCCGACATCCGGACGAGAAACAATCAATGCCGATTGTTGCGCCTTGAGTTGTCTGCGTTGCAGATGCAACTGTACGCTATCTACAACTCCCACAATTTTACCAACCTCAACCTTGCTTCCTTCAACAACATCAAAGTTGATTATTTTTCCGTTTGCTTCAGATGATACCACCACCTCTACAGCTTCGAATACACCCTGTGCATCAAACTCCACTTCTGCACTGCACGATACAATTAGCATCGCCACGACCACATATACGATTCGTTTCATATATTATTGATTTAACGTTGTTTTTAATCTGTAAACAGCCTGCAACAGTTCTATTTCATGAACACTTTGGGCTAATGCAGCATCTCTCTCGTCAGCAATCTTACGCAACAAATCAGTAGCATCTATTACTCCGTTCTCAAGTTGCGACTCAGCTGTCACACGCACTCTGCGACGCAATTCGACAATACGTTCATCCTCATCGACAGCATGGCGCAGACGGGTAATCTCGCCTTCATCCTGCACAATCTGCATTTGTGTATTGAAGAGAAAAACATCACGCTGAACATCAAGTTGTTTCTGAGCCAAGTCGAGCTTGTCAAGATTATTCTTTTTAGTATAGAACGCACCGATATTCCACGACATGCGCACGCCGACAATAGCATTAAAACTCCAATCAGATGAAACCATACTCTTGAACATATCCAAACCCGGATAGCCGTAAAATCCTTGCGCAAAGGCTGACAAACGGGGCATCACAGATGTATTTATTGCTTTACGTTGTGCAGACAGTCTGTTTTCCTGTGCGCTAAACATTGCCAATTCCGGACGTGCAGGAGTAAAAGGTGGCAAATCGCGCATAACGGGGCGTTCCAGTTTATCATCTGAGAGAGCACAACCTATAAACAGTTCCAACATACGTCGATAACTCGCACGCGAAGAAAGCACTTGAGCAAGTGTCTGCCTCGCACTTAACAACTCAGCCTCCACTACATCGGCATCCACCTGACGTGCCACACCATTTTCGCAATACGCACGCATACGAGAAAGATTGCTTTCCAACACAGATATCAACATCTCTGTCTGTGCTACACGCTCATCGAGAAGCAAAATACCAAAATAGATATTATCGATTCTCGATTGCAGAGCATACACCGATACATCCACACAACGTCGTTGTTCTTCAGCCTCAGCTTCTGCCATTAAGCGATTAGCCTTGGACAAACCACCATCCCAAATATTCTGAGATACATCTACAGCAATCTTGTACTGATCCTTGCGTACCCCATCCATTTTCATACCATTTGCCTGCAGGATAGCATTGAAAGCATCAGGATAGGCAGGAGTTGCTGATTGATAAGTCACCTGTGCCGACAAAGCCACCTGGGGAATCCATGCACGGACCGCATTGGATAGATTATATTGCTCTGTCTGTGAAATAAGATCGTATTGCCTTATTTCAGGATAGTGTTCACGCGCCAGACGACGGCATTCATCCAACGATTGTGCCGCCACTCCTGATACAGACATCGCAACTAACAGTATAAGCAAAACCTTTTTCATAATTAAGAAGCTGATTAAATTCCTAAAAATATTTTTCTATAGAAGCCGGTCATTTCACTTGGCGATATAATTTCAAACAACATCCTTTTGTTTTTTTATTCTTCGCAAAATAGTCTCGACATTTTCCGCCTTACGCTTTTTAAGAAACTGTTCGCGGTCTGCCATAAGTTCACCCATTAACGGCTCCATAAACGGATAAGCAAGAAATGTAAAAATATTCATTGACATAATGCTAATGAACAACATCCTGACATCAACCCGTTCCATTTCACCATTTTCCGCGGCACGGTCAATCTCCAGCTGCAATTCACGATATAAGGCACCAACGACATGAGCTATCCGTTTATGCAAAATATCACAATGCTCAGGACGAGCAACTATCTCGTTTATTACGAATCGTGGCAAAAGCGGATTCTCTGCTACAAAATCAAAGTGCGATTCCACACCACCGATTATACGTTCTAAAACAGGCAATGAAGGATCACCAATTATAGCAAACATAGAATGAGACATAGCCGAGAATTTCTCATCCACAATACGTTCAAACAGCTGTTCCTTGGTACGAAAATAATAATGTAACATCGCATGCGTCACACCCGCCCGTCGTGCAATCGACGTTGTCCTTGCACCATCATAACCCATAGTCAAAAACTCTTGTTCAGCGGCTGCAAGAATCTGTTTTTCCTTACTGCCCTTCTCTTTATTCTCCATATTCTTACAATCAAACAGAATTGTCTAACAATTTTGTTAATACAAAA
The DNA here is from genome assembly GCA_045644465.1 of Bacteroidaceae bacterium. Lineage (GTDB taxonomy): Bacteria > Bacteroidota > Bacteroidia > Bacteroidales > Bacteroidaceae > HGM04593. The sequence continues at coordinate 6,648 of JAZRGV010000051.1, forward strand.
GTATAAAGAAAAACCAAGCACACAAATATTTTACAGAAATTTTTTGTTTTCATCTAAAAACAAAAAGTCCGTCACATTTGTATCGTGACGGACTCCTTATTAATATAAAGGTCTAAAGCATAAACAAACAGTTCCAATTACCCAAGCTGACGTGGCGTAGCCGTAAGACTGACAACCATTAGCAGTATCAATGCAACCGCAATAACAACCATAGCAACAGTCTTTATCATCTGCTTGCGTTTCAGCGCAGCTTTGCGCTTGCGGTCCTTCTCAATACGGGCAGGACTTTTCTTTTTGGTCTTTGTACTCATAATCAATTATTTTAAATAATAGCAAATTCCACCTCAATGTCATCCTGAGCAACGCGAAGGATCTCTTTAAAGATGTTTCGACTTCGCTCAACATGACAAGAATATTTAGAAACAACCGCTATACTATTACAATCACTTTTCTTTGATATCAACCAATATATTCAACTCATCGAGCTGCGCGGGCTCAAGAACAGAAGGAGCATCAATCATTGTATCACGACCAGAGTTGTTCTTTGGGAATGCTATACAGTCGCGGATTGAATCGAGACCGGCAAAGAGGCTCACCCAACGGTCGAGACCATAAGCCAAACCACCGTGAGGAGGCGCACCATACTTGAACGCATCGAGCAACCAGCCGAACTGCTGTTGCGCACGCTCAGGGGTGAAGCCAAGAAGCTCAAACATCTTGTTCTGCAACTCGCTGTCATATATTCTGATAGAGCCGCCACCAACTTCAACACCATTGATAATCATATCGTATGCATTGGCACGAACAGCACCCATATCGGTATCGAGCAAAGGAATATCCTCGGGCTTTGGCGATGTAAACGGATGGTGCATAGCCATGTAACGTCCCTCCTCTTCGCTGTATTCGAACAATGGGAAATCGACAACCCACAAGCATGAGAACTTGTTCTTGTCGCGCAAACCAAGCTGGTTACCAACCTCAAGACGCAACTCACAAAGTTGCTTGCGTGTCTTCATAGTATCATCACCGCTGAGGATGAGAATAAGGTCGCCAGGCTCAGCATTAAACGCCGCCTTCATTGCCTGCAACACCTCTTGTGTATAGAATTTGTCAACACTTGACTTTACTGTTCCGTCGGCCTCAACACGAGCATAAACCATACCCTTTGCACCAATCTGTGGACGGCGCACAAAGTCGGTCAAGGCATCGAGCTGCTTACGTGTATATGTAGCAGCACCTTTGGCACAGATACCACCAATATATTCAGCACTGTCGAACACGCCAAAGCCGTGACCTTTCATAATATCCATAAGCTCCACGAACTTCATCTCGAAACGGGTATCAGGCTTGTCGCAACCATAATACTTCATGGCATCGTGCCATGTCATGCGTGGGAACTGACCTTCGAGTTCAACACCGCGGATAGTCTTAAACAGATGCTTTGCCATACCCTCGAAGAGAGAGATAACATCCTCCTGCTCCACAAAACTCATTTCACAGTCAATCTGAGTAAACTCAGGCTGACGGTCGGCACGCAAATCCTCGTCGCGGAAACATTTCACAATCTGGAAATAACGGTCGAAGCCCGACACCATAAGCAACTGCTTGAAAAGCTGAGGGCTCTGTGGAAGAGCATAGAACTGACCGGGATTCATACGCGAAGGAACAACAAAGTCACGCGCACCCTCGGGGGTAGAAGCAATGAGCATTGGAGTCTCAACCTCGATAAAATTCATTGAATCGAGATAACGACGCACCTCCATTGTCATCTGGTGACGCAACTCAAGATTTTTGCGTACAGCCTCACGACGCAAATCGAGGTAACGATATTTCATGCGGATATCGTCACCACCGTCGGTATTATTCTCAATTGTAAAAGGAGGAGTCGCAGCCTCGTTAAGGATGTTAAGCTCGCTTACTATGATTTCGATATCACCTGTAGGGATATTAGCATTCTTGCTCTGACGCTCGCTGACAACACCTGTTGCCTGAATAACATATTCACGACCAAGGTGCGAAGCCTTTTCGCAAAGCTCTGCATTTACATCTTCGCTGAACACAAGCTGTGTAACACCATAACGGTCGCGCAAATCGACGAATGTCATACCACCCATCTTACGCGCACGCTGCACCCAGCCACTCAGAGTAACTGTTGTATTTACATCGGACAAACGGAGTTCGCCACAAGTTTTTGTACGGAACATTTTATATTTGTTTAAAGATTATACTATTTGAACGACAAAATTAATGAAAAAAAACGGCAATATCCCTATGTATAGAAATATTCTTGAACATAAAGCCATAAAAGATTGCGACATAAAAGAAAAAAAAGCGAAAAACCTAAGTTTTTCGCTTGCTCTTCAGGTAGGACTTGAACCTACGACCCCCTGATTAACAGTCAGGTGCTCTAACCGACTGAGCTACTGAAGAATGTCGGAGTTTCATCAAAAAAGCGAGTCTTCGGCTCGCTTGCTCTTCAGGTAGGACTTGAACCTACGACCCCCTGATTAACAGTCAGGTGCTCTAACCGACTGAGCTACTGAAGAATTTTTGACTCCTTTGTCGTTTGACGAGTGCAAAGGTACTACTTCTTTTTTTTACGTGCAAATATTTCGAATATTTTTTTGTTCAAAAATTCAAAAAAAAAGTTTCGCTTCACAACATAAAACAAAAGAGAACGCCCCACCCCACAACAGGCATATTTATCTATGCCAGCTCCTTGCGCAGTTTTTCCAGCAACAGCGGAACACCAACAGCACCACGTTCTTTTATATGAGTCAAAGGATTACGAATCATAGATGTATTAGGCGTTCCCGGATCAACAAGATAAATAGGTACTTGCTCATTACGAACAAAATAGACCAAAGACGCAGCCGGATATACAGCCAACGACGTGCCGACGACTATCAAGATATCGGCACACGCAACAATACGGCTCGCCATTTCGAACATTGGTACATCCTCGCCAAAGAACACAATATGCGGACGCAACAACGCACCATCCTCGCCACGTTCATCAAGACTCTGCTCCCAACCCTCATTTATATCATATATAAGTTCAGGATTCTCCTGGGAACGCAACTTCATAAGCTCACCATGCAGATGCACAACACGTGTTGAGCCAGCCTGCTCGTGGAGGTTATCGACATTCTGGGTTATCACACACACATCGGCCCACTGCTCCATTTCGGCAATAGCGATGTGTCCCTCATTGGGTTTCTTTGTCAAAGACTCCTTGCGACGCAGATTGTAGAACTCAATCACCTTTGCCCTGTTGTTCTTCAAAGCCTCGGGAGTACACACCTCCTCGATACGGTAGTTTGCCCAAAGACCGTCAGCATCGCGAAAGGTCGCAATACCGCTGTCGGCACTGACACCGGCACCGGTAAATACTACTATTTTTTTCTTTTGCTTCATAATTCAACTCTATATCAAGGTTACCACATCTGTTTTCAATCAACCTCAAATATAATCATTTTATCTCTTTTTTCCTAAAATAGTCCTTAAAACAACAGCAAGACAATTCAAGCAAGAAAAACATCAGCACATTAACAATATCAATAATTTCAAAAGCATTTACCCCCAATTATATAGATACATGCAGAAGCAATGCAAACAAATTATCTAAAAATTCATAAAAAAGAGAACTATTATATTATAATAAGGTTATAATGTCTTATCTTCGCGGTTAAATTTAAAAGAACGCCATGAACAAAAGAACAATTCTATTCTCGATACTTATACTCTGTTTTTCGCTTATCGTGAATGCCGACGACAAGCATCGCCTGCATTTGGCACGACAGTTATCGATATACAACAGCATCATAAAGGAACTCAACCTGTTTTATGTCGATAGCATCATGCCCGAGAAGATGATAAACAAAAGCATTGATGCCATGTTGAGAAACCTTGACCCGTACACTGTTTATTACCCCGAGGAGAAGAGCGAGGAGCTTAAGATGATGACAACAGGCAAATATGCCGGCATAGGTTCTGTTATACGATTCCACACCGACAAAAACACTACTGTACTTGCCGAGCCATACGAAAACATGCCGGCATATAAAGCCGGACTCAGAGCAGGAGACCTCATTTGGGCCATCAACGGAACAAGTGTCAAGGGCATGAGTACCGACAGTGTCAGCGACATGCTGCGTGGCGAGCCCGGCACATCGCTCACTCTGGAAGTTGAACGCCCGGGAAAGAAAGAGAGGATGAACGTAACACTTGAGCGAGGAAGCATTGCCCTACCCGCCATACCTTACTATGGAATGCAGCATGGCGATGTGGGATACATCATGCTTGAAAGCTTCACCGACAACTGCGCGAAGAAGATGCGCAACACTGTTATTGAACTCAAGAAAGCCGGAGCAAAATCATTCATAATAGACCTACGCAGCAACGGTGGCGGACTACTTAACGAAGCAGTGGATATCGTAAACCTGTTTGTTCCAAAAGGGAAAGTCATTGTAACCACCAAAGGAAAAATAAAACAGTCGAACGAGACATACAAAACAAAGAACGAGCCAATAGACACCATTTCGCCTGTCGTTGTTCTTGTTGACGGACAGACAGCATCGGCATCGGAGATTGTGGCCGGTTCGTTGCAGGACCTCGACCGAGGAGTGATAGTTGGTACACGCACATTCGGTAAAGGACTTGTACAGAGCACACGTCAAGTAAACTACGGAGGTCATCTAAAACTCACCACCGCCAAATACTACATCCCCAGCGGACGCTGCGTGCAAGCACTCGACTACTCACATATGATTGACGATGGCCGCACCAGCCGCCTGCCCGACAGCCTCACCAACATATTCTACACAGCTGCCGGACGCCAGGTACGTGACGGCGGTGGCATACGCCCCGACGTTGAGCCAAAGCCGGCCGATCTGTCAACACTGCTCTTCCATCTCATCCAGGATATGGCAATATTCGATTTTGCCACCGACTTCAAGCTCAAGAACGAAACGATAGCAAGTGCCGACAGCTTTACCATAAGCGACGAGGTTTATGCCGAATTCACCTCCTACCTTAAAAAGAGAGGCTTCACCTATGACCTGGAGAGTGCCAATATTCTTAAGGAACTAAAGAAAATGATTGAGTTCGAGGGTTTCACTTCAATAACAAAAGAGGATATAGAGAGCCTTGAAAAGAAACTGCACGCCAACCTCGACCACTCGTTGGAGCACTTCAAGAAAGATGTAAAAGACATCATTGCCAACGAGATTATAAAACGCTACTACGGCAACAGAGGTGAGATAATCTACAACCTACGCGAAGACCGCGATTTACAAGAGGCATTCACCATACTAAAAGATAACGAACGCTACAGAAAGATACTGTCGCCTGTGAAATAAACGGGCACTACTCCATTGTTATTCGCTATTTGCTTGGCAAGACAAAGAGTACACAAGAAAATCCTAAAATAATAGAATTGAGCAATCAATTGCTCAATTCTATTATTTTATTAAATTTATTCCATCCGAAAGTATTCATATAAACATCTTTTGCTCCGCGCGGAACATACAGCACACAATCGTCACTAATATTATTAAAGACACTGCTATCCAACTCAAACAAACTATCAGCAGGAATATGCGACACCACCTTGCAGAGCCTGCGACAACTGTCGAATGCCGCATAGCCAATGTGTCTCACCCCTTTTCCTATTGTAAGCGTCTTGAGAAGCTCGCACCAGTCAAAAGCATAATCACCTATAAAAGTAACAGAGTCCGGTATCACTATTTCGTAGAATCCACAGTGCGACAAGGCTGCATGCTTGATTGTTGTAAGGCTCTGTGGCAAAGTAACCTTTTGCAAGTTCCCGCAATATTGGAATGTATAATCCTCTAATGTTGTTATTCCTTCGGGAATTTCAATTTCAGTTATTCGGCTTTCCACAAAGGCTGCAACCCCTATCGACTTAACTGTTGGCGGGATGGTTATATGTTTCAGTCTATCAGCACAAAAAAATGCATGTTTTGCAATGTGTTCTATGCCGTAGGGTATTACACTATTCTTGCAACCGGTAATAAGCGTGTTGCTCTTTGTCTCTATGATGGCATTACAATTATCGCGGCTATCGTAGTAAGGATTATCTTTGTGTACCACAATGCTGTCGATATACGATGTCGGGAATATGTTTGACACTCCAAAATATTCTACGCTCTTTGGGATTCTTATAACGCCACCCAGCGAGCATCCGAACAGAGCCGAGTCTTTTACAATCTTTATTCCCTCTGGGATATTCACCTTTGTTATATAAGGGGTCTTGAATGCCTGGCCCGCAATGGCGGTAACAGCAAAATCCCTACTGTAATATGTAACACTCAGTGGAATTTTCACCTCTCCACCTTTGTATTCATATTCGAACTCATCGGGGGTGTTGCCTTTGAATGTCACCTCTACGGTGCGGGCATCGCCATCGGTTATGTGATAGAATATACCATCCTTTTCAAAGCGGTCGGGCACGTTACCCAACTTCCAACAGATATAATCGGACACCTTATTATATAGTGGTGATTCTGAAAAGAGAAAAAATCCCAACAGCATCGCAAGCACAAAGCAAGCTGCATAACACCACCTTTTAACATCGGCAGCAACTTCGTAAACCTCCTTTGCGCTTGAATAACGACGGGACTTTTGCTTTTGCAAGCACTTATCTTTTATTTTACCGAACAGACGTGGCAAACTCCTGCCACATTTCTTCTCTATATATTCCAAAAGACGGCCCACCGAATATATATCACTTCTTGCATCTATCTCGCCAATATTGCCTGCAAGCGCCTCGGGCGCAGCAAAATGCGCCGTACAGCCGGCGGTGTTGTCGTAACTGTTCGAGATGCAGAATCCCAAATCTATAAGCACCACATCGTTTGTTGTTTTTGTGAGCAATATATTTTCGGGCTTGACATCAAGATGCACAATACCACGTTTATGCAATTCGGTAAGTGCTTGCGACAACTGCATCAGCAGTTTTTTAATATTCTTTTTCTTGTGAAAATATTCAGGCTCCTGCGACAGTTTCTTCTCAAGAGAATCTCCATTCACATATTTCATAAGAATATACAAACCATCGGCATCATTATTGATAGCTACATACTTTACCACATAAGGACTTACGATATCCTTTCCCATCAAGAACTCTTTGTAAAAGGCTTGACGATAGCGTTTGTCGCCGGCATATTCCGAACGTAGCTTTTTCATAAAATAGAGCCCTCCGCTTATACGTCGTTTGAATGTCTCGGACGTAGCACCGGTAATATCCAGAATCTCTATCTTATCATCGGTGATATCAACGTCTGTAAATCTTGATGTATTCATAGATTATAGAATCTTATAATTGACACCGTTCACTCTGCCACACACATAATTCACCGGCGAATTACCTTCGTGCACAAGGCAACGCAACGTGAGCGGTTCACCATTTATTATCTGCCCGCACAGAAATGTATCGCCCACGCTTAATTTACTGTTGATGCTCTCAACCACCTTGAACATCTCAAGCCCCTCGTAGCTTATTGTAACGCAACGGTTGGGGAGCCACTTCAGTTCTACCAGTGCCCCTTTCTGCAACAAACTCACCAGCAGGCTGTCATTGGCAAGAAAGCCACTCTCCACCGACACTCCGCCATTAGCATCACTCTCAAAAGCATCAATATCGGTGTATCCTGCATATTGAGCTAGAGCGTTAAGCGTGCTACGGAAAGGCTTCTTGCGGTTATGCTCACCAAGATATCCCCAAAAGCGTTTGAGGGTGATGGGAGATACATACACTTTTATTTTATCAAATATACGCATCGACAGATAGTCAAAGTCGCGCGGTGTTTTCATTTTGCATCCTGCAACATTCTCCACTTTCTGTTGCAAAGCATCATAGATTTTCTCTTTATCCATCTTCACATAATTCTTTTACAAATTTAATGTAAATATGTCTATATTAAGTCAAGAATATATAAAAATGAGATTCCACAGCAATAAAAAGAACTAACATGAACCAACTTTAAGATTATATATTGCTACGAAATTGAAAGCTTCAGAGCAAACGAGACAATAAACTATTTACAACTGCAGTTGGGTGGAATTACTCCACGCAGAGTTCAACCGAAGAGAAAAATGTTAAAAATAGTCGCACTAATTTTCACAGAACCAAATGAACTAAAATGAACCAAGAATTTAGGATTTGTTTGGTTTATTTTGCAAAAAATTGTGAAATGAAAAAACTTATTTTTATCACAACCAAAGACCTGCCGACTTATACAAACAACACACAGCCTATGAGATAGAAGATGTACTTTGCATATATAAGATAATGTTAACACAAAGTGGCATAGATGGGCCAATACCAAACAGCAGATGACTTCTTAAAAGAGTTTGAACGTCGCAAGATGGCACAGAGAAAGAAAAATAATATATCAAAGACAAATAATCCATAAATAATATAATTATGAAAAAATTAAAATTTTTATTTACGGCACTTTTACTATTGTGCTGCGTGGGAACAGCGAAAGCTGAAGATTTTGCTGTTAACGGTATTTTTTACAATATTACGGATAGTAATAGTAAAACCGTAGAAGTTACTTACAAAGGTAGTTCTTATGATACTTATTCTGATGAATATACTGGCAGTGTGGTAATCCCAGAGAGGGTTACTTACAAAGGTGCAACCTACAGCGTTACAAGCATTGGAGATTATGCGTTCTATTATAGCACCGGACTTACAAGCATTACAATACCGAACAGCGTGACAAGCATTGGAAATAGTGCATTCTGGTGTTGCGGACTTACAAGCATTACAATACCTAACAGCGTTACAAGCATTGGATGGGAGGCGTTCGATGTTTGCACCAAACTTAAAGAGGTACATATAAACGACCTTGCAGCTTGGTGTAATATAGATTTTGGAAGTAGTTATGCCAATCCGTTGTCTTATGCACATAATTTGTATTTAAATAATGAATTGATAACTGAACTTGTTATACCAAGCAGTGTTGCTAAAATTAAAAAAAATACATTCTCTGGCTGTTCTTCTCTTACAGGCGTTACAATACCTAACAGCGTTACAAGCATTGGAGAATGGGCGTTCTATGATTGCTCCGGACTTAAAAAGGTTATAAACCTTTCAAATTTAACATTTAGCAAAGGTTCTACTGATTATGGCTATATTGCATATTATGCCGATGGGATTGTAAATGCATCTGATATTACTTTTGTTGATGACTTTGGTTTTTATGAATTTAACGGTGTAAATACACTGTATAAATATCAAGGTAATGGTATAGAGATAACTTTACCGGAAAATTACAATGGCGGTAATTATGCAATAGGAAAAGAAGCGTTCTCTGATTGCTCCAGCCTTAAAAGTGTAACAATACCGAACAGCGTTACAAGAATTGGAGAAAACGCATTTTATGGATGCAGCAACCTACATTCTGTAACTATTGGTAGTGGCGTGCTTGAAATTGGAAACAAAGCGTTCAACAATCCTGAAAAAGTAATATGGTTAGCAAATACGCCACCAACAGGTTACGCCAATGCCGAAGGAAAGATAAATTACGTTTCCAACAATGAGTTCACAAACTTACGCAACGTATATGTATATCCTTATCTTAGCTCTAAACTCGAAGTTGATGGTATAATTTATGTATTAAATCCTGCTGAACGCACTTGCGACGCCATTGACTGTGCATATAACAGCACTGCTGAAAAAATCAATATCGGAGAAACAATATCATACCGCAACATTGAAATGACTGTCAAAACAGTTATGCCTTATGCCTGCTATGGTAACTCTTATATAAAAGAGGTTGAAATATCTAATAACGGAGATATCAAAGAGCAAGCGTTCTACAACTGCGATAACCTACAAACTGTTACAGTTTCAAACAATGGAAACATTGGAGAGCAAGCGTTCTACGATTGTAATAACATAAAATCTGTTGAGATTACAAACGTCATCAATATTGAATCAAATGCTTTTGAGGGCTGTAGCAATTTGCCAAAAATTGTTATACCTAATTCTGTAGAATCCATTGGCGCATATAGTTTCAAAGGCTGTACAGCAATGAGCAGTGTAACATTGGGAGAAAAAGTAACAACTATAAATGACAATACTTTTGAAAATTGTTCCTCATTGGCAGAAATAACAATTCCGGCAACAGTAACAACCATTGCAAATAATGTGTTCAAAGGTTGTAGCAAGTTGGCTGATGTTATAATTGCCAATAGTACAAATGAGTTGTCGTTGGGCAGCAACGGTTCATCGCCTATGTTTGCAGATTGCCCACTCGACTCGGTGTATGTTGGTGCAAAACTAAGATACAACACATCACCATTCTACAACAATAAATCATTACGCACTATTGTTTTTGGCAATAAAGAAACCAACATTTATGAACGTGAATTTGATGGTTGTAGCGCGTTGGAAAACATCACTTTAGGAAATGGTATAACCGAGATTGGCAATTATGCCTTCATCGGCTGTATTGCTTTGCCAAATATTGTTATACCCAACTCTGTTACATCTTTAGGCGCATATAGCTTTAAAGGATGTACAACACTGAACAGTGTAACACTGGGAGAAAACATAACAGCTATCAATGACAACACTTTTGAGAGCTGTACAAACTTGCCAAATATTGTTATACCTAATTCTGTAAAATCTATTGGCGCATATAGTTTTAAAGGCTGTACTGCACTGAACAGTGTAACATTGGGAGAAAATGTAACTGCTATCAACAATAATGCTTTTGAGAGCTGCACAAACTTGCCAAATATTGTTATACCTAATTCTGTTACAACTTTAGGTGCATACAGTTTCAAAGGCTGTACAGCACTGAACAATGTAACATTGGGAGAAAATGTAACAACTATAAATGACAATGCCTTTGAGAATTGTATTTTGCTACCTGAAATCACAATTCCGGCATCAGTAACAGCCATTGCAAATAATGTGTTCAAAGGTTGTAGCAAACTGGCTGATGTTATAATTGCCAATAGTACAAATGAGTTGTCGTTGGGCAGCAACGGTTCATCGCCAATGTTTGCAGATTGCGCACTCGACTCGGTGTATGTTGGTGCAAAACTAAGATACAACACATCACCATTCTACAACAACAAATCATTACGCACTATTGTTTTTGGCAATAAAGAAACCAACATTTATGAACGTGAGTTTGCCGGTTGTAGCGCATTGAAGAACATTACTTTAGGCAATGGAATAACAAACATTGGCAATTATGCTTTTGAAAATTGCTCTTTACTGCCCGAAATTACAATTCCTGCACCTATTGCAACAGTTGCAAACAATGTATTCAAAGGCTGTAGCAAACTGGCTGATGTTATAATTGCCGACCGCAAAAAAGAGTTGTCATTGGGTAGCAACGGCTCATCGCCATTGTTTGTGGATTGCCCACTCGACTCTGTTTATATTGGTGGTGAAATAACATATAACACATCGAGCGAATATGGATATTCACCATTCTACCGTAACACCTCGCTGCGTTCTGTCGTTATTTCGGACCTTGCAACCAAGGTATATACAAATGAATTCTACGGATGTACCGCTTTAACCGATGTTATTGTTGGTCACAACGTAAATACCATTGGCGACTATGCATTCTCTGCATGTAGCAGCCTCAACGCATTTACATTCGGTAGCAGCATTGAAGAAATTGGAAAAGAGGCTTTCTCGGACTGTGTTAAGCTCACAAGCATAACAAGTTATGCTACAATACCACCGGTATGCGGAACACAGGCTCTTCAAGATATCAATGTCTTTGATTGTTCACTGTACGTACCTTCAGGCTATGCACAGGCTTATCAGCAAGCCGAGCAGTGGAAAAACTTCTTCTTTGTAGATGACCCTATAAACATATATACACTGACTTTTGTTGTTGATGGCGAGATTTATCATAGCATAAAGCTGCCATACAATGCAAAAATCTTAATGCCGGAGCCAACAAAAGAGGGTTATGCTTTCAGTGGCTGGATTGGAGCACCTGAGACAATGCCTAAAGAGGATATAACTATTGAGGGTGCATTTACTATTAACAACTACTCTATTACATACAAGATTGATGGTACAGAAACTACAGAGAGCCTTACTTATGGTGCAGAACTTGTAATTCCGGAAGCACCAGCCAAAGAGGGTTACACCTTTAACGGATGGCACATTTCAGGAGGAGAGAAGACAGAAATTGCGAATAAAATAAACATTAAGGACAATGCCGATGCAATGCTATACACAAATGCTCCTTGTACAAACGCCCAATATGGCGACCAGTTCACAAGCTGGAATGTTCTGTTCGATGGTGATGCAAACACCTTCTTCCACTCTGAATATGGTAATAAGCAAACTCCTGACGCTCTCGACCACTACATCCGTGTTGACATGGGTGAAGGAAAGGAAATAGGTGAGTTCAAGTTTACATATACTACAAGATATGATAAGGGTGGGAACGTTATGGGTGTTTCTCCAAAGACAATTGTTGTTGAAGGTTCAAACAGTGCCAATGGCTTCTACACTGTAATTGCGACACTTAACAATCTCTCAAATGCAGGATCTCACACATATACATCGGATATTCTGGGTAACGCAGATACAAAGTACCGCTATATACGTTATCGCGTAACCGAAAACCACTCTGGACAAAAGGACAACAACCACCCATACTTTGCTATCTCGGAATTTGGTATGGAAAGAATTGATTATGTATATGATACTACATTGCCACAAACTATGCCGGCAAAAGATATTGTAATTGTGGGTACATATACAAGAAATAGTTACAATGTTACATATATGGTTGCCGATGAGGTTTACCAAACAGTGGCTGTTGAATATGGTACTAAAATTCCAACACCTAATATTCCTGAAACCGATGGTTACACATTCAACAGTTGGGAAAATGTACCGGAAACAATGCCTGCAGAAGATATTGTAATATATGCAAATATAAATGCAAAGAGCTATAATGTAACATACATTGTAGATGGCAAGACCGAGAAAACCGTTCCCGTTGCATTTGGTACAAAAATACCTCTTTTAGAGAATACAAGCAACTGGCAATGTGAGACACCTATAAACATTAAGGACAATGCCGATGCAATGCTATACACAAATGCTCCTTGCACTAACACAAGCTGGGGCGACCAGTTCACAAGCTGGACAGTGCTGTTCGATGATAATACAAACACCATCTTCCACTCGGAATATGGCAACAAACAGACTCCGGATGGACTAGACCATTATATCCGCGTAGATATGGGTGAAGGCAAGAACATCAATAAATTCAAGTTTACCTATACAACACGTAACCTTGAAAACAACAACAATGTATCGCCAAAGAGAATTGTTGTAGAGGGTTCTAACAGTGCCAACGGCAGCTACACAACTATTGCCACACTCGAGAACCTGCCTTCAGCAAAAGAGACCGTTTATACATCGGAAGTTATGGGTAGCGAAAATACAGCTTACCGCTATATACGTTATCGTGTAATAGAAACCCACGGAAACTCAAAAGACAACAACCACCCATACTTTGCTATTGCCGAATTTGGAATGACAAAAGTAGAGGAACTACCATTAACAATGCCTGCTAAAGATATTATAATTGCAGGAAAGGCTTGTACCGAAGTCCACACATTGACCTATGTTGTTGACGGCGAGACATACAAAACCGAGACTGTTGGTTGCAACGCTGTAATCACTCCATTAGAAGCACCTGTTAAAGAGGGATATACATTCAGCGGATGGAGCGAGATACCGGAGATAATGCCTGCCGAGAACATTACAATCACAGGTACATTTACTGTAAACACATATACAGTAACATACATTGTTGATGGAGAAATTTACAAGACCGAGAGTGTTGTATATAACGATGAAATACCTGCTGTTGAAGAGCCTGAAAAAGAGGGTTACATATTCAGCGGATGGAGCGAGATACCGGAAACAATGCCTGCCGAGGACATTACAATCACAGGCAGCTTTGCTTTGGACAACACCACTGCTATTGACGAGGTGAAAGGTAACAGCGATATTGTAGTTTACGACCTTAACGGTAATCGTATCCTTGACACCGAAAACCTTGAGCGTGGCGTTTATATCATCAATGGTATAAAAGTGCTGGTTAAGTGAGAGCAATGATTAACAAGCTTGCTTGATTAAGCATTGCCGAACGCAAAGCAATTGCACGAAGTGAAAGTGCCGGTTAAGTGAGAGCAACGATTAACAAGCTTGCTTGATTAAGCATTGCCGAACGCAAAGCAGTTGCACGAAGTAAAAGTGCTGGTTAAGTAAATAAAAGAGTGTAACCACTCATTTTAGTAATTTTTCTTATAATGTGAATTCCGGTGGGCAATTGCCTGCCGGAATTTTTAATATAACATCTTGCCCACACTTCCAAAATTAATACTATGCTATCTAAAAAAAGCAGACTCAAAAGGCTCTTTTGTCGTTACACTCGCCCACACGCATAAAAAAAGTCTGCACCGTCTTGTAAAAACGGTGCAGACTTTTATGTAATATTTTTAATATCTATTACTTTGATTGATTCTCAATCTCGTCCTCCACAAGGTGTATCTTTTCAAGAATAACCTGAGCATCTTTTTTCAGTTTCTCAACCTTTTGCTTCATAACATCAACAAGGCTTGCACCTTTCTTGTTAGAAACACTCAAGAAACCAATATTATTCTCGTATGTGGCAATCTCGCCCTTCATCGCCTCGTACTGACGGATAAGATGCTCACGCTCGCGCTGTAAGCTGTTACCACCCTTTGCTATGGCGTTACGGAAATTAGCAAGTTTACGCTCGTTAGCATTCACGTGCAATGCCTCATACAATGCATTGGTAGCCTGCTTATACTCCTTGTAAACATTATCTTTCTCCTTGAAAGGAACAAAACCAATGGCATTCCACTCTTGTGTGAGAACGGCCAACTGTTTTGTCTGCTCATCTCCAGGCAAAGTGCTGTCGATAGCCTTGATTTTATCAATCACCTCGCGTTTCTTCTTCAGGTTCTCCTGCTCAATATTGCGTTGTGATGATGTGGCTGCATTGCGTTTCTCAAAGAATGCATCACAGGCAGCGACAAAACGTTTCCAAAGAGCCTCGGAATATTTTTGAGCCACAGGGCCAATCTCTTTCCATTCTTTCTGCAGTTTTGTCAACTTATCTGTTGTAGCTCTCCAATCCTCGCTGTCCTTAAGCTGTTCTGCCTGCTCGCACAACGCTTTCTTACGCTCCAGATTCGTTGCCAGTGAATTCTTCACCTCCTTGAAGAATTCGCTCTTCTGCTTAAAGAACTCGTCGCATGCAGCACGGAAACGCTCAAACACCTTAAGATTCATCTTCTGTGGTGCAAAGCCAATCTCTTTCCACTGTACCTGCAAGTCGAGAACGCGCTGTGTTGCATCGTTCCACGCCTGATAGTTGGCAAGTGACTTAAGGTCCATACTCTCTATAGCTTCACATATAGCCGTCTTTTTATCAAGATTTTCTTGCTCTTTCTGTTTCTTTGCCTCGAAATGTTCCTGATGACGACGGTTAACGGTGGTTGATGCAGCCTTGAAACGCGCCCACACCTCCTCGCGCAATTCAGGAGCTACAGGGCCTGTCTCGCGGAAATCGTTATGCAACTGCTGCAACTGGCGGAAGGCAGCCACCACATCCTCTTCTTTCTCAAGAGCCTCGGCAGCATCGCAAAGTTTTGTCTTTATTTCAAGGTTTTTCTTAAAGTCATATTCGCGGAATTCGCTGTTCAGCTTAAGGACATCATAGAACTGCTCAACAAGCAACTGATACTGTTTCCACAATGTGGCAACCTTATCTTGTGGCACGTTCTTCACCTCCTTCCAACGCTGTTGTAATGCCTTGAACTCGGCAACCTCAGGACTACCCTGCTCTGCCTTGCCAACAAGCGCCTGCAATTGTTCGAGCAATGACATCTTTATATCATAGTTTGCCTGCATCTCTTTTTCCTGTGCTGCAATCCACTCGTTACGCTTTGCCTTGATAAGCCCCATAGCCTCTTTGAAAGGCTCTTCAAGAGCATCGGGCTGTGGAATAAAGAGGTCGGCTTCGCCACCTTCGGCAAGGAAATCTTTATGCGCCTGTTCTATATCGGCCGTACGCATACGGTAGAACTGAACTTTCAACAATTCCACTTCACTCTTACAGGTGAGCACGTCATCACTCTCGGCAATAACCTTCAAGCGTTCTATGATATCCTGACGT
Source organism: Bacteroidaceae bacterium (assembly GCA_045644465.1). Classification (GTDB taxonomy): domain Bacteria; phylum Bacteroidota; class Bacteroidia; order Bacteroidales; family Bacteroidaceae; genus HGM04593. Next base: position 22,889 of record JAZRGV010000051.1, read on the forward strand.
GTCGCCGGTCTTGAGTCTTCGTTAGCCACCTGGGCTACCTCTTCTGTTTGCACTTGTAGAGCCTCCTCTTCAATGCTGTTTTGCTCATTCAACTCAATCGTAGCGGCATTGACAGCCTCATCAGGAGAACTCGTAATGTTCAGCTCTTGGGGCTGTACATTCGATTTAACACTTTCACTCATCTGTTTTTAATTTTAATTAGTCAATAAAATAAAACGACCTTTTCGTCACAAGGCGAAAAAGCCTCTATCTTCTCATCCGATTACAATCAACAAATCATAATCCGTTACAAATATAGCTTTAATTTTCAATAAACCTAAACAATAACAGAAATAATGAACGTAGAGCGCGCTCTACGTTCATTATTTCTGTTATTTGCAAAGTTTTACTTTACAAGGACCTTTTTGCCATCAATAATATACAGACCCGGAGCAAGTATCTTTTCAATCTTGCGGCCTGTCATATCATAGATTACGGTATCTTCTGTTTCAACAGCAACGTTGTCAATAACCGAAGTGTTACCATTACCCACTACAAGCAACAGATCAACAATCTGGCCACCGTTCTGCTTGAAATCGTCAAATTTGCCATCGGCATCACCTGCAGGGTCAATGCTACACCAGTCCTGTTTGAAACGCAAGCGATATACACCATCCTTTGCAGGAGCATTGAATGATGGCAATTTTGGATCATTTCTGTCACTGCCTGTCAAAGTAGTACCAACACTGTTCCAACCACTATCATCCTTTTCGCCATTGTTGTTATAGAAGGTGTATGATACAAGGTCGCCAACAGGTTTCCAGTTGCTACCCTCTTCAATGCCTGCCTTAAAGCCGTCAGAATCCAAATCGACATATACATAGTGATGACGCCAAGAGCCCGAAGCAGTAACACTAACCTGCAGCTCCTCGCCCGACTCGGCACGGAAAATAACAGGCTCGTCAATATCTACAAGATTGGTATAATCCAGTGACTGCTGAGCGCTTGTCAACTCATACTCAAACTCGCCACTTGCAGGGCTTGTAAGAGCTACCTTTGTAATATTACGATCGCTTCTTGTCTTGTTGCCAACATTTCTGGGTTTATATACATCGAACTTCTCAACTACTATTGAACGTGTTCCGCTGAAAGCATCAGCAACAGCTTCGCCAACAACAACTCCCTCAGGAATAACAAGTGTATAGGTTGCAGGAACATTCACCTCGTTAGCCAAAGTTATTGTGAGCACTTTGCCTTCAACGATATATGTAGCTTCAGAAACAAGCTGTCCGTCGGCATCGTTCAACTGCACCTTTGCGCCCTGGGCTGCATCAACGACATTTTTGTTGAATGTAACCTCGATGGTCTTGAGTGAATAAATCTCTTCACTTGGAGAAACCTCTGTTATTGCAATAGGAGTTGGATTGTTTACTGTCAAAGCCGCTTCACCTGCAAAAGACTTGTCGTCGCTCTTGCGAACAACAAGACCTTCGGGAATAACAAGAGTGTAGTTGCCCGGAGTTACAACCTTCTGGGCAAAAGTAACAACGAGAGAAGCACCGTCGGCAACATAGTCTGCAACAGCAGCAACAACCTCATCGCCATTCTTCAACTGCATAACAGTTGTGTTGTTTGCATCAAAAGCAGCAACAATCTCGCTATTGAAGGTAAGTGTAACCTTTTTATAAGCCTCGGCTCTCTGAGGAGTAACACTTATCATTTCGAAAGGAACCTGTGAAGGGTCGGCGTTAACACCGTCGAATGCAAATACTGAGCTTCCGGGCAATGTTACTGTCAACTGCTGGTCGATATCGATTGCTGTACCCTCGGTCAAGCCCTGCAAAGCATCCTGTACCTTGAACGACTTGTTAAGGATGATAGCACCTGTGATATTTGCAGGAATCTCGAGAGCCTGACGCAATGTAAATGTATATGTCTGCTGGCTGTTGCCTCCGTTACGCAATGCAAGTGTTGCCTTTGCACCGTTCCATGAAGCCCAACCGTAAATCTCTTGCTTGCTACCATTCCAAGGACTGCCACCTACCCAGTGAGCATCGGGCAACACATCGGCATTCTTCTTCTGCCATGCAACACACTCGGCAACGTCTTCCCAGAGTTTACCGTTATTGATGCTGTTCATAAGATTACAATTGGTGTAAAGCTCCACAATACCCGAACCGCAAACGAATGCACAACGGAGTTCGCGAAGAACAGCATTATAGTCTCTTGAATCACCTGCAGGAGGACCATCTTCTGAGAGAATAAATCCGTGAGTCATCAAAGTGTTGATTGGACACATTGGTGAGTTCTGAACATAGTTCTGATAAACCAAGCGGTCGCGGTATGTAATCCAGTTCTCTCGGTTGATGCTATTGTCACCAATGCGGTCGTGGTCGTTCTCCTGACGCCATGTAGCATCTGAAATCTGATACCAGAATGGTGAAGCCCATGTACCTACAGTGGTATTGAAGAAGATATCCTCGCGCATATTCTCGCGTACATACTGCTCGAGACGGATGATACCCTCGGCATTCTCATTACCTGTGTCGCCTGCATCGGGACCTACAGCCGAGAACTGACCTGAAATACCGTCGAACTTAAAGAAGAGATAGTTATCGGTATTAGGGTTAAAACCAGGCTGCCCATCCTGCTGACACACGAGGTTATTTGCCGCAGCAAGATAAGCCTCATAATATGCAGGGTTAGAGAGCTGCATACCACCCTGATTCTTCCAATAGTCGCGACGATAGTTACCGCTCTGACCATAACCGCCTACAGGACCTAACCAAGCACCGATACCGGCCCCCATCTGCTTAGCCAATGTAGCCATATCGCGCATCTCATTAGGGAATCCCTTGTGGAATGTCCAAGGACCATAGTTGTCCCAACCATCATCAATTATAAAGGCAACAATACCTTCGCCATACTTGTCATAATACTTTTCCTTCCACTGATTCATTACTCGAAGAATATCATCCGCGGTAAAGTTTGTATGCTCCTGACCGGGAGCCGCATTGTTGCGGTTGATATTAAGTTCGTACCAGCTGTTATAGTGTGGGAATACTCTCCAGGGCACTGCACGCTCGCGCTCGCTATAAGCAAGGAATGAACGGCGCTTCTGTGTCTCGCGGATATTCTCCTTTGCCTGTGTACCATCCTGCGCAATGAGACCAACAACAGCACCAACCTTCCAGGTTTCACCCTTTGCAAGTGTGGTGTTGCGGCTCCAACGGCCCTGAATACCAACAACGGCTGTATTTACAACAACACCCTCTTTTGCTTCGTAAATCTTCACAGTCATTGTGCTCGAAGCATCGATAGACTCAGACTTGTCCTCAACGAATACACGGATTGCAAATGTACCGTCATAAGGAGCAACATAGCTGAATGTGTTATTGCTGTGCTGACCACCTGAATAGCCACTGTGATAATCGACAGCAGTAATGTCGCCATTTGAAGCAAGCAAATCGGCGCCACCGAAATTCAAACGGTGGTTACCGCTTGTGTACTTCACCTCAATATCAATCTTCTGGTTCTTCTTGAGCTCAACGTTCTCCATCTTATAAGCACGCACATTCGGATAGTTGGCACCGGTAGCCTCCTCAACGCGCTTTGGAACATCTGCAGCTGCAACCTGTGTCCATGATGCAGCAGTGAGGTCGGCGCTCTTTGTATCCTTTAGAGTCCAAGCATCCTCTTCGCCTGTAGCACCACCAACGGTGTTGTAGGCTGTTGGAGTCTCAAGACCTGCGAAAATCTTATCGCTGACGATTGTTGCACCACGTGTGTTACCGACAACCTTAGGAGCAGAACCTGCAGCCTGAGTATCCACGTTGTATATCATAGGAATGATGTTGAACATATCTACATCATCAACACCTGTCAAATCCATCTCGGTGCGGATATAGTGGCTACCGTCGCGCAACACAGCACGCCAAACGATGGCAACCTTTGTACCTTTGTACTCATACTCATAGTTAGCAACAAGCTGAACGCCATTGAAGTGCTGGGCACCACCTATAGCTGTTGCATTGCCGGTGAGTATCTCGGTATTCACGCTCTTCAATGTCATAGCCGAAGCAGGAACATTATCACCTGCACCAAAGGCAACGGTAAAAGGCTCTGTGCCGGCAACAAGGTTCATTGCATCGCAACCTGCGAAATAGAGGGCACCGCCCACCTTCATCCAGCTTGCGGCAAGAACATTATTTTTGAGAATATAAGCGTCGCCACTCTGTGAGATAGATGCTGCACCAACATTCTCCTGCTGCTTTGGATAAACCCAAGCATTCTCGTACTTTGCAACAGAAGGAAGCTCAGGCAACTCGGCAACACTAACAACGATAGTGTTGTTAACATCATTTACCGATGCAACAGCAAACTTACCCTGGGGAGCAATTACAGTAACATCGTTCTTGCTGAGCGCACCCTCAACGGTGTATGTTGCACCGTTGGCATACTCTTTGTCTTTGATTTTCAATGTAACACCGTCGGGCACTGTTATAGCATATACACGCTCAACAATTTCATATTCGGCAAATGTATAGCGGCTACCGGCATCCTTTGAGCCGGCATCGGTCCATAGACCAAGAGTTTTGCCTGAACAAGCACCTACACCACCAAAATAGTTCAGATATGTAGCCTGTGCCTCATTGTTTGTGTTATAAGGCGAAATCTGATAGTTATCATCGGCATAGTTGTCCAACTTGAAATATGCACCTTCAACCTTGCTGTCGCTCATCTTAATGAAGCTGACACCGGTTGGATAGCTGGCCTTCTTATCATAGCTCAGCCACTGTTTAGCATTGTAGCTGTAGATGTAATAAGCATTATCCACACCATTCACTGCATAGAAAGCAAAAAGGCCGTTCTCGGCATCACCTTCAACCGGCGTGGTTGTTGGGCTGACGTAAGCGCCATTACCGCTCACCATCACATAGACGTGCTCCGGCTTGCCGTCTGCAGGCAAAGTAGTCGAAGCTGTCACCTTTTCGGCATACACCTGAGCCGATAGACCAAGCATAGCCAAGAAAATGAATAGGATCTTTTTCATAAATAATTTATTTGGTTAGTTTAGTTTAAGAAGCTGTTTGAATTTCTTATAAAAAGTATATCAAAGCTGTAAAGGTTATGTTTCGGCTCGATTTACTTTATTAGCAATTGGCCACACAAATGCAGCCAATTGCTAATATATATCAATGTAAAATTACTTTACAACTTTCTTAACGCCGTTGATTACATAGATACCAGCCTTGGTAATCTTCTCAACGCGACGGCCTGTGAGGTCGTAGATTACAGCGTTCTCAGCCTCTGCGTTAACAGAGTCGATAGCTGTTGTTACACCTTCGATTGTCCAAGAGAACTCCATGTCACCTGTAAGACCAAACTCAGCATAAGAAGCCAAGTTAATTGTATATGTACCAGGCTCTGTAATAACGATAGGGGCGTCATTCATGATATTAACAGGAACGAATACACCTGTACCGTAATCAGGAGCTGGAGCCAAGTAGTATAGATTATCATTCTGGTCGAACATATACAAGTAGCCAATCTTTTCATACATCATCTCGTTAGAGAATAGAACCTGGACAGCTTCAATCTGTTCAACAACAGTACCTGATGCAGGAGTAACTGTTACTGTTACAGGCTCTACTTCGCCACCTTCGCCACCTTCGCCTTCGCCAGGTGTTGGAGTAGGCTTAGCATATGAAAAGTTATAAACCTCAGCCTCATTTGCAACACCGTTTACTGTGTACAAACCTGCAGGGATTGTCAATATATAGTCACCATAAGGATAAGTTACATCCCAAGGGAAAGAGATACTTATAGAACGATTAATACCAGTTCCACCAACAAACAATTCAGCTTCAAAAACTTCCTCACCAACAGTGTATGTTACAGTCTTATCATCAGCAAGTACTACTTCTCTAGTATTATAGATTGTAATTCCATAATCCAAATACCAATCCATGTTATTAACTGTACCAGCAGGAGCATCAATACTCTCTACTTCAGGAGCGGGCAATTCAGCAACCTCGAACTCATACTCAGCACCCTTGAACTCTTTTGTACCGTCTGCATTAAAGAATACACCGCTGTAAACGATTACCTTATAAGTACCAGGAGTTGTAACGGCTGTAGATGAGTAAGGAGTTGCATAGGTAGCACTAGTACCGTTTGCACCCATAAGCGAGTTAAGCACAGCAACTGTGTTGCCCTCAGCATCAACAATCTTACCAAATTCTGTTACATCAGCCTTCTTAACAACCTCTGCAAAGTTTATCTTAACACCCTTCAACTCATAGTCGTTTGAAGCATTCTTAGCATAGCTTGTTGGAACAAATGCTTCAAGCGCTGGTGCCTCAAACTCAGCGATGGCAGCATCGGCAGCAGCCATAGCATCGGCATAAGCAAAAGGAGTTACACTTGTCAATGTGAGCAATGTAGCAGCCTCTTCATTGTTTGCCAACCAACGTACCTGTCCTTCGTTTGGTTTCCATCCGCAAGAACATGAAAGATAGTAATTGCCGTCCTTGATGCTTACGTATGAATTGCCACCGTTTGTTCTAACCTCGTATGTAAAGCCTGTAGCAACCTCAGCAGCACAAGAAGCATTTGTCTGTGTCGCATTCTGCAAGAACAAGCCTTTACCAACGTTATAGATATAACGTCCTTTCTCTGTCTCAACAGTGTACCAAACAGCATTTGCAGCTTTCTCCACAGCAACGCTATTGCCGGCATAGCCACTCAATGTAATGTTTGCAAGACCAAAGTACTCTGTACCGTTATATGTACCGTAGGCCAATGTACCTCTGTTATTGAAATTGTTGCTAACGGTATATACACCGTATGAAACATACTTTTTGCTTCTCTCGAGGTACTTTTCTACCGCTGCAATCTGAGCTGAGTAGTCACCCTCTACGGCCTTGAATGTGAGAAGGCAACCACCATCGTTAGCATTACCCTTTTCCCATTTAACCTGGCTAGGAGCTTTAGCACCACAACCCATAGAGAGGTAACGAATACCTTCGCCCGAACCTACGTGGATATAGCTGTTGTGCTGTGTAATGTTAAAAGCGGATGGAGCACCAAAGAAGATATCATCGGTACCATTGTCCTCGATAAACATTCCGTTACCGATGTTGCAGATATAAGCAACACCATCTACGTTTTTCACACACCATAGCTTACCGTTCTCTACGATATCGGTACAGCTGTTACCGGCATAATCAGACCAAGAGATTTCGGTCAATACAGGACGTGCGTGACTTGCGCTTGCAGCCAAGTAACCACGCTTGCCATTCTCGTCGGCCTGGATGGTATAAACACCATCGGCAACAACCTGTGCCATAGCACCGATTGTAAGGAACAACGATGCAATAAACAAAGTAATTTTTCTCATAGTTTTTAAATTTATTATTAGTAATATTAAAACATTATCGGGTGTAACAGGTTATATTTTATACACTCATCAACTCAAAATAGGACATAAAAAACGTGGACAACATTACATTATCCACTGATGAGGTCTTGGCGTTACCCGGAAGATAGATATGCAAGTCGCCCACGCTGCATACAGCGCGGACATCAACTTTGCTACTAATCTTCCTATTGATTTAACCGCCAAGTTTGACAAGGCTACGCCCTGCCGGGGTAAAATACCCCCATCAGTAAGATAGTAAAGCTAATGCGCTATGTTTTATATGTCATAACCACACTATGTGGCTACATTTGCAAAAATAATCAATACTTTATTATTTATATAATAAAAACAGAAAAAAAAAAAAAAAAAAAAAAAATAGGTATTTTTTTTGGCTCACCTGCAAAGTTTTTTGGGGGGGGCTATTGATTTATAGAATTGATTGTAGTTTTAACTTTTTTGAAATTGCTTCCGCTCACTTTGTGGGTAAATTTACCTACACTCACATACTCGCAATTTTCAACCTTGTTCAGTTGTCTTATATTCTTTCTATAGCCTTGCTATATGTACTTTCTGTGCGACAGAAAGTACCAAAGAGCTGGGCAGTCGTGTACGGCATTCGGTGCTTCCTTTGCTTACAAATTGCAAACAGCTTTGCTGTTGCAATATTCTTCGGTCGGCGCGCCCCTCGCCCCTCGCAGCTTGTCACAATGCTTGGGGCGGCAAGAACTCGCTGCGCTCAAACATCATACCGCCTATTTCCAAGCATTGCTCGGCTGCTCACTGTGCCTCCCAACGCTGCCCTTTCGCTTTCAGCGACGAATTACCCTTGCAATGAAAATTCATTGACATATATCGCGAATTTTACGCGTACAATGGTAATATCAAAGAGAAACCGGCAGTGTCAAAATCATAACGGAAATCCCTGATGTTTGGAGGCCATTGTGCGAGGTACGTTCAAACGCAGTACGGCAATTATATTTCTTTAAAATTGCCGTACGCAGTGCGATCCGCAGCACCCGACAAACAGCAGAAAGGTTTGAAGTGGCAAGTTTGTGACGGCCGAGGGATGTTGCAAAGCAACTCGCGAATTTGTTTTTACAAATCGACAACATCGCCAGCAAATAGTCGCAAGTAGCACAGCCAATGGTTGTGCCTTGCGGGATGCGATAAGGCGGTGTTGTCAACATTATAAAGGAACAAACGACTGATTTTGTCTCTGCCGGGCGCTTTTGCTACTTTTCACGCGATGAAAAGTAGGGAAAGAACGACTTAAAGAAAATGCAAATGAACAATTAAGGTTGAAGACTGCTGTAGAATACAATACAATTGAGAGGTAATCCTAAATTTTCCCCAACTTTTGCTGGTGAGCCATTTTTTTAACATTTAAATAAAAAGAAACAATCAAAACAAGAACAAAAAAAAGTAACAATATAACATGAAAGATTGCCATATCGTTACAAAAAAAGTGCCGCCTTAAAAAAGGCAGCACTTATAGGTTATTGTAGAAAAACTTTCTTACTTTACCTTATCCACGATAGCCTTGAAAGCTGCGGGATTGTTCATAGCGAGGTCAGCGAGAACCTTACGGTTAATCTCGATACCAGCCTTGTGCAAAGCACCCATAAGCTGAGAATAAGACATACCCTCGAGACGAGCCGCAGCATTGATACGCTGAATCCATAGTGCACGGAATTCGCGTTTCTTGTTACGACGGTCACGGAATGCGTATGTCAAACCTTTTTCCCAAGTATTCTTAGCTACGGTCCATACGTTCTTTCTTGCACCAAAGTAACCTCTGGTCAAACCTAAAATTTTCTTTCTT
>JAZRGV010000052.1:0-15293 GCA_045644465.1 Bacteroidaceae bacterium
TTTATCCTCTTGTCGTTGACACGTTCGTTCAGTACATCCTTGTATTTCTCGTACCATTCGTTAAATGCACCAATAAAACTTTCCTTGTCCATTCTAGTGATACTCTTGACTAAATCCAAAAGTTCGATAGAAGCTTCAAGGTCGGGGTCTTGTGTCAAGTATCTGCGTGTAATGAGTATCTGGTGGAATTGACACATTTGGACGGGTATGGGATACAGGGCTTGTGCCAAACCACGTATACCGTCGATTACGGCTCCGTATATCTTGAATCCTTGAGATTTGAGCCAGGAGATGCCTTCTATATATTGAGCAATGGTTTCACTGCGGACATATTTATGCCACAATACTTTGTTGCGAAGAACATCCTTTATGACCATTAAGCCAAAGTTCCTACCCCAATATGTAGTGTCAAGTTGTACTGTAACTTCCTTGTACTTTGCCACACTGTGTACAAAGCGCATTCCCTCCAAATCTCTGCGGATTGTCCTTTCAGATACGTTGTACTTGGCAGAGAGTTGCACAAGGGTTTGTTTTCCCTCTACATAGTCGGTGATTACTTGCGACTTGTCACGTCTTTTACCGCCAATGAATTGCTTGTTGCAATCTTTACATTTATACATTTGTCTTCGCCCTCTCAGGCCATTCTTGACCACATTGGAAGAGCCATAATAAAAGCATTTTTTTTAGCATATCAATGATAATCTTTGCAAAGATATGTAAATCAAATAATTACAAAGGTTTTATCCTACTTTTTGTCCACCCTGCCTCTTTTTTTGTGTTTATAAACCGGCTATTTTCAGGTAATATATAAAACAAATACACTTTCACGAAAGTGTATTTGTTTATGAAAAGATGATTGATTATTTGTCGCAATGCGGGCAATGTTCTATCCCCTCTGTATAAGTAGTGGCGTTAATCTTCTCCTTTATATTAATAGGTACATAAACCATGGAGTAGCCACCGGGCTCCTCTTCATAGAATAGTCCTATGGTTTCGCCGTCGGGTAGAATACACATCGAAGAATAGGCAGAGCCTCTGTCCGAAATTTCCACTTTTGTCCAGTTTTTTGATAGCTCTGTGGGAGTATATGTTGCTGGGTTATTACTCAAAAGTCTGTAATAAACCGATACATTGCTGCGGCTGTTGCCTGTAGGAACCGATTGGAAAAGAATGTTTCCAATGCGTATTATTTCTCCATTAGTGTCGTTGCTGCCAAACTTAAGGTTGCCAACAACATCGGTTGAAACAGCATCGTCCCAGTGACCTTCGGCTTTCTCGAAGTTGCTGTAGTGGAAAACGTTGTAGTAACGTCCATAACCCTTGCGGCTGCTCAAAAGAACACTGCCGTCGGGCAACTCTTCACATTTAGGCTCGTTTCCGTATGGCGCAGGGCTGTCGTTGAAGTCGTTGCCAAGCTCACCAAGCAGGTTCCATGTCTCGCCAAAGTCGTCGGAGTAAAGTACGTAGTTGTGATGGCGGTAGCTACCTGTCTCTACTGCCCATACGGCGCAATATATACGGTAGTACTCTCCAACCTTTATCATGCTGCTCTGTGCCATACGTCCGGCACCGATGAACATTGAACCAACATGAGCCTTGCCGCTTTTGTCTTTGAACAATGGGTATATGTCGTATGTAACCTCTTCGGGCTGTGTGGCAACCCATTCTTGTGTCTCTTCGTTGAACTTTATGCGCAGGCGTGCCATGCGGTTGGGATTCTCGGGGTTTTCGGCTGTTCCGGCACCGTAGTTTCCATGCCAACATAATCGGTTGCCGCATACACTCATTACAAGTATCTCGTTATTTTCGCGGTCGGCAACAACTGCCGGGTCGCCGAAGCCTGTGAGCCATGTCTCTTTTGCGGCTTTGCCAACACCGTCTGCTATTGTAACAGGTTCAGTCCATGAGTGGCCGTCCCATTCGTTGCCGGCTTTTGTGCTATGGCGCATTACAAGGTCAACCTCGCCGAAACCAATGTCGTTGCCACATGGACGGTAATCGTTGATTGCGAATACGTAGCCGTTGGCTGTGGTTACAATGGCTGGGATGCGGTAGGGTACGCCTTTTTCGTCGGGCGAGTAATATAGATATTGGTATTTGTTGTTCTTGTCAACCGAGATGTTTATTGTTACTTCCATGCCTTTGGTCGGCAATGTGTGGTCGGTCATGCTCATTCCGCCGTTGATGTCCATCTTCCAACCATGGCATACAAGCCCGGTAGCGATGCTGAATGTGGCATCTTTAGGCAGGTAACATGTGGTGCCCTTGGGTAGGTTGTTCTTGTCGAGAAGGGTGTTGCTGGTGTTGCCGTCGATGGTTATTGCTATGTTGCCAATCTTGTAGTTGGTGTCGAAACCTCCCTGCAGCTGTGCATTGTATTTGAGTTTCAATGGCTTGCTCATGTCAAGAATCTTGATGTTCCAATGGCCGCCTGCATCTTCGCCGGAATAGAGCTTGATGTCTCTGCCTGCACCACCGAACATGTTGAAACTCATCTCCGGGTTCTCTTTGGGTGAGATGGTGTAGCTGTTGTCGGCTTGCTTGGTGAGAATGAGTGTTGTTGCCTCTGTGGCTTTTTCCATCGTGGCTTTGGCTTCGTTGCCTGTACCATCGAGTTTTAGGGCATATTTCTTTCCACTGTTGTAGTTGTACATCTTAAATCCGTCGGCATTGCCTACAAGATACCATATATCATCGGTGGTATATGATGCTGCCCCGCTTTTTACCGGCATTCCGGAAACTTTATCTGCATTGTTGAATTTTATAGAAAAGCCTTTATCTCTGTTGTTTATTATTTGAACGGGTATCCCTTTCTTGAACGAAGTTGAGAAAAATGCTTCTGTGCTCTCCGTCTGTCCCCATGCGTTTGATGTTGCACCAAGTAGTAAGGCACACAGCAGTGAAAAGAATTTGATTTTTTTCATATTATTGTACTGTTTTTGTTCTTTTGTGCGAAGATACTCAAATAATAGTTAAGGAGCAAATAACCTTTTCTTGTTTGTTGGCTTGCATTTCCTTTATCTTTTTTCTATCTTCGCGCTAATAAATTCAGAAAATATGGCGCAGATAGTATCACCATCGTTGTTGTCGGCTAATTTCGGCAACCTGCAAGACGATTTGAAAATGATTAATAACAGCGAGTGCGACTGGTTGCATATCGACATTATGGACGGTGTGTTTGTTCCTAACCTCTCTTTTGGCCCTCCTGTGCTCAAATATGTTGCGGAACTTTGTGAAAAACCGCTTGATGTCCATTTGATGGTTGTCAACCCAATGAACTATCTGTCTGCGGTCAAGGATTTGAATGCGCGCATAATGAATATCCACTATGAGGCGTGTACTCACCTGCATCGCGCTGTAACGCAGATAAAGGATGCGGGGATGATGGCCGGTGTTACACTGAATCCTTCAACGCCTGTGTGCTTGCTTAAGGATATAATCGAAGAGCTCGATCTTGTTCTTCTTATGAGCGTGAATCCCGGTTTTGGTGGTCAGAAATTTATCCCTCATACAGTGAATAAGGTGCGTGAGTTGCGTGAACTTATTGACTCTACCGGCTCTAAGGCTCTTATTGAGGTTGACGGTGGTGTGAATGTTGAGACAGGTAAGCTGTTGGCCGAAGCCGGTTCCGATGCTCTAGTCGCCGGCAATGCCGTGTTCAAGGCTTCCGATCCGAATGCTGTAATATCGGCATTGCGTGCAATGTAATGTGGTAAATAAAAATATATTCCATAAAAATCCTCTGTTGAGGCTGGCAATACCGCTCATTGCGGGTATTGCCGTAGGTTGGGTGTGCAATATCAGTCTATTGTGCATCCTGCTTGTTTTTATACCGTCGGTGTTGATGATCTCCTTCGGCGTTATGCGTTTCGCTCCCAAGTGGCTGTTTGGAATAGGGGCGATGATGCTGATGTTTGCCTTGGGCTTGTTTGTCGAGAACAGGCAGGCTGCAGAAAAAGCAGTGCAGTGGAGTGGTGAGAAAAACTATTATAAAGCCCATCTTGTAGAGATGCCCGTTGTTCGTGGTACGAACGTGAAGGTGCTGGCCAAAGTTGTTGCCGACAGTGTGCCGACAGACGATGACGAGCGTTGTGAAGGGTTGGTGTATCTCTATTTTCAGCACACAGTTGATACAGAACTCTTGTCGGCAGGCGATATGGTTGCTTTTGAAGCAAAAATAATCCCACCTGAAAATCAGGGCAATCCGGCTGAATTTGATGTTGAGAATTATTACTATATAAAAGGAATTTCGGGAACTGTGTTCGTGCCTGAACGAAAGTGGCGATTGTTGCCCGAAAAGAGATACAGCCTGCCTGTATACGCCTTAAGAATTCGTGCTAAAGCTCTTGCGCAGTATGAGCAACTTGGGTTTGAAGAGGGTACGTTGGCATTGTTGTCGGCATTGACGTTGGGCGAGAAAAGGGATTTCCCAAAGGATTTGAAGGAGAGCTATTCAGTGGCCGGAGCAAGTCACATCCTTGCTTTGTCGGGGTTGCATTTGGGCGTTCTGTATATGTTGCTTGCTTTTATTGTTCCGATGCGTGGGCGTAAAATCCTTTATCGTCTTTTGCGCGAAACACTTATACTTGCGGTACTTTGGGCATTTGCCTTTGTGGCAGGTCTTTCACCATCGGTGCTACGTGCAGCAACCCTTTTTACCCTTATGTCAATGGGACGTCTGTTGGGATATGATGTGTCGTCGGTCAGCTCGCTCTCTTTTGCAGCGATAGTGATGTTGCTGTTCTCACCGCATCTGCTTTTCGATATCAGTTTCCAACTATCGTTTGCTGCAGTGTTGGCAATTTTGCTCCTTGCCCCTCCTTTGCAAAAGGCGATGAGAGTGTATGAGCATGGTGTCGTGTATGGCTATGTGGTCAATCTTTTTATTATATCCGTTGTGGCGCAAGTGGGCGTGATGCCCTTCGTGTGGTATTACTTCGGGGTGTTTCCTGTATATTTTCTTTTGACAAACCTGTTTGTTGTGCCACTCGCTTTTGTGGTGATAATGATGGTGGTTATGATGTGGCTTCTCGCACCTGTGCCGTTGTTGCAGAGTGGTGTGGCATGGCTACTTTCCAAAGCACTTGCGTTGATGAATATGGGCGTAGATGCTGTCGCTTCGTTGCCAGGTGCATCGTCGCCTCTGCCACCGTTGGATGTATGGGGAGCTGTGGGTGTTGCCTTGTTTATGGTACTGCTACTTTATGCGTTGTACACTCGCCGGAGATGGCTTGTTTTTGTGTCTTCGAGCGCACTATTGCTGCTTGTTGCTATATATGCATTTTTATGGAAAACAGCGAACGAAGGTAACTACATGCTTATATATAACAACCGCAAGAATCCGTTGTTACACCTTGTGTTCGAGGGTGGCGAGAACTATCTTGTCTCTTCGGTTCCACAACTTGATGCAGAATATGAATATGTCTCAAAACCTTTCTTGCAGCGCGAGGGATTAACAACTCCACGTTGGGTCGATTGGGAATACAACGATTCGCTTGTGCAGTATAACGAGGGGCTTTTCTCTTTTGAAGGCGTGAAAGTGAGGCTTCTCGACCATCCTCATTGGGTTGAGAACGAGTGTGTGGAGCCTGTTGATATTCTTGTGCTTTGTCGTGGCTTCCTGGGGCGCATAGATAGGCTCGTTAAGGTCTATCCGGCCAAATGTGTCGTAGTTGACGGCTCGTTGTACAAACGAAGCCGCGAAAGAATAAAACGTGAGTATTTGCGGTTGGGAATTGATGTGGTTGATATCTCGCAGACAGGTGCAATGAAGGTGGTTGTCAACGTCGGTGGTTTTGAATTAATTCCAATGAGGAGTAAATAATGAGGTAAAAAAGGCTTCTTTCTCCTTACTATTGTGTATCTTCGCATATATTTTATGAAATATGATTGAAAAAATAATATCACAGAGCAGTATTGATGCTGTTGAAAAGATAATCTCGGACAACGAGCGTTTTGTAATCTTGTCGCACAAGAACCCCGATGGCGATGCCTTAGGCTCTTCGTTGGCTCTTTATCACTACCTTAAGGGGCGCAGAAAGGATGTTTCGGTTGTGTTGCCGAATATCTTTCCCGATTTTCTTGCATGGATGCCTGCTGCAGATGGTGTACTCTTCTACGACAAGGATTGCGACAAGGCCGAAGATGTTATTGCTGCTGCCGATGCCTTCTTTTGTCTCGACTTCAATACTCTTGGCCGCATAGGCGATGTGGGTGCAGCGGTTGCCTCAAGTGTAGCCCCAAAAGTTCTTGTCGATCATCATCTGTTTCCTTCCGATGAGTTTGTCGTAAAAATATCTTTCCCCGAGGCTTGTTCTACATCGGAGCTTGTGTATAGGCTGGTAACAATGCTGTCGGGCAAAACAGCTGTATCTTTTGATATGGCACAATGCATATATACCGGAATGATGACCGACACCGGTGCTTTTGCCTATGCGTCGTCGCGAAAAGATATTTTCCTGATAGTAGCGGCATTGCTCGAGACCGGCATCGATAAAGATATCATATATCGTAAAGTTTTTTACAGTTCTTCTCTTACGCGTATGAGGCTGCAGGGCTATGTAATGTACAAGAAATTGAAAGTATATGCCAAGTATAATGCAGCACTTATTACACTCGATAATAGTGAACTGCAACGTTTTTATGCAGTTAAAGGTGATACCGAAGGCCTTGTAAATCAACCATTGCAGATTAAAGACATACGTTTCTCATGTTTCTTGCGCGAGGAGATGCCCGGTAAGATAAATGTTTCGCTCCGCAGTGTCGATGATTTTCCATGCAATGAGGTCGCGGCCGAATTTTTCAACGGTGGCGGGCACAAGAATGCGTCGGGTGGTGAACTGCATTGTTCAATGGCCGAGGCAGTGCGTCTGTTTAATGTAGCGCTTAAAAAGTATAAAAACCAACTTACATGTGAGATGTAATGCTCTAACGCTCCCTATTTTATATTTATTTTAATGATATAAAGATTTTTTTATCGTTGTTTTTTGTATCTTCGCGAAAAATTGTAATTTTGAAAAATCTTGTTTAAAAAGCAGGAATGTGACTTCGAAACAGAATGATGAACAATAAGTTGAAAAACATCTTTTTTTACGCTTTGCTTTTGGTGTTTATCGTGGCATGCGATGATACCGTTACCTATTCCGAGATGAAGGAGAAGGAGATAGCGTCTATAGAGAGTTTTATTAAAGAGCAGGGGATTGAAATTATAACATTCCAGGAATTTATAGCTCAGGATACGGTAACAGTCTTTGACAAGGCAACTAATCGTAACGAATATGTCGAGATTGATGGCGTATATATGCAAATAGTACATAATCCAAAGGATGCCGACGATGCACGCAGAATAGATGACGGTGACACTCGAAACATCCTTGTACGTTATACCGAATACAATATTCAGTCCGGTGATACGCTTTCGAGCAACAAATATTACAGTGCACCCGATGAAATGCGCGTAACCAATACAAGCGGAATATATTCGGCTACATTTATAATGGGTATGATGAAAGATTTGTACGAGAATAGTTATGTACCTACGGGATGGCTTGTTCCTTTCAGTTACTTGTGGTTTACACGTCATCAGTCGCAGTATGCAAAGGTCAATCTTATAGTACCACACACCAAAGGCACATCAAACGCAACAACATATGTATATCCTTGTTTCTATGAGATAACTTTCATTCCAGAAGAACTTTATGATTACAACGAGGAGTAACAAATAGCATAATTGGATAAATATATTTTTTCAACTTATAACTAACATGACACTTATTAAATCTATTTCAGGAATCAGAGGTACCATCGGTGGTAGAGCCGATGAAGGTTTGACTCCTCTGGATGTAGTGAAACTAACATCAGCCTATGCAGCGCTGATTCGTAAAACAACAACAAAGACAACAAACAAGATTGTTGTAGGTCGTGATGCCCGTCTTTCTGGAGATATGGTAAACAAGATTGTTTGCGGTACTCTTATGGGTATGGGATTTGATGTTGTTGATATTGGCCTTGCTTCAACTCCAACAACAGAAGTTGCTGTAACAATGGAAGAAGCATGTGGTGGTATCATCCTTACAGCAAGCCACAACCCACGTCAGTGGAACGCGCTTAAGCTTCTTAACGAGAAAGGTGAGTTCTTGAATGCAGCCGAGGGACAGGAAGTTCTCCGCATTGCTGCAGCCGAGGAGTTCGACTATGCCGATGTTGAGACACTTGGTAAGTATCGTCTTGATGAGACATATAACGAGAAACATATTGATGCTGTTCTTGCGTTGCCTCTTGTTGATGTTGAGGCTATCAAGGCTGCAAACTTCAAGGTTGCTATTGACTGCGTGAACTCTGTAGGTGGTGTAATACTTCCACAGTTGTTCGAAAAACTCGGTATCACAAAGGTCGATAAGCTCTATTGCGAGCCAACAGGTGATTTCCAACATAACCCAGAGCCTCTTGCAAAGAACTTGGGCGATATTATGGGTCTTATGGCCAAGGGTGGTAACGATGTTGCTTTCGTTGTTGACCCCGACGTTGACCGTTTGGCTATTATCTGCGAGAACGGTGAGATGTATGGCGAGGAATATACTCTTGTAACTGTTGCCGATTACGTGTTGAAGCACACTCCCGGTAACACTGTTTCAAACCTCAGCTCTACACGTGCTTTGCGCGACGTTACAAATGCTCATGGTTGCACTTATACAGCATCGGCAGTAGGTGAAGTGAATGTGGTTACCAAGATGCGCGAGACAAATGCCATCATCGGTGGCGAGGGTAATGGTGGTGTAATCTATCCTGCTTGCCATGCCGGACGCGACGCTTTGGTTGGTATCTGCTTGTTCTTGAGCCACCTTGCTCACGAGAAGAAGACAGTAAGCGAGCTTCGTGCTACATATCCTGCATACTTCATGGGCAAGAACCGTATCGACTTGAAGCCGGGTTGCGATGTTGATGCAATTCTTGAGAAAATCAAGGCTACCTATGCTGGTAAAGCCGAGATCAATACCGTTGACGGTGTTAAGCTCGACTTCCCCGAAACATGGGTACACTTGCGTAAGAGCAATACAGAGCCAATTATCCGTATCTATTCTGAAGGTCCTACACAGGAGGCTGCAGATGCTATTGGTGAAGAGATTCTTGCACTTGCAAACAGCTTGATGTAATTTATATTACTCCTATATATGACATATGGCACGCCCAAAGCGTGCCATATGTCATTATTTTTGTTTTTTTTTACGTTGTTTGTGGAATTCTTTCGTTCAAAATGTCTAACTTCGCAAAATAAACCGAATACAACCTAAATGGCAAGAATACTCGCAATCGATTACGGAAAAAAGAGAACAGGCTTGGCTGTTACCGATGAGTTGCAAATCATAGCTAACGGCCTTACTACGGTTGCTACCGTAGAACTTGTCGATTATATCCTTAACTATGTAAAAAAGGAACCGGTTGAGCGCATAATTGTGGGTATGCCAAAACAGATGAACAATCAGCCGTCCGAGAATATGGCGCGAATAAAGCCTTTTGTGGGGCATTTGCGCAAACTATTGCCTGATATACCGGTTGAGTATCACGATGAGCGTTTTACATCGGTACTTGCACACCAGGCCATATTGGCTTCGGGGATAGGTAAAATGGCGCGTCGCAACAAAGAGCTGGTCGATGAGGTGAGTGCTACCATAATATTGCAGTCCTATATGGAGAGCCGCAGAATGCGTATGTAAGATAAATTAAAACAAAGACAATGATACTACCTATTTATTTGTATGGTCAGCCTGTGCTGAGAAAAGTTGCCGAGGATATAACACCCGATTATCCTCAGTTGAAAGAGTTGATAGAGAATATGTTCGAGACAATGTATAATGCCGAGGGTATAGGTCTTGCAGCACCGCAGATTGGCTTGGCTATACGTCTTGTTGTTATTGACCTTGATGTGCTTTCCGAGGATTATCCCGAATACAAAGATTTTCGTCGAGTATATATTAATGCCGAGATTCTTGAGATGTCGGACGAAACAGACTCTATGGACGAGGGCTGCTTGAGCCTGCCGGGTATCCACGAGAAGGTAACACGTCCTACACGTATCCATGTGAAATACCTTGATGAGAACTTTGTTGAGCACGACGAGTGGGTCGATGGCTTCTTGGCACGTGCAATGCAGCACGAGTTTGACCACCTCGAAGGTAAGGTCTTCTCGGATCGTTTGTCGCCATTGCGTCGTCAGATGAATAAAAACAAGCTTGGTAATTTGGCAAAAGGCAAGGTGAACTGCGCTTACAAGACAAAGCGTGTACTTCGATGAGATTGCTGAAAGCAGTAATACTCTCCTTGGTGTTGTTCTTCTCAACGTTGTGCAATGCACAACTGAACACAACCAGGGTAATGGAAATAGGGCGCAATGCGCTCTATTTTGAGGATTATGTGCTTTCAATTCAATATTTCAATCAGGTAATCGATTCAAAGCCTTTTCTGCACGAGCCGTACTTCTTTCGCGGATTGGCAAAATTCTATCTCGATGACTTTGTGGGAGCTTGCGAGGATTTTACTTCGGCAATAGACCGTAACCCCTATGTAGCGCAATGCTATCAGCTGCGTGGTATGTGTCATGCCCGAATGGATAGCGTGGCACTTGCTGAAAGGGATTTTCGCCTGGCAATGAAATATGACATACAGAATCCCGGCCTTTGGCAGAACCTTAGCGTGCTCACAATGCAGTCGGGCGATTGGGAAAAGGCTGCCGGTGTGGTCGATTCTCTGCTTCTCTTTTCGCCGCGTAACAGCGCTGCCTATCTTATGCGAACTCAGATTTCTCTTAATCTTGGTGATACTTTGCGTGCTTTCGATATGGCCGAAAAGGCTGTGCAGTACGATAAATATTCTGCCGAGGTGTACGATGCAAGAGCAATAGTGCATTACGAAATGGGGAATTATGAGCTGGCCGAAAAAGACCTTGACCGTGCGGTTGAACTTATGCCGGCACGTGTGGGCAGCTATATAAACCGTGCTCTTGTGCGTTATCATCGTAACAACCTGCGTGGTGCAATGGAAGATTACGATATGGCATTGTATGTTGAGCCTGCAAACTTCATTGCACACTATAATCGCGGATTGTTGCGCATGAATGTGGGTGATGATAATTTGGCGATAGAGGATTTTGACAAAGTCCTGGATATCGACCCCGACAACACCATGGCGCGTTTCAACCGTGCTTTGTTGCGCGAGAATATAGGTGATTACAAAGGGGCTGTTGATGATTACGACAGGGTTATCAGCGATTATCCTAATTTTGAGTATGCCTATAGTTGCCGTGCTTCGGCGCGCCGTAAATGTGGTGATGATAAAGGCGCGGATGCCGACGAGAAATGGCTGTTCAAACGTCAGCTCGATATATATAATAAAGGTGTCGATGCTGTTAAGGAGGAGTATTCTGCCGAAAATGACAAAACACGTAAACGTTCCGATGCTAATGTACGCAACTACAGTAAAATGATTGTTGCCGATGATGTCTATTCAAAGCAATATACAACGGAGTACCGTGGCAAAATACAGGATCGCAATGTCTTTGTGGAACTTGAACCTATATTTGTACTTACATATTACAAGAACGACAACGAACTGGAGGTTTTGTCGCATTTCTGCGAACCGATTGAAGAGATAAACGCCTCTCTTGCTCAGCCGTTGCTTGTCACCAACGAAGAGCGTGCTCTCTCCGAGAATGAAATTGCCCGTTGTTTCGATAATATAAACAACCTGTCGAAACGTATAGCCGAGGCTTCCTCGTCAACGCTTGACATGATGTTGCGTGCTATCAACTATTATCTTGTTCAGGACCTTGAAGCAGCGGTGCTCGACCTCGACCACGCATTGTCGAATGGTAACGCTTCGTGGGAGCTCTATTTTGTACGTTCTTTTGTGCGTTATAAGATGCTTGAGGCCGAATCTTTTGGAAAAGCAGAGGCTGACTATAAAGACCCGGTGGCAGCACTTGATTACCGTCTTGTGAAAGCCGATCTGGACAAGGTGCTCGAGTTGTATCCTAATTTTGTATATGCCTTTTTCAATCGTGCCAATGTGTTTGCAAAAATGAATGATTACAAATCGGCAATAGTCGATTACACAAGAGCTATTGAGCTGAACGACCGTTTTGCCGAGGCCTATTTCAATCGCGGTCTTGCAAGGCTTTATGTAGGTAGCACCGAGCAGGGCATTGCCGATTTGAGCAAAGCCGGAGAACTTGGAATATTCCAGGCCTACAATGTGATAAAGCGTTTCCTCTATTCGGCAAAAGGAACTTCCGGCGTTAATGAGGATTAATTATCCTTTTCCGTTTTGTTATTTCTTCATTTTTCACTATCTTCGCACGTTAAAGGGGTGAAAGCCTGAATTTTGAATATAAATAAAAACTACAATATGATTAAGATTTCATTTGGTGGCGACGTTAAGGAGTTTGTAGCTGAGGGTAAGTCATATATAGAACTTATCTCTTCGGTTGACCCTAAGTTGCTCAACAGCTATGTTGCTGTAAAGGAAGGCGAAAATGTTATCGACCTTCGTGATGTTCCTGCCGATGGCGCATGTGCGGAACTTGTTGGTATAGAGTCAAAAGAGGCTTTGCATGTGTTGCGTCACACCGCTACACACATTATGGCCGAGGCGGTGAAGCATCTTTTCCCCGAGGCGAAGCTTACTATAGGTCCTGCTACCGAAACAGGTTTCTTCTATGACTTTGAGTGCGCTCCTTTCACTAAGGAGAATCTCGAGGCTATCGAAAAGGAGATGAAGAAAATCATCAAGTCAAGTCCACGTATCGAGCGTCAGGTTGTTACACGCGACGAGGCTATAGCTATGATGAAGGCAAAGAACGAACCTTACAAACTTGAGCTCATCGATGCAATTCCTGCTGACGACAGAATTACAATATATTCGCAGGACGATTTTGCCGACCTGTGTATGGGACCTCACTTGTTGAATACACGTCTCATCAAGGGCTTTAAATTGCTTTCTACATCAACAGCCTATTGGCGTGGCGACAAGAATAATGCTTCATTGGCACGTATCTACGGTACAGCATTCTTCTCTAAAGAGGAGTGCGAGGCATATCTTGCACATCTCGAGCACATAAAGAATATCGACCACAACAAAATTGGTCGCGAGATGGAACTCTTTACAACAGTTGACGTGATTGGTCAGGGATTGCCATTGCTTATGCCTAAGGGTGCAAAGATTATTCAGACATTGCAGCGCTGGATTGAGGACCTTGAAGATAACGAATGGGGTTATATCCGCACCAAGACTCCTCTTATGGCAAAGAGCGACCTCTACAAGATTTCCGGACACTGGGATCACTATAAAGAGGGTATGTTTGTTCTTGGAAACGAGGAGAAAGACAAGGAGGTGTTTGCATTGCGTCCAATGACATGTCCTTTCCAGTACTATGTATATAAGGCAACACATCACTCATACCGCGACCTCCCATTGCGCTACAGCGAAACATCTACGCTGTTCCGTAATGAAGATTCAGGTGAGATGCACGGTTTGACACGTGTTCGCCAGTTTACCATAAGCGAAGGTCACCTCATTGTTCGCCCCGACCAGATGGTCGATGAGTTCAAGAAGTGTCTTGCTCTTGCAAAGCATGTAATGGAAACACTCGGCTTGCAGAACGATGTAACATATGTCCTTGCCAAGTGGAACCCCGAGAACCGTGCGAAGTACATCGGCGATGCCGAGGTGTGGGAAGAGACACAGGAGCACATCCGTCAGATGCTTAAAGAACTCGAGATTCCTTTTGTTGAAGAGGTTGGTGGTGCTGCATTCTACGGACCAAAGGTTGACATCAATGCCAAGAACGTATATGGTAAGGAAGATACAATGATTACCGTTCAGTGGGATGCCTTGTTGGCGGCACAGTTCGACATGTATTATGTTGACCAAAATGGCGAGAAGGTACGTCCTTATATCATTCACCGCACAAGTATGGGTTGCTATGAGCGCACTCTTGCATGGCTCATCGAAAAGTACGAGGGTAAATTCCCAACATGGCTTGCTCCCGAGCAGGTTCGTATATTGCCTATCTCGGAAAAATATGGCGACTATGCCAACGAAGTTGCAGCCGAGTTGAGAAAGAACGGTGTACTTGTACATGTAGATAACCGTTCCGAGAAAATTGGATATAAGATACGTGAGGCACGTAACAACCGCGTTCCATATATGCTTGTCCTTGGCCAGCAGGAAGAGGAGAACCGCACCGTTGCAGTTCGCAGCCGTTATGTAGGTGACGAGGGTGTTAAGCCAATAGCAGAATTCGTGTCTGCAATTTGTGAGGAAATACGCACACGTACAATCCGTAAAGAGGTTGTTGCAGTCGAATAAAGCATAAAAAGCGGTGGTTGCACCGCTTTTTATCTGTTTGTCATAGAATATTTTTGGATTTTTTTGAAAAAAAAGTTCAAACCTTTTCGTTATGTGATAAATATATAATAAATTTGCAACCGATTTTGAAAAGTTATGCCTGTTAAGGGCTTTATTTGAAAGGAATTTATATAATTTTTAATGAAGAACGACAATCTGAAGAACCAGTATCGTGTAAACGAACAAATCCGTGCCAACGAGGTGCGTATAGTAGGCGATGAAATAGAGTCGGTTGTAATGCCATTGCATAAGGCTCTTGCGCTTGCCGAAGAAAAAGAGTTGGACCTTGTAGAGATATCTCCAACAGCCAACCCACCTGTTTGTCGTCTTATTGAGTATTCAAAGTTCCTTTATCAAATGAAGAAACGTCAAAAGGAACAGAAGGCAAAGCAGGTTAAGATTGATGTTAAGGAGATTCGTTTCGGACCTCAGACCGACGAGCACGACTACAACTTCAAGCTAAAGCATGCTATCAGCTTCCTACAGGACGGTGACAAGGTAAAGGCATATGTTTTCTTTAAGGGACGTTCAATCCTTTTCAAGGAGCAAGGTGAGATTCTTCTTCTCCGTTTTGCTAAAGACCTTGAGGAGTATGGAAAGGTTGATATGATGCCGGTACTCGAAGGAAAACGTATGACAATTATGATTTCAGCAAAGAAAGCAGCTCCTGTAAAGAAGGAGAAACCTGCAAAACCTGTAGCTGAAAAGGTAAATGAAGAATAAAAAAGCGAGTAGTGTTGGATAGTACGCTACCGATAATTGTTAACTAATAATTTTATTTTAAAATGCCAAAAGTTAAGACTAACTCCGGTGCCAAAAAAAGATTCGCTCTTACCGGAACAGGTAAAATCAAAAGAAAGCATGCTTATCACAGTCACATCTTGACTAAGAAG
>JAZRGV010000053.1:0-13265 GCA_045644465.1 Bacteroidaceae bacterium
GCAAGAACTGAAGAAGTATATCCATTACTACAATAATGATAGGATAAAGCTGAGACTAAAAGGAAAGAGTCCGGTGCAATACCGAACTCTTTACCAATAAATTTATTTATTAATCCGTCCAACTTTTTGGGGTCAGATCAGAACTTTAACTTATTATCTCATTGTGGCTCTGGACTGCCATACCGTAAATAATAAGCAAAGCCCACGCCTAATGATATAATATGCCCTGTTAAGGGTATATAGATATCACAGACGTGGACGTTTCTTGCTCATTATCCTTACGGTTAGAATTGTCCAGATTCCAATGAGGGATAATTTTGCTAAACGCCCTAAAACTAATATGTCTGTTCCTGTGAACATTTGTCACAAGAACAACACAAAAGTAGTTAAAAGGATTTAGCAATGCAAGAAACACTTTGCAAATTATATTTTTAAGAGTTTGAGATTATGTCCTTGTTGATAATGATAGAGTGGCGACAAAATTTGAACAGGGTCTATAAAAAGATTTCTCCTCAAAAAATGTCGCCGTCCCATAGTTCAGAAACTCAGACAATCATAAGTCTGTAAAATCTCCTCTTGTCTCAATCCAAGATAGCGTTTGGTTATAGTTACAGAACTATGATTGAAAAGTTCCATCAGTTTAACTAATGCGAGTTCTGCATTGTCCGAAGATTCAAACACCTTTCTGCCAAATGTCTTGCGTAACGAATGAGTAGAAAAATGGTTAATCTTCAAATTGTACCGATATTTAAGTTCTTTCAATATTAAGTTTATCCATTGAATAGAATAAACCTTGTTGCGAGCAGATATAAAACAGAGTTCATCTGCATTATCAATATGTAATGCTTGATAGCAGTCTTTGATATGCTTCTGAAATTCCCTGTTAATCTTTACCTCTCTGCGTTTACCTGTCTTTTTCTCAATTAGCACAAATTTCGCTTCCTTGTTCACTAGCATATTCCAATTAAGGCGTAACAGGTCACTAATTCGCAAGCCAAAGAATATGCCACACCCAACAAGCAGACTTATTCTATAATTCTTGTCTCTATATAGCTTTCTAACTAATGTTGTAGCACTGTCCCATTGGAGATAGTCGCTAGTTGTATAACTGTTCTTCAAGCTCATATTTATTTCAGTTTTAGTCGTTTAACGATATAAGTGTAAGTAAATTTAGATGCGATTTTATAAGTGGTTAATAATCAATATTGTTTCACTTATAAAGAAAAGTGTAAGTAAACCAAAGAGGACACCCAAGATGGATGTCCTCTCCAATTCTCAGCCCAAGAACCAAGAATATTCAGAATCTCCCTGTAATGCCTTACAGATTCCAACCGTTACTTCTGTAGCATTGACACCACGCTGAACATAGCTGTCAATGTAACTGCTCTTGTTCGCTTCTGTTAGCAAGTTGTGGAAATCGAACATTGAAATAGTGCTGTCCTTTGTTCCAAAGTTCGGGTTACTGTAGTAGTCGCGACACACGTTGTTAATCTGACTGTCAGTAATGAGAAGCTTTGGAACTCTACGCTGTAGGTAGCTTGGCAATGCTTGATAAAGTCTCATTCTGCCTACAATCTGTGCAAATTGTGTTTCTGTCAATCTTGTCTGTGTAAGAGTATGCAATAACTGTATATCCTTATCAAGATTGAAGCTTGAAAACAAGTCAACAACAGCCTTGTAAAGGTCGTGTAGCGACATCACCTCAATAGCTAAACGCACACCGTCTCCTGTGAGAACTTGGTTACTGCACACGTTCACTCTCCACCCAATAAAGACTGTAAATTTCTCCATTCCGCGATTAGCACGGTACAGGTTCAAGTCTGAATAGTTACGCACACCTCCAATGCAGAGTTCTAAACGCTGTCCGTCTATGCACTCGTGCAGACTTGGAATAGTGAACGCAAATGCCAACCGTTGATAGAACTGTGTCTTTTCACATTCAAGAAGCTCGCTCGAACGCTTACCCAAAGCAGATGGTATGCGACCACGAACAATGTGTGAAACACGAATATCGGGGTTGTTGACAGTCTCTCCTGCAAACACGTTACAAGCCGCGTTGTGTACGGTGTTGATGAAGTCTTGATGCGAGATTGTAAGCTCTTGATTTGCCCAAGTAGGTACAACACACTGTTCTGTAAGTTCTTCGATGGAAATAGCGTTAGTGTTAGCTTCAAGAAAATTCACGCTTGTTGAGTTCAAAATAAGTTCGTTCATAATGGTAAATGATTAAATGATTACTGTAAATTTTTTATCCCTATTCTTTTACTAGTTTTATATATTTTCTCAATTACCTATTACGCATATAGTCGCTACTTTTTAAAAGAATGCTTCTTCGCTAGTTTTTTACGGGGCGGAGTGAACCGTATATCTAACCACAAACGGGGTACTCTTGTAATTTGAGAGGGGGGATTTGATATAAGTACCTATTGTCAATTTTAGCGAGACGGAGCAGATGGATTTTGGGAGAAATGTCTATCTCTTGACAGGCAATAGCTAATGATGTATAATTTTTAGTAGGGGTTATATGTACCTTAAATTAGACTGATTCTGCGAGATATTTCAAATCGGACATTTACAGGCGATATTCTCCTGTACTCATTAAAAAGTAAGAGCCATAAGTAATTGCTTACCTACGGCTCTATATCAGTCCACAATAATTGTCAATTCTTCTTTTGGTTTTGCGAATTTGTTTCCTTTAAATTCGGTCTTAGTCTTTAAAAATATATCATTTCTGAGTAAATGGATTCCTTTATCATCTTTAGATATGTAAGCATTATCTATTGCTTCTTTCATATAATTGGAGATAGTGCCTACCGATATTCCAAACTCTTTAGCTAATTGGTTCTGATTGTACAATGTGCTGTTAGTTCCATTCAGACATTTGCATTTTAGCAATATTAGGAATCCTTTCAGTTGAGTGCTTATCGGTTCAGATTTAAGAATCTCGGAAATGAGAACATAGTTATCTGTGTTCAGTATATATCTGCATCTTTGGAATTTTCCGTACTTTCCTTTAATGTTGGATTTGATGATTCTCAGCAATCCGTAAGATTGGAACTTATAAAGCCATTCTCTTATCTGGTCTACGTCTTTAATTCCGTACTCATTAGTTAGAGTTTCTTGTTTAATGTCTGATTCGTATGTAACGAAATCAGATTTAAGAGCCAGGCAATAAAACAGGTACGCTTCTTTCGGCTTCAATTTGCCAGCCATTTTTTCAGTTATTCTTATGTACTTGGTCATTAGCAACCTTAGAATTATAGTCTGTAAAATAAATATCTCCTTTCTTTACCAATCTTCTGTAATAGTGATTGCCAAAATAGAGTTTGGCATCTTTCTGAGTAATGAATGTCTTTCCTGTTGGTAGGTGTAGAATCATAAGATAAAATATTTGAATCATTAGTTATTTAGTATCTGAAATTACAGCAAGGTGTCTTTTTGGAAAATCCCAAAACAATAGGTATTAGTATATTAGTTATTAGTAAATAACCCTGCAAAATTGAACACTCCGCACCCCCTAAATTGAACACCGCCATTTCGGATATTAGAGAATGATTTTTGAATTATTTTCTGTGGAGGTGTTTCCTTACCTATGTTATTATATTCATATTCCGATTAAAAGCCAAGTTAAGAAATCATAATATTGGGTAGCGGAGATTTTGAAGCGATTTTGTCTAATAGTTATATATCGACCAACCTTTTTGCAAATTTCCGCATCGGGTATAGTAAGGACAAAAAAAGAAGAAAAGGTAGGTAATGACTAAACAAGTTCACTTATCAAGTGATAGCCTTTGTTCTTGCCCACCCAACATTTGGCTGATTGGAAGTAATCCATAATCATCTTTGGTGTAATCTCTTTTTCGGGGCGTATGTTCAACAAATCAAAGATTCTTTTCAATCCATTAACTATAGTCTCATTGGAATATCTACAGCCAACATTGAAAGTGTTTTTGATAAGTTTGACTGCCTTGTTCCCCTTGCGCTCGGCAAGTATCATATTTTCATTTATCTTCTTCTGATTGTATTTAAGTTCCTCGATTCTCTCTTTACCTAAGACCTCGTAAGCATCCACAATGAATGGGTCAATCTTACGCATATAGTTTGTAAAGTCTAGTGCATATTCTGATTGTGGTTCTTCAATCTCGGAAAGGAGTTGTACCATTTTTCTGCGTTTGTCTTTTACCGAGCGTGCATTTCTGACAATCTTTAGCTTTGCATCTTCTTCATCGTATTCGCATCGTGTGAAAGTTGGATTAAAGAAATGGCAACTGCTGTACCACTCTTGAATAAACAACAGTGTTTGGTATCTGCCTTGTACCAGAACTTCGTTAATCTCATTATCTATAGCAAACCAATTCTTTGTGAAGTCTTCGTATAGGAACTTGCGAAATGGTAAAGTTTCAAGAGCTGTTCCAAAAGCAAAACGGCCTTCCTTGCTATCTGCATTGTTGTATAATGTATTGATGATGGTGTATGCAAATTCGTATGCCGAGATTTCCCATTCTACCTGTTCTCTGGCTTTAACTATGATTTCGGGATTTACCCTGTAGATATGTGTTGCCGAGTTTATGCCGTTGCGAAATCTGCCACATATCTGTATGCAGTCTGTTTCGACATCGAGCATCGTGTATTCGGCATTGAACGGGTCGGTAAGCATTACCAAATCGGGTTTATATGGCAGTTCCAAATCAAAGGCTGTGTAGAAACGCCCTGTAAAGAAATTGTATCTTTTCATAGTGTCTGCACCCCATTCTGTATGTGCATTAACGAATCCATATTCTGCTTTCAGTTTATAGCGACTTTTGGGGGCACAATAGACAGCAGAATCCTCTAATAGGTTAAAGTGATTCATTATAGAATATATTTCAACAACCGAGTTGATAAAAAAACAGATTGTACCGTTGTGGCTTTCCAGATATTCGCCAACGGCTTTAGCTATGTTATATGTATGGGTGACGGTTATTTCCTGTCTGTAATCGTAATCGGCTGTAATCTCTACCACCTCAAAACCGCTTTCCTTAAATCTCGGGTCGCTGAACCCTATAGGGGTGGCAGACACCAAAGCTTTGCAATTAAAGCGAAAAAAGTCATTCATCGGGGTAACGATGTCTACTCTGTAATCGACATCCTTAACAAGTTGGTGGCACTCGTCCATCAGTAAAAAGAAGTTGGTATAGATATTGATTCCGCACCTTTCGCAAGCTGACTTTACTTTACATAAACTCTCTGGAGTAGTCATAATCTTGCGAGTGCGGTTGTTGTTTAGGTAATTGATAATCTTGCCTATATTGACACCCTCATAGACTCCTAATAGGTTCGGGTATTTATTGCACTTGCTTACAATCACAGGAACATTAGGTACTACGATAATCGAACTTCTGTTTGTGTCAAGTTCTAGAGTTGTAGCACCACAGCCGGGTATTCTCTTTGATAGTATGCAGTTTGATGGTATCTTATCCATCACGTCTGACAGGTATTGTCCTTTATTTAATGTTATCATAGTCCATTCTTATTTAAGTAGTCCATAAATTCATCGCTTCGTCTGATGCTGAAAAACAGTTTCCCGAACTTGAACAGTCCTCGGAGCTTTACGAAAGCCTGTGTCTCTCTTAGAAAAGGTATGCAAGCAATGTTACATTTCTCATCTACCAACTGTCTGACCTTGCTTTCTTGGGAATCCTCAAAACCGAACTTTGGTATATCAGACGGAAACACACCGAAGTCCTCATAGTCGCCTGTTTGAAGATAGTTCAGCAACCATTGCCAACTGCTTTCGTTAAGTTGGTATCTAAGTCCTGTTACTCCTTGACAGCTTATAAATGCTTCGTCGTCGATGCGGACGTTCAGTTGCTTGCCTTGCTTCATCAATAGCTTTACTTGACGGTGTGCGGCTTCGTTATCATAGGCAGGTGGAAATGTTATTGCTTGCATATATTAAGGTTTAAAGAGAGGGGGATTGCTCCCCCTCTTGGTTGGTGGTTAGTTAGAAGTCTCAATGTCCTTGTTGATAAACCCTCTTACAATCTCTTCTAACTCCTCTGTACGCTTCAAGCAGAAACGTACCACCTTACGGTAGCCAGGTGCGAAACTTGCACAGAAAAAGCGTTCACCCTTAGGGCTAACAAAGTCTGGCTCAATGTGACACCTGTATGGAGAGTTCAAGAATTGTATGAACAACTCAACGCGAGGGTCTTTGTCTGATGCTTCGAATATATGCTCCTCAGCCAAATAGCCTTCAGGGGCAGGAATTGTACCGCCCATAGCGGCTACCATGCACTCCACCAGCTTATAGTCTGCAAGCGTTTCGAAGTTACGGATGAACTTGTCGCGAAAGTTCATGCTTACAGTCATCTTGAGGTATCCCTCATCGTTCTTGAAGCTAACAATCACCTCTGTAGGGATTGAAAGGAAAGAACTAAACATGTCAGTTATAACTTGAGTATCCAATCTCTTTGGCTGTGCCACAGCCGCGTCGCCCCTAGAGGCAGGCCAATTGATGTTCTGTTTCATCTTCTCTGTATTGTTATTAGATTCATTACTTGCTGCGTTTGCAACGTTGTCATTCACAGGTGCGTTTTGGCTCGCCAGCTCTTTCTCGTCTATCATGACTTCTTGTTTTAAGTATATAAATAATTGTTTCCAATCTCCAACGGGCGCCCTTGTTGTTGATTGACAGTGCAAAGGTAGCTCTGAATCTAGCTCGCTATTAGGAATAAAAAAATCCGCTATTCTATTCCCCTTTCGGAAGAATGAATAACGGATTACTGTAAAATATGTCTATTTAATGGACTATAAATTCTGGGTAAACGTTACTTACATTATTAGGATATTCATAATCTTTGTATTGTTTAAGAAACGCTTTTAAAGTCTCGTTTTCAATATCTATCCAACAATCGTTGTCGGACAAGTTAGAGAAGTATATTAACTGACTTACTAAATCCATTTCTTTGATGGAGTAGTTTGCCCCTTTCTTGCGTTTGCTTTTTATATGCTCTTGCGTGTCGAAGAAACTCAAAAGGATTTTGGCGAAGTAAACAATAATTGGGGAGTCTTTAATCATTATTGTTTCTTCATTTTCCTCTCTTGTGTATAGACTTTTCATTGTTGAGTGGTCTGCACCGTTCAACTGATTTTGAATAGCTGTCGCTAAGAACTGCAATGCTATTGGCGATTCTACAGATATTTTCTGTTTGCCTATTTTGAAATTTAGAGTAGCAGTTTCGTTATCAGCATTAACTATCAATTCTACCAATTTTTGCAACTGTTCAAATGGAGTTGCTTTCATCGTTACACCTTGGTAGAATAGGCTACAGCAATAATCAAGAGCAAAGAGGTACAGGCACCAAAATTTGTCGGTGTCTAATTCAAGTTCTTTCAGCAAATGCCCTACAGTCTGAGTGTATTCTTTATATTGATTCTGCTTTAACAGTTTGCCATCATTGTATCTGTTCTTAAATATGGCAACAATCTCGCTGTACCCGAACACTGGGGGTTCAATCTTTTCAGCGGATTCTGTTGTCTTTTTATCTATTTCTACATTTATGCGATATTCGTAATCGTCCATATTGGGTACGTATAAAAATTCCACATCATTGATGTAGTCGAATAATTTCGCATCTTCCCAAGTTATCTTGTCTTTCATCGTTCTGCTGTTTGCTCCAAAGGTACAAAAAACTCCACCTGTTAAAAAACAAGTGGAGTGAATTTTTACGATTTACCGAAGACGTACTTAACAACCTTTGCATTTGCCTTGTTCTCATTGACGAAGTCGCGTTCAATATAAATGTCCGTTACTTTCATGGAGTCGTCCAAGTGGTTCAGCGCGGCATGCACTGTGTACTTGTCAATGCCTACCTTGTTTACCGCGATGGTAGCCCATGAATGTCGAGCCGCATAGTATTCCAAGTCATCAACACCCAATATTGAGCCTATTTCTTTCAAACCGCGATTGAGAGCTTTGTTGAATCCTTTTTCGTTGGCATAATATTGGTAAAAATTGAATATGCGCTTACCAGTGGTGTCTCTGTACTTCTCAACCAACGGCAAAATGAATGAGGGAATATCAACCTGCATTTTTGCGCCATCAGCCCTGCGTGCCTTAGTCTTGGTGCGGTTGTAAATGATAGTGCCGTTCTGTAAATCGGTGGCAAAATAAAGGTCTGCGGAGTTCATTCCAATTAGACAGAATGATAGCACGAAACAGTCTTTTGCCAAGTCGTAACGGCACGTTGATTTGTGTCCTTTCATTATTCCTTTATATGGGAGTTCCCAAACCTTTTTGATTATATCAGATGGAATAGCCCTTTTGCGTGTTGCTTCCTGTTTGGGGATAACGAAATTGTCAAATGGCGAGTGTGGTATTACAATAATGCCTTTATCTATCTTGTTGTACTTCCTTTTTGCTTCGTTGAATAGTTTCTTAATGCTTATTAGGTATAGCGAAATAGCGCGGTTAGATGGCACGCGCTTTCCCTCGGCAATGAGTTGCGCTGTTCGTATCTCACGTTCTCTATTCAAAAATGATTTGAATTGCTCTAAGAAATCAGATGTAATTTGGTCTATGTTCAAATTATCTTTGCCAACGAAGCGAACTAGGGTATTAACGGCTGTTGTGTAATTGGGTGCACCTTTGATAGTTGCCGCGGCTATCCACTCGCGGCAGAACTTTACGAAGTCTATTGT
This sequence comes from Bacteroidaceae bacterium, assembly GCA_045644465.1. Classification (GTDB taxonomy): domain Bacteria; phylum Bacteroidota; class Bacteroidia; order Bacteroidales; family Bacteroidaceae; genus HGM04593. The sequence goes on from JAZRGV010000053.1 coordinate 8,683, forward strand.
CTGCTGTTTCTCGCGCTCGCCATTGAGATAGTCCATTACCTCGTCAATAGTGTAGCGGTTCAATTCGATTTGTAGTTTGGCGCACCTCTCTTGGTAATTGCGGATAAGGCTGTCTACCTCTCGCTTTAATGGGGAAGATTGCTTGATTCTCAGGTCTTTAGTTAAGTCTGACGGGGTTGCAAACAGGCTTGTACCCTGCCGTCTCATTTTCCTGTCAAGGGTAAATCTTAACTTTACATTGTAAGTTCCATCGAGTCTTTTTCCATCACTCTTGATTTCTGCGTTGATTGTCAACATTTTACAGTTCGTTTTTAGCGGTAAACAAGCGGTAAACAAATGCTTCAAATTAGCTATAAAACAGCCTGTTCTTGACATCCTGCGCGACTCGGAAATCTCAAAAAACACAAAAAAGAAAAGCGCTAACTGCTTGTTTTTGTTGCAATTAACGCTTTTCTAACTTGTGGGCCATCTTGGGCTTGAACCAAGGACCTCCAGATTATGAGTCTGTTGCTCTAACCGACTGAGCTAAAAGCCCGAGTATTTCTGTTTTCTTGAAATACGGTGCAAAGGTATGGTATTTTATTATAGATTGCAAATTTTTTGAACTAAAAAATATTAGAAATGTCTATATTGTGTTGTGTCGATGCAAATAAATTTCTTTAAAAGCTATTTTTTGTGTATGTTTGCAACGTAAAATGTGTAAAACGTTTTATGCTTGTTGGAATGTGTCAAAGCAATGGAGATAATAACCGATATAAATAAATTCGAGGCTATGCCTTGTGCTGCAACCATCGGCTCGTTCGATGGTGTGCACCTTGGACATCGTGCTATGCTTAAAGAGTTGCAGTGCCGCGCAGCCGAACAGGGCCTTCCTGTTATGGTTGTTACGTTTGCAAGCCACCCCCGTATGCTTTTTCACAGCTCGAACGAGCCGTTTCTCTTGTCAACCACCGCCGAGAAGATTGCCTTGTTTAAAGCCTGTGGCGTCGATTATTGCGTAGTACTCGATTTTACACCCCAGATGGCCGCTATGAGTGCCGAGCGTTTCATGCGAGAGGTTCTTATGGAGCGTCTTGGTGTCAGGTTATTATGTGTGGGATATGACCATCATTTTGGCAAGCCCCGGGAAGGTGAAGGCTTTGAACAATATGCCAAGTATGGCCAGGCGTTGGGCTTGAAGCTTTTTATGGCATCACCATTTGTTGTCAACGACGTGGCTGTGAGTTCCTCAAAGGTGCGTCGTGCATTGGCTACCGGTGATATATCTGCTGCCTGTTCGCTGTTGGGGTATGATTATGCATTTGCCGGCACTGTCGTTCATGGTGCGGCTATAGGACGTTCTTTGGGCTTCCCTACGGCAAATATATCGTTGCACGATGACATGAAGCTGTTGCCTGCCGATGGAGTATATGCGGTGCGCCTCTCTTGCGACGGCAACGTATATAAAGGAGTGATGAATATTGGTGTTAGGCCCACCATTGGGGAGAATCTTCATCGTACAGTCGAAGTGTATATAATTGATTACAATGGCGATTTGTATGGCAAAGATGTGGTAGTTGCTGTGGCGCATCGTGTTCGTGGCGAGATGGTTTTTGAAAGCATCGATGCTTTACGTTGCCAGATAAACAACGATGTCGAATATGTGAAAAGTGAGATAGATATATGATGAAAAATATTTTAAGAACAGCCGGATATATATTGATGCTGGTCTTTGCCTATATGGCTTTTCAGGTCTGTTTTACCTTTATTGTGATGATGTTGGCAATGGTGTATGCCGTTGTTAAAGGGTTGATACCTGCCGGATCCTTGCGTTGCTTGGGTGAATATGACGTGCTGCTCTCTTCACCTGCTACAAACAACATATATATATGGTCTATGGCCATAGGGCTTTTTTTGTCATCGTCGGCAATGTTGCTCTTTCTATATCTTATAAGAGGCTACAGGCTTAAGCCCGATTTGCTTCGTTCCATGACGGTAAAGCCTCTTGTCTATTCTACTCTGTTGGTATTCTCCTCGATGTTCGCATTGAATATCTTTGTGCAGTGGTTTGGCCTTGAGGATAAACTGTCGGTTGAGATGAGTGAGCTGTCACGTAATGCCTTGGGCGTAATAACTATCTCCTTGATAGCTCCATTGCTCGAAGAGGTGTTATTCAGGGGTGCCATACAAGGCTATATGATGCGTCGTTATAATCCCTGGGTAGCTATTGTGTGTGCAGCTCTTGTCTTTGGAATATTTCACCTGAATCCTGTGCAGATGGTTTATGCAACCTTGATGGGCATTGTTTTTGGCTGGATATATTACCGCACGGGCAGTCTATTGTCGGTTATTGCGGGCCACGTGTTGAACAACTCCATGGCTGCGCTTGCTTTGCAGCTACTCCCCGAAGGTGAAGTGATGCCGGTTGTCAATATTGCAGCATCATCGACGGCGCAAATAGTGTCGGACGTGTTCAGCTTTGTCTTCTTTGTTGCTCTGTCGGTCTATTTTGCAATAAAACTGCATGCAGTTCAGCCGCCTGTTCCATCGCCCTGGCACGATGCTGCAAATGCTGTGTAAATCAATTTTTTTCTACTTTTTTTCGATAAAAAAACAGTTAAGTCAAAATGTCAAGCAAACGTCCTTGTTTGTTGAAAAAAGAAAGTCATTAACTTGTTGCTTTGTGATTAGTGGACACTTCTTTTGGCTTTTTTTGATAATTTTGACATTGAAAAATTCGTTAATTATTGCTAAAAAACACCATTTTTGCTCTTTTTTTACCCAATTAAAGAAATTTTTCTTTAATTAGTTTGAGATATTAAGCAAAAAGATATATATTTGCACTTGGAGAACTTCGGCAAGTTGGAGTAATATGCTTGCGGGTTTTCTTGAAATGTGATTAATAAAGAGTATTAACTAATAATTTATTTTTTAAAATTATGGCACAAATAGATCTTACCAAGTATGGTATTTCCGGTGCAGTGGAGATTCTCCACAATCCTTCTTTCGAGCAGCTTTTTGCTGAGGAGACAAAGCCCGGTCTTGAAGGTTTCGAAGTAGGTCAGGTTACAGAACTTGGCGCAGTAAACGTAATGACAGGTGTTTACACAGGTCGTTCTCCTAAGGATAAGTTCATCGTTAAGGATGCAACATCTGAGAACACTGTATGGTGGACATCAGAGGAGTACAAGAACGACAACAAACCTGTAACAACAGAGGCTTGGAATGTTTTGAAAGAGATTGCTACTAAGGAGCTTTCAAACAAGAGATTGTTCGTTGTTGACGCATTCTGCGGTGCTAACCCTGCTACACGTCTTAAGGTACGTTTCATCATGGAGGTTGCTTGGCAGGCTCACTTCGTAACAAATATGTTCATCCGTCCTACAGCTGAGGAGCTTGAGGCATTCGGCGAGCCCGACTTCGTTGTTTACAACGCTTCTAAGGCTGCTGTTGAGAACTACAAGGAACTTGGTTTGAACTCTGAGACAGCTGTTGTATTTAACTTGACATCAAAAGAGCAGATCATCCTCAACACATGGTATGGTGGTGAGATGAAGAAGGGTATGTTCTCAATGATGAACTACTACTTGCCTCTCCAGGGTATCGCTTCAATGCACTGCTCTGCTAACACTAACGAGAAGGGCGAGACAGCTATCTTCTTCGGTTTGTCAGGTACAGGTAAGACAACTCTTTCAACCGATCCAAAGCGTATGCTCATCGGTGACGACGAGCACGGTTGGGACGATGACTCAGTATTCAACTTCGAGGGTGGTTGCTACGCAAAGGTTATCAACCTCGACAAGGAGAGCGAGCCCGATATCTACAACGCTATCAAGCGCGATGCACTTCTTGAGAACGTAACAGTTGATGCTAACGGCAAGATTGACTTCACAGGTAAGAGCGTAACCGAGAACACTCGTGTTTCTTATCCTATCAACCACATCAACAACATCAAGCCAGGTTCAATGGCTGCTCCTGCTAAGAAGGTTATCTTCTTGTCAGCCGATGCATTTGGTGTGTTGCCTCCAGTATCTATCTTGAACCCAGAGCAGACACAGTACTACTTCCACAGCGGTTTCACAGCTAAGTTGGCCGGTACAGAGCGCGGTATCACTGAGCCTACTCCAACATTCTCAGCTTGCTTCGGTGCTGCATTCTTGAGCTTGCACCCAACAAAGTATGGTGAGGAGTTGGTTAAGAAGATGGAGAAGAACGGTGCTAAGGCATACCTTGTTAACACAGGTTGGAACGGTACAGGTAAGCGTATCTCTATCAAGGATACACGTGGTATCATCGACGCTATCCTCGATGGCTCAATCGATACAGCTCCTACAAAGGTTATCCCACACTTCGACTTTGTTGTTCCAACAGAGTTGCCAGGTGTTGATCCTGCAATTCTTGACCCACGCGACACTTATGCTGACGCAGCTCAGTGGGAAGAGAAGGCACTTGACTTGGCTGGTCGTTTCATCAAGAACTTCACCAAGTACACAGGTAACGAGGCTGGTAAGGCTCTTGTTGCTGCAGGTCCAAAGCTCTAATAAACGCTTAAACCTAAATATGGCGTCTGCTCCTTGCGGGGCAGACGCTTTTTGTTTTTGTTG
>JAZRGV010000054.1:0-11654 GCA_045644465.1 Bacteroidaceae bacterium
GCGAGCCAATGAAATTCCCATTGATTTCAACAGAACCGTCAATCATGCTGAACATCTGCCTGAACATGTTGGTTGAGATATAAGCATAATCAACCTCTTTTATCTTTGCTCTTGCTATACTCCTTATATGCGACTCGGAAAATCCATATCCTTTGGCGCCATATTCCTCAATTCGTGCAATATGCTCTTTACACTCATCATGCGTGAGACCTTGCGCTTTCAGCACCCCAAAGGGAAGCATGAGCATCATTATTAATATCAATATATTGCGTTTCATGGTTGCTGTTTTTATTGTTTGTTACACATTATTGCCGACATCTCAAGAATGGCACTTATATTTTTTGTATTTGCATGCGCCATAATTGCCGCATGTTGCATATCGCCCATAACCATTTTCAGGCACTGCATGGCATCTTCGGGATTATCGAATGTATCCTCTTCATAGAATTCTGTCAATATTTCTCCTGTTGTTTCCGACGACGATAAATTATCGGACGGAATAAATATATATGCCATAAGAAGCACTGCAACAGCCGTTGCTACAGCTGCGACATAACGGGGAATTTTCAGTAACCTCATTTTCTTTTCAACAGCAACGGCTCTTTCTGTGATACATTGCTCCTGCTTTGGCTCAAGTCCATCAATTAAAGTCTCAAGACGTTCCATGGCACCGACGGGCAATTGTACGTCGGCAGGCTCGCCACACAGTGCAATCACAGTCTCCTTGTCCTTGCGGAGTTCTGCAGGAACATCGTTATCACAAAGATAACGGCACAGTTCGCGTTCCTCTTCAGCGGTAAGTTCCGCATCAAAGAAGCGTTCCATCATTTTTTTCAAATCTTTTTCTTCCATAAAACTCCTTATTTAAAATAAATCTCTTTGAATCGTTTTCTCAAACGGGATATGATTACCCGCACATTAACTTCCGACAAACCTGTAAGTTCAGCTATTTCTTCATTAGCCGTTCCGTGCATACTCATCTGCATGACTCTGCGATGCAATTCCGGAAGACCGGCAAGAAAATGTTCTATGAATTCCGCTGTTTCCTTGTGTTCAATATCGGGTGGCGCATTCACTGTTGCGAATTCTTCTTCGTCGAATGCTTGCTCATCGCGTAACCTGATGGCTCTCCAACGGTCTATACAGATATTTTTCAACAATTTACGGCAATAAGCATCAATGGCAACCACGCTTGAAAGCTGCTGCTTGTGTTCCCACAGACGCAGATAAAGATTCTGCACGGCATCCTCTGCCTCAAAGCGGTCGCAAAGCATTCTGTATGCTTCGCGATACAACATCTGCTGCAACGGCATGAACCGTTTTTTGAATTCTGCGTGTGTCACTTTATACTGTTTGTGTTATAACCATTCACCTAATAGACGAACGAAAAGACTATTTGTTACAACAGGAGCAAAAAAAAAATAAAAAATTTGATATAAGGTTACCCAAAAGGCTAATGTCAGAAATAGTTCTTTTTATAATTTTATATGTTTTAAATTATTCCAAGAATTTTCTCCTTAAACCAATCTCATATTTTCCGGAGTTGTTATTGACATCCTTAGCATTAGGGTCATTGAATTTCAAATTAAGATTGCCATTGTGCATCGTACAGCAATTATCTACCACACAATCTCTTAAAGGCGGACACAGGCTGTGTCCCTACCGGCTCGGTTGCAGGATACATACTTTTGTACTCCAAGTTTTAATTTCTCATTTCTAATTGTGACGTAGCCACGATATAATTGGCACGAAGTGCCGAACTAGCAACTAAAGTTTAGGGTCTCTCTACCCAATCGTAATTGGTTGTTGAAACGGTTGGCAATGCACTATACGATACACTGCTTACATTCTCGTCCGACCCACTTACGCTTTCGCATCTGTAATCCTCTGAGTACGTATTGCTTCCAGTTAAGAAACCACTATATCCGCACATTCCTGCAAATCCGCCGTCGGCTGTTATGTCAACCATATACCACAAACCATCTACTTCAGCAATATTCCATGCATGGTTACCCCACGAATCTGTTGTTGTAGAAGTTCGCATTGCTCCTGTTACATACACACATTTAAGACCAACTCTTTGACACAACATTAAATATGCTCGTGAAAATCCCTCGCACACTGCTTTTTTAGTTATAAATGCACCTGTAATATTTCCACAATTGGCATTGCTTACACCTCCGTAATCTGCCCAATCAATATATCCGTCGTGTATTATTTTTGCTTTCTCAAATTGTGTTGTTGATGAGGTGATTTTTTTTGTAATATCATCGCATGCTGCATATATTTGTGCCATTTCCGAGGCATATCCTTCAGGTGTACACGAATTTACAACACGCAAATAGTATTGGTAATTGGTATAGTCGTAGCGATAGATATAGTTTACCAAAACATACGCTTCGGGAACATCTTTAATTATAAGATTTGTCAGACGCATCACCTTGTTTTGATCAATTGAGGTTATTCCTTGTGAATAGAAATCGAGATATACTCGATGATATATATCGGAATATGTTTTTGAATTGCTCTCAAAAGCCAATATTTGTCTTAGCATATAGTTATATATGGTTTTATCCGAGTCGCTAAGTTCGGAATATCCATGACGATAAACCGACTCCCCGTTTGCCACAACAGTTATTGCACATTGAGCATCCTTCCCCCCAGCTTTTGCTGTAATGGTTACCGAACCTGCTTTCAACGGCATAATATTTCCGTTATTATCAACCGATGCTACTGATGCATTTGACGAAGTCCACTCAATTTTGGGATAGCTATCTCCTTCGTAATCAACAGTTGGTTGCAATGCATAGCTAAATCCTTGCAGCAAACCAATTGCAGTTCTGTTTAAAGAGATTGAATTTACCTTAACTACCGCTACTTTTTCAAACTTAATACTATCAATCTCGGTTATTGCGATAGAGAGTAGCGATCCGTCTTTTTTATAAACCTGAAGCGAATCTTGAGCAAACACAGATTGTATAAACAAAGTGCATATAAGCACAACAAAGTATTTTTTCATCTTATATCTATTTTTATATGCTGTTTTGAAGGAGTAAAGATACAAAATATTCGCTAAAACTAAAATTTGACAACTTGCAAACGTAGCAGAGTACGCACATGCTTTGCTATTAACTAAAAACTAACTGCCATGTATCAGGAGTTCGTTGACACTTTTGGCAAAAAAAAATGATATAAGGGCTGAAAATCACATTTTTGTTCTATCTTCGCAAAGAACAAAAAACTAACGATATGAAAACAATAAACATTCCAAAGATTATCCCGACAGGAAACATAGATAGCATTTTCGAAAATCTGCCGAGCCATGCGATAGACTGCTGCAACTGGCGTGCGGAATTCCCATACACACCGAATGCCGCATTCAAGTTGTTCCACGACGGCAAAAACCTGTATATCAAATTCCTTGTAACTGAAAATGACATACAGGCTGTTGTTGCCGAAGACCAGGGACGCACATGGACTGACCCTTGTGTGGAATTCTTTGTCTCGCCCGAAGGCAATCTCGACTATTATAATTTTGAATGTACCTGCACAGGTAAGCTGTTGCTTGCATGGCATCCGGATAATGCTCCCAAAGAGTCTGCCGACAAAGAGATCATTGACAGTGTAAAGCGCATACCATCTTTAGGTACTGAGCCTTTTACATTGCGCAGAGGCGAACATTCGTGGAGTGTTATTGAAGTGATACCTGTCACTGCACTATTCCGTAGCGGTGTTGATAGTTTTGACGGCAAGGAGATGACTGCCAACTTCTACAAGTGTGGCGATGAACTGCCAACGCCACATTTCCTCTCGTGGAATGCTATCGAATGGGAGATCCCCAGCTTTCACCGCCCAGAACAATTCGGTAAATTGGTGTTCTTAGATAAAAAATAGTAGTGAACGTCAAAGAAGCTATTGAGATAGGTTGGACAGTTTAAATCTATACTATATTTTCTCAAATTATCGACATCGCATATCATAAAAGGATGGCGTATGTTGTTACAAACTCTATAACGTATCTTATCGAAAAGTTCACACTCAAAAGGTGTTTGAAAATGAGCACCGTTCAACAATTCCATATATTTATAACCAACAAAAAATCTCCCTACATACTTTTTTTATGTAGGGAGATTTCTATTGTTTCTTCGACAATATTAGAAAAGTTTGTCGTATGCTGTTTTTATTTGGTTTAATGCTTTTTCCAGAACCGAACGTGGACAACCAAGATTCATACGCATATATCCAGAACCCTCTTTGCCAAACATTGCTCCGTCGTTCATTCCAACCTTTGCCTCGCGAATAAAGAATTCGACAAGTTCATCGTGTGGCAATCCCAAACCACGTGCATCAAGGAACACAAGATATGATGCCTGAGGGCGTATCATACCCATCTTAGGCATATTCTCTTTTAAGTACTGTTCCATAAAGTCTATATTTGCCTCGACATATTCGAGCATCTGCTCAAGCCACTCCTCGCCTTCGTTGTATGCTGTAGCAACCGGTCCGGTAGCAAACACATGCGCTGTGTCAAGTTCACTTTTGCGCAAGAACTCGTGATATTGCTTACGTATTTCCTCGTTAGGGATAACGTGATATGAACTCTTTAAACCGGCAATATTGAATGTCTTGCTCGCAGCCATGAATGTTATACATATATCTTTTGCCTTGTCGCAACATGTTGCAAAAGGAACGTGCTTATAACCTTTCAACGCCATGTCGCAATGTATCTCGTCACTTATTACAAGCACATTGTATTTGGCACAAATCTCGCACATACGGGCAAGTTCTTCTTTTCTCCACACACGTCCACCCGGGTTGTGAGGGTTGCAAAGCAAGAATATCTTACAATCCTTTACCTTCTCTTCAAATTCAACGAAATCAATCTCGAACTGTCCGTTCACAAGTTTCAATGGATTGAAAACAAGTGTACGTTCAAGGTCGTGTGTAACATGATGATATGGATGATACACAGGAGGCTGTATAAGCACTCTGTCACCAGGCTTGGTAAAGCACTGCAAAGCAAAGGAGATTGCAGGAACGATGCCACCTACAAAGCCAATCTCTTCCTCTTTTATATCCCAACCATAACGGCGTGATACCCAACTCTGAATGGCAGGTTTCCATCTTCTGCAGCAATAACTGTAACCAAGCAACTCATGGTCAAGACGTTTGCGTATTGCATTAACAATAAAATCGGGTGTCTTGAAATCCATATCGGCAATCCACATTGGCAAGATCTCTTCTGTGCCAAAAATCTCCATTACATTGTCGTACTTCAAGCAATCAGTGTGCTTACGAGGTACAATTTCGTCAAAATTGTATTTCATTTTATATGTTTGTTATTTCTATTCTGTTCTTTTCCTTATCATAGACAACGCCATCGCAGTCAAGGAAACGTTGCATAATTCCACTGTCGGAAAGGTTTTCTATGCTACCTTCATTCAATACGCCATCGGACAAAAGCCAAAGCCTGTCGGCAAACTTTATAGCAAGTTCGATGTCGTGTGTAGATACCAATATTGCTTTTTGTTTCTCCCGTGTAAGCTTTTTGAGTGTACGAAAGAGATTTATCTTACTTCCAAAATCAAGGAAGGCAGTAGGTTCATCAAGCAATATCAGCGATGTCTCTTGTGCAAGAGCTTTTGCTATCATGCATTTTTGACGTTCACCATCGCTCAATGTTGATAGTTTTCTACCGGCAAAACTGCTGATACCCATAATATCCATAGCATCGTCAACTACAGCATTATCCCCGGCTGTCATCCTACCCAAAAAATTGGTATATGGTGTACGCCCCAACGACACCAGTTCACGTACTGTTAGTGGAGCCGGTTCTGTTGATGTAAGCACTACAGCCAACTCTTTTGCGACATCACCGGGTGACATTCCAGTGATATCCTTTCCGTTACACTCTATTACACCCGACAATGGTCTCTGATATGCCGATAATGTGCGTAGAAGTGTTGATTTTCCGGCACCGTTACAACCAATTAGAGCAACCAACTCTCCACAATGCAAAGCGGCCTCTATTCCATCAACGACGTGTATTCTTTTTTTGCCGTTAATATACCCAACCGATGCACCCGTGATTGTCAGCGCTGCTTTTTCCATTACTTATACTGCATCCACTCATTCAACTGCTCAAGAATCTCATCACGCATCTTCTCGGGCATATTAAGTATTCGTGCAGTATGGCTTCCGCCAGGCTGTATAAATATCTTGATATTCTCTTTATTGCGATCGCGCAACCATGTTACACCACTTGCTGTCCAAGGGTCAACCTCACCGTATATCATAATAGCTTTGGGATCGTTCTCGGTGTAATAGTCGGTAACAAAACGGTAATTGCTGTCGTCGAACTTCACATCGGCAAAATCCTCGGTGAGAAGAACGCGTTTAAGGTAACCCTCAATCTCTTCTGCATTTACATACTTATGGAAAGGCTCTATATTATAACCATAGTAACCGAAGTCCTTAACAGCCTGTACAAAGAACGACTCTATTTTGTTCTCGGCTGCAAAATAGTCGGGACCACACATTTTTATAAAGTAGTCGAAAAGTACCTTATCTTCAGAATCAAGTGCAGGAATAGTGCTTACAGGTGTACCCCACTGCCACATTGAGAACTGATACTCGAGCACAAGCAAATCGTATATTGTAGATGTAGGAACACGGAAGATAAGTTCTTTTTCAAGGCAATATGCATCAAATAGTGGCATCATACGCTCTTTGCGCTCAAACATTTCGGTCTGATATGCACGTATTGCATCGCGGTTGGCCTTAGTTGAAACCTGCTCAAGGAACGACTCGTGACGACCATCCTCTACTGCACAGCTCAATGGACCTACATAAGGCACCGATACATCAAGGTCCTCAGGATAATAAGCACGCAAGAAGATAGAAGTAGAACCACCTTTGCTGATACCTGTTGAAGCCCATTTTGCATTGTAGTAAGGCTTGAACGAAGTTATTATATTATGATAATCGACCATAGAGTTTGCAACGGTAAGATACTCCCAGTTGCAAGGCTCGGGCATTGAGCCTGAGAAATAGCGATACTCAACGAACAACATATTGGCATCCATAATCTTTGTCAACTCCTCCATGTATCTTGGATTGTTGAAAGCATAGTCGCCACCATATCCCTCAGTTACAACAACTACAGGACGATCATATCCTCTATGACCGAGCATCACGCGCTGCTCAAATGTTCCTGCTGAAGGATTATTCGGGTCGAGCAATTGTGTTATCTTCATAAGATAATATTGACGTGTTGTGTCGGCCTTCTCAATTTTCTCGAAGCTGCTTACAGCCTTGATTTTCTTGAGCACCTTCTCTACATCATTGTTCTGTGCGCTAACGAGCAACACTGCGAACAACAAAGACAATAGTGTAATAAATCTCTTATTCATAATATTAAATTAATTTTATACTCTTTAGGTTACAAATTTAATACAACTTAAGAGTACTGCAAAATTATATGTATTTTATTTACTCTTACCTAACATAAAATCAGGGCATATTCATAGTGTGAATATGCCCTGATTTTATACGTAACTGTAATTACTTGTATGCAGGTTCGAGGTTGTTGCGCTCGATATCCTTGAAGTAGTTTACAGTGCCAACCTTCAATTCTGCTGTTGCAGCATCGTCACATACGATGATACCGCTCTGGTGCATCTGAAGAACGCTGATTGTCCACATCTGAGTGATGTTACCCTCAACAGCATGATACAAAGCCTGAGCCTTGTTATGGCCGTTTACAAGGATAAGAACCTCTTTTGCGTCCATAACAGTACCAACACCAACTGTAACTGCAGTCTTAGGTACCTTGTTGATGTCGTTATCAAAGAAACGAGAATTTGCAATGATTGTATCAGTTGTCAAAGTCTTGATACGTGTGCGTGAAGCAAGCGATGAACCAGGCTCGTTAAACGCAATGTGGCCATCAGGACCGATACCACCAAGGAACAAGTCAATACCACCGTAAGACTTGATTTTAGCCTCGTAGCGTGCGCACTCTGCAACCAAATCCTCTGCGTTACCATTAAGAATGTTTACATTCTCTCTCTTAACGTCAACATGGCTGAAGAAGTTGTTCCACATGAATGAGTGGTAGCTCTCGGGATGCTCCTCGGGAAGACCTACATATTCGTCCATATTGAATGTAACAACATTCTGGAAGCTTACGATACCCTTGTTATAAAGGTTGATAAGTTCCTTGTAAGTACCCAGAGGAGTACCACCTGTAGGAAGACCAAGAACGAAAGGTCTTTCTGCTGTAGGTTTGAACTCGTTGATTCTCTTTGCCACATAAGAAGCGGCCCAGCATGAAAGTTGCTGATAGTTAGGCTGAATAATTAAACGCATAGTTTTTAAAATTTATAGTATCCTTTAATTTGTAATTTATCAAACTGTGAATCTGTTTTTATAAACTTCGGGACAGATCTCTTAACCCCATTCATTATCGTATCTTTACCGGCAAGCATCACCAGTGTTCCATCATAATCCCTGAACATAGAAACATTTTCATAGCCCACCAACAACGGTTCATCCTGCACCACCCATGGGCCATCCAGCGTTCCGGTCTCGGAATATGCAACTCCAACAGCTTTCTTTTCTCCGTTGTTTGCCACAAACAGCATTCCAAGACAATCATTGCCCGAATGGAACAAGAAAGGCGACCCTAAAAACGTTGTTGTAACTATCTCCTCCTCCTCGGCCTTATGCCAGCATGGTATTTGTGATGCCGCTAACATTGTATATGCCTCACCAAGCCTGCGACCAAAGTCTTCGTTATATAGCACAATCTGCACTACACCATCATTCTCTTGTTCTATCACACTGCTATATATCATATATCCTGCACCAAACTCATCGGAACAGAACGTAGGATATGAAGCTTTCTCTTTTATGTCAAGTAAAAAACTTTTGCTATCAATAGTTTTATATGGTCCGGTGATACTATTGGCAACAAGCGTAGCGCAAGAGCTATATTCGTTTGTCTCAAAAGCAGCCATATAATAGTATTTGCCGGCAAATTCATGTATCTGGGGCGATTTTATTACAGGTGATGTACCCAACCACGAAGCTGTATCATAGGCCAGAACATTATACGGCCCAACCCACAATCTCAGTTCCTTACTTTTCCACACATAGCCGTTGTCGCCCGTCATGTAATAGACATCGGATTCACGGTCATAGGTGATAAAAGGGTTGACAATATCCATTGTGTCAATGGCAACTGTATCGCAATCCCCAAACAGCGGTTGCATTTCCCATACAGTAGAGTCTGCTCCATTCTTATTACCGACACCGCATGCCGTTAACAATAAAAGCGCCCAAATATATGTAAAAACCACCCTATTCACCAAAAATAAAACTACTTTTTGTAAAGATAATCATTTTTGTGCAAACAAAACATTTATACAATAAAAAAAAGTCCAAAGAGGCATTATTTTCCCAAAAAGCATTTATAAAACCTAAAAGCAGGTTAAAAAAGTTGGTTTAGTGCACATTTTCCTGTACATAGATGCAGATTATTTGTTTTATAGAAAAATGACATTGAGATTAACAACAAAAGCAAGAATATGGAAAAGAGAAATAAAAAATGCAATCAGAGAGAGAGAGCATTAATACGCCGAGGTGCAATCATCACCGGAATAATGTTGGCTATAATCATTGCAACACACGCCATAGGTTATGCCCAAGAGAAGAAGATGACAATGAAAGAGAAAGAGGATGCCTGGCGTGCCGAAAGACTCAAGAAACGCAGCAAGGCCGAGAGATTGGAATTTGTCAACGATTCCATACAGCATGCGCAAGCTATCATTGCAATAAGAAACGGTTCGTGGGCACTTGAAGCATCGAACGTTACGTTCAACAACGGAGCAACAAACTTTGTAACTCCAAGTACCAACTATGTTTCTATAAATGAGGGCACAGGAACAATACAGACTGCATTTGACAACAGTAACGCATATTCGCCCAATGGTTTGGGTGGCATCACTCTGCAAGGAAACATAAGCAACGAAGAGCTGCAGGTTGACAAAGATGGAAACATTCACTACAACTACCTTATACAAGGTAGCAACGTATCGGCAATGGTCAATGTTGTAATTACAGCTAACAGCAATCAGGCCACTGCCAACATAACTCCAAACTTTAGCAACAGGAGTATGATTATGAGCGGATATATTTACCCATACAACGAGGCTGGTGTATTCGAAGGAACGCCCGATTACTGACTGACGAATTATACGCCTCGTGTATCAATAGGAATATACCCTACTGTACATTTTAGTCCGTTGCCGCTGCCTTTACCACCACGGCCGCATCGGCCTCCAATGATGCCACCACCTACCCCTGTTCCACGTCCGCCTACAGTTTCACCTCCGGGATTCGGCAGTTCACGCCCACCCGGCTTTGGTGGAGAGAGTAGCCGCCCGCCAGGTTTCGGCGGACAAGGCGGACAAACAAGGCCACCTGGGTTTACAAGATAAAAAAATGAACGCAGAAGCAATTGCTTCTGCTTTCATTTTTTACTAATCTTCATCATCCAGTATAAACAACTCCTCTACAGACTTTTCAAAAACACTTGCCATTTTCAGTGCCAAGACAGTCGAGGGAACGAATTTGCCACTCTCAATGGCATTTATGGTCTGACGGCTGACACCAATAGCATCGGCCAGCTGCTGCTGTGTCATGCGCACCTCGGCACGCGCAACCCTAATTCTGTTCTTCATCTTTCACCTCTTTATTTAAACGCCACATACGATAACGGAAAACAGCCATAAAGATAATCAATATTGTGAACATGTTATACATCATCACATACAGAAATTCAAGGCTATAGATAAACAAGGAGCATAGAATCAAGACTGCATAATTGACATAAAGTGCCACAAGCAATGAATTCAAACGAATCTGCCTAACCATTTCATCTTCAATTTTCTCACGCGAACAGGTAACGAGTATTGCTCCTGACACTGTGCCTATGATGGCAATATTATTAACAAGGTAACTTGCGCCATAATCGGCAACCATAGCATATATGCCAAATATAACACCTACTGCAAAAATACACGAACCCCACTTTTGGAAACCGTGCGGAAAAAGCAATGTTTTCATAAATCTTCAGTTTTAATATTAAACATAAGTTTTGTATTCGAATACACTGCAAATGTAATGCATACTTTACATATAGACAAATATTTTTGACATATTTTTAATAACAAATCAAATTCACGCAAACTATGTGCACAACCTACTGCAAAAATATAGCCCCAACAATGTCATCATGAGCGCTGTCAAAGAAACTCTACAACAGCAAACGGGATATCTCCACTATGATCGACATGATAACTACGCGTTTTTTCAGAATGCAGGTAAATAACGTGAGTTCGATATAATTCTAAATAACTAAAGGTCGCGTGCGTGCACGCGACCTTTAGTTATAAAACGAATAATCATTGACAACATGCGCTGTACGCAAGTTGTCGATAATTTTGCTTTATTATAGACAAGATATAAAAATGGATAAAACTGTGGAGTGCAAGGCTTGCGAAGAACAAGAAACCGGAGTTTACTGGGCGTAAATGAGGATTTCGAGTTCGAGCATAACGCAGCAATCCGCTGTTTTAACATTTTTACTC
>JAZRGV010000055.1:0-46932 GCA_045644465.1 Bacteroidaceae bacterium
CGACAAAGTCTCCGACATTTGTTTAGCTGAAATTGTCGGTAATTTTTTAATTAAATTGAGTATTTTCTGTTGGCGTTCAGTTAGTTTCGTCTCCGACATGTCACCGACAAAGTCTCCGACATTCTGTTTCTCGGACGATGCTAAAATGAAAAAAACAGAATGGAATTATCAATGACGGGTAAGTTCCTTTTGTATTAAAATTGTATAGAATTCAAGTTCGGTATATAAAAATTCTTGTAGATTTTTCAAAAATCTACAAGAATTTACAAGTTTACAATATGTTGTTTTTCTCGTGAACAACTATTACTTTATTTTTTCGCTTTTCAGCGCGCCGTCTTTGACGGTTATGCGGTACGATGTTCCTTTCTTTGTCTTGAATGCAAGTTTCTTGTCTCCGTAGAGGATGTTGCAAGGTGTGCCGCTGTTCGATTTAATTATCGCTTCGGCTAGCTTTCCATCCTGCCATGTGATGTCGACTTCAAAGCCTCCTTTGGCGCACAAGCCTTTAACAGAACCCTCTTCCCATGCGTCGGGTAGGGCGGGGAGCAGGTGAATGAATCCCATGTGGCTCTGCATCAACAGTTCGCACATTCCGGCTGTGCCGCCAAAGTTTCCGTCAATCTGGAACGGTGCGTGGGTGTCCCAAAGGTTGTCGAGTGTGCCGTTCTTCAACAGGTTGCCGAACAGGGTGTATGCGTGGTTGCCGTCGTGCAGGCGTGCCCATTGGTTGAGCTTCCAGCCCATGCTCCAGCCTGTTGCACCGTCGCCGCGGTGTTCGAGTACCACGCGCGAAGCGTCGGCAAGCCCGGGGGTTACAACGGGTGATATTGTGCGTCCGGGGTGCAAACCGAACAGGTGGTTTACATGGCGGTGCTGGTCGTTGGGGTCGTCGATATCTTTGCTCCACTCCATGAGTTGGCCGTAACGTCCAATCTCATACGGAGCAAGTCTGTTAAGAACCTTTTTCCACTCTTTGCGCAGTTCCTTGTCGCATCCCATCACTTCGCTTGCTGCAATGGCATCGAGCAGAATCTCTCTTACTACCGCGTGCACGAATGTTGCGCCTTGGTCTATAGGTCCGTGCTCGGGCGATGTGGATGGTGCGGCGGTGTATGTGCCGTCATCTTTTTTCCAAAGGTAATCCACTGCGAAAATTGCGCTGCTCTTTATAATGTCGTAACCAACTTCTTTCAGGAATTTCTTGTCGCGTGTGTAGTCGTAGTAATCCCACACGTGTGTGGCGAGCCATGGACCTGCCATGGGGTTAAAATTCCACGACATATCCTGACTAATGAGTGGTGCTGTAAAACCAAAGATATTGCTCGATATGCTTGCGGTCCATCCTCGTGCACCAAAGTATGATTTTGCTGTAACTTCGCCCGGCTTTATAAGTGTGCGTATGAAGTCAATCAATGGAAGCATACATTCATTGAGGTTGGTGACGCATGCTGGCCAATAATTCATCTGCAGGTTGATGTTGTTGTGGTAATCGACACGCCAAGGTCCATCGACATTATTGTGCCACATTCCCTGTAGGTTGGCAGGCATATTGCCGGGACGTGAGCTTGAAATAAGCAGATAACGTCCGAACTGGAAATACAACTGTTCGAGCTTGTAATCGGGCTTGCCCTTGCGGTAGCTCTCAAGGCGTTTGTTTGTCGGCATGTTATTTATGCCGGGGAACTCGTATGTAACAGGTGCGTTGGGATTGATATTCAATTCCACGCGGTTGAAAAGTGCAGAGTAGTCACTGTAATGCTCTTTCAGCAGTTTGTCATATCCTTTTGAAGCGGCTTTCTTTATCCACTCTGCCGTTGTCTCGTCGGGGTTTACTCCTACATATGTCTTAGGGTTGTTGAAATCGGGGTCGAAGTTTATCTTGTAGTCGGTGTCGCCGGTTATATAGAAGCATACTTCATCGGCATTTGATATGCGTATCTTGCCTTTGTTTATACTCTTCTTTCCACCTTTGGCCTCAACTCTCATCCTTACGGTGTATTGCATATTGTTGTTGTCGAGCTTTGCCTTCCACACAAGCTCATTGTTGCCGTTCTGCTCGAGTGTACCTTCCGATACGGGGTTGGGAACATAGCTGAATGTGAGGTTCTGCATTCCAGGTTCGCTTGCGCTGAACTTGACAACAAGAACATTTGCAGGGTATGAAACAAAATACTTACGTTGGAAGAATACATCGTCTTTGTTGTACTGTACTATTGCCAAAGCTGAATCGAGTGAAAGTATGCGCTTGTAGTCGCTCATGTCAATACAGCTGTGTCCAGTCTCTATATAGAATTCACCCATGGTGGTGAAGTTACCGAAACGGAACGGATTCTCACCATAGTATTCATACGATGCGGTGCTGTTGAAATTCTCTCTTGTGAGTTTTGCCGCTTTCTCATCGTCGCCGTCAAGGAATGCTTGACGTATCTCATCGAGCAGGTGTGCCGACTGTTTGTTCACATTCCAATAATACTGTGCACCACCCTCGGTATTTGGACCTCCGCGCCACAATGTCTTTTCGTTGAATGTGATGCGTTCAGCCTCGAGTGAACCAAGTATGTTGGCTCCTATGCTGCCGTTACCTATGGGCAACGACTGCGACTCCCACTCCTTGTCGGCGTTGTAGTTTGCATCGCCGGCCCATTCTGGTTTCTTGCCTTTCCAGTTCTCGGGTTTTCCGCCATACCATATCTCCTTGCCGTTCAGCGTTGTAGGTTTGTCGAACCATATCGACTGTCCATGGATGTAATCGGTCTGGGCTTGTAGTCCCATAGCGCACAAAAAGAGTGCGACAAACATTTTTCTTCTTTTCATATTATAGTTATTTGTTTTCCAAAGTGTTTACATATTGTATTAGCCTGGCTACATGTTGCCTGAAACTTATATTGTAGTCGCGTTCAAAGCCATACTCTTCGGCAATGGCGCGTATGGTGCCTTGAACATCCTCTATACGTTTGAGTGTTCCGCTACCGTCCTGTGCAATGCGGTAAATCTCGATATCCTTGTTCCCTAGTTCAAGGAAATATCCGCTTACGGTCGCTGTCCTCTTTACTGTTGCCATAATGTCTTACACAAAGAGCATTATTACCAATTGTATTATTATCACTCTCAGGAACATACACACCGGATACACTGTGGCATATGCAACAGAAGGGTTATCGCCGTCAATGGTGTCGTTGGCGTAGTTGAGTGCCATAGGGTTGGCCATTGAGCCACAGAGCAGGCCCGATATTGAACCGAAATCCAATTTCATCACACGCAAGGCAAAGATACCTATCAGTACTACCGGGACAAATGTTATGAGCAATCCAAGTATGAGCCACAGTACTCCTTCGGGGCGTACAACGGTCTCAAAGAAGTGTGCTCCCGCATCGAGTCCCAAGCAAGCAAGGTACAGGTTAAGACCTATCGCACGCAACATCATGTTGGCACTTCGTGTGGTGTATGTAACCATGTGCAGTCGTGGGCCGAATGTTCCTATAAGTATTCCCACTATGATGGGGCCACCGGCTAGTCCAAGCTTCACAGGCAATGATATTCCGGGAATAGAAAGAGGAATACTACCTACCATCAGTCCAAGAATCATACCAATGAATACCGATACAAGGTTCGGCTCGTTGAGGCTCTGTACGGCGTTGCCTAAGATTTTCTCTACGCGTTTGATATCACCAGCTTCGCCAACAACGGTAAGGCGGTCGCCAAGCTGCAATACCAGGTCGGGTGTTGCCAACAGCTGTACTCCCGAACGATATACGCGGCTGATATTTATTCCGTAGTTATTTCTTAAGCGCAATGATGATAGCTTCTTTCCGTTTATCTCGGGACGTGTTACCAATATTCGTTGCGATGTAAGTTCGCTGTCAATCTTGTTCCAGTCGATGTTCTCGGAGTTCCAGTCTTTCTGTTCCTGCTCGCCGAAGACAAGGCGAAGCTCCTCGGTCTCTTCAGGTTTGGTGATAACGAGCAGAATATCATTTTTCTGTAGTACCCTGTCCGACATGGGTATCAACACGTGCCCGTCGTGCCACATTCTTGATATTACAAAATGGTTATGCCATGTATGTGCCACTTCGGCTATAGTCTTTCCAAAGATGGCAGGGTTTGTTACACGAAAACTTGCGATGAAAACGTTCTTATGGTGTTTATTGTCGGGTTGTGGCATGTCGCCTGAGCGAACAAAAACCTTACGCAGGAATATTATTGCAAGAATAACACCTACAACGCCAAGAGGGTATGTTATGGCACAGCTCAGAGCCGCCCCGTTACCATTTATTCCAAGCTGTTCAAGAGTCTGTTGTGCCGCAGCCAATGCCGGAGTGTTGGTTGTTGCTCCGCATAGTATTCCCGACATATCAGGCATTGAAACGTTTGTGGCAAAGCTTAGTCCAACAGCGGTCAGAGTACCTACAACAAGTACCGCTATGGCCGGAATGAGTAGTTTAAAACCTTCGGTACGCATAGAACTGAAGAAACCCGGACCAACTTGCAGTCCCAGGGCATAAACGAACAGCACCAGTCCGAATGTCTCGGCATAAAAGAGCATTTGGCTGTCGATACTCAAGCCAAAGTGTCCGGCGATAATTCCGGCAAAGAATACAAAGGTTATTCCCAATGATATCCCCATTATGCGAACCTTGCCCACCATCAGTCCCACGGCCGAGATTAGTGATAATACAATAATGGCCTGTAGGGCTGAATGTTCAATGAACAGTAGTTTCAGATATTCCATAATGTTTTAGTTATTTCACACCCATCTCTTCCAACAGGTATCCTGCGCCACCGATGCGGTCTATAACGAAAAGAACAAATCGTATGTCAACCGAAATGTTACGACATATTGTCGGGTCGAATTCTATGTCGCTCATTGTTGAACGCCATGTACGATCGAAATTGATACCAATCAGCTCGCCCTTGCCGTTTATTACAGGTGAACCGGAATTTCCGCCCGATGTGTGGTTGTTGGCGAGGAAACATACAGGGATTGTCTTCTTCCCGTTGTTTTCGATAGCCCAACGTCCATAATCCTTTCTGCCATGGATATCGCGTAGAACTTGCGGTATGTTATAGTCATATATCTTTGGGTTGTCCTTGGCTATTATGCCGTCGAGTGTTGTCAGGAATGTGTGATACTCTCCGTCGGCGTTCTCGTATCCGCCGATGTTTCCATAGGCAACGCGCAGGGTAAAATTAGCATCGGGGTAGAATGCACGTTCCTTGTCCCACTCGCGCAATGCCTGCATGTATGGCTTGTACCATTTTTCTATGGCAGGAACGTTGCTGAGGTTGCGATAAGCATATTGGCGGTTCTGCTCAATCATTGGAGCAAACCACGAAGCAAACTGAACGAAGCAGTCCTCCTGTATCTCTTGTTTAGTGAGCGGATACTCCTTTAGAATTCGTGTTGTGTCGAACAGTTTGTCGGCAAAAGCCTCGGCACTGCCACACTCGTTAACGGCCTGTTTCAGCTGTTGTGGTACTCTGTCGCCCGGCATGCGGTTAAGGAATTCCTTTATCATACATCGTGCTATCTCGCGATCGATGCCTGCTCTGTAACCTCTGAGGCTTTTGCGACGAATCTCGGCTTGCTCGTCTGCTGTTACCTTCTCCTCTGTCATGCATTTATCGTAAAGCTGCCAAGCAAAGTTGAAAGCCTCGATGCCGGCTATCGATTCGTTGAAAAGCTCACGGACGAAGTAGCTCTCTGTTACATTGTTATATGCAACATTCATAGAGTCGAGTATGCCTGCATATTCGGTATTTCTGGCCCATTTTATGAAATCTGTTTCATAGCCAATCTTTTTGCCTATGGTTCCAAGTTTTTCCAGGCCTAGCGATTCGCCCTGCCATTTTTTCCAGCCGTTGGCGATGTTTGCATGCTTTGCAGCGTATGCAATGCGTGTGGCCGCATCCTTTGACTGTGCTTCACTGATGATGTTAAGTCGTGTGGTGCGCAGGTCTATCTTCATGGGGTTGGCCTTGAACAAGGTATATGCCGCAGCCGAGCTTGTGATATACTCTTGGGTGTTGCCCGGAAATCCATATATCATTGTGAAGTCGCCATCTTCTATGCCTTTTGTCGAAACCTTGAAGTGGCGTTTGGGGTGGTAGGGTACATTGTCCTTGCTGTATTCTGCCGGTTCATTGTTTGCATCGGCATATACGCGGAAAATAGCAAAGTCACCGGTGTGGCGTGGCCATATCCAGTTGTCGGTATCTCCACCGAATTTGCCTATTGCCGAGGGGGGCGCACCCACAAGACGTACATCGCGGTATGTGCAATATACAAAAAGGTAGTGTTGGTTGCCATAATACATCGGTTCTATGCTTGCACGATAGCCATTGCCCTTAATGGCCTCGCTAATGATGGCATCTTTGCTTTCGCCTGCAGCAAGCCTCTCTGTAACGTCTTCCATCTTCACCAGCAAGCTCACTGTCAATCCCGGAACATGCAACTCTTCTTCGCGCGATTTTGCCCAATAGCCATAGGTAAGGTAGTCGTGTTCTACCGACGATAGTTTTTGTATGGAGCTGTATCCGCAGTGGTGGTTGGTAAGCAAGAGGCCTTCGCCCGAAACGAACTCACCTGTGCAACCGCCGCCGAACTGAACAACAGCATCTTTCAACGACGCCTTTTTATCGGAATAAATATCATCAACTTTAAGTTTGAAGCCCTTCTTGCGCATATCCTTTATACGCTCTTTTATAAGGTTCGGGAGCCACATTCCCTCATCGGCAGTGGCTGTAGTCATGGTAAGGCACGCTATGGCGCAGATAAACAGTCTTTTTATCATAATTTTGTGTGGTTACTTTATGTGTATGCCTTTCAATATTATATCCTTTATTATAGGTGTTTGGTGTGCATATGGCATATATGCTAACGACGGCAATGGCTTTGTTAGGTAGAAGTTTGCCACCTTGCCACGTGTTATAGAGCCGTAGTCGTAGCTCTCGCCCATGGCGCATGCACTGTTCAGCGTTGACGCATTGAGTGCTTCGGCCGGTGTCATTTTCATCTTTATGCTTGCCAACGATGCTACAAAGCGCATGTTACCCGATGGTGCTGTGCCTGGGTTATAGTCCGAGGCCAGCGCAACAGCCAATCCAGCGTCAATCATCTTGCGTGCAGGCGGATAGCCTATGCCAAGGAAAAAGGCACATCCGGGCAACATCGTAGGCATTGTGTCGGTGTCTTTCAAAGCCTCAACTTGCTCTTCGCCCATCGACTCAAGATGGTCAACCGATAGTGCTCCATGTTCCACGCCAACTTCCACACCGCCCGAGACGGCTAGCTCGTTGGCGTGTATCTTTGCACGCAGTCCATATTTTGCTCCTGTTTCTATTATTTTTGCGGTCTCTTCAACAGTAAAGAATCCTTTGTCGCAGAATACATCAACAAAATCGGCTAACCCCTCTTTGGCTACGGCAGGTATCATGTCGTTGCACACGTGCTCCACATATTCGCTCTGGCGACCTTTGTAGGCACGTCCCACAGCATGTGCTCCAAGGAATGTGGCACGCACGGCCAATGGAGCATTCTCCTTTATGCGTTGTATGACACGCAAAATTTTTAGTTCATCTTCGAGTGTGAGCCCATAGCCCGATTTTATCTCCACAAGTCCTGTACCCATCGACACAATCTCGTCAATACGTTCCATTGCTTGGCGGTAAAGCTCCTCTTCGCTTGTTGAGTGCAGTCTGTCGGCAGAGTTCAGTATGCCGCCACCGCGTTTGGCAATCTCTTCGTATGATAGGCCGTTTATCTTGTCGAGAAACTCTTGTTCACGACTGCCTGCATATACAATGTGCGTGTGCGAGTCGCAGAACGATGGGAACAACCAGCCACCTTGTGCATCAATAACTTCGCAACCGTCAGCGGGCGTAAAAGCATCCATAGTGCCATAGTCGGCAATGCGGTCGCCATCGGTGCGTAGCCATGCGTTTTCAAGCATGCCAATCTCGCTCATCTCCTTTCCGGAAACCCTTGTGCGTCTGCTCTCGTCAATTCCTACGATACACCCTATATTCTTAACAATGAGGCTCATACTCGTTCAGGAATTTTACCGATGCGGCAATGTATGGGTACATAACAGTGTCGTTATCAACAAAAGGCACAATGGCGCGATAAGCAGCGAACATCTCCTCTACCGGCTTTGATGAACGCAATGGGCGACGGAATTCCAAAGCCTGTGCAGCATTCATCAACTCTATTGCAAGAACACGCTCTGTGTTTTGTACAACTTTCCACAGTTTTGTTGCAGCATTTGAACCCATACTTACATGGTCCTCCTGGCCTTGTGATGATGGTATGGAGTCGCACGATGCTGGCCAGCATAGTCCTTTTGATTGGCTTACAATAGATGCCGCTGTGTATTGTGGAATCATGAAACCGCTGTTCAATCCCGGATTTGCAACAAGGAAGTTCGGAAGGTTGCGTGCTCCCGATATAATGCGGTATATGCGTCGCTCCGAGATGTTACCCAATTCGGCTACAGCAATGGCAAGGAAATCCATAACCAGGGCTATAGGCTCTCCGTGGAAGTTTCCAGCCGAGATAATCTCGTCTGTCTCGGGGAAAATTGTAGGGTTGTCGGTTGCCGAGTTTATCTCTGTTTCCAGAACACTTGCCACATAAGCGATGGTGTCTTTTGCAGCACCATGTACCTGTGGTATGCAACGGAATGAATAGGGGTCCTGAACGTGTTTCTTTGGCTGTTTTATTATCTCGCTTCCGGCAAGAATTTCGCGGAAGTTACGTGCAGTCTCAATCTGTCCGTTGTGTGGACGTATAGCGTGTACGTTATGCTCGAATGGGTCCATACGTCCGTCGAAAGCATCGAGTGACATTGCTCCAATGTAGTCGGCCCAATGGCTCAAACGCAAAGCGTTTATTATTGAATATACGCCGTATGCCGACATAAACTGTGTTCCGTTGAGTAGTGCGAGGCCCTCTTTTGAACATAGTTCTATAGGCTCCCAACCCATATTTTTCATAACGGCAGCGCTCTCCACAATCTCCCCGTTTACCTCTACATGACCAAGGCCAATCAGCGGCAGGCACATGTGTGCAAGTGGTGATAGGTCGCCGCTCGCTCCCAATGAACCCTGCTCATACACCACAGGGATAATATCGTTGTTGAACATGTCCAACAGACGCTCCACTGTAATAAGTTGCACTCCTGAATGACCGTATGAGAGAGATTGTGCTTTCAAGAAAAGCATCAGCTTTACAATCTCCGATGGCACTCGTGCGCCTGTGCCACATGCATGCGACATCATAAGGTTCTTCTGCAAGCTCGATAAATCTTCCTTGCCAACCGAGATGTTGCATAGTGAACCAAAACCTGTTGTTACGCCATATATGGGACGTTCGCTATCTTGCATCTTCTCGTCAAGATACTTACGGCAATTGATAATACGCTGTTTTGCATTCTCGCTGAGTGCTAGTTTGTAACCTTTTGTCAGAATCTCCTCGACTTTTGCTATGGTAAGTCGTTCTGTGTTTATATGATGAATCATAATATGTGTTTTATTTGTTTTCGTTATAAATCTTCTCTATGAGGCTCATGTCGGCAATGTTAGGCAATGTGACCTTCAGCAGTGGTGTGCGTTCCATCTGTCGCTTTATGGCGAACATAGCACCTTCGTTGCGTGCCCAGCTGCGTCGTGCAATACCGTTGTTTACATCCCACAGAAGCATCTCTTCTATGTGGCGTGCCGAGTCGTCGGAGCCGTCGATTACCATGCCGAAGCCGCCGTTCATTACTTCGCCCCAGCCTACACCGCCACCGTTGTGTATCGATACCCATGTAGCACCGCGGAACGAGTCGCCTATAACGTTGTGTACCGCCATGTCGGCACAGAACTGTGAGCCGTCATAAATATTTGAGGTCTCGCGATATGGTGAGTCGGTACCCGACACGTCGTGGTGGTCGCGACCCAGCACCACAGGAGCCGAAATCTCTCCGCGTTCTATTGCCTCGTTGAATGCAAGGGCAATGCGTGTACGTCCTTCGCTGTCGGCATAAAGTATTCGTGCCTGTGAACCAACTACAAGCTTGTTCTGTTTTGCTTCGCGTATCCAGTGCAGGTTGTCCTCGAGCTGTCCGCGAATTTCAGCAGGAGCCTCTGCAAGCATCTTCTCAAGTACCTCGGCTGCAATGCGGTCGGTTGTTTCAAGGTCTTTCTCATTACCCGATGTACATACCCAGCGGAACGGACCGAAACCATAATCGAAGAACATCGGGCCCATGATATCCTGAACGTATGACGGGTAGCGGAACTTGCCGTCGGCAGTCATTATGTCGGCTCCTGCACGTGACGATTCAAGCAAAAACGCATTTCCGTAATCAAAGAAATACATGCCACGTGCTGTGAGTCGGTTGATAGCTGCCACATGGCGACGCAACGACTCCTGTACACATTCGTGGAAACGCTCCGGCTCTTCGGCCATCATGCGGTTCGACTCTTCATAGGAATATCCCACAGGGTAATAACCACCTGCCCATGGGTTATGAAGCGATGTCTGGTCAGAGCCAAGGTCAACATTCATCTCTTCGTCGGCAAGGCGTTCCCAAAGATCAACCACGTTTCCTACATATGCAAATGAGATTATTTCCTTGTTCTCAACAGCCTTTCTAACACGTGGAATAAGCTCGTCGAGCGAAGTATGCAACTCATCTACCCATCCCTGGTTGTAGCGTTTTTGTGCCGCTGCAATGTTTATTTCAGCAGTGATACTTACCACTCCCGAAATGTTTCCGGCTTTTGGCTGTGCGCCCGACATACCACCAAGGCCGGCAGTTACGAACAACATGCCTTTTAGGTCGTTCTGTCCCGGCTTCATGCGTTTGCGTGCCGCATTCATCACGGTGATAGTTGTGCCGTGTACAATACCCTGAGGACCAATGTACATATATGAGCCGGCTGTCATCTGACCATACTGTGAAACGCCCATAGCGTTGAAACGTTCCCAATCGTCCTGTGACGAGTGGTTGGGGATAACCATGCCGTTTGTCACAATTACGCGTGGAGCATCTTTGTGTGAAGGGAACAAGCCGAGAGGGTGTCCCGAGTACATTACAAGTGTCTGTTCGTCGGTCATCTCGGCAAGATATTTCATCGCCAAGCGATATTGTGCCCAGTTCTGGAATACGGCACCATTGCCACCATATGTGATAAGCTCGTGCGGGTGTTGTGCTACAGCCTTGTCAAGATTGTTCTGTATCATGAGCATAATTGCTGCTGCCTGACGTGAACGTGCAGGATACTCTTCTATGGGACGTGCATACATCTCATATTCAGGACGCAGACGATACATGTATATACGTCCGTATCTCTTTAATTCATCGAGAAATTCCGGGGCAAGCTCTGCGTGGTGTTTCTCGGGGAAGTAACGCAATGCATTGGCCAACGCAAGCTTCTTTTCGCTGTCGGTGAGAATGTCTTTGCGCTTAGGAGCATGGTTCGCTGTAGTGTCGTATTCTCGTTTTGCCGGCAGAATGTCGGGGATACCGGCTAATATGTCTTTTTGAAAATCAGTCATAGTGTTTTATGTTTTATCCGTTTATTTTCTCTTCAACGATGGCAAGTATCTCTTTCTCGGCCTGCTGTGCACGAGCTTGTATCTCGTTGGCTTCGGCAACAAGAGCCTCTGCAGTAGCGCGGTCTTTTAGACCGGCTGCGTTAATCTTTACATTCAGGCATGCGCCCATAACAGCCGATCGTGCCGCCAATGCACCTACTCCCGCATCGGAAACAGAGTTGGGGTTGCCCTCCTGTGCCATGGCGCGCACAACGTCGAAAGCCTTATATGCAGCCTTCATAGTGCGTAAAGGCACCTGTGTGGCGTATAGCGTAGCTGTTTCCATAGCTGCAGCGCGTGCTTCTTTCTCCTCGTCAGTGCCTTTAGGCATGCCAAACACATCCATAATCTTGTTGAAAGCAGCAGTGTCCTCATCCACAAGGGCAAGTAGCTCGTTCATTATATCCATGCCCTTCTCGGCCCAATCAGAGAAGTATTCCCAGCGGCTGTCCCAACCGGCCTTGTGCGACGATAGGTTTGCAACCATAGTTCCAAGAGCGGCTGCAAGCGCACCCATATATGCAGATATTGAGCCACCACCGGGAGCAGGCGACTCGCTTGCTGTCTCCTCGGCAAAGCCTGCACATGTCATATCGACAAGTCTCTTTGTGTTTTTTTGTTCCTCGGCTTCGAGCATATATTCGATAACTTTCTCTTCGGGCTTGAATCCCTTAAGGTTCGCAAGTCCCATGCTCTCTATTGCAATACGCACAAGTTCGCGTTCGGGAACGCCAGTCGAGCGCTGTTGCTTGCGCAGGAAATGGCGTCCTGCATCAACAAGGCATTTTTTAGGTATAAGACCAACAATCTCGGTTCCTGTCACTCGCACACCGCGAGCCTCAGCCGCACGACACACTTCGTCGAATGCTACATGCAAAGGAGTTACAGCCAAGTTTGTCATGTTCATCGACACCTGTGCTATGCCATACTCCTCGATGAACCAGCCTATAGCTTTGCATGCTTTCAAAGTACCGGGAATCATGACATTGTTACCGTTCTCGTCCTTTACGATTTTTCCTGTTATAGGGTTACCCTCGCGCATAGGACGGCCTTTCTCGCGCACGTCGAACGCAATGGCATTGGCGCGTCGGGTAGAGGTGGTATTCAGGTTATAGTTTACAGCAACAAGGAAGTCGCGTGCGCCAACGGCTGTAGCACCGGTGCGTGCAACACCTTCATCGTATGGGCGTGCACCAAAATCGGGACGTTTATCCTCGTTAGCCAACTTCTCGGGCAGTCCTTCATATTCGCCGGCACGGCAAACAGCAAGGTTACGACGCTCGGGCTTGAATGCCGCAGCCTCGTAGCAGTATGTAGGTACTTTCAGTTCCTCGGCCAGACGTTTAGCCAGCCCACGTGCAAGTTCAGCGCACTCCTCCATGGTGATACCCGAAACAGGTATCAGTGGGCATACATCACATGCGCCCATGCGAGGATGCGCACCTTTGTGCTGTCGCATGTCAATCAGCTCAGTGGCGCGTTTAACACCTGCCACAGCGGCATCAACCACCGCTTCGGGCTCACCCACAAATGTTACAACAGTACGGTTTGTAGCTTCGCCCGGATCAACATCAAGCAACTTCACACCCTTCACCGCCTCAATGGCATCGGTGATGTGTTTGATAATCTCCATATTGCGGCCCTCAGAGAAATTAGGCACGCACTCAATAATTCTTTTTTGCATGGTATTTTAGTTATATGTTTTTCTAATAGTTGTAATACATATTTTTGCAAGCTAAAGGTAACTAATAAAGTTGTAGTGCCAAACTAATTGTTGAGAAAAATGCAGAAAAAGAATAAAAGTATAAAGATTGTTTAAACTTTTAGTTTAATAAAAGCGAAAAAATATACCGGATTAAGGCATTAGAGACTACTTGTTTGTTGTGCGGAACACTAGAGAATTTTGGTTTACGCTGTGTGTAACCCAATGATTTGATTCGTATTGTTAAATATCTCTCGCAGTGATTTCTGCATTACAAAGGTAGCGTTCTTTGCATATAAAACAAACGATAAAAAGGATATTTTTACCACTTTGTTATATCTTTTTTAGGTGTTTCTACTTACTATATGTTACGGTATTTTATAGCTTCCCAAGCACTAAAAAACATTAAGAAAGCCTGGCTATCCGTTTAGGTAGGCAGGCTTTCTTAATGTTTATAAGAGTTTTATTGGAATCTTACTCCCAAACAAATTCGTAATAATTTTTATCTGCAATGCAAGTTTCTATATAGCCATCTGTGTTAAATTCGTATTCAAATGATTCAAATGAGCAATCTGCATTGCCAATGATTTTTTTTGGCAAATAATTTGTTTTCAAACCAATTAGTTGGGGTTGAGCAATAAAAATGTAATTGAATTTTAAGATACTACCATCATCAAAACAACAAGCAAATAAAGGGAAGAAACCTTTACAAGTACGATTCTCGTAGAGGATTGTAGAGATATCGGAATAGTAGTCTTCAGTGCTTGCAACTTGCTTTTCATTCCAATTTAGTTTATAAGAAATAGCTTCGTATTCACCTTTTTCACCCCATTTCGCTCCATATTCAGTCAGATTACGATTCTTGTCATAATTGTAAAAAATAAAACTTTCATCAAGGAAAGGCTCATAACCAGGGTACTGCTGGTATTCTGCCCGATATTCATTTCTTACTCTATCATTAGAGAGTGTGAGTTTGTGACCTTCTTCAAATCCACTTCCTATAATAGTTACTAATTCTTTGGAATTCCAATTGTATATAATTCTATCTGTTCTCCAAGCATCATCATAACTAAATTTACTCCATTCGTTCGCCTCTATTACATTTCCATCTTCATTGTATTTAAACTCTATAATTCGTTCATTTCCGTCGTTATCTTGCTCGATTATCTTCACCAACTTCTTTTCGTTGGTTGGCTGATTTGTTGGTGAATCCCCTGTTGGGTCTGATGGTATTTCTCCATCATCATTGCCACACGAAGCAAAATTTACACACATAAGAACAGCAAACAACGCCATTCCAATCATTCTGAATGTTTTCATTTTAACAATAGATTCTTGCTTCCCTGCTCCCTCCGTTCAGCATTAAATAAAAACAAGGCGTGGGAACTTTAACTTATTATCTCACTTTGGCTCTGGACTGCCACGACTGTATAATAAGCAAAGCCCACGCCAAATGATATGATATTCCCTTTGAAAGGATATAAATATCATTGACGTGGACGTTTCTTGCTCATTATCCACAGTCAAGAATTGTCCAGATTCAAGTGAGGGATAACTTTGCTAAACGCCCTAAAACTAATATGTCTGTTCCTGTGAACATTTGTCACAAGAACAACACAAATGTAATGCAAACGAGTAAAATAATATCAAGTTTACTTGAATATTTTACAGCGAGTGCAGTTTACATTCGCACTTGTGCAAAAGTAGTTAAAAGGATTTAGCAATGCAAGAAACACTTTGCAAATTATATTTTTAAGAGTTTGAGATAATATCCTTGTAGAAAATGATAGAGTGGCGACAAAATTTGAACAGGGTCTATAAAAAGATTTCTCCTCAAAAAATGTCGCCCTCATAAGGTTTAGAAACTCAGACAGTCATAAGTTTGTAAAATCTCCTATTGTCTCAATCCAAGATAGCGCTTGGTAATAGCAACATTATTGTGGATAGATTGCTTTATGTCCTCGCTACGTATTCGCAAACGCTTATGTCTCGTCAGAAAAAGAAATAGGTAATTGTTGTATAGAAAACCGTTTTGCACTTTTTATACCGAAAAGGTGGTAAGCGTACCACCAAAAATGGTGGTAAATGATAAAATATTACAAGGGTTTTATCCTACTTTTTGTCCACCCTGCCCAATTTTTTTATAAATGTTTACGTATATAAACACAACAATCCCTTGTAAGCTTTTGTCTTACAAGGGATTATCTTGTTCCAGTACTCGAAGCGGGACTTGAACCCGCACGGCGTTTAAATGCCAAAGGATTTTAAGTCCTTCGTGTCTACCGATTCCACCATTCGAGCGACCTTATGTTTCTGTTGTCTTGCGACAACGGGTGCAAAGATATAACAAACGAATGAGATTTACAAACTTGTTTTGATATTTCACTTCAAGTGCAGTTGTATGTTCGTGTTTTACCTCATGGCTAAGGTTGTCTGTAAATATGTAAAATATTTAAAATTTAATTTTGTATAATAACATTTGGTACATTGTCATAGACGCGGTAGTGCCATAATGGTCTCGATTTGCCTTCGATGGCAATGCCACCGCTGTTCAGGTCGAACACTGCTGCACAGTTGGGGCATTTGGCATGGCCTATGGTGTAGTCTATCTCAACGCGGTGGCGTTGGCTGTCGCATGTGGGGCAGGCCCAGTCGTATGCCCAGATATAACCGTCGCAATTCATGGGGGTGCCAATAATCAGTCCGCCCAGTCCGTAGTGGAACGGGTTCATCTGCATTTGTATCTCGGGGATATTAACGGTCTGTGTGTTTCCCAACGCATCGGTCAGCTTGTATTGTCCGGGTGTTGCTCCGCGTTTTACGCATATGAATTGCCCGTAACTATTGACTTGGATATATGGGTGTATGCTTTTGTCAAAGACGAAATTTACTCTGTATATGGAGTATTGGCTCTCGTCATCGCAGGCTGTAAATAAAATGGTAGTGAGTATAAGCAGGTACTTGATTGTTTTCATCCTCAAAAAAATGTGTTTATCATAGAAACGTGGCTGTGAGCATTTTATTGCTTGCCGGCTCTATGGTTATATTTTTTTACCTTTTCAACGCACTTTTTAGGGTATAAAAAGAGATACCACTCTTTAGGGGTGGTATCTCTCGCTATCTTGTTAGTATGCTATCAAAGAGAGTGCCTCTGCAATTTTTTCAAGACCTTCTTTCAGCGGTTTCTCTACCATGGAACGCAACATGAAATTTATTTCGGCCTTTGCTACAACGCGCATCTTTGATGCTTCTCCGCCATTGGGGATTATCTGTATCCATATAAGCACCGGTATTGGCGAACCTGCGACCTCGAGCTTGATACATTTAGGCTCTTCGCGGTCAATAACGCGCAATGTTACATTGCCAAGGGGAGGCACGTTTACGCTTGCTTCGTCGCGGCTGTATGCAAGGTCTTTTATCTTGTCTTGGGGAAGTCTGTCTTTTATTCCCTCAATGTTGTTCAAGTCTTCCAGCTTGGCATACACTCTCTCCTGTGAATAGGGTATGCACTTTACGCTACTTTCGTATTGGCTCATGGTGTGGGAAATGTTTTTTTACTTTAAGTCGTTTCTCCACTCACTTGGGTTGGCACGCCACTCTTTCAATGTTGGCATAACGTCCTCTGTGATGTAGCCTGTCTCTTTGGCCGCCTCAAGAACAGCCTCATAGTCGGTGAGTGTGATGAGCTTGACGCCTGCATTGGCAAAAGCTTCTGTTGCAACTTCAAAACCGTATGTGAATGATGCAACCATACCGATAACCTCTACGCCTGCTGCACGAAGTGCGTCAACGGCACGAAGGCTGCTGAGTCCTGTAGAAACAAGGTCTTCTACAACAACTACTTTAGCACCTGGATAAACATCGCCTTCAATTTGGTTGCCCATGCCATGGTCTTTTGCCTTTGGACGAACATACACGAATGGTTTTGCAAGTTCCTCGGCAACAAGTGCACCCTGTGCAATGGCACCTGTAGCTACGCCTGCTACGATGTCTGCTTCGGGGAACTCCTGAAGAATGAGGTTTGCAAGGCCCAACTTAACACGTGTGCGCAACGCGGGGAATGACAATGTCTTGCGGTTGTCGCAATAGAAAGGTGACTTCCAGCCCGAAGCCCATGTGAAAGGCTGCTCTGGTTGTAGTTTGACTGCTTTGATGCTGAGCAATTCTGCTGCAAGCAAAAGTTTTGATTTGTCTGCCATAATTTATGCTTTTATTTGGGTTGTTTTTCTGTTTTGCTCTGCGAAGATAGGAAATTGATTTTAAAAATCATCGATATGGGCTATTTTGTTTGTGTATATCCCTCTTTTTTCAATATTTCGATGACTTTCTCCTTAAACTCGCCTTGGATGAGTATCTCTCCCTCCTTCACGCTGCCACCTACGCCACATTTGGTCTTAAGTACTTTGCCAAGTTCTTTCATGTCGGCTTCGGTGCCAATGAAATTTTTTACAATGGTTACTGTTTTTCCTCCTCTATGGTTCTTCTCAATGCTTACTCTCAGCTTCTGCTGTTGCTTGGGAAGTGTCTCATTTTCCTCCTTTTCATCGGTGGTATAGGCAAAATTGGGGTTGGTGGAATAGACTACATTCAGCCTCTCTTTCCAATCGTTCTTTTTCATTCTTGTTGTCAGTTTTTATATATTTCTGTCCGCTAATATACAATATTCTTGGTATAAATTTCAATACCTCGTAAAATAACTTTAATTTTGCTTCGTTATTATAACATCACGCGCATTAAGAGTTTATGATCAATCCAATGAGAATAGAGAAAGTGCCAGAGCCGACGTTGCGTCGTTTACCTTGGTATCTGTCTGTTTGCCGTTTGTTGAAGCAACGCGGTGAACAGTATGTGTCGTCAACAGGTCTATCCAAAGAAACAAATATTGTTGCATCACAGATAGCAAAGGATTTGTCGTGCGTGAATATTGTTGGTCGCACAAGGGTGGGATATGATATAGATAATCTGCTCGAGGTGCTCGAGGATTTCTTGGGTTTTACCCGTATTCACAAGGCCTTTCTTTTTGGCGCAGGGCGTTTGGGTAGTGCATTGCTCAACGACTCCGGTCTCAAACAGTTCGGTCTCGAGGTAGTGGCTGCTTTTGATACCAGTGCCAAAGTAGTGGGGCATAGCGTGGCGGGAATACCGGTATATCACACCAATGAGCTTGAGGCTATGATGCGACGCTATAATGTGAAGATAGGAATACTTACTGTGCCTATCGATAGGGCGCAGGAGGTTGCCGATAAGATGGTTGTATGGGGTATTAAGGCTATATGGAACTTTACCCCTCTGCGCATTCGTGTTCCCGAGAATATCGTGGTCCAGAACACTTCGTTATACGCGCATTTGTCGTTGATGTTTAACCGTCTCGAAAGCATTGAATGTGAATTAGAAACAAACGAAAGAAAATGAAGATAATCGCTGTTGGAAAAAACTATGCTGAACACGCTTATGAGTTTGACGGAACGGTTGACCGTCCGCAAGTCCCATTGATTTTTATGAAGCCCGATTCGGCGATAATAAAGAATGGCAAACATTTCTATGTGCCCGACTTTCTGGGACGCGTTGATTATGAGGCGGAAATTGTTGTGCGCATAAATAAATTGGGAAAAAGTATTCCGGCGCGTTTTGCTCATCGTTATTACGATGCCATAACTGTAGGTATTGATTTTACAGCTCGTGATATGCAACGCGGATTAATAGAGAGGGGTGAGCCTTGGGATTTGAGCAAGGGCTTTGATGGCTCGGCTGTGCTTGGTGAATTCTATCCTGTAGGTAATATTGACATAAATAATATGGATTTTTCCCTTACCATTGACGACGATGTAGTGCAGCGGGCTAATACGTCGCAGATGTACTTCTCGGTGGATGAAATAATTGCTTATGTAAGCCGTTTCTGTACATTGAAAACCGGCGACCTTATATTCACCGGTACGCCGGCCGGAGCAGGTGAAGCAAAGATAGGAACTCACCTCAAGGGTTATATAGGGGAAAAGAAAGTTTTGGATTTTCATGTAAGATAAACCAATGAAAATGAATGTAAAAAGATTAATATCTGCCTTTTTGTTGCTATCTCCATTATGGATGCAGGCGCAATTTGTATCGGTCGATTGGGCTTCGTCACGTGGCGACTCCATATTGCCTGTTTGTATTTCTGTGGTTGATTTGCCTGCAGATTACGCCAATTATACCTATTCAGCTCATATAGAATATCCTGAATATCAAAAAATGACTGCCGAAGAGGTTGCTCGTTACGCGCTAATAGCAAAAGAAGTGTTTGGACAGCCTGTGATAGAGTGTAATGTCGGCATACAAGCTAAGCGTCCGCAGTTGGATGTGGCTTTCCTTCCTGTGGTGTTGCGGGGTGGTGAATATTACCGTTTGAATTCGTATAAGTTGGTTGTTGATAAAGCTCCCTCTGCAATTAAAAGAACATCTGCTTCTCGTTCGGTGAATGAGAGATATGCAGCAAATTCTTTGCTTGCACAGGGCCGGTGGGTACGTGTGTCAGTAAAAGATGACGGCGTACACAAGATAACTGACAGCGAATTGAAAAAGATGGGTTTCTCAAATCCCGATAAGGTTCGTCTGTTTGGCTACGGCGGACATATTCTGCCCGAGACATCTCTCGAAACCTTGCCCGATGACTTGCAGGAGGTGCCGCTATGGCGTGAAAAAGGCTTTGTGCTGTTCTATGCAAACGGTGTTATGAAGTGGAACTACAAGAATAGCCGTTTTTTACATGAACAGAATGTATATTCCCAGTATGGCTGTTATTTCCTTACCGAAGGCGATGAGCCAATGGCGTTCCCCACAGAAGAGATAAAAGAGGAACCTTCGTTGGTGGTAACGGAGTATCCCGACTATGCAGTTGTTGATAACGACAAGAAAAGCCACTGCAAGTATGGACGTGTGCTTGTCGATGATTATGATTACTCTTTGGGCCGCGCCGTTGAATATAAAATACCTATAACAGGCGTTGCCAATAAAGCCGGAATTCTTGATGTCTCGTTCGCAACGAACGGATTGGGCCGAAGCGAAGTAAGCGTACTTATAGGTGATAAATCAATAGGAACCTTTGTTGTAACAGCCAATAACTCGGGCGAGGTGGGTAAGCTTGTAAGTAGCAAATTGAATGTCAAGGATGCCATGGCCGATAATATGTCCGTCTTTATTGTTCAAAAAGTTACCGATTCCGCGGTGAATGGATTTCTCGATTATATCCGCGTTAACTATACCCGCAAGTTGGCTTTGCGCGGCTCACAAACTATTTTTAGGGGCAAAACGACAACTGCGGAATATGCGTCGTTTGAGATCGATGGATGTACGGGCAATTCGCGTGTGTGGGACGTCTCTTCTTCTGTTCCCTGTGAGCTGAAAGGTAAATTGTCGGGCAATCGCTATTCTGTTGTAGCATCATCAAATCTGCAAAATCAATACGTTGTTTTTGATATAAACGGGCAGTTCCCATCTGTTGAGTTTGTGGAAGAGGTTGCCAATCAGAATCTGCATGCTATTGAGCAGGCCGATATGGTGATAATAATCCCCTCTAATGGTGTGTTGAGATCGGCTGCAGAGAGGCTTGCCGACGCGCACCGCAGTATTGACAGTCTTACTGTTGAAGTGGTTACGGCACAACAGTTATATAACGAGTTTTCGTCAGGAACCCCTGATGTTACTGCATATCGTCGTTTTATGAAGATGTTGTACGACCGGGCAACTACAACTGAAGATGCACCAAAGTATCTGCTTATGTTCGGTGACTCTTGGTACGATAATCGTCTGATAACATTCCCTAATCTGAAACAAGAGGATTATCTGCTTTGCTATGAGTCGGCAAACTCTGTTGATGCTGTGCGTGCATATGTGTTTGAGGATTATATGGGTATGCTCGATGACAATGAAGGAGGTAACCATAAAATCGACAAGGTGGATGTCGGTGTCGGACGTTTCCCGATAACCTCGCTTCCGGTGGCAAATGATATCGTCAACAAGATTATAGCTTACATGGAAAATCGTGAGGCCGGTGCTTGGCAGAATGTGGTGGCTATATTTGGCGACGATGGCGATATCGCTATTCCAAACCAACATATGAAAGATGCTGAGGCTGTGGCTAAGGTGATGAGTGATTTTTATCCTTCATATATTGTTGATAAGATATATTGGGACGATTATACAGCCGAGAAAACAGCTGTAGGATTGCGTTACCCCGAGGTTACAAGAGCTATTAAGAATCGTCTCGACAAAGGTGCACTCATCGTTAACTATTCAGGGCATGGAGGCGAACGACTATTGTCGCATGAAATGACGTGGAAAGCTTCGGATATGAAGGAACTGAAATCCCCACGTATTCCTTTCTGGATTACTGCTTCGTGCGATATTGGTCCTTTTGACAGAAGTGATAATTCTATAGCAGAAGTGGCTTTTGTTAATCCTGCAGGTGGAGCTATCGGTTTCTTGGCAACAACAAGAACTGTTTTGCAGAGCTACAATGCTGTTCTTAACAAAGAATTCATGAAGCAGTTGCTCTCGCCCGTAACAGGCGGTGAGGCAACAGCTGTAGGTGATGCTTTGCGTATGACAAAGTGTAATCTTATAGCTATGGGTGGTGATATGAGTGAGAATAAGTTGCAGTATGTGCTGTTTGGTGACCCTGCGCTGAAACTTAAATTGCCTGGTTATAGCATACGTGTAGATAAAGTGAATGGTGTACCTGCGGGCACTCCTGTGCAGGCTGCTGCAGGTGGATCGCTTACGGTTGAAGGAAGCATAGTAACACGTGACGGCGCACCTATGGATAATTTCAATGGTTCGTTGTATGCAAACCTGTTCGATTGTGCCGAGGATGTGAAAACACTCAATAATGCAGGTCTTGGTGTCTTTGAATATACAGCATATAACAAAATGTTATTCTCGGGTAGCGATTCTGTGCGCGGAGGTAGTTTTAAGATTGAGATGCCTGTCCCTATGGATATCAGCTACGATAACAAAAGCGGAATGCTCAACCTTTTTGCAGTAGATTCAGCAAAGGTGCGTATGGCGCAAGGACACTTTGAAGGTTTTACCGTTGGTGGAACCGCCGAAAATATGGAAAACGACGGTGTTGGCCCAAGCATAAAACTATATTTGAATGCACCATCTTTCATCAACGGCGACAAGGTTAATTCAACACCTTGTTTGTGGGTGGAATTGTCCGATGAAAACGGTATAAATACTGTTGGTTCGGGTGTGGGACATGATATCGTTGCTATAGTTGATAACGATCCCGTGCATACATATAATTTAAACAGTCTTTATACTCCGATTGCCGGAGATTACAAACAAGGAAAGATTATGTTGCCGTTGAATACTCTTGATGCCGGCGAACACACTCTTATGGTGCGTGCGTGGGATTTATACAACAATTCCTCGGTAGCAAAGATAAACTTTGTGGTAGAGCCAGGATATCTGCCCGATATCTTTGAATTCAACATAGAGGGCATGCCTGTTGTGAGTGGAGAGGCTTCGGAGCTCGTCGTAACACATAACCGTCCGCAGAGTGAGATAGAGGTTGTTCTTGAACTATTCAGCATTCAGGGGCAGGCTCTTTGGAAAAATGTTGAACGTGTGGTGTGCGATGGTATGGAATATCGTTATTCCTGGAACGGAACAGCGCAGGACGGACGTCCTTTGACAACCGGAGTATATGTCATAAGGGTTTACATTGTTTCAGACAGTGGTATCTCCGAACCAAAGAACCTAAAATTGGTTATAGTAAACAATAAAAAGTGAAAAAAGTAGTTATATACTATGTCCTTTTATGAAAAAATATGAATATGACAAAGAATAGAATATTATCAATCCTTTTTGTTGTGCTTATGACATTGCCTGTTTGGGCGCAGAAAGATTTGTTTAACCCTGTGTATACAGGTGTAACTTCGCTTTCCATAGCACCTGACGCGCGTGCCGGAGCGCTTGGAGATGTTGGTGTGGCAACCGAGCCCGATGCAAATTCGCAGTATTGGAACCCTGCCAAATATCCTTTTACTATAGCGCGTGCAGGTGTATCGATGTCATACACTCCTTGGCTTCGTCAAATTGTGAGTGATATTGACCTTGTGAACCTTGCTGGTTACTATCGCATTGGCGACTATTCGGCAGTGAGTGCTTCTCTTACATACTTCTCATTGGGAGAGGTTATTGCCGAGGAGATAATGACAATTAAACCATACGAAATGGCATTGGATGTGGCCTACTCACGTATGCTATCCGAAACATTCTCGGCTGCCATTGCATTGCGTTATATTCATAGTGACTTGCAATACGACTACACCGAAGATATGTCGGCCGGTAATGCTTTTGCTGCCGACATTGCATTGTACTACAATAAATATCTTTTTGCCGGAAACCGAGAGTGTTTGCTTGGCTTGGGATTGAACTTGTCGAACATTGGTACGAAAATATCATACGACGGTGGTGCTACAAACGAGTTTATTCCAA
Organism: Bacteroidaceae bacterium; assembly: GCA_045644465.1. Lineage (GTDB taxonomy): Bacteria > Bacteroidota > Bacteroidia > Bacteroidales > Bacteroidaceae > HGM04593. The sequence continues at coordinate 23,763 of JAZRGV010000055.1, forward strand.
CGAATATGCGTCTCGGTGCGTCGTTCCTAGTTCCTATTGATGAATATAATACAATATCATTCAGTCTCGACCTTAACAAGTTGATGGTTCCTACAAAACCTTCATATAGTCAGTTCCTTGCCGAGAAAAACTACAATCAGGGCGATAACTCATACTATTCGGAATATCAATCATGGATCGACGAGTCGGGCTACAATGATATTTCGCCTATCTCGGGTATCTTCAAATCGTTTGCCGATGCTCCCGGTGGCTTTAAAGAGGAGTTGAGAGAAATCTACGGTGGTGTGGGTGTTGAGTATTGTTATAATCAGCAATTCTCGCTTCGTGCAGGTTATCACTATGAGGATGCATATAAAGGTAACAGAAAATACTTTACTTTGGGTGCCGGTTTCCGTATGAGTGTATTCTCTCTCGATGCGGCATACCTAATATCTACCGCACAGAGCAATCCACTCGACCAGACATTGCGTTTCTCGCTCTCATTCGATATGGATGGCTTGAAAGATCTTTTCCGTCGCTAAAAAAAGTACTGTTATGATAAGAGTTGGCTTTGGTATCGATGTACATAAATTTGTAGAAGGACGTGACCTATGGATTGGTGGCGTGAAGATTCCTTACGAGTTTGGCTTGGCAGGACATTCCGATGCAGACGTGCTTATACATGCCATTTGTGACGCACTGTTGGGTGCCGCAAATTTGCGCGACATAGGCTATCAGTTCCCCGATACATCCGATGAATTCTTGAATATCGACAGCAAAATTCTGTTGCGTCGCACAGGTGAACTGCTTAAAGCAAAGGGTTATACGATTGGTAATATCGATTCTACAGTAGCAGCTCAGGCACCTAAATTAAATCCTCATATTCCTGAAATGCAGCAGGTGATGGCTGATGTGCTTGGTATTGATGTCGATTGCTTGTCAATAAAAGCCACAACAACCGAGAAACTTGGTTTCGAAGGACGTAAGGAGGGTATAACAGCTTATGCAACTGTGCTTATAAGCAAAGAATAAATGAATTATCGTTCAAAAAAAATATGTAATGCAATGTTGTTTATTATAGCAACATTGCTTTTCTCGTCTTGTGCCTCGCTATCGCCCAATGGAGTGGGGCGCGTGAAGCGTTATTCATTTGCCGATGAGGCTGTTCCCGATGAGTTTGATGGTTATAAGATAGCTTTTGTTTCCGATATTCACTATCCCAGCCTGTTTACCCAAAAGCGTTTGCGTAAACTTACTCGCAGGTTACAAAAAGAGTCGGCCGATCTGCTTCTTTTAGGTGGCGATTATGTAACGTCTGACAATTATTTGGACGAGCTGTTCGACTCTCTTTCGGCGGTGAACCCTGACGATGGGGTGTATGCTGTGCTTGGTAATCACGAACGGCGTTATAAGGAGTCGGCAATACTGGCTATGAACAATTATGATATTGTGTTGCTTGCCGATAGCATCGTCTCCATAGAGCGTGGGGATAATGTGATATATCTTGTGGGTATATACGACAGCTTTTCTTATGATTCACTTGTTGTGCAACCAACAGAAACTATTGATGAGGAGGCTTTTGTGATGTTGCTTTGCCATACTCCCGACTATGCCGAACGTTCATCGACTACTGCCGATATTGTCTTCTCCGGGCATACTCATGGTGGCCAAGTAAGTCTGTTCGGGCTTTATACACCTGTGAAAAATACGCAATATGGCAACCGTTTCTTGCGTGGAATGAACGAAACAACTTCGGGGGCATCGGTCATTACCACCACAGGAGTGGGAACGTCGAGGCGTAAAGTGCGTTTTTGTGTTCCCAGTGAGTTGGTCTTCGTTACATTGAAAAAAATGTGATACCCGGCACCTGTGTTATGGTGTGTTACAGATAATCATCCTATAAGGAAACGCCCAATTATTGTTTTTAACAAAGCTTTTGTACCTATATATGATAAAGTGAGAGTCGATATAAAAAACAGGAATGGAAACAGAATAACGTGATTTGTTGCGAATGTGTCCAGATGTAGTATCTCTTTTGCAACCGAAGATATCAACAAGGTCTGTATCCAATAGTGCAAAACATAGATTCCGTAACTCGTTTTATTAAGTTCTTTGAATACTTTGCTTTTGTACCATGTGCCGGTAGAATTCCTTATGCACCAATTGGTTACATACCAAATGAATAATACAATGGCAATATGGGCGAAATTTACAAAGCCTCCTCGCTCCTCTTCACATTCAGAGAATCTTGTAGTATATAGAAACTCTAATACGTATATTGCAACTAATACCACCAACCAGAATTTTCTTTTGTTTAGATAATCATATAATTGGTTTCTGTAAGGTGATATAACATAACCAAAATAAAACCAGAAGAACCATTCCGGTAGGTACTGTATGCCCATAATTCCTAATTGGGGCAATTCGAAAAAGAGTACACAGAAACTGATTATAAGCAGAAATATTTTTAAATAAAGGGTATGGCTACGGGTGACAAAACAAGAAAGTCGTGTGAATATGAAACACCAGAACAGGGTTGTTATGAACCATAGATGGGCAAGCCATCCCGATATAAGAATCTTAAAGCTGAACTCCATTCCCGTTGTTAACATATAAATTGCCGTAAAAACGAAGTATGGTATAATGAGCCTTTTGAACTTGTTCTTGAACAATTCTGTAAATGTTGGGTATTTGTTCCTTTCTCGTTCCAGATACGAAAATAGGAATCCGGAAATAAAGACAAATAGAGGCATACGGAAATTTAATACGTATTGGTTAATTGCATAGTATAGATCTTTGTATGTCTCGGTCATGTTTGGGAAATTGTCCCAATACATCATACCATATGCATGAAATGCAACAACCATAACTGTTGCCAATGAACGTAAGACAACAACATCGTATAATTTCTTCATAAAACTCTATTAGCAGCGTGCCTGTGAACAAAAAATATGCAAACTATTGTTTGCAAAGCGTATTATCTCTTTGGTTTGTATGTTTTTCTTTGCGAAAGTAGTAAAACTTCCCTGAATGGTAAATATAAATTTTGCTTTGTTTTTATTAGTGGTTTAAAAAGGCAGAATATAAAGGTTTGTTGTATTTTGTTGATGTTGTATTTGTATGCTCTTCTTTTTTTATTACCTTCGTTCTTTGATTAAAAAGACTGAGTGACGAAAAGAATCTTTTTTGCGGTAAAAATAATTTACAAATATTGAATACTGACGAACTATATATGCGCCGTTGCCTGCAGCTTGCACGTTGTGCGGCAGGTAGCACTTCGCCTAACCCTCAGGTGGGTGCGGTGATAGTGTGCGATGGGCGTATAATAGGTGAGGGGTATCATATTAGAGCCGGTGAACCTCACGCTGAGGTTAATGCAGTGCGTTCTGTTGCACCTGCTCACCGCCATTTGTTGCCACAATCTACAATCTATGTCACTCTTGAGCCATGCTCGCATTATGGGAAAACACCACCTTGCTGTGATATGATAATAAAAGAGGGTATCAAGCGTGTCGTGATAGGTGTTACCGACAACAACGAGTGTGTGAATGGTGCCGGCATCGCCAGAATGAAAAAAGCCGGCATTGAAGTTGTTGTGGGTCTATTGGAGAATGAATGTGTTGCCATAAACCGTCCGTTCTTTACGTACAACCGTCTTGCCCGCCCTTTTGTAACATTGAAATGGGCACAGACAGCAGATGGATTTATCGATGTAGTGCGTGATGGCGGCGCACCATTGCATATATCAACACCTGTGTCGCAGGTTGCTGTTCATAAACTGCGTGCAGAGCATGATGCTATTCTTGTGGGAACACGTACGGCATTACTCGATAACCCTTCGCTTAATCTCCGTCATTGGACAGGGCGCGCACCGTTGCGTCTTGTGATAGACCGTGCAGGTATATTGCCTGTCGAGTTAAACCTCTTTGATGGAATTTATCCAACAGTTGTATATACTGAAAAGAATATTATTGGTAAGTTTGGTAAAAATGTCGAACAGATACTGCTCGATTTCTCAAAGGATGTGCCTGTGCAGATTCTTGAACATCTGCACTCTCTGAAAATACAAAGTCTGCTTGTCGAGGGTGGGGCAAAGCTATTGCAGTCGTTTATCGATGCTTCGTTGTGGGACGAGGCTCGTGTCGAGGTGAATAATTCTCTTGTGGTCGGTACCGGTGTTACGGCTCCCATAATCCCGCAAACATTTCTTCAAGCTACAAAAAAGTGCGGCGGGAACGATATTCAACTGTTTGCAAAGTAAAAAAACATCTTAATTAATTTAAAAATATATAATTTGCGCGCGATTTGGCTCGGAAACTGAAAAATGTTGCTAAATTTGCAATTTGGAATATAAAAGCAACAGAATGAAAAACAAATTAGCAATATATTTTTCGGTTTTGGCGATGATGTTTGTTGTTTCGTCATGCTTGAACAATGACAGCGACGAATCAAATAATCCGTATGCCTACATAAAAACTTTTAGCATAGGAGATATTCAATCTTCGTTCCCGGCATTTACCGAAACCGGTAAGGATACCATTGTTGTAAAAACAATATCCGGAGCGGGATATCCTTTTACAATCAATCAGGCTTCGGGCGAGATATACAATAACGATTCTTTGCCTTTTTCTATTGATGTTACCAAAGTAATGGTTAAAATGGATGTTGAAGGTGTTGCTACAATGTTAAACGCAGAGACAGGCGCGTATGAATATTTCACACTCGAAGATTCAATTGATTTTACTAATCCTCGTAAAATTCGTATAACATCGCTCGATGGAGCATACAGTAAAGACTATACTGTATCTGTCAATGCTCATCAGGTTGAACCCGAAATGATGGTTTGGAATCGTTTTGGTGGTGTTCCTCGTGTAACTCCTGAAAGGGCTGTGGAATATAATGACAAGATGTATATCTTTGGCAATGTGGCCAATGGTACTCCTGCGCTTATTACTGCTTCGCTTGGTGTCGATGTTGTTTGGGATACCGAGGAGTATCTTGAAACCTTGCCAAATTCTACAGATTTCTCAACTCTGCATCTGTTCAATGGAAAATTTTATGTATTGGCAGCCGGTGATTTGTATGTTTCGGCCGATGCAATAACATGGGAACCTGCATTGCAAGGTGGCGGCTTGCTCTCAATTATGGGCGCATCGGATAATGCCGGAGCTATGTGGCTCGCAAATGCCGACAGCGTGTTCTGTTCCGATGGCGAGGTGCTCGACACAATAGGCGCATTGCCAAAAGACTTCCCACTTTATACTGTTGCTACATTCTCGTATCAATTAAGCCACAACAAGAATATCGTGCGCTATATGTATGTTGGACATTCTGCACCACAGCGCGATGGCAAGCCAAAGGTGTGGAGTATGTTGTCGAACGAAGATGTATGGGTGGAATATGATAATGTAAACAACTCTTATCCATGTCCTGCTCTTGAAGGCCTTGCTGTTGTGCGCTACGATAACTTCCTTTATGCTCTTGGCGGAAAAGGAAATGTTGGTGGAATGGATGTTGAGTCTTTCAGCTCGTTTTACATTTCGAGAGATAATGGTATAGTGTGGAAAGCTCCATCAGGCTTTTATAAGCTTTTGCCCGAAGAACTCAAGGGTGTGGATGTTCCCTTTGCTGTTGCAGTTGACAGCGATAACTATATGTGGATAATAACGGCTGACGAAGGTGTTGGAGTGTGGAAAGGTATAATAAATCGTTTGGGTTTTAAAAAATAGAAAATGGCGAAAAAAGGCTTGACACGTATCTTACTTATGGGCGCATTTTTGGTGTGTCTTGTTGGTGGTGTGCGTGCCGAGGAGCTTGAGTATCGCTACGAACTTGGTGCTATGGCGGGTATGAGCAGCTATTATGGCGATGCAAATTATCATATCCCGTTTAAGAATATAAATGCAATGGGTGGTGTGTTGTGGCGATACAACATTAACCCGCGTATGGCGGTTAAGTCGGCTTTTTCTGTCGCAGGAATATCGGGCAGTACAGCTGATTTTGACAACCGTTACCCCGGTGGCGATGTGGAGTTCTCGCGTGCTGTGTACGAACTTGGTGCACAATTCGAGTATAACTTTTGGGCATACGGCGAAGGTACAGGGTATAAAGGTACGCATCGTTTGGTTCCTTATGCCTTTGCAGGAATAGGCCTGACCTATGCACCTAAACCTGCGCAACATGTTTTTGCTGCAAATATACCGGTGGGGCTTGGTGTTAAGTTTAAGGTGGTGTCGCGTCTTAATGTGGGCTGCGAATTGTCGTTTCGTTTCACTACCAGCGATAAACTGGATGTGACCGACCGTACAGCTCCACTGTTGAACGACCCCTACGGCATAAAGAGTGGATTTTTGAAAAATAAGGACAGCTATTCGTTTTTGTCTCTGTTTGTGACATACGATTTGTCTCCCAAATACCGAAAATGTAATAATTAATAGATTATGGACTATATTGAACTGATTGACAAGAATAATATTCCGCAACATATTGCAATAATCATGGATGGTAACGGACGTTGGGCCAAATTGCGTGGCTTGGAGCGTTCGCAAGGTCATCAGGCCGGTGCAGCAACAGTCCGTAAGTTGGTTGAGCACGCGCTTAATCTTGGTGTAAGATACCTGACTCTATATACATTCTCTACCGAGAACTGGAACCGCCCCATTGCAGAGGTCGCTGCTCTGATGGCTCTTCTGTTCGAATCGATAGAAGAAGAGATTTTTGTAAAGAACAACGTCGCTTTCCGCATAATCGGCGACCTTGACAAGTTGCCCGAGAATGTGCGTGAACGTCTTAATGCTTGTGTAGAGAGAACTGCCAACAACGATAGCATGACATTGGTGCTTGCGTTGAGCTACTCAGCAAAGTGGGAGATCACCGAGGCTGTGCGTTCTATCGCCTCAAAGGTAAAGGCCGGAGAACTCGCTCTCGAAGATATCAATGACACTGTTATATCAAGTGAGTTGACTACAAACTTCATGCCCGATCCCGACTTGCTTATACGCACCGGCAAGGAGCAACGTTTGAGTAACTTCTTGTTGTGGCAGGCGGCATATTCGGAGTTCTATTTCACCGAGGTGCTTTGGCCCGATTTCGACAAGGAAGAACTTTACAAGGCTGTTTATGAGTATCAGCAGCGTCAGCGTCGATATGGATTGACCGGTGAGCAAGTAACAAAAGAAGAAAAACAAGAATAATAATGAAATATACTTCATTTCTAAAGATATGCCTGTTGTTGGTGCTGTTGTCGGGTGTGGCAACAGCATCGGCACAGAACACTATTGTGAAACCGACGATATTATACACCAATACGGCACATAAGTATGTTATTGGTGGAATTAATCTTTACGGAGCCGAAAATTTGGAACCGTCGATAGTTATCGGCTTGTCAGGGCTTTCGGTTGGCGATGTTATATCGGTGCCGGGCGATGAGGTAACTTCGGCCATTAAGCGTTTCTGGAAACATGGTCTTTTCGAAGATGTTAGTATTGCAGCCGACAGTATAGTAGGCGACAAGATTTATCTTGGCATCTCGCTAAAGCAGAGGCCGCGTGTGTCGCAGTTGAATTTCAACGGTATAAAAAAGTCGGAACGTGAGGACCTGGAACTCAAGATAGGTATTATCAAAGGAAACCAGATAACACCTGATATTTCAGACAGAGCCAAGAGAATAATCAAAAACTATTATTCCGAGAAGGGATATAAGAATGCCGAGGTGAAAATAAATCAGCGTCCCGATGTCACTGCCGATGGTAAAGTTATTGTTGACATTAATGTTGATAAGAAAGAGAAAATCAAAATCAACCGTATATATATAGAAGGTGCTAGCGAACTTCCTGCGAAGAAGGTGAAGTATGCAATGAAAAAGACTCGTGAGAAGACACGTTTCGACAACATGCTTTACACTCTGTTCCGTTCAAAGAAGTTTACTAAGGATAATTATGACGAGGACAAGAACAAGATTATATCATATTACAATGAGCATGGATATCGCGATGCACGTATTGTAAAGGATAGCGTTGTGCCGTTTGACGACAAGACTGTTGATATATATATAACAGTTGATGAGGGTAAAAAATACTACATCCGCGACATCAAATGGGTTGGTAACAGCGTGTTTTCTACAGCATGGCTCGATATGGTATTGCGCATGAAAGCCGGTGATGTTTATAACCAGAACGAACTTGAAAAACGTCTTTTTACCGATGAAGATGCAGTAAAGAACCTCTACTATAACGAAGGATACGTGTTCTTTAATGTCATACCTGCCGAGGCGCGTATCGAAAACGACTCTGTTGACCTTGAGTTGCGAATGGTCGAGGGTGTTCAGGCTACTATTGGCCGTGTGACTATTAGTGGTAACGACCGTTTGTACGAGGATGTTGTGCGTCGTGAGCTATATACATTGCCAGGAAGTCTTTTCTCGATGGATGCGCTTGAGCGTTCGTTCCGCACAATTGCAAATATGGGACATTTTGACCCCGAGAAGATTGATCCGGGTGTAGTGCCTAATCCCGAGAATGGAACAGTTGACATGAACTGGAAGCTCGAGACAAAGAGTAGCGACCAGATAGAGTTGTCTGCCGGTTGGGGACAGACTGGTGTTATTGGTAAGCTTGCTTTGAAGTTTACAAACTTCTCGGTGCGTAACATTTTCAGGAAGAGTGCCTTGCGTCGTGGATTTATACCACAGGGTGACGGACAGACTCTATCTATCAGTGCGCAAACAAATGGTACATACTATCAGTCATACAATATATCTTTCTTTGACCCATGGCTTGGTCGCAAACGTCCTAACTCATTCTCGGTTTCTGCATTCATGTCTATGCAGACCGACGTTGCAGACAGCTATTACAATTCGGCTTATTACAATAACTATGCCAACTATTTGTATGGCTATGGCAATTACTATAATGGTTACAATTATGGTTACAACAATGTGTCGTCGTACTACGATCCCGACAAATATATAAAGATGTATGGTGTGTCAATTGGCTGGGGACGTCGTTTGCGTTGGCCCGATGACAACTTCACTCTTTCGGCAGAGCTGAACTATCAGATATATTCATTGAAGGATTGGCAGTACTTCATCATTACGAACGGAGTTTGTAACAACATCAATCTGTCGTTGACTCTTGGACGTAATACTGTCGATCATCCATACTTCCCACGTTCGGGTTCCGAGTTTACTCTTGTGGCTTCTGCGACACCGCCCTACTCGGTATGGGACGGAAAGGATTACTCAAAGATGGCAACAAACATGAATAGTCCGGCCTACAAGGATGAGTTGCGCGAGAAACATAGATGGATTGAGTATTATAAGGTGAAGTTCCGCAGCCGAACATATACATCGCTCACACCGGGCAAACATAATCTTGTGCTTATGACACGTGCCGATTTTGGTATCCTTGGATCTTATAACAAACACAAGAAATCGCCGTTCGAAACATTCTATGTGGGTGGTGATGGTATGAGTGGTTACTCATATAATTATGCTACCGATATGATTGCATTGCGTGGTTATGAAAACGGTAGTCTCACACCTTATGGACGCGAGGGTTATGCTTATACACGTTTGGGATTGGAGTTACGTTTCCCATTCCTGATGCAGAGTGCCACAACAATATATGGTCTTGCATTTATTGAGGGTGGTAACGCATGGACCGATGCTTCAAAATTCAATCTGTTCGACCTGAAACGTAGTGCAGGTGTTGGTGTGCGTGTATTCTTGCAGATGATAGGTCTGATAGGTATCGATTGGGCATACGGTTTTGATAAAGTATTTGGTTCCACACAGTATAGTGGCAGTCACTTCCACTTCATACTTGGACAGGAGTTCTAACAACTAAAAAAGATTATTATGAAAAAGATTCTTGCAATAGCGATATTGTTTCTGTGTGTAGCCTCGGGCTCATACGCGCAGAAATATGTAACAGTTGATATGGAATATATCCTTAAGAATATTCCAGCCTATGAACGCGCAAACGAGCAGCTTAACCAGCAGTCAAAGCGTTGGCAAGGCGAGATTGAAGAACTTATGCAGCAAGCCGAGATGCTTTATAAGCAGTATCAAAGCGAATCGGCATTCCTCTCGGACAATCAACGCATAGAGCGCGAAGAGGGTATCCTTGCCGTGGAAAAAGCTGCAAGCGAACTCAAGAAAACCTATTTCGGCCCACAGGGAGAATTGTACAAAAAACGCGAGAGCTTGATGGCACCTATTCAAGAGGAGATATACAATGCAGTAAAGGATATATGTGAATTGAAAAAATATTCAATGGTGATTGACCGCTCTTCGGCAGGAAGCCTTATATATTCCTCTCCATCAATTGATATTAGTGCCGACGTGTTGACCAAATTGGGTTACGGTGATTGATGACATAAATGTTTAATATTAAAGATAAAAGAAAATGAAAAAGATTTTTATTTTGCTCATGCTCGTTCTTCCTATGGGCATGCTTGCACAGCAAAAGTTTGGCTATGTAAATTCTGCCGAGATTATCCAGGTTATGCCTGAGTTCGACAAGGCTCAGAAAGAGATTAAGGAGCTTGAGAAGATGTACACCGACGAGTTCAACGCAATGCGTACCGAACTTGAGAAGAAAGGTACAGAGTTCGAGAAAGCACAGAAGGATGCTCTCCCCGAGAATATCCTCAAACGTCGTTATGAGGAGTTGATGCAGCTCGATGAGCGTCTTCGTCAGTACAGCCAGGAGGTTACAGCTAACCTGCAGCAGGCCGAGCAGGAGAAGATGATTACAATTCAGCAGAAGTTGCGCGATGCACTTGATGCAGTGGGTGCAGAAGGTGGTTTCATCTGTATCTTCGACCTCACAGGTGGTATTCCATATATCAACAAGAACCTCTGCGAGGATGTAACCATGAAGGTTAGAACAAAGCTTGGTATTCCTGCCAACGCAGTTCCCGCAGCCAACCTGTTTCAGGCAAACTGATTAAAATGAAAATCGGGTGGGGGATAACGGAATCCCCCTCTCTTTATAATTAAAAGCTATGCGTAAACTATTGTTGCTGTTCATTTTCTCTCCGCTTGTTGTGATGTCGCAGGACAAGTTCGGATATTTCAGTTATAAGGCTGTTCTTGATTCATTGCCACAATATGCTGTTGCAATGGACAGTTATGATAAACTCAAGCAACGTTGCCTTAAGGAGATCGATCATAACGAACAGGAGTTAACACGTTTTTATGTAGCATTTCTTGATGGTCAGCGCGATTTCCCCGAACCGATATTGCGTAAACGCCAGAAAGAACTGCAGCAGATGATAGACAACAGTGTAATGTTTCGTAACGAGCTGAAAGCATGGTTGCGTCATGCCAAAGACTCGCTTGCGGCTTCAAGCTATCAATTGATTGACTCTGTGTTGCCACGTGTGTGCGGTGAACTATCATTGTCATATATTTTGGATATCGACAAGGGCGGATACAAATATATCAATCCATTGTTCGGCGAGAATGTTACAGCCGATGTCATCTCTGCAATCCTACGTCCCGAACTACCTTTGCGTAACATTGTGGAGGCTTTGACAATCGACAGTATTGCTTGTGACAGCGTTGTCTGTGACACCATTCCTACATTGCCGGCTACAGAGCTTGTAATTCCATTAACCAATGCCGAAGTTCCTGCAACGGAACTTCCTGTTGAGAATGCCACAGAAGCCGAGCAGAATGGTATAGAGCAGACAGAACTCGATTTCTTTGATACAAACGTCGAGGTAACCGATTCAATCAACAACAAATAATAGATGCAGAATCTTGTCCAATTCTCAAAGGAGGCCGGCCCTATAGGAATTTTCGATTCAGGGTATGGTGGCTTGACAATATACAACGAGATAAAGAAATTGTTGCCCGAATACGATTATATCTATCTTGGCGACAATGCGCGTACTCCCTATGGCACGCGCTCGTTCAACATTGTCTATGAGTTCACCCGTCAGGCAGTGCGTTATCTTTTTTCTCAGGGATGCCAGCTTGTTATCCTTGCCTGCAACACAGCCTCGGCCAAGGCTCTGCGCTCCATACAACAGCTCGACCTCCCACAGCTCGATCCCAAACGCCGCGTGCTTGGAATAATACGCCCCACAGTGGAATGTATTGGCGAGGTAACAAAGAGCCGTCACGTAGGTGTTTTGGCAACAGAGGGAACAGTAAAATCACTATCATATCCACTTGAGATACGCAAACTCTTCCCCGATATTGAAGTAACAGGCGAGGCTTGTCCCATTTGGGTTCCATTGGTCGAGACCAATGAGTTTGCGAGCGATGGTGCCGATTTCTTTGTAAAGCGCCATATCGACAATCTTCTTGCACGCGACAGCAAGATAGATACAATAATTCTTGGCTGCACACACTATCCTATACTTATTGATAAGATAAAAAAATACATCCCCCAGGGAGTAACGCTCCTTACACAGGGTACAGCCGTTGCGAAATCACTGAAGTCGTATCTGCAGCGTCACCCTGAGATGGATGCACTATGCACCAAAGGCGGCAGCTCTACATTCTTTACTACCGAGGCTGATGGAAAATTTGGCGACCAGGCATCGTTGTTCCTTAATCAGCAAATAGAGGTAAAAACCGCAACACTTGTATAAATGGCAATAGACCTGCAGATAGAGAATATATCAAAGTCCTTTGGAGAGCTTGAGCTCTTCAGCGATATATCATTTACCGTTGAGGAACGTCAGCGCATAGGTCTTGTTGCACGTAACGGCAAGGGAAAGAGTACCTTGCTTAAGATAATCGCAGGTGAAGAGCCTTATGACAACGGCAAGATTACTCTGCGCAATGGAGTGCGTGTGGGTTATCTTGAACAGGAACCGGAATTTGCCTCACACGTATCAGTTATTGAGGCTTGCTTGCAACGTAGTGGCAAGGCTGATGTCATTACACGTTACGAGAAGGCACTCCAGACAGGAGAGGGCGACTTGCAGCATCTTATGGAAGAGATGGATCGTCTTGATGCGTGGGACTATGAGAACCGCGTAAAACAGGTGCTTTCCAAGCTCAAGATAAATGATTTCTCACAGCCTGTAAATGAGCTGTCGGGTGGACAGAAGAAACGTGTGGCGTTGGCTGCTGTGCTGATAGAGCAGCCCGACTTGATGATTCTCGACGAACCTACCAACCACCTCGATATTGAGATGGTGGAGTGGCTCGAGGAGTTCTTGTCGCGTATGACCGGCTCTCTGCTTATGGTTACCCACGACCGTTATTTCCTTGACAATGTGTGCAACGAAATAATTGAGATTGATGACACGCAGGTATATCGCTATAAGGGCAACTACAGCTATTTCCTGCAAAAACGAGAGGAACGTCTGCAGAACCTTGCAGCCGAGACAGCAAGAGCTAGAAACCTTTTGCGTACCGAACTCGACTGGATGCGTCGTCAGCCCCAGGCACGAGCCCACAAAGCAAAATACCGTATTGAGGCTTTTTATAAGCTGGAAGAGAAAGCCGCTGCTATGCGCGACGACAGCAAAGTGTCGCTCGAAGTAAAGTCGCAGTATATAGGCAACAAGATTTTTGTGATGAACGGCCTGTCAAAAGCGTTTGGCGATAGAGTAATCACAAAAGATTTCTATTACACCTTTGCACGTTACGAGAAGCTTGGCGTTGTAGGTAACAACGGAACAGGCAAGTCAACATTCATAAAGATGTTGCTTGGCAAGGTAACCCCCGATAGTGGAACCATAGAGGTGGGCGAGACCGTCAAGTGGGGCTATTACAGCCAAGAAGGACTCTCGTTTAACGAAGAAATGAAGGTGATAGACGTTGTAAAGGATATAGCCGAGGTTATTCCCGTCGCAGGCAAGATGCTCACCGCATCGCAGTTCCTGCAGCATTTCCTCTTTACCCCCGAAAAGCAATACAGCTATGTATATAAATTGAGCGGTGGCGAGAAACGTCGCTTGTATCTTTGTACAGTGCTAATGGCAAATCCCAATTTTCTTGTCCTTGACGAGCCCACCAACGACCTCGATATTGAAACACTCCAGGTGCTCGAAGAGTATCTTCGCGACTTCAAAGGATGTGTCATTGTGGTAAGCCACGACCGCTATTTCATGGATAAGGTTGTCGATCATATATTCGTTTTTAATGGAAACGGCGACATAAAGGATTTCCCCGGTAACTACACCGATTATCGCTATTGGCGCGAGGAAGAAAAAGAGAATGCCAAGCCCGCCGAGAAGAACGTTCAGGCCAAAGCAACCTATCGCACCGATACAAAGCGCAAGCTCACCTTCAAGGAACGCAAGGAGTACGAGAGCCTTGAGCCCGAGATTATGCAACTCGAAGAGGAGAAGAGCTTGTTGGAGCAAGAGATGAGCAGCGGAACACTCGATACAGAAACCCTGCTTGCCAAGTCGCAACGCATACAGGTTGTTATCGAACTCATCGACGAAAAAACCAACCGTTGGGTTGAATTGAGCGAGTTTGCATAAATCATCTATCCTGAACGTAATAATCATTACAGCATCTTTAATCCGAAAATACTATATATCTCTGGAAAAATCTAACGAATGAGGGGAAATAATGATGGCAGCACTGGCGTTCAATGACTTATGAGGACTTATGATGAAAGCCTCGCCGATGCAAAAGTGCAAGGAAATGAAAGGTAATGAGGGCGGACGGTTTCTTATCCATTACCTGATAACGAGGTAAGTTTATAGGTCGTTGGAGTCTATTTCTACTCTCTGCCATATTCTGCATAACAGTGTACAACTCGCTGATAACTAATTTTGTAACCAAAAAAGAATTGGATTATGCGAAGTACATTTAAGGTGCTGTTCTACGTGAACGGAAGTAAGGAGAAAAACGGTATTGTCCCGATTATGGGGCGAGTTACAATCAACGGTTCAGTGGCTCAATTCAGTTGCAAACTTACCATTGCAAAAACAATGTGGGATGCCAAAGGTAATCGAGCAAAAGGCAAGAGTAAGGAGGCACGAGACATCAATTTGGCTTTGGATAACATCAAGGCTCAAATCATCAAGCACTACCAACGCATTTCGGATAGAGAAGCGTTTGTAACTGCCGAGATGGTACGCAATGCCTATCAGGGTATCGGAACGGAGTATGAAACATTACTTGGTGCATTTGATAAGGACAACGAAAGTTTCAAGAAGCGTATCGGTATAGACCGTGCTGCAAGTTCCTACAAGGTGCGTGTAAGGTCACGAAATCATCTGGCGGCATTCATCAAGAAGTGCTACAAGCGAAGCGATATTTCTATGCTTGAACTTACGCCAGACTTCATTAAGGAGTATGAAATCTATCTCTCTACCGATGCAGGGTTACACAATGGCAGTCTATGGTCGCATTGTATGTGGCTGAAAACTATTGTTTCAAAGGCTCATTACAACGGATTGACACCAAGAAATCCATTTGCTCAGTATCGGGTTAATCAGAATATCAAGGAGAGGCAATATCTTACCGAAGATGAAATCAAGGCTGTAATGACTCACGAGTTTGCGGATAAGAAGTTGGCTTATATCCGAGACTTGTTCGTGTTCGCAAGTTTCACAGCTTTGTCATTCGTGGATATTAAGGAACTTACCACGGATGATATTGTAGAGATTAACGGAGAGAAGTGGATTCTATCTAAGAGACACAAAACAAAGGTCAATTTCCAAGTGAAGCTATTGGATATTCCATTGCAGATAATCAAGCGTTACGAGAGATTCCAAGAGAGCAAATTGGTGTTCCCTAATCTGAACTATTGGAACATCTGTAAACCGCTGAAAAAGATGATAAAAGAATGCGGAATTTCAAAGAATATTTCATTCCATTGCACTCGCCACGGATTCGCGACATTGGCTCTTAGTAAGGGTGTTCCCATTGAGAGTGTAAGCCGAGTATTGGGGCATACGAACATTACCACGACACAAAAGTATGCCAAGATTACCACCGAGAAAATCGACAAGGATTTGACGATGTTTGGCAACAGACTTAATCAATCGTTTAGTGAAATCTCAATCGCAATGTAACTATGGTACGAGTAATTATAACAATCAGCGAAAACGGTAGAGTGAATATTCCATGCGGTAATGTTTGGATGTCCGAAATGGAATTGGTGGAGTTGTTCGGGGTGATAGTCCCGACACTCCGAGCCGCCATTAGAGCAATATACAAGAATGGAGTGCTTTGCCCTGTTACGACCCAGCGATGCGATTTGGCAACGCCTAAAAGTTGGGTTACATTCTACAATCTTGAAGTGGTTATTGCTCTTGCATTTCGATTGAACACTTATGAGGCAAGCAGAATAAGACAAAAAGTGTTGGAGAGTATTTGCCAACGAAAAGAGAGTGGAATAGACTTCTTGATATTATTAGGGGATAATTCCTATTTATATTACAATTAAATACTAATGTAAACCCCAACAACCTTATTGTTTAAGGTTATTTGTATTCATATTACACATTGTACAAAGCGATATTATATGAGTCAACAGAATAAAATTCTTGGCAATTCATCATTTATTTGAATCCTTTTTGTATCTTTGCATTTGAAAAATCATCAAAATTTCAAAGGTGATATGACTAATGAATATTCAATAGATGGTATTACTCTTAGGCAACGCATAGAAGCGATGCCAGAAGATTGCATTCTGTTTCGCTCTGATTTCCCTGAATACCACACAGAATTTGTGGGAAGCATTTTGTCTGAGTTAACGACTGAAGGTATACTTGTTAAAATTGCACATGGAATATATACCAAACCGAGGAAAAGTAAATTCGGAGTTGTATTGCCATCGGTTGATAAGGTGGTACAGGCGATTGCAACTAGAGATAACGCAGAGGTGTTGCCATCAGGTATGACAGCTCTGAATGCATTAGGTTTATCAACTCAAGTGCCAATGAATTACACATACTTAACTACAGGAAGCGAGCGAACTGTAAACCTATCCAATAGGAAAGTAGTATTAAAACGAGGTGTACCCAAAAATTTCTGTTATGGTACTCGTCTCATTTCTCTACTTGTTCAAGCTCTCAAAGCTCTGAAAAAAGAGAATGTAGGAGAAGAAGAACTAAATATAATCCAACAATTGATATTGAAAGAAACTGACAAGGAGGCTCTTGTTAAAGATGTTGATATGATGCCTGCGTGGATGAAACGAATTATAAAACCAATGCTAACCGCTTAAAATAGAATTAGATTATGGGAAAACTGTGGTTAAACAATGAGATAGTGGATCGTTTGGCTATGTTACAGCAAACGGAGGTTGGACATCCCGGTGTGAATCAGGTAGCCATAGAAAAGGACTGGTGGGTAACCGTTACATTGAAGGCATTATTCCAAACAGATTGCCGTGATTCTTTAATCTTCAAAGGCGGAACATCGTTGTCTAAAGGCTTTAATATCATAGAGCGTTTCTCAGAAGACATTGACTTGGCAATCAGCCATTCATTCTTTGGTATTGAGAAGACTGGTAAAAGTCAGCGTGAGAAATTACGCAAGATGGCACGAGTATATATTCACGAGACCCTTTCATCACAATTAGATGCTCGCTTAAAAGAAATGGGAGTTTCCGGTTACACTATAGAGAATGTATCTCAGGTTCAAGATAAGGATGGAGAATGGCGACCGATAGATTCAGATAGAGATCCTACGGTAATTCTATTGCACTATCCGTCAATTCTTGAAGATACGATAAATTACATTCCGCCTCGTGTGAAGATTGAGATAAGTTGTCTTTCAATGGATGAACCTACGGAGTTACGGCAGATTCGCTCTCTAATAGGTGAAAGTTTTGATGGCGAAGATACCGATGCCGAGAGTTTTGTTAGGACAGTAGTTCCTGCTCGCACGTTCCTTGAGAAACTATTTCTTTTGGCGGAAGAAT
Organism: Bacteroidaceae bacterium; assembly: GCA_045644465.1. GTDB lineage: Bacteria > Bacteroidota > Bacteroidia > Bacteroidales > Bacteroidaceae > HGM04593. The sequence goes on from JAZRGV010000055.1 coordinate 41,600, forward strand.
TCCAAAAAGAAAAACCACGGAGTATACGAATGTCACGACATCTGTATGACTTGGAGAAACTGATGGATACGAAATTTGGAGAAGAGGCCTTATCGAATCGAGAACTATATGATGCCATTGTTGAACATCGTAAGGCTTACTATGCTTTGAAGTATGTAAACTATGATTTACATTCCCCCTCAACCATCAATTTTACGATACCAGAATCGGCAATGGAGGCATGGCAAGATGATTATGCCGACATGAGACGGTTCTTCATTTATGGTGAATCTTTAGAGTTTGATGCCCTTATGCACAGAATAGAGGAACTACAAAAACGAGTAAGGATGATGTAGGATACATTGTTGTGCTTGATGACTTGTTTGCAGAGTACCCCTTGTTAAATTAGTCAAGTCTCTAATACAATGTTTAAGATTAGAATAACTACTTTATTAGTGACATGAACGCGAATGATACGTATAAGACAATAGAACAGTTAATAGACGAAGAGTTAGAGAGTCTAAAGATGTTACCCAAAAGTGATATGCTACAAGCCCAAAATGAATATAGGGAAATCGATCCACTTTTGCTATTTTTAGATATCAGCCGCACACAAATCAAAAGAAGACATGGACTGCCTATTGACTTTGAATTAAAATACGGAGGTAAAAATATTGCTATAGAAATAACAGATGTTAGGCCCTATCTCGAAAACTATAAAATTGCAAAGAAAGCTACAGAAAATGTAGTTGAAGAGGTTATCAAAAATGCGATTACGGGAGATACTATATCTTATTTCCAAATAGATATTATACTCACAGAAAAAGCTTACAGCACTAAAAGGCTTAAAACAAATATTGAGTTTCAACAAGAAGTACAAAAGTTTCTTCAAAATGGAGATTGCGAAGAGCCTCAATATATTCAGTCCTTATCAAAAAGAGAATATTCTGATGTAAATATCCCAAAGGACATGTTGGCTTTCAACTTTCAATATGAAGGATTTTTAGCAAGAATACCATCCCAATGTATATACAACGCCATTAGTAAAAAAGAAGATAAACTCCTTGATTATAAAACATTATCTGGAGAAAGATTTGATGAATATTGGTTATGTATTGGTCTCCCTTTAGAAGAACGAGGTTATTCAATTAGTGGAGCATGTCTTGGATCGGATTTCTTGTCTGATTATCAACGTATATATATAACACAACAATTGCCACCAAAGACAATTTTATTATACGGCAAATAGCCTGCGGGGTGCAGGCTATTATTGTGAACGCCGATATTTTTTGAAGGGGGCTTTGGTTATTTCGCATCTTGTTAATGATTTCTATTAAGGGGATATTTCGTTATTGTTCCTCACTGTCTTGCTCTGAAATATCCCTATGCTGAAAAGATAGGTGTTTAATACCACGTCCTGCAGCGATCTCTCTTTTGTACAATATTTCGGTTGCACCCCAGTCTATGAGAAGACCATTATAATTTGATTTTTTAAGCATCAACATTGCAGAGAGCATACATAGACGGTTTGCAATAAGGGATTGCAATTCTTCTTGATTCAGATATTTATATGCATTCTCTTTCGGGCTTGGGATAGAGCCATGAAGAAATAAATTGCGACAATTTAAACAATACTCTTCTTCTTCAGAAAGATGTATACCCAAACTAATGAACGGGGTTGATAGTTTTATAGCATTAGGTAATTCGTTGAATTTACCTATTTTACCATTAAGTTTGTCAAAAGTAGATTTTTCTACTTTATCTTTGACCTTCTTTAGTGCTTTTTTTAGTTCATAGGACAATTGCCTTATAACATTTTTATCTTCTATTAATTTATTAGGACTTCTATCTTCCTTTGATACAAAATGTGATGTTGCCGTTTCAAGAGCAACAGATGCTAAAATGCCCTTAGAGATATTGTCCAAACACCCTGCTTGTGTTATGAGAATACAAGCTCTTCTCAACTCTACATTGTTATATAATAGTCTAACCAACTTCTCAAAGTTTTCGGATGTAAGTAAAATATTCGTATCCTCAATATTTACATAACGATGAAAATCTATTAGAGGCTTTTTTGAATTGATAGTGTTATTTAGGCTTTGATATTTGAATGTAAGAGTTTCCCTTTTCTCGGGTTTCATACTAACATAGAAGACACTATCTGCAATGTAATAACCATTTAATAATGCATAAGCAGAGCGTATTGAATCAATAACATTAACAAAATCTTTATGACAAACTTTATTGGGGCTTTTAATAATGAAAAATCCTAAGTCTTTTGATATTATTTCGTGGTAAAATATATATGTAGTTTTGCCAAATTCAATTTTAACAGCATTCTTAAACGAATGTTGTTGATTGATGTTGGTAGTCATATCGTAGATAAATCCTCTATTATGATTGGGATTAAAATCTTGTGGGTTGAATCTAAATAGAGCTGATTGCTTGGAATCAACCCATTTATTATCATCACAATCAGCCCTAAATGCTTTAATTATTACTGTAGCTTTGCGAGGTACATTCTCTGCAATAGACAAAGATATACTCTCAACATCATTTTGGCTGATAAATATATTGATATTTGGCACATTACTTCCAGTGGGTGATGGGATACCTAATACGGCTGGTTTACAAAAGAAGTCATCGACATTAATTTCATTCGCATAAGCCTCTGGTATCACAAACTCCAATTTATATCTACAATCTTGTAATCTACTAATAACAGTTCGCATTATACATTTGTCATTAGGGTACAATGCAATAAAGAATTCTTGCTGACCAGATTCAAGAATATACAGAAGCGACAGTATAGCATTGTCATCTGCAAAGATTGTATCCTTTATTGAATAACCATCTACTTCATTCTCCATAAACTATATCTTTTATGCTGTAAAGTTATAGGTTATTTCTCAATTATTCAATTATCGAAACAGATTATCACTTTACTACTCCTTTAGTAACAGTAATAGCCTGCAGAATCGCAGGCTATTTGCTATATATTCTTTTCTATAAATTTTATCTCTTCGTCTGACATTTCGTACAATTTATAAACAAGTTCATCTATCTTTTTATCTGCGTCAGAGTCTCCATAAATCTTTCTTTCTACTAGTGCTATTAGATTTGCTTCATTATTTGCAGTTGTTGTTACTATCGGGAATATTTCTAATTCATTTATTTTAAATTGAGGGAAAAGCCCACGTTGCATTTTCCCAAATTTATGAATAAACCAGAACGATAAAAGTTTAGAATTGAGTATCCCTAAAAGATATAATGGGGACAACTTCATTTCTATGATGTTCATAGAATTCATATCATTAAGCAGGATTTCACTAGTAAAACAAGCATTTATACAATATGGAGGCTTTGATGGAATTTGTCTAACTAAAATGCGAGGTGATGAAAACAATTTAAATTTTCTAGGTGCCGCTAAATTGTCTCCATATCTCAGATATTCTCCTGACCAATTAAGGGAATATCTACAAACATCTCCTCCTTGAAGGTATTTATAATAATCAGCATTGATTTTTTCATATGAGTGATACACTCTTGAATCCTTCATCTCTTTTGTACATATTGGAGAACCCTTGCCTGTTTCATACGCTTTTAATCCAGATTTAACTAACGCTACTTCTTTCAGTTCAATCGAATTAGCTTCAATTTTATCAATGATTAAAGGAATTATACCATTCTTAAATAGATCAATATTTATGACAAAATCTTTTTTGTGCAAAAATGTTGAACATTCTGTTTGTTTAATCAATGATATCTCAGATTTAGATTGGGCTTCAAACAAACTGATTTGTTGATTATTTCCAGAATTTGAAAATAAGACTATACTACTATCTACATCTGCTGTCTCAAACACTCTTTTATAGAAATTCACTACTTGAATATTTGATTTTGCTAAAATGTATTTACGTAAACCTTTATTCGTATTTATTGTTAGCCAGTTATTAGGTACAATATAAGAGAATATACCATCTTCGCATAGAAATCTAACTCCCTGCTCTATAAAAAGATGATATAAATTTAATTGGTATTTAGCCAATTCAAAATTGGCATAATAAAAAATTTTATCCTCTGCTGTAAATCCTTTTTGTTTACTATTCCTAGCAAACACATACGGCGGATTGCCAATGACTATATCAAATCCTTCTTTATCGTCTCGATTGAACACATCACTGAACCAAGTGTGCCAAAGGAAGAATTTGTTATTCTCAGCAAGATTGATTGCCCCTAATTCTCTGAGTATTTCAGGATTGTATGCCTGTGCCTCCAACTGCTTGTTGATGGTATCGGAAATCTCTTGTTGCAACTTAACCTTTCTGTCGTGGTCGCTACAAGAGTAGTATGACGATAGCAGGTGCGAAACAGTCTTTTGTAGGCGGTTCTTCTCATCATCGAAGAGAGAGATTTCGCCCTTGTCTTTCTTGTACTCTTTTTCGTAAGTCAGTTTGCTTAAATCCACCCCCATAAAACTCTCGATAAGCGAGTTGCCTTGCATAATCTTATAGTCAAGGTTAGGCAGTGGCGATGGTGTTTCTTCATCAACTACGATTGATAGCCAGAAACGCAAACGAGCAATATCAACAGCTCCTTTCTCAATATCCACACCATAGATATTATTTTGGATAATGCTCTTCTTAATCTCTGCACGATCGTAATGTTCTCCACTCAACACCTCACGACAATGCAGGAGTTCATTGAGCAGGCCCATAGGGAATGCTCCCGAGCCAATGGCTGGGTCACAAATCTTTACATTCTCAAGTGCAAAAAGAAGTTTGGGCTTTTTTATTTCTGGAATACCTACAACTCCTTCCTCTGGAGAAAGGACAAATTGACGAATCTTCTCTTTTGCAATACTTGTATTAGTCTCAAGGTATGCAATAAGAGATTCCTGACACATATAGCGTACTATTTCCTTGGGGGTATAGAAGGCTCCTTTATCTTTGTTATCTTCCAATAAGTTTTCAAAGATTTTGCCCAGCATTTCAGGGTCAACACCGACCTCTGCATCATTAGGGTCATTTTCATCAATAGTAAAATTATATTCGCTAAAGAATTGGAATAAACCCTTAAAATACTTAGCGGGGAAACGACTTGCTGGTTCGTCTTCCTTATCTTTTTCAAATAATCCTCCATTTAGATATGGGATATCTTTCCATTCATTAAGCAGAGTTACATCCCATTTCTCCTTAGCAAATAATGCTGTACGTTCTGCTGGTTTGGTATTCAGGATTCCAAAGAATAAGGGCTCAAGAACAGAATCGAGATAATCATCCTTATATGGCGAGTTCTCAAACATATTCTGCATATAATTAAGGTCACCACACATCCAACCTTTGCGTTGCAAG
>JAZRGV010000056.1:0-5091 GCA_045644465.1 Bacteroidaceae bacterium
CGACCTTCACGAAAACCTTGCTGCAGAGCAGAAGGCAAGAACAACATACGACAATATTCTCCGCTTTGTGGATGATCCCGATGTGGCAGATGCGATTAAGTTCTTAAGAGAACGTGAGGTTGTGCATTATCAGCGCTTCGGTGAGGGACTCCGACTTGCCACCGACCGCCTTGACAGCAAAAACTTCTATCAGTGCAACCCCGCATTTGACAAAAACTGTAAATAAGAAATTTTACAAAAAAGTTAAAGCCACCTGAAAAGGTGGCTTTAGTTGTTTTTTTGATTAAAAAGGATACTTCGCCATTCACTTATGTATCGCTATGGCATAAAGCAATATTTTTTATTACCTAATCCCTAATCTTAATTCACCTTCGCTTTAAAATAATTTAGTATATCCTTTAGTGTAATTAATCCTTCTTTTCAGCATCAATCGAAAATTTAAAATCGAGCAAAATATTTTGTTTATTTCATTAAAATTATACCTCAAACAGCAATTATTTTATTGATTTTAAGCATGTATTGCGTTAAAATTATATTAACATATTATAAGGGGGAAAATAAATGAAAACAGCAAAAAAATCTTTTAGTTTAATCTTTTTGGTGTTAATGATTTTTAGTGCTCTTGCAATAAATTCTTCGGCTGCAAGTGTATCTTATTATCAAACTAACAAAGCAGATGTTCCTATCTGGAGTTCAGATAGTTCCAAATCAACTAAAATGCGTGTTGTAACATATAGCGGAACAGTTTTAAAATTAGTAGCCCAGACCACCAACTCTTCGGGTAATGTATGGTACAAATTAGATAACGGAACATGGGTATATTCAGGCAATGTTACACAACATACTCATTCATACAATAGCGGAGGTTATTGTACCGGTCGTGAATGCGGATATGAGTGGCCTTACTCTGTTTCTTCTGCTTCAGGAACATATCAGGTTGTTAATTCGAGTGGTGCAAAGATATGGTCAAGACCGTATTCAAACAACTCTACTCATTTAAGAACTTTATCAAATGGTTCTACCTTGACAATAAACGGAGTAACTAAGAATAAAGAAGGCAATACATGGTATAGATTATCCAACGGTGGTTGGGTATTCTCCGGAAATGTAAAGCAAAGATTTGCAATTACTTTCAATGCAAACGGTGGTAGCGGAGCACCAAGCACACAATATGTGCTTGCAGATACAGGTTTTGTGTTAACTTCTCAGAACCCCACAAGAAGTCAATATATTTTTAAAGGCTGGGCAACTTCATCTGGTTCAACTTCAGTAAGATGTGTCGGCGGAGGTTCGTATAGAGTTTCTGGAAATTTGACATTATATGCAGTATGGGAAAAGTGCTCTCATTCGAAATACGAGGGCGGTTATTGTACGACTTGTGGTTATGAGTGGCCGTATTCGGTATCTTCATATTCAGGAACATTTCAGGTTGCTAACTCAGACGGTGCAAAAATATGGTCTCGTCCGTACTCGAATAGGTCTACCCATATAAGAACGATGTCGAATGGGTCTCTTTTGACAATTGTTGCTAAAACAACTAATAGAGATGAAAATGTTTGGTATAAACTTTCAGACGGTTATTGGGTATTTTCAGGTAATGTGAAACAGAGATTTGCAATTACTTTTAATGCAAATGGCGGTAGTGGAGCACCTTCAACACAATATGTACTTGATAGAGTATCGTTTACCTTATCAAATCAAAAACCGACAAGAAGTCAATATATTTTTAAAGGTTGGGCACAATCGTCTACTGCTACTAAAGCTGAATTCACGCCAGGAAGTTCGTGTTCGGCATATAAGAATGTTACGCTATATGCAGTTTGGTCAAAATGTGGACATTCATCATACACCGGTGGTGTTTGCGATGCTTGTAAATTTACCTTCCCGCTGAATGTTACAAGCTATTCAGGTATATTCGTTGTTACAAACGACAACGGAGCAAAAATTTGGTCTCAACCCTATTCGGACGGAAGCAGCAAAACTGTAAGAACAGATAAGAAAAATACTGTGCTTACAATTACCAACAAAGTAACTAATGCCGAAAATAAACTCTGGTACAAACTTTCAGATGGTAATTGGGTATATTCAGGAAATGTTACACAGCGTTTTACAGTAAAATATGATGCGAACGGTGGTAATAGCCAGTCTGCTCCGTCTTCTAAAACCTTTGTTTTAGGTAATAAGTTTACTGTTTCTACAACCAAGCCCACAAGAGTAGGATACGTATTCCAGGGTTGGTCAACATCAAAAACGGCGACAAATGTTTCATACAAATCAGGTTCAACATATACATTCAGCAAAGACGTAACTTTATATGCCGTATGGAAAGCATGCGGACACTCTGCTTATAGTGGTGGTTATTGTAGTTCATGTGGCTATGAGTATCCGATAAATGTGACTTCAATGTCAGGTATATATGTGGTTACCAATAGTGATGGAGCTAAAGTATGGTCAAGACCTTACTCAAATAAATCAACTCACGTAAGAACGGAAAAAAAGAATGCCAAACTTACTGTTGTAGGCAAGACAACCAACGCAGAAACTCATGTTTGGTACAAACTTTCTGATGGTAATTGGGTTTATTCTAATAATCTGAAAAAGCAGATTACGATATCTTATAACGCAAATGGCGGTAGTGGTACTCTGGGCTCGCAAACTGCAACAAGCGGTTCGTCGTTGAAAATCCTGTCAACCAAACCTACAAGGACAGAATATATATTCCAAGGTTGGTCAACATCAAAAACAGCAACAAAAGTTTCACATAAATCAGGTTCAACATATACATTCAGCAATGATACGACTCTGTATGCTGTATGGAAAAAATGTGGACACTCATCATATACCGGTGGTGTTTGCGATACTTGTAAATATACATATCCTTTAAATGTTATAGGTTTTTCTGCTACATTTGTTGTAACAAACAGTAACGGAGCAAAAATTTGGTCTCAACCGTATTCAGACGGAAGCAGCAAAACTGTAAGAACAGAAAAGCAAAATGCTGTACTTACAGTTACTCACAAGGTTACCAATGCTGAAAATAAACTCTGGTACAAACTTTCAGATGGTTACTGGGTTTATTCAGGTAATCTTACACAGCGTTTTACCATCAAATATAATGTTAACGGTGGAGAATCTTCAAATCCCAAGAGTAAAACTTGCTTGAATGGAAACAGCCTCACTGTTACTACGAATAAGCCAACAAGAGTAGGATACATATTCAAGGGTTGGGGAACATCTAAGACCGCAACAAAAGTTTCTTACAAGTCAGGTTCCTCTTATAAATTCACCAAGAGTATGACCCTTTATGCTGTTTGGGAAAAGTGTACTGACCATAACTATAAGAACAACGGAGGTATTTGTAAGAACTGTAAATTTGAATACGAATCAAAGTTTACATCTGTTGATGGTAGAGTATATGTAAAGAATGAAAAAGGTGCAGCAATTTATTCAAGACCTTATGCAGAGAACGCTAAGAAAATAAGAACCGAAAAATATAAGAAGGTTCTTTCTATTGTCGGATACTGCAAGAATCAGGAAAAAGAAACATGGTACAAGCTTACAGACGGCAATTGGGTTTGTAAAGATAATGTTGTGCGTCAGTATATTGTTACTTATAACCTGAATGGTGGAACTGGTACATTTAAGTCACAAAAGTTCCTTTCGGGTAAATCTGTAACCATATCAAAAACAAAACCGACACTTTCTGGTTATATCTTCTTGGGTTGGGACACCTCGGAAGATGCAATGAAGGTTGTTTATAAACCAGGTGCAAAGTATTCCAAGAAGGCAGATGTGACATTGTATGCGGTTTGGAGTAAAGATGGTGTTAATCCTGTAGAGCCAATCAGAGAAATCGAAATTGTAGATTATAGTGCAGGTGTAACAAAAGGAAAAATCAGATATTGTAATCAAAAGCCACTTTATGCTACAGAAAATGGTTGGAGAGCATCAGATATACCAAGGTGCTCTGGTATGTGTAACAGAGCTTGTGAATCAATGGCTTTTTCATACATTGGAATAGATCAATCTCCAAGTTCAATGCATGATAATGATACTATCATAATGTTTGAGTTAGCAAAAAAGGGTGTTAATGCAGGGTACACAGCAAATTTAAAAGATGTGTATGGAAATGATGTGAAGGTTCAGCTAAATGGTGGATATTATAAGAATTCATTTAATAGAGCAGAACTTGATAACCTAGTTGCACAGTTTGAAAATGATAATGGTGAAGGTTTAGTTTCTCCGGTTTTACTTCATTACGATAAAATAGTAAATGAAGTATATTATTCTCATTGGATTTTGTTATTAAGTAAAAATGATGATGGTTCATATAAAGCTATTGGACCTTGGTCAGAAAATGGTTTGGATGGTGAGAGGATCAAATTTAACGTATGGATTAGTGATAGCGGTGTAGTTTCTGGCTCTGATTTTAGTGGATCAGGTGAATCTAGAACTGTTTCACATGTAGGCCAGTATTGTATAATGTCATAATGTGTATGTTTAACCGAGATTCCTTAAGGGGGTCTCGGTTTTCATTAAATAAAGATCTGTACCGTCTGCATGATGGTTCAGATCTTTTAATATTGATATGTGTGATAAAACAATCTTTATACATTTTTCTATTTTTTCTTTATCAATCTCTCATACTATATTTGAGGTGATAAAAATGTTTTATATAACAATACACAGCAAAAAGGATGAAATGCCGATGTATTAAAATTAAATATAAATTTAAATAACCATTTTTTATCCTCTTTAGGCACGGAGGAATTATCGCACCTTGAGATGATTGGTGCTATTGTATATCAGCTTACAAGAAATCTTTCTGTTAAGGAGATTGAGGAATCGGGATTTGATAAGTATTTTGTGGATCACACCACGGGCATATATCCCGTTGCGGCATCGGGTGCGCCCTTTACCGCTGCATATCTCCAGTCCAAGGGTGATGTGATAACCGACCTTCACGAAAACCTTGCTGCAGAGCAGAAGGCAAGAACAACATACGACAATATTCTCCGCTTTGTGGATGATCCCGATGTGGCAGATGCGATTAAGTTCTTAAGAGAACGTGAGGTTGTGCATTATCAGCGC
>JAZRGV010000057.1:0-16208 GCA_045644465.1 Bacteroidaceae bacterium
CTGGTTGTATGCAGCCATCTTGATTGCCTTGCCGTTGTAGAGGTTCTTCATAACGTAACCGCCATCGGTTGCAACAAACTGCCATAGCTCCTCAGGCTCGGTCTGTGGAGTGTAGTGGAAACGTACACCGTTGTTCTTTACATACATTGTTGAACCTTCGTACTGCTGACGGAAGTATGTACAAGCTGAAACAATCTGATATGTCTTGCCTGCCTGGGGCTGTGTAATGGCAGCGTTCTTGTAGTTGGCGATTGCTTGCTGAATAGTAGCTGTGTCACCACCATTGAGTGCTGCCTGCAAAGCATCGTAAACCTCAGCAGCAGGGTAGCCTACGCCACCGCGGATGCTCTTTGCAAGAATATCTTCAGCCTCGATGACTGCGCTCTCTTCAGCTGTGTATTCTGTCGGCTCGATGAAGTATTTTGCATATTGGTAGTCGAGGTAGTCAAGAATCTCGTCGTGGCTCTGCAGGCGTTTGTAGAATCCTGCCCAGCTTTTCTTGTTGTTTGGCAACCATCCAATCTCGGAGAGTGCAAGCATACGTGGCAACAGCTGATATTCCACCTCGTCGATATCGTTGGTTGTCTCGGTCCACATGTTACCCTGAACACCCAATGCAAATTCCTCTTTGCCACTTAATGCTCCAAGTGGGTTTAGGCTGTATATCTCGTCGAGTGTGTTCACACCCCATCCGCCGTTGTATGGCTCATCGACAGGACGGTCCTTATCCTGTGCCTGCTGGAAGTCGAGATATAGGTGGCTGTAAGGAACAATGATTGATTTCATGCCTCTATTTGCAGCTTCGCTGCTATAGTTAAGGCTGTTCCAAGCCATGATGACAGGCTTTGTCTTGTTGTTGTCGTTCCAGTTCTTAAGCAACTCGTCCCAAACTACAATATCCTTATTGTGCTCATTCTTCAAGAAAATGCCAAGCTCTTCAACTAACCACGACTGCAACTGGTGCACACCGTCGAGTCCAAGTTTCTGAACAAGTGCAAGGCACTGCTGGTTCTTTGCCCATTGCTCTGTGGGGCATTCGTCGCCACCGATATGAACATAGTCGTATGGGAATGTCTCGGCAATGTGACCGAGAACGCACTTCAAGAATGTGATAACATCTTCGTTGCCGATGTTGAGTACGTCGTGTGAGATACCGCCATCGACGCGTACTTCATACTCTTTGGTTGGGTCGCAACTGAACTCCGGATATGATGCAACTGCTGCAACCATGTGACCGGGAAGGTCAATCTCGGGAATAATCTCAATGTTGCGTGCTTTTGCGTAATCAACAATCTCTTTCAAGTCGTTGAGGGTGTAGTACATGCCACGGCCATACTCTGTGTCGTCGTAGAAGTTCTGTCCGTCGGCATTGCTGAACGATGCTTTGCGGATAGCACCAACTTCGGTAAGTTTGGGATATTCGGGAATCTCAACACGCCAGCCCTGGTCGTCGGTCAAGTGCCAGTGGAAACGGTTCATCTTGTAAAGTACCATAATGTCGAGCACCTTCTTTACCTCATCCTTGTTAAAGAAGTGGCGTGCGATGTCGAGCATATAACCGCGGTGTCCCAACAATGGCTTGTCGTTGATTTCTACGGCAGGGATTGTCCATTCCACGTTGTTCTGAAGTTCGCTTGCGAAGTATTCGCGTGGGAGCAACTGCATGAGTGTCTGCAAACCATAAAGGTGACCACCGAATTCAGAAGCCTTAATTTCAATGCGTTTGTCGCTTGTTGTCATTGTGTAGCCTTCGGCGGGAATGGTGTTGTCGATTCCAAACCATATTTCACCGTCGGCTGCGGCATCTCCAGCCTCTTTTACAGCAAGGTTTATTCCTGCTGATGTGTTGAGCTGAGTGGCAAATTTTTCAACATGTGTTTTTAGTTGCTCACCTTTGTAGGCTATGGCTGTAAAGCTGGTGATGTCAATAATCTCTTCGCCTATGGTTATTTCTTGTGGGTAAGGTATGATAGAAATCTTCCCCATGTTTTCGAATATCGTTGGCTCGATGAATTGAACAGGGTTGTTCTTGTCGTTTTTATCCCAAAGACCTACACCTCGGTTTTCTTCCGGGCCACCCCAAAGGTTCATAGAAATACCGGTATTACCTTTAGGTTGAATTTCGTAACCTCCAACGTAGTTGCTGTTACCGGTGGCGTTGATAAAGAAACGACTCACACCGCTTGCTGTTTCTGTAGCATTGACCATTTGGTTCTTTGCGGCTGAAGCAACATAAAGAGTGTAACCCTTCTTGTTGGTAATGGTGTAGCCTTCTGTAGCATCACCTGTGATTTTCCACAGCTGTGCATCACTACCCATTGCAACACTTGTGGTAATCTGGCCTGTAGATTCGGCTGTCAATGCGTTACCACCATTCATGAATTGTATGAGATACCATTTTTCATTCCCGTCAGTGCTTACTATAGGAAAGTCTTGTGAAAATGCATAAGCAAAACTCATAGTAATGCTTACAAAGGCAAGTAAAAATTTTTTCATAATGTATTTAATAGGTTAATTATATACATGGTGCGTATTCTGTCGCTAAAGTAATGAAAAATATTAATATTTTAAAAGTATATATTAAAAATATACCCAATGTCTAAATAATAAATTAAAGATATATTCAGGAATGAAAATCATTATATGCAGTGCATATGTACTTTTTATCTGTTGCAGGACATTATTCTATGTATCAATATCTTCTTCGACAGCAGGTAGAAGTATCTATTTACAGCGTAATGATGGCTACTGTTTTTCATTTTCGTTTTTTTTAAGTACCTTTGCCACGCACAGTTGAAAAAAGAATGAATCGAATAGCTTTTATATTGTTATGCTTTATTGCCTGCACGATGTTGTCATGTTCGGGCGATAAAGATAAATATGCGGTTCAATTAGCTGTAAAACCAAAACAAAAACCCAACAAAATAATATATTGGAACTGCAATCGTGAGTTCAACGACATGAACGATACGCATCTGAAAGCAGCCAAGAAAGTGGGTATTACTCCGCTCGATTCAAAAGAGGATATTCTTGATGCCTCTAAGAAATTGTATATGATTGGCGGTCCGTTGCGTTTCGGTGAGCCATATGTGGTAGATAAATTGACACACTCTTCGCCATTCCTTGTAAAAGAGGCTGTCGATCTTTTGCACGATATAGGTAATGCATTTCAGGATTCTCTTAGAAACAAACATCTACCCCCATATAGCGTGCTTGTGTCGTCGGTGCTGAGAACCGACAATGATGTGAAAAAACTTTCGAAACGAAATATAAATGCATCGCAACGTTCGGTGCATTGTTATGGAACAACATTTGATATTTCGTACAAAAGGTTTATCAAGCACGACGATGAAGGAAATGATGCAAAACAGGTGCATCTGAAGGCTGTTCTTGCCGAGGTGTTGCGCGACCTTAAGAAGCAGGGGCGTTGCTACGTAAAACACGAGGTGAAACAGGCTTGCTTTCATATAACAGCAAGGGAATAATTCCATAAACATACATACATTATGAAAAAAAGTTTCTTGTTCTTTTTGCTTGCTGTGGCTTTTCTTATGGTTGGCTGTGGCAAGAAAACTCATACATTCGAGATTAAAGACGGAAAATTTTTGTACGATGGCGAAAAGGTGCAACTTATATGTGGTGAGATGCACTATCCGCGTATCCCTGTCGAGTATTGGCGCGACCGTATGCAACGTGCAAAGGCTATGGGCTTGAACACTATATCGGCTTATGTGTTCTGGGCAATACATGAACCGCAGCCCGGTGAATTCAACTTTGAGGGTGAGGCCGATATAGCGCGTTTTGTAGAGATAGCACAGGAAGAGGGCCTCTTTGTGCTTCTTCGTCCCGGTCCATATGTGTGCGCTGAATTTGATTTTGGTGGATATCCCTATTGGCTACAGAAGGATAGCACTATGGTGTGGCGTAGCGACAATCCGGCGTTCCTTGCGGCGTGCGAACGCTACCTGAATGCCTTGGGCAAAGAACTTGCACCACACACTGTCACCAACGGCGGTAATATTATAATGGTGCAGGTTGAAAATGAGTATGGCTCATACAGCAACGACAAGGTGTATCTTGGCAAGGTTGCAGAAATGATTAAGAATGCCGGTTTTAATGTGCCTCTGATGACATGTGACGGTTCGGGACAGATGCCTAACGGATATATTCCCGGAATATTGCCAACTGTAAATGGAGCAGTGGGCGAAGATATAATGACCTCTATCGACCGTTTCTATCCCGGTGGCCCTTATTTTGTTGCAGAATTCTATCCTGCTTGGTTCGATGTGTGGGGATTGCCTCACTCTGCTGTCGATTACAAAAGCCCTGCAGAACAGCTCGATTGGATGCTGAGCCACGATGTCTCTGTAAGTATATATATGTTCCATGGAGGAACAAACTTCCACTATACCAACGGTGCAAACACCAACAATGGCTCATACGAACCGCAGCCTACAAGCTACGACTATGATGCTCCTCTTGGTGAATATGGCAATGCTTATCCCAAGTATCATGCATTTCGAGAAGTTATACAAAAGAATCTTCCCCAAGGTGTAACATTGCCTCCTGTTCCGGCCGATAACCCTACGACGACATTCGCCGAGGTGGAGCTGACCGAGTGGGCACCGCTTTCTATTGCTTATGGCAACAGAGTGAAGTCGGAAAAGCCTCTTACCTTTGAGGATATGAATCAGGATTATGGATATATGCATTATGAGACTGTTATCCAAGAGCCTGTAAAAGGTAAACTGCTTGTCGAGGAGTTACGCGACTATGCTGTAGTGATACTTAACGGCAAGGTTGTTGGTAGTCTCGACCGTAGATATCGCAAGAATGCTATAAATATAGAGATAACAGAGCCTAATTCGGTACTTGAGATACTTGTGGAGAATGGCGGTCGCGTGAATTATGGAAAGGATCTTGTAAACAATCTTAAGGGTATAACAAAGCGTGTTACTCTTGGTGGTAAGGAACTTGAAGACTGGACCATTACTTCATTGCCTCTGCATCGTGCCGATGTTAAAAAGTTCAAGTTTCCCAAATTACGTTACGAAGGTAACTTGCCCGGTTTCTATCGTGGTACAATTAAGATAGATAAGGTTGGAGATACGTTCATCGATATGACAGGCTGGGGCAAAGGTGCTGTATGGGTTAACGGTAAGTCGCTTGGTAAGTTCTGGGGAGTAGGTCCTCAACAGACAATGTATCTGCCTGCTCCTTGGATTAAAGAGGGCGACAATGAAATTGTTGTCTTTGAGATGGAAGCAACCGGTAAACGCACTGTTTGCGGACTTGATAAACCCATTTTGAACAAACTTGGCCTAGACAAAAACTCATTTAAGGTGGCTCGCGAATATGATCGTGTTCCGGTGTTGGATGAATTTGACGGAGTGTTCAAGGGAAGAGTGCAAAAGAAAAATGGTTGGCAGGAATTCATTTTCGATGGCGTTAAGACCTTGCGCCACCTGTGTATAGATATTCAGAGTACCTATGACGGCAAAAGCTCAAGCATTGCCGAGATTGAGCTACTTGATGAAAATGGTCGTGCCATTGGCAAGAGAAAATGGAATATTGTTCACACCAATACAGAGAATGTCACCGAAGGTATTGCAGAGAACATGATTGATGGCAAGGAGAGTACTGCTTGGCATTCGGCAAGTGAAAATATAAAGACTATGCCTCACCAACTTATTGTGGATTTGGGTAATATACGCACAGTAAAAGGATTTCGTATATTCATCGGTGACTCAAGTAACGGATGTATAAAGGATTTTAATTTATACGGCCGTCCGCAGTTCTTCCTTTATGAATAATTGAATATTTTGATAATATTATATAAACATTTGTAAGTTTTAGTGTTTTTTGTAAATTTGCCCGACGATACGTTGTCAGGCAAATTTATTATGTGTATATGTTTAACTTTTAAAATAACAAAATTATGAGAAAATTTACTTTATTACTTATCTCTATGTTCGTTGCATTTGGTGCAATGGCTCAGAAAATTGAAGACTTCTACGACGCTTCTACAGATTTTGGTACTTATTCCGGACCAATAACTAACATTATTGATGGCAACACTGCATCAATATGGTGGTCGAATGAGGCTCAGGCTGTAGATAAAACAGTAACAGTTGTGTTGAAAGATGCCTATGCTGTAGAAACAATAAAATTCTTTTTCGACAGCAGTGACCAACCAACAGGAGCTGCTATTGAAAGAAAGGCTACTGCTGATGGTGAATGGATTAACGTAGCGAACTTTACAAAAGATGACATCAAAAATAATGTGTTTACTTGTAATGCAGAAGGCGAAAAAGTAAAAGAGTTGAGATTTAGAATTACAGCAGCACACACCAATTGGTTAAAGATTGCAGAAATAGAGCTTTATGCACCTATAACAGAACGTGAAATTTCTGTAGAGGCTTTGGGAGAAGGTATTGTATCAATTGTTGGTGCTGAAGGTTCAAAGATTTCTACAAATGAGGCGGTAACAATGGAGGGTACACCGGCTGATGGATACTACTTGTCTTATTGGAAAGTTGGTGACAAAATTGTTGGCAAAGGTAAGAGTGTAGTTGATGAAAGTAATGAAAATAAAACTTATGTAGCAGTTTTTGAAGAAGTACCAGAGTGGACAAACGATATTTATCGTTTGAGATGTAAGGGCGACAATAACTATTTGACAGTTGTTAAAAAGAACGTTACATATGAAGAGCAGTCTTACCAGACAACTGCTGAAGACAAAGAGAGTGAAGATCAGATATTTAAGTTCGAACCTGATGGTTATGGATGTTATTATTTGAAATCGGTTTCAGGTTATTATTTGAACTGTGCAAGTTGGAATGCGTTTGCTGAAGACAATCAAGCTACAACACCTTTGACCGTTAGCGAACCTGATGTTGATGGCTTTGTTTCATTGTTCCAAGCAACAAGCAGTTACCCCGGATATTTGGAAATTCAGGCTAAAAACAATAACGGTCTTTATTGTAATGCAGCCTATGTAAGTGGTTATACACTATGGGCGCTTGAGCCGGCTTCAGTTTCTACAGCAATAGAAGCGGTAGAAGTTAAGGAGGAAATTACAGATGTGATTTTTGATATTGTTGGTCGTCGCATCGAGAAGATTACTGTTCCCGGCGTATATGTGATAAATGGTCGCAAGGTTCTGGTTAAGTGAAAATAATTACCTTGATAAAAAAATGAGCAACCGAACGGTTGCTCATTTTTTATGTTTATATCTATCTGTTCTTAGTTGAACAGTTCGTCGCGCTGCAAGTAAGCGATAATCTCGCCACGGTTCACGTGGTCGCCTTGTTTGGCGCATATCTCTACTACACGGCCTCCCAAGCCTGTTGCAACGGGGTGTAACTCGCCCCATGGGGTTATGATTGTGCAGAAAAGCTCGTCGGCTGCATAATGACGGCCTATTGCCGGTGCTGATGATTCGCCTTCAACAACGATCTCCCAAATTATCTGACCTTTCTCTGTGGCTACGATAGGATCGGCCTTAGCATGTTTAATGGCTTTTATCTCTTCGATGCTTACGCCTTTGCTTGCCATTTCGTTGTCCTTGGCTTTTTCTATGTCGGAGAGGAAACGTTCTTTGGCAACACCGCTCTTGTAGTCGCGGTATTGGCGTTCGTGCATTGCAAATTCCCATAGCTCTTCATCGTCGGCTCCGGTATCCCAACCAAGTTCTTCCATCTCCTTGCGGAAATTGTCGAGTACGTCGGGATAGAAACTCTGTGGGTCGGCATCGGTGAATTCATATCCTTTTTCTTTTGCCAGCTGAACAATCTCGGGGGCTACTTCGCCTGGCAAACGGCCACTCTTGCCAAGAATCATACCCCACATGCTCTCGTCCATGCGGCTGAAACGTGGTTCGTCCTGGGCGCGTGAGAGCAAGTTCATCAAGGCTATGTTCTTTACATATTGGCTGAATGGTGTAACCAATGGGGGGTATCCAACTTTTGGCCACACATATGCAACCTCGTTGAACAGCTCAACCATTAGCTCGTCGAGTGTATATGTTGGCTTGCCTTTGCTCTGCAAAATTCCGTTTATACCTTTGTGTACACCGGCAAGGTCGGACATCATAGAACCCATCATACCACCGGGTAGTCCACTTGTGAGCAACAGCGAGCTCATCAACTTATTGTTGTTGTCCATGAATACGCCCATCCATTCGTCGATGAACTCTTGTGTGAGAGTGCGCACTTTCATGTATGCGTTCATGTTAATCTCCGGAACTTTAAAGCCTGCATCTTTCAGCATTGCTTGTACGCTGATGATGTCTGGGTGTACCTTACCCCAAGATAATGGCTCAACAGCTGTGTCTATGATGTCGCAACCGTTCTTGCATACTTCGAGTATCGATGCCATTGACAATCCCGGGCCACTATGTCCGTGATATTGTATTATTATTTCGGGATGTTTGTCCTTAATGGCTTTAACAAGTCGTCCAAGGAAATCGGGGCGGCCAATACCTGCCATATCTTTCAAACATATCTCTGTTGCTCCTGCCTCGATAAGCTCTTCGGCAATGTTGCTGTAATATTCTACTGTGTGAATAGGGGAGGAGGTGATACACAGAGTAGCCTGTGGTATCATTCCGGCCTCGAGCGCATATTTAATAGATGGTATGATATTGCGCGTGTCGTTAAGACCGCAGAATATTCTTGTGATATCTACGCCTTGCGCCTTTTTAACCTTGTACATCAAACGTCTTACATCGGCAGGTACCGGGAACATCCTAAGTGCATTCAATGCTCTGTCGAGCATGTGAGTCTGTATTCCTGCTTCATTAAATGGTTTTGTGAAGCGTCTTACTGCATTATTCGGGTTTTCACCTGCCATAAGGTTTACTTGTTCAAATGCTCCGCCATTCGTTTCAATGCGCGAAAAGCATCCCATCTCTATTATTGCGGGTGCAACTTTTTCCAGCTGATCGGCTAAAGGCTGGAATTTTCCTGACGACTGGAACATGTCGCGATAAACCAAACTGAATTTAATTTCCTTTTTCATAATAATAAATATTATAAGGATTTTGTTATAGTAGTTCTTGTTTTCTCCTATTTGCAAAGATAGTCTCTTTATTCTAATAACCTACTTTTATTACAAAAATTAAAGAAAAAACTTCTATGTCGTATTTATCGTTTCTTTGTTCAAAATATGCGTTTATTATCGCTTTCTGTGGCGAAATATCTAAAATTTGGTGTTAAATTAGAATTTCATTTAAAATATTTTACCACAATATACCTACTTTCGCCACGTATTTCGATATTACACCAATAACATACACTGTGTATCGCGTAAAATAGTATCTTTTGAAATGAAGTGCGAACTTTGCATCGATTTTTGACGAATAACCTTTAAATGATTTTTGATGAAACATTATTTGTCTTACGTTGAAACGGCAATAAAAGAGAATTGGAACAAGCCTGCCATTACGAATTATGGTGCTAATACATTGAAATTTTCCAATGTGGCTATAAATGTTACCAAGTTGCATATCTTGTTTGAACAGTGTGGTATTAAAAAAGGTGATCACATTGCCATTTGTGCGCGAAGTTCTGCCGAGTGGTGTGTTGCTTTTCTTGCAATTGCCTCGTTTGAGGCTGTGGCTGTTCCATTGCTTTCGGATTTTCATCCCGAAAATGTGTTGAACCTTGCCAAGGCTTCTGAGAGCAAATTGATGTTTGTTGACAATAGTGTACTTTCCGGTATGAAACGCGACAATATTGTTGACAAATTTGCCGACATCGATAATTTTATTGCTCTTGTTGATATTGTTACATGTAATGCGGTGCAAGGATATGAAGATGCATTGAATGTAAAAGTTGCTGATATTGAGAAAATATATAAAGAACGTTACCCTTTAGGATTTACTGTTAATGATTTCAACTTGAACAAAGGTGACATAAATGATTTGTCTGTAATAAGTTATACATCGGGAACAAGTAGCTCGCCTAAAGGCGTGATGTTGCCTGCAAGGTCATTGTCGGGAAATTTGGAGGTGGCACGTAAACTAGTTCCTGTGGCAGTGAAGGAGCCGGGAAGTACACTTTCGATTTTACCTTTTGCTCATATATTCGGACTTGCCTTCGATTTCCTTTTCTTGTTCTCGTGTGGGTGTCACATAAATATCTTTACCGAAAAACCTGTGCCAGCCCGTCTGTTGAAGGCTTTGTCAACTGTGAAGCCGTTTATATTCCTTACAGTGCCTCTGCTTGTAGAAAAGGTTTTCCGTTCTAAGGTTATTCCAACATTGAAAAAGCCGGTAATGAAATTCTTGTTGTCTATCCCGGGAGTACGCAGATTAATATTAAATAAGGTGCGTTCTAAAATTATTGATACTTTCGGCGGAAACCTTGGAAAGGCCGGTTTCTTCATCGGTGGTGCAGCTATTAGCAAGGATGTGGATAAGGTGATGAAGATGATTAGAATACCATATGCTGTGGGTTATGGTATGACTGAGTGCGGTCCGCTCATCAGTTATGTGGCATCGGCTCATCCAACAATCGATTCACGAGGTGGTGTTGTGGATGGTAATCTTGAACTGCGTATCGATTCGGAGCGTCCTTCAAAGTTCCCTGGTGAAATACAAGTACGCGGTACAGTGGTTACAACAGGATATTATAAGAATGAAGAGGCTACAAAAGCGGCATTTACAAATGATGGTTGGCTAAAAACAGGTGATATTGGTACACAGGATCGTTTTGGTACGGTATTCATAAAAGGACGTTGCAAGAATATGATTCTTACAGGTAGCGGACAGAATATCTATCCCGAGGAAATCGAAGATTTGATAAATCGTATTCCGTATGTTGCCGAGAGTCTGGTTGTTGGCAGAAATCATGCACTCATTGCTCTTGTGGTTGTTGACGAAGAAGCTGCAAAAGCAAATAATATAAGTGGCGAACAAGCTCGCGTTCAAGTTGAAAAGACTGTATTCGCTTATAATGCCAAGTTGCCGGCGTATAGTCAGATTGCTCGTTGTGAGTTCCGTAACGAGCCTTTCGAAAAAACTCCTAAGCAGAGTATCAAGAGATTTATGTATAATTGAAAATATTAATTCTATAATATTATGAAACACTTTTTGTCTTACGTCGACGAGTCAATTAAGGCTAATTGGAATAAGCCTGCGTTGAGTAATTATGGTGCAAACACATTTACTTATGGTGAAGTTGCATCGGGAATAGAGAAAATGCATTTGCTGTTCGAGGAGTGTGGTGTCAAGAAAGGTGATAAAATTGCAATATGTTCGCGTAACTCTGCAGAGTGGTGTATTGCCTATTTTGCTGTAGTTACATACGATGCAGTGTGTGTGCCTTTGCTTGCCGATTTCCTTCCACAGAATATAGCCGATCTTACACGTCTTTCCGATAGCCGTCTGTTGATGGTTGATGATTCAATTTTTGGTGGTCTCAAACGTGACAATATACTTTCACAGTTCGAGGGATTTGCCGATTTCTGCGGTCTTGTTGCTCTTGCCGACCTTAAGGTGCTTGTGAATTGCAACGAGAAGCTTACAGGTATAAACGAAAAGGTGGATGCTGCATTTGCTAAGTGTTTCCCTAATGGTGTCGCTCCTGAACATATCAATTATAAAAAGGATGATTTAGATGCATTGTCTGTTATAAGCTATACGTCAGGTACAAGTAGTTCTCCAAAGGGTGTTATGCTGTCGGCTCGTTCAATATCTTCGAACGTGCAGTTTGCCCGCGACCATATTCCTGCAGAACCAAACGACAAGTTGTTGTCTATTCTGCCATTGGCGCATATCTTTGGACAGATTTTCGATTTTGTGTATCCTCTAACATGCGGTTGCCATGTAAATATCTTTACCGAGAAACCAATTCCGGCACGTTTGCTTAAGGCACTTGCCGATGTCAAGCCTTTCATGTTCTTGACAGTGCCATTGCTCATCGAGAAAATCTTCCGTGCAAAGGTTATGCCTACATTGCAGAAGCCTCTCATGCGAATTTTACTTGCAATACCTGGATTGAAATCTGTTATATATAAAAAGGTGCGTGCCACACTTATTGCTACATTTGGTGGTAAAATCGAGAAAGGTGGTATCATTCTTGGTGGTGCAGCATTGAACAAAGAGGTTGAGAAGGTGATGAAGAATGTGAAGCTTCCATACTGCGTGGGTTATGGTATGACAGAGTGTGGTCCTCTTTTGAGTTATAAGAGATGGCAGGATTTTGTAATCCGTTCATGTGGTGCTGTTGCTCATCCCGGTGTTGAGATACGTATCGATTCAAGTAACCCTTCAAAGATTCCGGGAGAGATTCAGGCTAAAGGTGCATCTGTTATGGATGGTTACTATAAGAATCCCGAGGCAACAAAGGCTACGTTTACAAGTGATGGCTGGTTGAAGACTGGTGATATGGGTCTAATGGATAAGCATGAAAATATATTCATTAAAGGACGTTGCAAGAATATGATTCTTACAGCTAACGGACAGAATGTATATCCCGAAGAGATTGAGGATCTTGTAAATCAGTTGCCAATGGTGGCCGAGTCATTGATTATTGGTCGTAAGCATGGATTGGTTGCTTTGATTGTTCCTAACCCCGATGCTGTAAAGGAGGCCGGATTGTCGCCCGAAGAACTGATGAAGGTGATGGAGGAAAATGTTGCAGCTCTCAATGTCAAGTTGCCTGTATATAGCAAAATTACGATGTGCGAAATAAAGAATGAGCCTTTTGAAAAAACTCCTAAGTTGAGTATCAAGAGATTTATGTATAAATAATATTCTATATCGTATGTGAAAAAATGAACGCTTCGGCGTTCATTTTTTTTGCAGAATAGTTATCTTCGCAAAAAATGATGCTTGTTTTTACTGTTTTGTGTAAAAATATGTTAAATTTATTATCTAAAAGAGCTGGCTATAGCTCAAATATTGCACATTTTGAGTTAATTTGTGCAAAACATACTTGCGAATTGAAAAAAAATATAGATATTTGCAAAGTTTTACTTGCAGGCGCAAGTAAAACTTTGCGAAAATAGGCTACGCTCACTGTGAAACTTGCAAGTAAACTTGCGTTTCGTTTGCTTGCACTATTATTGCAAACGAGAGTGATTTTTTTTATTTGCAGGCGCAAGTAAAACTTTGCGAAAATAGGTTTCATTTATTGTGAAACTTTGTGATAGAGAAAGAACTATAAATTAAATATCATATGAGACATTTTGTAAGTTATTTTAATGATTCTGTAAAGAAACACTGGGATTTACCGGCTCTTACAAACTTTGGTAAGGAGACATACACTTATGGTCAAATGGCCGAAGGAATTGAGAAATATCACATTTTGTTTGAAAAAGCTGGTATCAAAAAGGGTGATAATGTTGCTCTATATGCACGTAACTCGGCAGAGTGGTGTATTGCATATTACGCAACTCTTACTTATGATGTTGTTACAGTGCCTTTCCTTCCCGACTTTACACCAGCCTCTGTTGTAGAGCTTTCAGCTTTCTCGGAGTGTAAGATGATTATCGTTGATGATATTGCTTATGATGGACTAAAGTCTTCGGAAGAGCTGATTAAGACTTTGGAAGAGATAAAGGGGTTTGTTGGAATACTTAACCTCAAAGATGCCAAAGTGTTGCGTGATTCCAAGAAACTTCTTGCCGATGTTCGTGATAATATTGATGCCGAGATGGTAAAGCGTCATCCTAATGGTCTTACTCCTGATAGTATTAATTATTATAAGGAGGAGCGCGATATGAATGCTCCTGTAGAGATAAGTTTTACATCGGGTACAACAAGTGCTACATCTAAGGGTGTTGTTCTTCCTGCACGTTCATTGTCGGTAA
Organism: Bacteroidaceae bacterium; assembly: GCA_045644465.1. Classification (GTDB taxonomy): domain Bacteria; phylum Bacteroidota; class Bacteroidia; order Bacteroidales; family Bacteroidaceae; genus HGM04593. Next base: position 13,819 of record JAZRGV010000057.1, read on the forward strand.
ACCTTGAGTTTGGCTTTAATGAAATTCCTACTTGCGTGGGTGGACATATCTTTGCAATTCTTCCTATGGCACATATGTTCGGACAGACATTTGACGTGATATTCCCATTGTCAAGCGGTTGTCATGTCCATGTATTGCCTGGCAAGCCAACACCAACACGTCTGTTGGCCGGTCTTGCTGCTGTAAAGCCTTTCATGTTCTTGGCAGTACCTATGGTAATTGAGAAGATTTTCAAGTCAAAGGTATTCCCTCAAACACGTAAGTATCCTGCAAAGTTGTTGCTTAAGATACCCGGATTGAGAAAAATTGTTCTTAACAAGATACGCAAATCGTTGCTCACAGCATTCGGTAACAGCTTTACAACAGGTGTTATCCTTGGTGGTGCTGCTCTTAACCGTGAGGTTGAGGATTTGTTGAAGAGCATGAACTTCCCATACGTGGTAGGTTATGGTATGACTGAGTGTGGTCCGCTTATCTCATATCGCGATAAGAGCGAATATGTTAAGTATTCATGTGGTACCAATGCTCATCCTATTGAAATACGTATCGATTCGGCTAACCCACGTCGTGTGCTTGGTGAAATTCAGGTTAAGGGTGATGCTGTGATGCTTGGTTACTACAAGAACGAAGAGGCTACAAGAGCTGCATTCACAAGTGACGGCTGGTTGCGTACAGGTGATATGGGTGTCTTCGATAACAAGGCAAACCTTTTTATCAAGGGACGTTGCAAGAATATGATTCTCACAAGCAGCGGTCAGAATATCTACCCTGAAGAGATTGAAGATAAGATAAACAACTTGCCTTATGTTGTTGAGTCGCTTGTTGTTGGCCGTAAGAATGCTATCGTTGCGCTTGTGGTTGCTGACTTCGAAGCCGGAAAGAAAGATGGTCTTAATGAGGAGCAGTTACGCAATGTGGTTAACGAAAATGTTCTTGCACTTAATGCGGAGCTTGCGGTATATAGCAAAATTGGCTACACTGAGATTCGTAGTGAGGCGTTTGAAAAGACACCAAAACAGAGTATCAAGAGATTCATGTATTCATAAAGAATACTCTATTTCTGAAAATAACAAAGGCGACGAAATTTTTTGGTCGCCTTTATTTACATTAAACAGATATGAAGATAACGATAATACAGCAGGATATTGCTTGGAAAGACGTTGCAACAAACGTTGAGCGTCTTAAAAAACTTGTGGCAAATGCTGAGCGTGCCGACCTGTATCTCTTTCCGGAGATGTGCTCAACAGGTTTCTGTATGCAACCACAGGGTGTTGCCGAGGAGGTTGGCGGTGTAACGGTTCAGCTGATGAAACGTCTTGCCATTGAGTATGATGCTGCGATGGTGGTGCCTGTGATGACACATGAGAATGGCAAATACTACAACCGTATGTATTTCATAACTCCCGATGGTGTGATGGGACAATATGATAAACATAATCTCTTTGAATACAGCGGTGAAGATAAAGTTTTTGAGCCGGGTGAAGGCAAAGTGGTGTGGGAGTGGCGCGGAGTGCGCTTCCGTCCTGCTATATGCTACGATCTGCGTTTCCCAGTATTTCTTTACAATAAAAAAGAGTATGATGTCTTGTTGATATCGGCAAATTTCCCCGATAGTCGTCTGTTGGCATGGGATACCTTAGTCCGCGCGCGTGCAATAGAAAATGCCTGTTATGTTGCTGCAAGCAACAGGGTGGGAGCCGATGACTATGGTACATATAAAGGGCATAGCGTGATACTGAATCCGTATGGTATGACAATGGCAAAATGCCGTTCGCGTCGTCAGGGTAGTGCTACAGCTGAATTGGATATGGAAATGATATGTAAATTGCGTATGATACGATAAAAAAACGGTGACCAAATGTGAAGTGAACCCCAAAAGTTAGACAAAAAACTTTTGGGGTTCATTTCATGAGTAAGAAACACGATCGTTCAGCATTGCTAAAATACATGCATATGCTTAAAGATGGTTATTCCATCAATTACATTCACAGCAAGTATGGTATAGATAATTCCCAATTAGAAAAATTGTGGTTATTGTATCAAAAAGAAGGAGCAAAAGTATTGCATCGCCAACCAAATGTTCGTGCCAACGGAGAGTTCAGGCATAAAGTTGTATTGGATATTGAAAACAATGGTATATCTTTGGTGCAGGCCTCGATAAAATATGGAGTAAGTGCCAGCCGTCTGGTTGTATGGTTGAGGACATACAGGACTGGTGGCATTGAAGCTCTGTCAACAACCAAGAAACGAGGCCGACCACCAGGTATGGGAAGACCAAAGAAAGTACAAAAGCCGGAAACTGAACTTGAACGCCTCCGTAGGGAGAATCAAGAACTAAAGACGGAGAACGCGCTGCTAAAAAAAGTCAAAGCCTTAGTCGAGGAGAGAGA
>JAZRGV010000058.1:0-45223 GCA_045644465.1 Bacteroidaceae bacterium
TCGTCAATCCCAGTAACGATAAGCATATTGTCCTCAAGAGTGGCTTTTGATTCTGCAAGTGTTTCTGTTATTGCAGTTGAAACTTCTTTTTCTGCGAAATGATATTTCTTCACGTCTGAGCGAACAAATTCCATAGAATACTGTTCCGATGTGATTTTGATAAGTTCGCTTGCAAAGGTGATTTTAGGCTTGTCTGCCAATAGAAAACTTGCAGTGCTGCCATCGTACATTTCTACTACTAATGTTTTGTGCTCATTGGCATGAGCTTTAAAGACAAGAAGAAGTAGAAACACTGTGAGTAAGTGTTTTAGGTGTTTCATAGTAGTCTCGTTTTTGTTAATTTTTTAGTAGGATTTGAGTTTCTTTTTTTAGAAGATACTCCTATACACATAACACAATGACAATCAATATGATATCTTTTTTTACAAATGCTATTTGCTAAACAATTCAGAAATTGTATACGCTTTTTAAACTTTTTTAACTTCGCACAAGTGTTTATACCAATATTTTAATATCTTTGTATTCAAATTTGAGTATCTTCTAAAAAGAGATTTATATTTAATTAGTATAGCGAGGTAAGATATACAAAAAAGGATGCCGATCTATAAGATCGGCATCCTCGCATATATTAACCCTGCATCAATTTTCCAGTTCTCCGTTTTCTGATACAAAGATAGTCTGTTCCAATACTCCTTTTTCGATATCTATTTTGTAGTACGATTTCTCAATACTCTCCACATAATCGGCATCGTCAATTCTATACCCCGGGTATTTTTCCGAAATGGCGCTCTTTATGGCATTTGGTATATTGGAAATCTTTACGTCCCAAGTTGTATATACCCAATTGTTGTTTGTGTCGAAATATAGTTCTTTGATGCATGAATCGTGTTTTATCTCAACCTCATAATATCCCTTGTCATCATACTCTGCGCTACGTATGTTTGCTCCGCGGTATTCTTCTTGTATAAATTCTGCAATCGTTGAATTCAATCGCGAACCATACATATCGTCATATTCACATGCTATGAGTAACAATAGAACAGTTATCAAAGGAAATAGTTTTTTCATAGCTTCTGTTTTTATTGTTATGATATTTAATTGTCTATGTCAACAATATTGTAGTTCTTATTGAAAGTAAGCTCGTAACGGTTTGACAGTTTAAGCTCATAATAACCGCGGTCTCGTTCTATCTTAAGAATCTTCTCGCCCGGATAATTGCTGCTTACATACTCTTTTATTGCTTGTGGAATAACTGCTGCAGGAACTTCTTCATATCGGCAATCAACCTCTTTCCAATCGCCTTTGCTGGTGAACTCAAGTTTAGTGCCGTCGGCAAGTACCACTTCATATGAGCGCTCAAAGAAGTCGCGTTCCAATTTAGCATAAGTTATCTTGATGTTTGCGAAGTTGCTGTCAATGAACTGTTGTGTTTGTACAGGAAGTTCGCTTTTCTGCAAAAGCTTGTCGTTATCGGCTGATGCATTTGAAATACCAAGTGTGAAAATCGCTACAAGTGCAAATAAAATCTTTTTCATAATCTTTATCTTTTAATTGGTTATACTTAAAACAAAACAGCCGGTTAATGGTTTTGGTTGAACTGTTTCGCACTGTTTACAATGCAAAGATAGTGCAAGCGAGTGAGATATAAAGTTGCTTTATTCTCGCAACGAGCGTAGCCTATTTTCGCACTGTTTACAGTGCAAAGATTATATACAAAACTGAAATGAATTTGAAATTTTTGTCGAATTATAAAAAAAATCGATTTTTTTGAAAAAACTTTCGGCAATGCTATAAATAGTCGTTTCACTTGCTGCTATTTAAAACGTTAGTGTGCCGTTTTTTTTATTTTTTGGTTGGCGATAAAGTCAAAATATATAATTTTGTAGCACAAAGATCATTGCTCTAAATATATATGCCACAAATTTATTTTGAAAAAGTGAAATCCTTTTGTAATGCGGATATATTTTTTTGGCACATAAAGGAGAGTTGCGAGGAGTTGTCGGTGATTCTTGCCGACGATGGTCTGTTGCTTGCCAAGGCACAACAGAGGTTTAAATCTGTGAGTAGGCAACGCGAGTGGCTTGCTGTACGCGCATTGTTGCAACAGACGCCATATATGAACGAGAAAATTCTTTACCAAAGTAATGGCAAACCATTCTTTGCAAAGTGTGGCAAGCATATAAGTATAAGTCACAGCCGATGCTTTGTCGCAGTGGCTGTTTCAGAAAGTCCTATAGGCATAGACATTGAATCGTCAGACCGCAATGCACTTGCTGTCGCAAGCTCTTTCCTTAAACCGCAGGAATTGGAAATATTGTCGGTCGGTAGCAATTCTGCCAATGAGGCTCTGTTAATGTGGAGTGCAAAAGAGGCCGCGTTCAAGCTTGCTTCTGATAAGGTATCGGTATTAAAAGAAATTGGCATTACAAAGAATGCCAATAACTATACAATAATATACCCAGACGGCGTCACTGCCAAATGTAATGTTTCTATTTTTGACGATTTTGTGCTTGCAGTAGCGCAGTGATTATTGATATCTCAGTGTCTGCCCCGGACGTATAATTGTGCGTGCGTTAATCTTGTTAAGTTTGAAGATCATCTCCTGTTCAACACCATACTTCTTGGCTATCTTACCCACAGTTTCTCCACTTTTTACTTTGTGGTATTTTTTTTCAGGGCCTGCTATCTTTACTACACCGTTTTCAATGTATTTTGAACCCGGTCTGCGGTAGAGATAGGAATCGCCGGTCACATCCTGGTTCTTGAAGTCGAACAATAGTGCGGGGTCAAGACATTTGCCAAGCAATAATGTTTCGAAATGCAGGTGAGGTCCTGAACTTCGTCCGGTGTTACCTCCAATACCTATAGGGTCACCTGCTTTAACATTCTCGTTGGCATCAACAAGTTTCTTCTGCAGGTGTGCATACAATGTCTCAATACCATTGTGATGTCTTATAACAACATAGTGGCCGTATCCTCTGCGCTGGTATGCTGTTATTCGCACCTTACCATCAAAAGCTGCATATATGGTGTCACCTCTGTTTACTTTCACGTCAATTCCGTTATGTACGCGTCTGCGGCGTGGACGATAACCAAACTTGTCGGTAATCTTTGTATTTGTGGTAGGCATAACAAAGCCGCGCAGGTCTATGCGGAACGAGTCGGGTAGTGCATGATTGAAGTGTACCCTTGTGTTTGTCCATTCAGGGTACATGTCGGCCGATGGTACAGTGTTTGCTTCATTCAATAGCATTCTTCGCAGTGCCACCGCCTCAACAGCGTCCATCTGTCGTTGGATGGTTACCTCCTCGGCAATAATTGCTTGCGCCTTGATATCAGCAGGCATCAAGGTGTAAAAAAACAGGGATAATATGTATAGGAAGATTCTTTTCACTTTGGAGTTGTTATTTATATTTCTGGCTCTCCTCACCACCATACTCAAAGCATGTGACAGCCGAATCGTAGTCGAACAGCTCGCCTGGCTTAAAGAAACGCGCAATCTCAATCTGAGCATTCTCAACAGAGTCGGAAGCGTGTACCACATTCTGTTCGCCACTCATAGAGAAGTCGCCACGAATTGTTCCGGGCAGCGCCTTGCGCGAATTGGTTACACCAACCATAAGGCGCACAGTCTCGACAGCCTCGGCACCCTCTATGCAACAAGCGATAAGAGGAGCTGCCTGCATAGAAGCTTTCAGATAAGGAAAGAAAGGGCGCTCTACAAGATGTGCATAGTGCTCGCGTACGAGTTCGTCGGTCATAAACAGCATTTTCATGCCTGCAATTTTAAGACCTTTACGTTCGAAACGTGTAACAATATCGCCTACCAAACCACGCTGAATGGCATTTGGCTTGATTAGAATAAGGGTTTTTTCCATATTTTTAAAGAAGAGTCCTTTGTGTAAGGGGTTGTAAATGTGTTATTTACCGCAAAGGTAGTAAAAAGTGCTGAAAGTGAAAGGCGTAATACTGAATATTTTTGAATGTTCAAGCAAAAACCTTTTACGATATAGCTCCCCAATTCCAATTCTTCATGTTTTTTATTGTGCGCAGGCGCTCCCAAACAACACGATAGTCGGGAATGTTCTGTTCCGGGTCGGCGTCAATTACTTTACGTGCGACCTCTCTTGCATATTGCAAGAGCTGTTCGTCGCGTGCAAGATTGGCTATTTTCAAATCGAAGGCAATGCCACTTTGTTGAGTACCTTCCATATCGCCCGGGCCACGTAGCTTAAGGTCGGCTTCGGCAATCTCAAAGCCGTCGTTGCTGCTGGTCATTATCTCCATTCGCTTACGGGTGTCTTCGGATAGTTTATAGTCTGTAACTAATACGCAGTAGGACTGTGAAGCGCCACGTCCCACGCGTCCTCGTAGCTGATGCAACTGCGAAAGGCCAAAACGTTCTGCGTTCTCTATCACCATAACCGATGCGTTAGGTACATCCACACCCACTTCGATAACGGTTGTTGATACAAGTATCTGTGTCTCTCCCGATGCAAAACGATGCATCTCTTCGTCTTTTTCCTTGGGTTTCATCTTGCCGTGGAGTTTGCTTAGCTTGTAGTCGCAGAATATATTGCACAACTGGTTATAACCGTCTTCAAGGTTCTTGAGGTCAAGTTTTTCGTTCTCTTTTATAAGAGGATATACTACATACGCTTGTCTGCCCTCGTCTAATTGACGGCGGATGAAAGAGTAGAGGCTGTCGGTGCGGTTTCGGAAAATATGTGTTGTGGTTATAGGCTTGCGTCCTGGAGGCAATTCATCGATGACCGATACATCAAGGTCGCCATAAAGTGTCATGGCAAGAGTGCGAGGGATAGGGGTAGCTGTCATCACCAGAACGTGTGGCGGAATGTTGTTCTTTGACCACATTTTGGCGCGTTGTACCACTCCAAAGCGGTGTTGCTCGTCAATAACAACTATTCCAAGATTGTGAAATTGCACGTTGTCTTCGAGCACGGCGTGTGTTCCAACAAGTATATCCACGCTGCCATTTTCAAGTCCTTCGAGTATAGGTTGCCTGTCTTTCTGTTTTGTGCTTCCTGTCAGCAGTTCAACCCTGATAGGGAGTGAGCCAATCATGCGACGTAGGGTGGCGCAATGCTGCTCTGCAAGAATTTCTGTAGGAACAAGCATGCACGCTTGATAGTTGTTGTCCTTGGCGAGTAACATGGAAAGTAGTGCTACAAGTGTTTTTCCGCTGCCCACATCGCCTTGGATAAGTCTATTCATCTGGCTATTGCCGTTAACGTCGTTACGTATCTCTTTAACAACTCTTTTTTGTGCATTGGTTAGCTCAAAAGGCAGGTTCTCGCGGTAAAAACGGTTGAACATTTCTCCTACTTTTGAGAAACGATGACCAACATATCTTTTTTGTCTGTCGCGGGAGTAATTGAGAATATTAAGTTGAATAAAAAACAGTTCTTCGAATTTAAGTCTGTATTGTGCTGCTTGTAACTCTTTGTAGTTTTTCGGAAAATGGATAATATGCAACGCTTCATCAAGCGACATAAGGCCATGCTTGGTTATTATATCTTGCGATAGTGTTTCGGGGATTTTATTTGTGAGCAGTTGAAAAAGATTACTTACAAGTTTTGCAATAGCATTTGAGTTCAAGCCACTGCGTTTCATCTTTTCTGTGGTGTTGTAATAGGGCTGCAACCCCATTTTGTCTAATTTTAATAATGAGACATCGTCAACATCGGGATGCGCTATGTTTACACGTCCGTTGAACATTGAGGGTTTGCCGAATATAACGTACTGCTTGCCAAGTTGTAATTTATTCTTTACAAATTTTATTCCACGAAACCATACTAAATCTACAAATGCAGTACCATCGGTGAAATGTGCTACGAGGCGACGCGAAGCTCCCTCGCCCATCTCTTCAAAAGAGCGTATTTCTCCAACTAGCTGCACATGCTGCAGTTGTCCGCCAAGCTCCGACACCTTAAAGACCTTGCTGCGGTCAATATATTTATAGGGAAAATAATACAACAAATCGTTCAAGGAGTGTATGCCTAACTCCCTGTTCAGCAAAGTTGCACGTTGCTCACCCACACCAGGTAGGTACTTTATATTTCTTGTTGTGGTTTCGAGCATTCAATCAATGTCTTGGCAACCATAAGGTCGAACGGTGTTGTCAGCTTTATATTCTCACTATTGCCCTCAACGCCTACTACCTGTTCGCCAAGAGCCTCTACAACCGATGCATCGTCGGTAAAGCTCTCTACAAAGCGTTGCTCATAGGCACGACGCAACAAAGATAGTTTGAATATCTGCGGAGTTTGCACCAGACGGTAACGGTCGCGTGGCACAACCTCGGTGACACCATTCACTCCAACGATGTGGCGCAAACTGTCCTGAACGCTTATCATTGGTATTGCAGCGCCATGTGTCCATGCCTCGCGAAAGCAATCGTCGAGCACTCTTGCCGAAACAAAAGGACGCACGCCGTCGTGAACACCAACAAGAGCTTCCTCAAGGTCATCTACTTGTGCAAGGCCGTTTTGAACCGAGTGGAAACGTGTTGAACCACCGTTTGTCAAAAGTAAAGGAACTGCAAACGAATACTCTTTGCATAGCTCTTTCCACAGCTCAATATGCTCTGCTGGCAGAACAAGAATAAGCTGCATGGTTGGGTCTATTGCGTGAAGGCGCTCCAAGGTTATCATAATGATGGGTTTGCCATCAAGCAACTGGAACTGCTTGGGCATCTCGCCACCCATACGTGTGCCTTTGCCTCCGGCAACGACTATAAGATATTTTTTCATGTTTTTCTTTTACTTGAACTGCATCTGTGAGCGCAAGGTCGCTACAACCTCGCTGCCGCAAAGACGTTCTACTATGGCAAAACCAAAATCGAATGATACACCCGGCCCGCATGCAGTAATTATATTACCGTCCTGCTCGACAGCTGTCGCTGTGTATGTCGCGCCAAACAGGTCGCCCTCGCATCCGGGGTAGCATGTAGCTCTTTTGCTTTCGAGTATTCCCATTCTTCCAAACACCATTGGTGCGGCGCATATTGCAGCTACAAGTGTTCCCTTTGCATATGCATCGGCAAGCAGTGCACGCAGAGGTGTGTGAGCCGACAGGTTATCTGTTCCCACACCACCACCGGGAAGAACAAGTGCATCGGCATCGTCGTAACATACGTTTTCGAAGAGAGTGTCGGCCAAAACGGTTACATCCTGCGCCGAGATAATTTCTCTGCGGCCCATGATGGAAACTGTTACCACCTCAATGCCGGCACGACGCATCACGTCAACCGGAGCAAGTGCCTCTACGGTTTCAAATCCGTCGGCAAGGAATAGATATATTTTGCTCATAACAGAAACTATGTGAATTTTATTTCAATTTAAAGTAGTATGTAATTGTACCCTCTTGGTTGTTCACTCCACCTGTGGTGTTGAAACGAGCACGCTTGGCTGCATTTATGGCTGCTGTACGCAATGCCTGTGCAGTGGTGTTTGTGCGGGGGTGTATTCTTGCATTAACTACATTACCGTCGGGGTCAACGGTGATTGTAACCACCACGCGGCCCTCTTCCTGTACATTGTATGCCGGTAACGGTAGTTTGCCGTCGCCTGCAAGTGCACGGCCTGCAAGGTCCCAAGAGCCCATGCCTGAACCCTCTTTTTCGCCTGTTTCCATGTTGCCTTGAGGTGCTCCGTCAGCACCTTCGTCGATATAGTCATTACCCTTGCTACCCATAGAGTTACCCTTGCCAAAGGCGTTCGCCATAAGGCTTGCCGCCTTCTTCATGGCTTCTTCTTCGCGACGTTTACGTTCGGCCTCCTGTTCGGCAAGCATCTTCTCCTTTTCAAGTTCGGCCGACTTGGCAGAATCCACACTTATACTCTCCTCGTCGTTTTGTGTTATAAGTGGTTTCTCGGGCTTTGGCTCTTGTGGTTTAGGTTGTACCTGTGGCTTTGGTGGCGCAGGGGCCATCTCAACCTCGGTCATGGCAAAATCCTCGCCCATCATAACCGAAAGGCCTGCTTCGGGTTCCAATGGTGGGCGCTCCATCACTATGAAAAGCAATAGAAGTACCACCAATAGGTGGAATACAACCGTACCAACGATACCTATAATTTTTTCTTTAGAGATATTTTTCATCATCTTTTGTCGGGACGGCGTGTTGCCAACACCATTTTGAACTGGTTCTCATTAGCAATGTTAAGTACCTTGACAATTTCGCTGTATGGTATTGTCTCATCGGCATACAAGGCTACATACATCTCGGAATCCTTTTCGCGACAATCGAGAAGGAAGGGGGTTATCTCGTCCTCGGTAACGGGCATCTCATCGGAGCGTCCCCAAGCTGCGTAGTAGTTAAGGTCCTTGTCAATGATGATACGTGCCATAGGTTTTGCCTGTGTCTGCTCCTTGCCTTGTGGCAAAAGCACCTTTATGGCATTGGGAGTTACCATTGTCGAGGTTATCATAAAGAATATTAGCAATAGGAATATAATGTCGGTCATCGACGACATTGAAAATGCGTTTATTGCCTTTGTCTTTCTTTTTATCATATTCAGACTTCTGCTTGAAAGTTATTAATACAGCAATTGTTATTCAACAATATCAGCCGATTTTACCTCTTTGCTTGGTGCCTCTTTGCTTTCTGTGACAATCTCGATGAACGAGATGATATCAGCTTCCATTAAGTTCTGTATCTTATCGACTAGAATTACAAGGTAATTGTATGAGAAAAGAGCGATAATACCAACGATAAGACCACCTACGGTAGTTACCATAGCTTCATATATACCGCTTGACAAGAGTGATACATCGATGTTGTTACCGGCATTTGACATCTGCCAAAACGCCTGTACCATACCTGTTACTGTACCAAGGAAACCGAGCATAGGGGCTACGGCTGCTATTGTAGAGAGGATTGGAAGGCCTTTCTCAAGAGTTGCAATCTCAAGGCCTGCGTTGTTGTCGAGTGCCTGACGCACCGATGCTGTGTCGAGCTTGTAATCTTTTACACCCTTTGCAAGGATACGTGACATTGGGGTATTAACCTTCTCGCAATAGTTGATAGCCGACTTTGTGTCACCCTCCATAATGTTGTCGTGGATGCGGTCGAGCAATAGAGGATTCTTCTTCATTGCCTTGCGTAATACTGAAAGACGCTCAAAAAAGATGTATATACCCCATATTGAAAGAGCTGCAAGGATAATCATAATCCAACCACCCTTCATGGCCAACTCAAAGACATTGATACCTTCCTGAACCTGACCAGCCACCTCTATCGATGACATTACTTCTGCTGTTGCTGCCTCTGCAGCCACTGTTGTTAAATGAATCATAGTATTATTTTAGTTTTTTATTATTTTTTTATCAAACAATTCTGGTATGCGGCGATAGTTGCTTCAAGGCCCATGTAAAGAGCATCGCAAATAAGTGCATGGCCTATGGAAACCTCATCAACCCAAGGAATTATGTCTGTGAAATATGTAAGGTTCTCAAGGCTCAAGTCGTGCCCTGCGTTCAAGCCAATACCCAGCTGTTTTACTCGTCTTGCAGTCTCAAAGAAAGGCGCAATGGCCTCTTCGCGGTTACGGGAGTAGTTATGTGCATAAGGGCCTGTGTAGAGTTCTACTCTGTCGGCACCCGCTTTTGCCGCGTATTCTGCCATGCGTATGTCGGCATTGATAAAAATAGAACTGCGTATTCCGGCGGCACGCACTTCGTTAAGGATGTCGCGCAAAAACTCCTGCTCGGCTACGGTGTCCCAGCCGCAATCCGATGTCAGCTGCGATGGTTTGTCGGGTACGAGAGTAACTTGTGCGGGGCGTACACGCAACACAAGGTCAAGGAATTCCTTTGTGGGATAACCCTCGATGTTGAATTCGGTACGTAGGATTGCACGCAGGGCAGGCACGTCGGCACGTCGTATGTGACGTTCGTCGGGGCGTGGATGCACAGTGATGCCATCGGCACCGAAAGCCTCGCAATCCTTGGCAATCTTCAGAATGTCTGGGTTATTACCGCCACGAGCATTTCTGATTGTTGCTACTTTGTTGATGTTTACACTCAGTTTTGTTTTCATAAATTGTTTATCCTTTGCTGTTTAGACCACTATTATGGGTAGTTTAGGATATTTTCTTTGCAAAATTAGTATAAATAAAAAAAAATATAATATAATTTGTCGTAAATTTGCAAACAGATAGCTAAACAACCCTTATTATCACAGTTTTATAACAGAATAAACAAATAATATATGAAATTTGCGATATTCGGCAATAAACACCAAACAAAGAAGTCACAAAGCATTGAGCATCTTTTCCACGCCATAACAAGCCGAAAAGATAGCTTTGTTATTGACAAGCCTTTCTATGATTTTCTTTGTGCGGAAGGTTTCTCCGTGCCTGTTCCTTCTGGAATAATCACTGACGACGATTTTACCGCCGATGTTGTCATCAGCTTTGGTGGCGACGGAACACTGTTGCGCACAGCAAGCCGCATAGGATGCAAACCTATACCCATTCTCGGTATCAACGCAGGCCGTTTGGGATTTCTTACTACCACTTCAAACGATAATATAGATTATATACTTGACAAGATACACAGTGGCGAGTATTACACCGAGAGCCGTAGCCTTATTAAAGCAGTAACAAAAGGTGGTAAACTTAAGAACTATCCTATTGCACTTAACGAGATTGCAGTGATGAAGCATGACTCATCGTCAATGATGACACTTGAGGCAACCATTAACGGTGTTGACACTATAACCTATCAGGCCGATGGACTTATCGTTGCTACGCCTTCCGGCTCAACAGGTTACTCCTTGAGCGTAGGTGGCCCCATCATCTCGCCCGAGGCTAACGTACTTGTGCTCACACCTATTGCGCCACATAGTCTTAGTGCGCGCCCTATAATCATAGATGACAATGCTACAATTGACATAAAGGTTTACAGCCGTAGCCACAATTTCCTTATAGCCATCGATGGCCGTAACGAGAGTTGCGATGAGGCTATGACTATAGCAGTGTGTAAAGCCAATTACAAACAACTTATCATACGTAGCAAAGAACACTCGTTCATTCAGAACCTGCAAGATAAGCTGATGTGGGGTAGGGATATAAGAGAGTAAATAATGCGAGCCGTCGGCTCGCATTATTTGTTTATATTAAAACATTACAGAAATGTTATGTATGTATTCTGTAATTATGCCCACTCTTTTTTTACCAGCCAGCGATAAATAACAGGTATAATATAGATATTCAGCAGTGTTGATGAGAGCAAGCCGCCAAGCACCACCACGGCCATAGGGCTTTGTATCTCATTTCCCGATGCCGAACCGTTCAATATCATTGGTACAAGTGCAAGAGCCGATGTAAAGGCTGTCATCAATATTGGTGTAAGGCGGTCAACAGAACCTGCTATAACAGCGTTGTCGAGCGATATGCCATCGGCACGCAGGTGCTGATAACGCGATACAAGCAATATTCCGTTACGGGTAGCAATGCCAAAGAGTGTTATGAGTCCAATGATTGCAGGGATGCTCATTACTGCCGATGTGAAGTATGTTGCAAGAATGCCGCCTATTAATGCCAACGGCAGGTTAAGCAGAACAACTGCCGACAAGGATGCACTCTTGAATTCGCTATATAGCAACACAAAGACAACAAGTATGGCAATGGCTGTTGTGAGCCATAATGTGCGTGATGCCGACTCTGCACTCTCGAACTGTCCGCCGTATTCAAGGCGATAACCCTCGTCGAGAGCTAAGTTCTTTTCAAGATATTCTGCTACTCGCTCAACAGTTCCCGCAATGTCTCCGCTTGCGATGTTTGCCGATACCACCACCTTGCGCTGTACGTTCTCGCGGCTTATGCTTCCTGGGCCACCCACCGAAACAACGTGGGCCACATCGCCGAGTGCCACCTTACCTTTAGGAGTATCTATAAGGGCGCGTTTTACACCATCGATGCTCTCGGTATAGTCTTTGTTAAGGCGTATGATAAGGTCGAAACTGCGTTCTTCTTCATAGACACTTCCCACCTTTTTACCAGGGAATGATGCTTCGACAAAACTGTTGAATTCGCTCATCGTTATGCCGTGATAGGCGAGTCTTTCCCTGTCGGCGCGTATCTGCAGCTGTGGTGTCTCTACCTGTTGCTCAACGTTAACATCAACTACCTCGGGGAATGCTTTTAGCAACTCCTGTATATCTGTACCCTTGCGGAAGAGGGTGCTAAGGTCGGGACCAAATATTTTTATTGCAAGGTCGGCCTGTGTGCCCGATACCATATGGTCGATGCGGTGCTCAAGAGGCTGTCCCACCGATGTTACTACGCCGGGTATTGTGGCAAGGCGCGCACGCACCTCGGCAAGAAATTCTGCTTTGCTACGGCTATCAAGTGTGAAGTTTACATCAATCTCTGCTCCATTCGATGTTTGAGAGTGTTCATCTAGTTCGCCACGGCCGGTGCGGCGTGCGGTGCTCTCTACCTCGGGAATCTGCAAAAGCTCTTTCTCGATGGCTGCACCAAGTTTGTTGCTCTCTTCGAGTGATACTCCGGGACGCGAAACGGCCGAGATTGTCAATGCCTTTTCGTTGAATTCGGGCAAGAAACTACGGCCCATACCGGCAAAAAGGAACAAACAAACAACAAATAGCAACACCACTGTACCAACAACGTATTTGGCGTGCGAAAGAACCCATTGCAACGATTTCCTGTATTTGTTGAGTAGCCACAGGTCAACCCAATTCTTCTTCTCGTTCCTTGTGAGATACTTGTCGTCCGATAGCATAAGCTTGCAAAGTAACGGAGTTACCGTCATGGCTACAACAAGCGACATCACAAGAGCTATAAGATAGGCTATGCCCAATGGCTTGAGCATACGTCCCTCAAGGCCGCTCAAAAAGAACAGCGGAGTGAATGTTACCATTATTATGAGTGTGGCATGTATAATGGATGCACGTATTTCGGCCGAAGCTTCAAATACTATGCTCAATGTCGTTTGGCGTTGTTCCTTGGGTAATGCGTGGTTCTCGCGCAAGCGTTTATATACGTTTTCAACGTCAATAATGGCGTCGTCAACAAGTGAACCAATGGCTATACACATACCACCCAGAGTCATGGTGTTTATATCCATTCCCAGCAGGTACAGAACAATAACCGTTCCCAATAACGACAGAGGAATAGCCAATAGTGATATCACTGTAGAACGTATACTGGTCAGGAACAGGAATAGTATGAGTATTACGCATACGGCACCTTCTATCAACGAACTGCCCACATTGTTTACCGATGCTTGTATATAATCGGCCTGGCGAAATATCTTTGTGTCGAGCACCACGTCGGCCGGCAATGATTTTGCTATGCTCTCGAGGTTACGTTCTATGTTATGCGTTACACTTAAAGTGTTTATGCCGGGTTGCTTGGAGATAGATAGTATAATCGACGGTGTGCCGTTCTGCGAGGCATATCCCTGCTTAACGGCCGGGGCAATAACAACGTCGGCAACATCGGCAACACGAACAACGTTATTTTCTGTAGCTTTGACAACTGTGCTTCCAAGCTCTTCCACGTCGTTGCTACGTCCCATTCCACGAAGATTGTATTCGTTGCCAAAGTCACGGACAACGCCTGCACCTGTATTTACACTCATGGCTTCGGCTGCACTCTCCAGCTCGCCCATAGTAACGCCGTACATATCCATGCGTACAGGGTCGGCAAGTACCTGGTACTGTTTGTAGTCGCCACCAATTATTGTTACATTCGACACACCACCTGTGGCAAGGATTGCAGGCTTGACAATCCACTCGGCAAGTGTACGTAGCTCCATCATTGATGTGCTGTCGGCCTGCATGCCTATGAACATTATCTCGCCCATAACACTCGACTGCGGTGCAAGCATAGGTGTAATACCTGCGGGAAGTTGCTCTGCCAGCAGACTCATCTTCTCGCTGATGACCTGGCGGGCACGGTATATATCCATTCCCCAATCAAACTCTACCCAAACAAAAGAGAAACCTTGTGACGAAGAAGAACGGACTCTACGCACGTTGGTTGCTCCATTAACGGCAGTCTCTATGGGAAAGGTAACAAGGCGTTCCACCTCTTCGGGAGCCATGTTCGAAGCATCGGTGAGTATAACCACTGTAGGCATTGTAAGGTCGGGGAATACATCTACCTCAATCTTCTTTGCCGAATATATACCGCCCACTGTTACTAGCACCACTGCGAGTAGCACTAATAATTTGTTGTTTAAGGAGAATTTTATTATTCTGTTAAGCATAGCGGTATTTTTTTAATGAACATGTCCTGCATGAGGGTCAAGAGCGGCCGCACCCTGCGACAATTTAAGCACTACAGCACCTTTTGTAACGACGCGTTCTCCTGCATTCACTCCACTATAAACCTTAACCACATGACCGTCTGTTGAGCCTACGGAAACGCTGCGTTTCTCAAATGAGATGGGGGTGTTCTGTACAAATACGAAGTAGCTGCCCATCTCCTCTACAATGGCCGAACGTGGCACTACAACATTCTCTGCATTTTTGTTTTCCGATGCAAGATACAGTGTTACAATGCTTCCCGGTACAACACCGTCTATATTTTCAATATTCAATGTGACGGGTATCATGTTGCACTCGTTAACGGAGTTTCCTACTGTGAGGTTGTCAATATTGTTGTATGTGTATGTTTCGCCCGATTGCAATTCTATATTTACATTCTTTATGTTGCGTAGCTGTTGTGAATAACGTACAGGCAGTTCTGCTGCGATATTGATGTTGCCTGCACGCTCAATCCTTGCAAGTGGAGTTCCGGGCTGAACGTAGTCGCCGTTGGCAACAAGAAGAGTAGCCACATAACCATCAAATGGTGAGCGTAAGCACACTTTCCCGTCACCAAAACTGCGTTGCATACTTTCGTAGCGTGCCTCGGCGCGTAGAAAAGCAGCTTCGGATGCCTGATACTCGCGTTCCGAAACAATTTTATCGATGAAAAGGAGCTTTTTACGTTCATAGTCGGCTTTTGAAAGTGTATATTTGCTTTGAGCCTCGGCATATTTCACTGCAGCGTCGTTGTCGGTAACATCGCTGCCTTCGAGGTAGAATAATGCGTCGTCGCTTTTTACACTCTTTCCCTCGATGATGTTGCCTACAAACTGCACCTTGCCGCTTGTTGTTGCCACGATGGTTGTGAAATTATCGGGGGTTGCGGCAACCTTTGCTGCAACTTTTATCACGCCATCAAAAGAACTTTTGCCAACCTCGGCTGTTGCAAAGTCAATCTTCCAACTCTGTTCTTTGCTGAATGATACATCGTTCTGCTTTGCCTCAACAAACATTCCATGTCCGGGATGGGGTGCATGAGAATGTGCATGAGAGTGGTCGTGGTTATGGTTGTGTTCGGCATGACTATGGCCGTCGTGGTTGTGGCTACAAGCTTCGCTATGTGCATGTTCTACGTCAACATCAAAATGTGCATGCTCTCCGGCAATGTCAATATACATTGTTCCATGTCCCGAAGCTTCGGGAACAAAGTCAAAGTGGAAAACTCCCTTGTGTATGGCTTGTGCTGTTGCAGAAATTCTTTTTCCGCCAACATTTAGCAAAAGCTCTACTTTGTCGGCGTTTGCAGGCTTGAAGTCTTTAAGTCCTGTTGCATAAACGGTAATGCATGATTTTTTCCCGATCTCAAGACCTTCGTGCTGCATAAAAAGCTCCATATTCCCGGTATATGCAACAAAAGAATTGACATGATGATGTTCGTGCTGTTCAGCACTTTCGTTATGGTTGTGTCCTACACATCCAATAATGGCAATAGATATTGCCAAAAAAAGTATTTTTTTCATAGTAAAATTTTGAAAATCCATAAAAGTCTGACTATCTCTCAATATCAGATAACAGGAGGTGCACGAAGTGCATGACAAGCCACAGCCCTTATAAGTGGTGGTTTACCATTATCATAAAAAAACGTTTCTTTAATCTGTGGCTGATTAAGGATAACTATTGCCGACAAAATTATTGCCGGTTGGGAATTGAATATGTTCTTTACAAGAGAATTGTCATCATCGTATATGCGCAAATAGAATTGAGAGTTATTGCAACATTGTTGCTCAGAGTGCGAATGTTCACAATCATGAGCATTATCATGACAACATTTGTCGCAACATCCACACTTATCATATCCAAAGTGTACAGAATGTGCAATCCTTTGGTCCGAAGCACTACAATGATGATGCGGAATGAGGCGTGTACTCATAAACAAGACCATTGCCATGAGTACTACCAAATATGAAATTCTATTCAATCCTCTCTTCATCAGAATTTTTCGTTTCTGTAATTTGTAGCCCACTCTTTGTCAACATAGTTCTCGATAAGTGTGCATGCGTGTGCGCTGAAGTCGAGTCCGCAGGCAATTATTCTGCACCACTCATTCTTGCTTAACGATGCAAGTGAGTCGCGTTCTACAGCTGCAGAAAGCAAGCCATAGACTACGCCTGCATTGAAGTTGTCGCCTGCACCTACGGTGCTGACAACTTCCACTTGCTTGACTGGGAATGTTTCTGTAAAATCCTTTGTGAACAGCTTTACATCGCCGTCGCCGCTTGTGAAGATGAATTCAGGACAATAGAATTTTATTTTCTCCTTATAAATCTTCTCGGCATCGGTCATATCGTATAGATATCTGAAATCATCGGCCGAGCCACGTACTATATCGGCGAATTCAAGGTTCTCAATAAGTGCTTCGCCCAGTTTAATGCGCTCTGCAATGTGGTTCTTGCGAAAATTGATGTCATAGTATAGTATGGCTCCACACTCCTTGGCATATTCAAGAAAGGCCTTTGTCTTGTCGCGTAACACAGGGTTTAAAACAAAATATGAACCGTATAGAACAATATCGCCTTGTTCTATCTTGGGAAACTCCACTTCGAGTCGGTTGTTTGGATAGTCCTTATAAAAAAGATATTCGGCATCGTTGCGCTCGTTAAGGAATGCAAGTGCAAGGGGTGACTTGCCACCCGAAAAACAACATACCGATGAGGCGTCGACACCGCTGTCGCGCAGGTGTTCAAGAATTATCTCGCCTATCTTATCGTCACCTACCTCGCTGATGAACGATGCATCGGCACCAACGCGGCCGAGCGAGATGATGCTGTTATACACTGAACCACCCGGAACGGCCTTTACCGGTTGGCCATTCTTGAAAAGTATATCAAAGACTGTTTCTCCTATTCCTATTATTTTACTCATTAAAAGCCTCTTTTATCAATTTTTCTAAATCTTCAATATTGTCTGTTACTGTCATAAAGCGGTCGATGTCGCCTCTGATAAAGCCATCGGCATTGAATTGCTCCAACACTGCTGTCAGTCCGTTCCAAAAGCCATTGACATTATAAAGCACCACGCGCTTGTTGTGGTAGCCTATTGTTGCCTGTGCCATAACATGGAAAATCTCATCGAGTGTGCCTATGCCACCTGGCAAGGCTACAAGAATGTCGCTTTCGGCAAGCATTATATCCTTACGTTGGCTTAAATTTCGGCAAGCTATCTTCTCGTCGAGCAGTGCGCTTACTCTGTCGCGCTCCACAAGAATGTCGGGTACTACGCCTATTATGCGTGAGCCACTTGTCTTGGCGGCTTTTGCTGTGGCTTCCATAAGTCCAAAGCGTGCTCCGCCATATACCAACGATGCACCTATCTCTCCAAGCATTGTGCCTACTTCGTGCGCGGCATCAACATATATGCTGTCGATACTCTCCGACGCAGCACAAAAAACAGCTACTTTATTCTCTTTTGCCATGTTACAGCGACTGCATATCGTTAAGGCGTTTATAAACACCGTCAAGTTTTAATAAATCGTCGTGCTTTCCGCGTTCAACAATCTCGCCATCACGTAATACGCATATCTCGTCGGCGTGTTTTATTGTTGACAGGCGGTGTGCGATAGCTATTGTGGTGCGGTCTTTCATAAGGCGTTCAAGAGCCTCCTGTACAAGACGTTCGCTCTCTGTGTCAAGAGCCGATGTTGCCTCGTCGAGAATTAATATAGGTGGGTTCTTGAGTATTGCTCTGGCAATGCTTATACGCTGACGCTGACCACCCGAAAGGCGATTACCCCTGTCGCCGACGTTTGTGTTGTACCCGTCTTCGGTTGCCATAATGAAGTCGTGGGCATTAGCAATCTTGGCAGCTTCGATAACCTGCTCCATTGTCGCGTTTTCAACGCCGAAGGTTATATTGTTGTAAAAGGTATCGTTGAAAAGAATTGCTTCCTGGTTAACATTGCCCATAAGCGCACGCAACGACTTTGTTTTCATATCCTTTATGTTCACTCCGTCAATGGTGACTTCGCCCTGTTCTACATCGTAATAGCGTGGTAACAAATCAACCATTGTCGATTTTCCGCTACCCGATTGTCCCACAAGGGCAACAGTTTTGCCTTTGGGGATTTTCAGGTTTATATTCTTGAGTACATTACGCTCGCCATCATAGGAGAATGTGATGTTTTTGTATTCGATACCATCTTTCATCTCTTCAATTACCACATTCTTTTTACCGTCGGTTATTGGATTTTCGGCGTTCAATATGGCATCGATACGTTCCATAGATGCCAGGCCGCGCGGAATATTGTATGATGCTTTGGAAAGGTCTTTCAATGGGTTTATGACGCTGTATAGTATTGTCAGGTAGTATATGAACGATGCTGCCGATATAGGCGACTTCTCTCCCAGAATCAATGTGCCTCCGAACCATAGCACAATGACTATGAGTACAGTGCCGAGTGTCTCACTAACTGGGTGAGCCGATGCCTGACGAGTGGTCACCCTTATTGTTGCTGAGCGAAGTTCGTTGCAGCACTTCATGAAACGTGTTGACATCTTGTTCTCGGCAAGGAAAGCCTTGATTATGCGTAGTCCCCCGAGTGTCTCTTCAATCTGAGAAGTCGTTTCTCCCAATTTTTGTTGTGCTATGGTCGATTTAGCTTTCAGCTTGCGGCCAATGGCACCCATCACCCATCCAAGTGTGGGAACAACGCACAGAGTGAAAATAGTCAGTTCCCAACTGATAGAAAACAGCGTAACAATATATATGATTATAAATATGGGGTTCTTGATAAGCATGTCGAGTGATGTAACAATGGAGTTTTCAACCTCTCCTACATCGCCAATCATACGTGCCATTATATCGCCCTTGCGCTGTTTTGAGAAGAAGCCGATGGGTAGGCTTGTGACTTTGTTGTACAATTGTGTGCGCATATCACGTACGATACCTGTACGCATTGGGATTATAGCTGCCGAAGAACCGAAATAGCATCCTGTTTTCAACAAGGTCATAATAATGAGAAATATTCCAAGGAACATAAGAACCATGGATGCGCCATATTCTTCGGTGTATGAATTCAAGTACCAGGTTGCATTGTTGAGCAGTACATCTTTAATGTTGCCGGAGTCCATCATTGCCCAGTCGATAAACTCAACTCCTGACGCGTCATTTATCTTGAACAGTATCTGCAATATGGGTATTATTACCATAAAGGAGAATACATTCAAAATTGCCGACAAGAGTGTGAAAACAAGCGAGAGTATCAAGAACTTCCTGTATGGTGGAACAAAACGTCTTAATACTTTAAAAAACTCCTTCATATATTCTGCTTTTTATTTAAACGGTATCAAATGTGTTGATTTTTTTGTGGTATTTAAATAAAGGCTACACCCAACCTGATTTCTTTGCAAATTCCCAAATAACCATGCCTGCAGTAACTGAAACGTTCAGCGAGTGCTTTGTGCCAAACTGCGGAATCTCTATAGCTCCGTCCGAAGCATCAACCACTGACTGCTGCACGCCTTTGACTTCATTGCCAAGAATTACGGCATAGCACTCTCCGGCCGATGTCTCAAAATCCTGAAGAGCAATACTTCCATTGCACTGCTCTATGGAGTATATTCGGCATCCCTTCTGGCGCAACATGGCTACAGCATCATCTGTCGATTCAAAATATTGCCACTCCACAACATCTTCGGCACCAAGTGCTGTCTTGTGTATCTCGGTGTTCGGCGGTGTTGCAGTTATGCCGCATAGCAATATGCGTTGTACGCGAAATGCGTCGCTTGTTCTGAATACCGAACCTACATTGTGCAGGCTACGAACATTGTCGAGTACAACTATAAGAGGCAATTTCTCGGCGTTACGGAAATCGTCACCGCTGATGCGCCCCATCTCTGTTATGAGTTTCTTCTTGTTGCTCATTGAAATCTGCTCAAATCCACTTTTCTCATATCACCCTCCTGCTCGAATGCAGTATGCATTGAGAGAGCAGCGGCCACATTGTGCGATACATGGCCTCTCTTTGCTATCTTCAAATAGTCCCACAACAGATTACGGAACTCGGGATGAGCACAATTCTCAATCAACAGCTTTGCACGCTCGTCCGGTCCTTTGCCTCGTAAGTCGGCCACACCCCATTCTGTAACCACCACGCGCACGTCGTGTTCGGTGTGGTCGGCGTGTGTTACCATAGGAACAATAGAACTTATCAAGCCTCCCTTTTGTGTCGATGGACAAGTGAATATAGATACATATGCATTGCGCGCAAAATCACCCGAACCGCCAATACCATTCATAAGACGCGTTCCGCACACATGTGAAGAATTCACGCAACCGTACAAATCAACCTCAATAGCTGTGTTCATGGCAATAAGACCAAGACGGCGGATTACCTCGGGGTGGTTAGATATTTCTGATGGACGTAATATAAGTTTATCGCGGAAGAAGTCGATGTTGTCATATACATGTAGCAAGCACTCTTGGCTGAGCGACAACGAACAAGTACTACCTGCCTTTACTCTGCCGGCCTCCATAAGTTCTATGACCGAATCTTGTAATACTTCGGAATATAGGTCGAGAGCAGGCAATTCGTTGCAGTTCTCGAGAGCCTTCAGCACGGCGTTAGCGACATTGCCGATACCACTCTGTATAGGTAGTCCGGTACTTGGGATTATTCCACGCTTGATGTCGCTGAGGATAAAGTTTACAACATTCTCGCCAATCTTTTCGGTTACCGGGTCTAGTTCCTTGAAAACCACCTGTTCATTGGGCTGATGTACTTCTACTATACCCACTACCTTCTTGGGATCTACCTGAACATATGGCTTGCCAATGCGGTCCGATGCCTTGTATATGGGAATTTCGGTGCGGTAGGGTGGGTCTTTCGGCTCATATACGTCGTGCAGGCCCATTGTGTGGTGATATGTGTTGCGCTCAATGATAATTCTGTCGGCAAGGTTCGCCACTGTCTGGCCTATACCTCCGGCTGTCGTAAGATATACCTTACCGTCGGGGGTGATGTCGATGGCTTCGAGAATGGCAACATTGACCTTACCCAAAAAACCATAACGCAGGTCCTGTGCCATAAGAGAGAGATGGAGGTCGGTATATGTTATCTCTTTTTTGTTGATGGCTTCTCGTACAACGGGGTTCGAAATGAATGGCGCACGGAAATTCAAAGCCTTGGCGCGTGTGAGCGCACCGTCTATGGAGTCGCCTGTTGATGCTCCCGAAAAAAGATTTATTTTAAATGGTTTGCCATCGGCATGAGCCTCTTCGGCACGTTTTGCAACCTCTTGTAAAACAGCCTTCGGAGTACCCGAAAGCGTAAAACCGCTGATACCTACACCATCGCCATTGTTAATGTAGCATGCCGCCTCTTGCGGTGTCAAAATTCGATAAGTCATATGCCTGTTTTATTAATTGTATTTTCTGTTAAAAATCTCAGCGTGAATAAAGGCGCGTTTCGCCTCAGAACGGTTCTTTAGTGTTATCTTTGAAATATTTTCATTCTCTGTGCCAACTGAGGGAACTGGCGAAATGGTTTTTGTCTCCTTTTTCCTCCCGGTATAACTTTTTCTTGTTGTAGTTTTTGTTGTTGTATTTGTGTCAGGTATCTTTATGTACTCCTCATATGTCTTTTCATCGGGAGTGTACATTTTTATGGTAGGGAATACCTCGCCACCTACAGGTGTGCCTTTTACGTCGCTATGATTTGTATTTAAGCTCTTTATAACTAAATAGATGGAGTATGCGCCTATTGCTATAAGAAAACCAATCAACTGTGTCATAATCTGTTTTTATTTTAAATGTTCGCCAAACATTTCGTCAAACGCTTCTCCGCGTGTGAGACGACCATCCTTAAGGCATATCACGTCAACTTCGCCTTTTAGCGACAAACTATTGTCGGCTTTGTTGTATATGTCTTGAAGAAAAACCAGTTTTGCTCCACGACGCTCAATGTTTATACACACCACAAAAGAGTCTCCGCCACGCAAGGGACGCTTGTATTCGAGAGTTATCTTGGAGACCATAGGGTCTATTCCGCGCTCGTGAAGATGTGAAAAACTGCCACCAATTGATTCGAGAAATTCGTGGCGGGCATGCTCCAGATAGTGCTGGTAATTTGCATTGTTTACTACGCCTTGAATGTCGCATTCATAGTCGCGCACTTTCATCTCGATGCTGAACTTGTATTTTTCGGTCATATTCTCTGCGTCGGTTTACCGCAAAGATAACAATAATAAAATTATTGTTGACGTTTTTAAGAAAAATTATAGCTTTTGCCGATACACATTCTGACAAAATGGGGATTTTATGAAATAATTTGGCTAAATTTGCATCAAAGAAAGATGGAAGCAAAGGAGATTCAGCAAATATACGCATCGCATCCAGGTGTTACGGCGCTTATGCAGTTACGTGAAGAGGGGGGCAAGAAACGTGCTCTTCTCGAGGGATTATTTGGCAGTGCTGCCGCAATGGTGCTCTGTGGTCTTAAAGCAAAAGCACCGGAACAGACATTTCTTATTGTGATGAACGATGCCGAAGAGGCCGGATATTTCTACCACGACATGGTGCAGGTGGCAGGCGAAGGTGGAGTGTTGTTCTTCCCTTCCTCCTTTCGTAGGGCAATGAAATATGGCCAGGAAGATGATGCCAACCGCATATTGCGTACCGAAGTGATGAGTAAACTCTCGTGTCGTCGCAGAAAAGAGGGGCTTGTAATAATAACTCATCCCGAAGCTTTGGCCGAGAAGGTGGCATCGCAGAGCGATCTCGATAAGAATACACTGTCGATTGCTGTTGGCGACAGAATTTCTCGTGAGGAGGTGGAGAAAAAACTTGTCGAGCTGAAATTCAAAGAGGTTACTTATGTCTATGAACCGGGAGAGTTCGCCGTAAGAGGTAGCTTAATCGATATTTTCTCCTTTTCATCGGAATATCCTTACCGTATAGACTGCTTTGGTGACGAGGTGGAAAGCATCAGAACTTTCGAGGTTGAAACACAGTTGTCAAAGGAAAAGACCGACGAGATATCCATTGTTCCAAAAGTAACAGGTAAAGAAGCAGTTCCTATTACTGAGTTCCTCCCAAAAAACGTGATACTTGTAACAAAAGATATTGAATTTGTAAAGGGTAGCGTTGAAAAACTCCGTAACGAGGGATTTACCCTTCAGGCAAGACTGTCGGAAAGCAAACTGCCTGATATGCCTGAACTGATGTCGGCAGTAGAGGTAGAGGCTTTCGCACACCACGTTAAGCATTGGGAACTGCGTAACGATGCAAATAGTACTTCTACAAAGATAAAGTTCGACATTTCGCCGCAGCCCCTTTTTCAAAAAGACTTCGATTTGGTTAGCAGCTCTTTTAAGAATTATCTCGAAAAAGGGTATAAGCTGATGTTACTTACCGACGATATGCATCAAGCTAACCGTTTGAAAGCAATATTCGAAGACAGAGGCGATGATATTCAGTTTGTCCCCGTGGAGCGCACAATACATGGAGGGTTCGTTGACAATACTCTGCACACTGCATTCTTTACCGATCACCAGTTGTTTGGCCGTTTCCATAACTACAAATTGCGTAGTGAACGTGCGCGTAGCGGCAAAGTGGCACTGACGCTTAAGGAACTTAAGGAATTCGGTATCGGTGACTATATTGTGCATATCGACCATGGTGTAGGAAAATTCGGTGGCTTAGTGCGTATTCCGAACGGAAATTCCACACAGGAGGCCATAAAACTCATATACAAGAATGATGATGTGGTTTTTGTGTCGATACATAACCTGCATAAGATTTCGAAGTATCACGGCAAGGAGGGCGATGCCCCTGTGCTGAACAAATTGGGCACTGGCGCGTGGGAGCGAATGAAGGAGCGTACGAAGAGCAAGATTAAGGATATTGCACGCGACCTTATCAAACTATATTCTCAACGCTATAAAGAGGAGGGTTTTGCCTTTTCGCCCGACAGTTATCTGCAGAATGAACTCGAGGCAAGTTTTATATACGAGGATACCCCCGACCAATTCAAGGCAACAAACGATGTGAAACGTGATATGGAACGCAAGCGTCCTATGGACCGTTTGATATGTGGTGATGTTGGCTTTGGAAAGACAGAGGTTGCTATCCGCGCGGCGTTCAAGGCTGCCACCGACGGAAAACAGGTTGCGGTTCTTGTACCAACAACGGTGCTTGCCTACCAGCACTATCTGACGTTCAAGGAGCGTCTTAAAGATTTCCCATGCAACGTGCAATATCTTAGCAGAGCGCGTAGTGCAGGCACGACAAAAAAGATACTTGAGGAACTTAAGGATGGAAAAGTTGATATAATCATCGGCACCCATAAACTTACAAGCAAGGAGGTTAAATTCAAGGATCTGGGTTTGCTTATCATTGACGAAGAGCAGAAATTTGGTGTTGCAGTGAAAGAGAAACTGCGTCAGTTGAAGGTAAATGTAGATACGCTTACTATGACCGCTACGCCAATTCCGCGTACATTGCAGTTCTCGATAATGGGTGCACGTGACCTCTCTATGATACAGACACCGCCACCCAACCGCTATCCAATACATACCGAGATACATAATTTCGATGCCGAGGTGATAAAGGAGGCTGTAGGCTTTGAGTTGAGCCGCAACGGCCAGGTGTTCCTTATCACTAACAGGATATCGGGTATGGAAGAGCTTGCCAGGGTTGTCAAACATGCTGTCCCTGATGCACGTATATGCATTGGACACGGACAGATGGAGCCTGCCGAATTAGAGAAAAGGCTTTACGAATTCATAAATCACGACTATGATGTGCTTATAGCTACATCTATTGTAGAGAACGGTATTGATATCCCTAATGTAAACACCATAATAATAAACCAGGCTCAGAATTTTGGTTTGAGCGATTTGCATCAGATGCGCGGACGTGTAGGACGTGGAAAACGCAAGGCGTTCTGCTATATGCTCACTCCTCCACGCGAGAGTTTGAGTACCGATGCACGTCGCAGGCTCGAGGCCATAGAGAGTTTTAGCGAATTGGGTAGTGGTATGCATATTGCAATGCAAGACCTTGATATTCGCGGAGCTGGTAATCTTTTGGGTGCCGAGCAGAGTGGATTTATTGCCGACCTTGGCTATGAGACATATCAGAAGCTGCTTGCCGAGGCTGTTCACGAGCTCAAAGATGAAGAGTTTGCCGACATCCTTCCACAAGATGAAGAGGACAACGATGATATGTATGTAAAGGAGTGCTTTGTGGAGAGTGACCTTGAGCTGTTGTTCCCTGCTATATATGTGCCCGACAGCAATGAACGCATATTGCTTTATCGCGAACTTGATTCGCTTACCGAGGCTCGCGAGATAGAGGCTTTCCGTGCAAGGATGAAGGACCGTTTTGGTACAATCCCCAAGGAGGGTGAGGAACTCATCCGTATGGTCTCTCTGCGTCGCGAGGCTCAGCGTCTGGGTGTGGAAAAGATATATCTCAAAGGTGGCAGGATGAACCTCTTTCTTGTTGATACCCGTAATGAACGTTACTATGCCAGCGACACCTTTGGAGCTATAATGAGCTATATACCTGCAAGTGGCTTTAATTGCAAGGTTCGAGAGGGTGACGGACGGTGCGTAATCACCGTTGAAAACGTGAAAAATATACAAACTGCACTTGCCTTCATTGAGGAGGTTCAGCGACATAGTAAAGTTATTGGTTGCAATTGATGGAAAAAAGAATTAATTTAGCAACAGTGTTTCAGGCATTAAACAAAACAAATGATAAACATGAACAGAATTTTTAAAACAGCAGGTTGCTTCATCGCAACAGCATTGTTGTCGATTGGCGCTACAGCGCAGACAAACAATGGAGGCATCGATGCAAAGATGCTTAATGAACTTAAAGAGAGCTACAATCCAACAACTGCCGAGAAAGCTTTGCAGAATGTAATGTTGTCGAACTCAATCAAGGTGTTGTCTCTTAATCAGGACAATCTTAACGAGTTGGATACATACTTCAGTCATAGTGTGCCATCAAAAGGCATCACCGACCAGAAATCATCGGGACGTTGTTGGTTGTTTACCGGTATGAACGTGCTGCGTGCCAAAATGATTGCAAGCGAAGACCTGGGTGCATTCGAATTTTCACAGGTGTACAATTTCTTCTATGACCAGTTGGAGAAATCGAACCTCTTTTTACAGGGTGTAATCGATACACGCAAGAAACCTTATGACGACCGCACAGTAGAGTGGTTGTTCAAGAATCCGTTGAGCGATGGTGGTACATTTACCGGTGTTGCCGATCTGATAGCAAAATATGGTATCGTGCCAAAGGGCGTGATGAAAGAGAGCTATACAAGCGACAATACATCGGCATTCTCGGCATTGCTAAAGACAAAGTTGCGTGAGTTTGGCCTTGAGTTGCGCAAAGCGCACGAAAACGGTAAAAAGGAGAAGGAGTTGCTCAACCTGAAGAAGGAGCAGCTGAAGGTAGTTTATAAGATGCTTGCACAGGTATATGGCGTTCCTCCTACAGAATTCACATGGGCACCAAAAGATGCCAATGGCAAATACCGCGAGGAACCACAGAGATATACTCCTCGCAGTTTCTATGAAAAATACCTCAACATAAACCTACAGGATGATTATGTGATGTTTATGAACGATCCAAGCCGTCCCTACTGGAAAAGCTATGAGATTGAATATGACCGTCACGTATATGACGGACATAACTGGTTGTATATCAATTTGCCAATCGAGGAAATAAAGAAGATGGCTATAACCTCAATCAAGGATAGCACAATGATGTATTTCTCTTGCGATGTGGGTAAGTTCCTTGATACAAAGCGCGGAACACTCGATATCGACAACTATATCTATGAAGAGATGTTTGGAACAGAGTTTGGAATGGATAAGAAAGAGCGCATACTCACATTCGACAGCGGTTCGTCACATGCTATGACACTGAAGGCTGTTGATATTGACAAGGACGGCAACACTGTTAAATGGCAAGTGGAGAACAGCTGGGGTGTAGGCTCAGGTTTTCAGGGAACACTTATTATGACCGATGAATGGTTTGATGAGTATATGTTCCGTCTTGTTGTGGACAAGAAGTATGTTCCTGAAAATATCCTGAAGATTTTGAACGAGAAGCCTACAATGTTGCCCGCTTGGGACCCGATGTTTACACCTGAAGAGTAATTTTTGCGTGCGCGTAAAATAGAGTCTTTTTTATAGTGTAATATCGCGCAAAAAAGGTTAACTTCGCAGAAAATTACAAAAGCTCTTTTGAGTAACTCTTTTTCGATGTAATTTGAACGTAAAAACATAAAATATTTTTAAAAACATGTCAACAAAAAGAATCAAATCGGCACTTGTATCAGTGTTCTACAAAGATGGTCTTGATGAAATCATCAAGATGTTGCACGCAGAAGGTGTACAGCTTATCTCAACAGGAGGTACACAGCAGTTTATCGAGTCACTTAACATTCCATGCACTGCAGTGGAGAGTCTCACCGGTTATCCTTCAATCCTTGGCGGTCGTGTAAAGACATTGCACCCCAAAGTTTTTGGTGGTATTCTTGGTCGCAGAGAACTTGAGAAGGATCAGCAACAGATGGCTGAATACGAGATACCCGAGATTGACCTTGTAATTGTTGACCTCTATCCATTTGAGCAGACTGTTGCATCGGGTGCATCCGAGGCCGACATCATTGAGAAAATCGATATAGGCGGTATATCTCTTATTCGTGGTGCTGCAAAGAACTTCAACGACGTTGTTATCGTTGCAAGCAAGGCGCAGTATGCTCCACTTCACGAGATTTTGAAGAACAAGGGTGCCGAGACATCACTCGAGGAGCGTCGTTTCTTTGCACGTGAGGCATTTGCAGTGTCTTCGGCTTACGACTCTGCAATCTTCAACTATTTCGATAAAGACGACAAGAGCGCGTTCCGTCAGACAAACGACACTCCAATGTCGTTGCGTTATGGTGAGAACCCACATCAGAAAGGTGCTTTCTATGGTAACTTCAACGATATGCTCGAGCAGATTCATGGCAAGGAGATCTCTTACAACAACCTCCTCGACATCAACGCTGCTGTTGAACTTATCAACGACTTTGCCGGTGAAACAACATTTGCAATTCTCAAGCACAACAATGCGTGTGGTTTGGCTTCACGTCCTACTTTGGCTGAGGCTTGGGATGCAGCACTTGCAGGCGACCCTGTATCGGCATTCGGTGGTGTGCTTATAGCAAATGCCAATGTTGACAAGGCTACAGCAGAGAAGGTTAACGAGATTTTCTTCGAGGTAATCATCGCTCCAAGCTACGATGCCGATGCTCTTGAGGTGCTCAAGCAGAAGAAAAACCGTATCATCCTTGTACAGAAATCTACAGAGATGCCTGAAAAGACATTCCGTAGTGTATTGAACGGCGTTCTTGTACAGGATCGTGATGCAAAGGTTGAGACAGCTGCCGACTTGCAGACAGTGTCAAAGGTTGCTCCAAAGGATAGCGAAATAGAGGATATGCTCTTCGCAAACAAGATTGTAAAGCACAGCAAGAGTAATGCAATCGTTCTTGCAAAAAACAAGCAGCTCATCGCAAGCGGTGTAGGTCAGACATCACGTGTTGACTCACTTCGTCATGCAATTGAGAAGGCTGGTAATTTCGGCTTCTCTCTCGAAGGTAGCGTAATGGCAAGTGATGCATTCTTCCCATTCCCCGATTGTGTACAGATTGCACACGAGGCTGGTGTTACTGCTGTTGTTCATCCTGGTGGCTCAATCAGAGATAAGGAGTCTGTTGACTACTGCGATGCTAATGGCGTAGCAATGGTTATTACCGGTTTCCGTCACTTCAAACATTAATTTTCTTAAAAAATCAAGATAGAATGGGACTTTTTTCATTCACACAAGACGTAGCAATCGACCTTGGTACAGCCAATACTATCATATCGTATAACGGTAAGATAGTTGTTGATGAACCATCGGTTGTTGCTATTGACGGTGCAAAAAAAATGATTGCGGTTGGTGAGAAGGCCAAGCAAATGCATGAAAAGACCAACCCTAACATACAGACAATACGTCCATTGAGAGATGGTGTCATCGCTGACTTCTATGCTTGTGAGATGATGATGCGTGGACTCATCGACAAGGTGAATATGGGTAACAAACTGTTTACCCCATCGCTTCGCATGGTCATTGGTGTGCCTTATGGTTCTACCGAAGTTGAGTTGCGTGCTGTACGCGACTCGGCAGAGCATGCAGGAGGCCGTGACGTATATCTCATTTATGAGCCTATGGCTTCGGCTCTCGGTATTGGCCTCGATGTTCAGGCTCCCGAGGGTAATATGGTGGTTGACATAGGTGGTGGTTCTACAGAGATTGCTGTTATATCACTTGGTGGTATTGTCTCTAACGGTTCTTTGCGTACTGCAGGTGATGATTTCACTGCCGACATTCAGGAGTATATGAGCCGTCAGCATAATGTTCGTGTCAGTGAACGTATGGCTGAGCGTATCAAGATACATGTAGGTTCAGCTCTAACCGACCTTGGTGATGAGGCTCCACAGGATTATATTGTACATGGTCCAAACCGTATCACAGCAATGCCTATTGCAGTTCCTGTATGTTATCAGGAAATAGCGCACTGTATCGACAAGTCAATCACCAAAATAGAGAATGCCATCATAAGCGCGCTCGAGAATACACCTCCCGAATTGTATGCCGACATTGTACACAATGGTATATATCTTGCCGGTGGTGGTGCATTGTTGCGTGGCTTGGACAAGCGTTTGTCAAACAAGATAAACATTCCGTTCCACATTGCAGAGAATCCTCTCTATTGTGTGGCAAAGGGTACAGCCCGAGCACTCAACGACCTCTCGGCATCATTCTTGATGAGATAAAGAATCTTTACCGTGCAAGCGATATTGAATTTTCTAATAAAGCACAATCACTGGTTCCTTTTCACTTTGTTGGAAGGAATCAGTTTTGTGCTTATTGTCAGTTTCAATAATTATCAGGGCGCGGTGATGTTCACATCGGCAAACAGCATTGCCGGTAATATATATTCTGTTATTACGGATGTTGACAGCTATTTCAGCCTAAAGAGCGACAATGAGATATTGTTAGACCATAACCGCAGGCTTCTCGAGGAGTTAGAGCAGACACGCGGAGAGTTGAGGGTTGCAAAAGAGAAGGTGATGCTGGCGGAACATCCGTTCACAAGAAAAAAAGAGGACGGCTTTTTCTATAAAACGGCAACAGTGGTAAACAACACGCTGAACAGAACCGACAATTACATAACCATAGACAAGGGTTCTAACGACGGAGTTTGTTCCGAGATGGGTGTGTTCAGCGAAAGCGGTGTTGTGGGCATTGTATATCAGTCGTCGGGTAACTACTCAATAGTAATCCCATTGCTCAACGGAAAGAGCAAAGTGAACTGTAGGGTTAAGGGTAGCAATAGTTTTTGTGCTTTGCAGTGGGACGGCAGCGACGCTCGTTATTCATATCTTGTAGATTTGCCCCGTTATACGGTGTTTGAGCGTGGCGATACTGTTGTTACGAGCGGTTTCTCGTCGATATTCCCTGCTGACATACCTGTTGGTCGCATACATAATCTGGAAGAGTCGGAAGACGGGCTGTTCTATCGTGCCAAGGTGGAGTTGTTTGTCGATTTCTCTGCTGTAAGTAATGTTTTCGTTGTAGGTAACGACGGCAAGGAAGAGCAGGAACAACTTGAGAAAGAGATGCAGATAAGATGACAAGGAATACATTTACAAGATTACGCAACTTCGTACTGCTGGTGCTTGTACAGGTTCTTATATTCAGTCGCATACATCTTTTCGGCTATGCAACTGCATGTGTCTATATCATCTTCATCATCAAGCTACCGCGCCACACCACAAGGAACGAGTTGCTTATATGGAGTTTCTTTTTTGGTCTTTTTGTAGATATGTTCTGCAATACACCGGGAATAAATGCCGCAGCAGCAACACTTCTTGGCTTCGTGCGAAACCCCTTGCTTGCCGCTTTTGCACAAAAAGGGTTGGCCGATGACTTTGTCCCCGGTGTGCGAAGTTTGAAATGGAGCAGATATATTGTATATTCATTGCTTTGCATATCGATATTCTTTACAACACTCTTCATCCTCGAAGCATTCACTGTTGTAAATGTACTTATGTTGTTTGGTGGCGTAGTTGCAAGCACATTGCTTACAATGCTTTTTACTATTGTAATAGAGTTTTTCTCAAGCGACCGTTAGAATGAAGGAGTACAGTTACGACAATCGCAAATACATATTGTCGGGGGTTGTTATCCTCGTTCTTGTTACATATATATTCCAGATATACGACCTGCAGATACGCGAGAACGATTACAAGATTAAGGCCGACAGTAATGCCTTTTATAAAAAGACTGTTTATCCTGCACGCGGATTAATGTATGACCGCAACGGCAAGCTTGTTGTATATAACAGTCCATCCTATGATATTACTTTCGTTCCGCGCGAGATAAAAGATGTAGATACCCTTGAGTTGTGTAAGGCTCTTGACATCACTATTGATGAGTTCAACGAGAGGATGGAGAGAGTGAAGAACCGTCGATACAATCCGGGGTACTCCTCATATACCGAGCAGGATTTCATGACACTCCTTACAGGCGAGGAGTTCGCCCGCTTTCAGGAGAAGATGTTCCGCTTTCCCGGCTTCTATGTCCGCAAACGTTCTATAAGAGAATACAACTATAATGTTGCCGGTGTGCTGCTTGGCGACATTGGTGAAGTGTCGCAGAGAATGATAGATCGCGATGCCTATTACCGTAGGGGCGATTATATAGGCCTGCAGGGTGTAGAGGCTTCGTATGAGAGTGTGCTTCGTGGAAAGAAAGGCACCGAGGTTTTACTGCGCGATGCTCGCGGACGCATACAAGGCAAATATATGAATGGTGCGTTCGACACCGCTGCGGTGCGCGGAAAAGATATAACATTAAGTCTCGATATAGAGTTACAGGCTTTGGGTGAGAGGCTTATGGAGAACAAACTTGGCAGCATTGTTGCCATTGAACCGTCAACAGGAGAGATATTATGTATGGTTTCTGCTCCGTCGTATGACCCATCGTTGCTTGCCGGCCGTCAACGTGGTGCTAACCACAAGGCGTTGGCTCTTGACAAGAACAAGCCTTTGCTTAACCGTGCCATAATGGGTACATACCCACCAGGCTCAACGTTCAAGACCTCTCAGGCTGCAGTGTTCCTGCAAGAGGGTATTGTAAATTCTCGCACAAGTTTTCCCTGCAGTGAAGGTTTTGTCTTTAACAATTTCCGTTTGGGATGTCACCCCCATTCCTCACCAATAACATTGGCTCCTGCTATGGCAACGTCGTGCAATGCCTATTTCTGTTGGGGTTTGCATCGCATGTTTGCGTCCGAAAAATATAGCGGAACAAAAGAGGCTATGAACCTATGGCGCGACTATATGGTATCTATGGGATTTGGCTATAGGCTTGGAATAGACCTTCCCGGAGAGGTGCGAGGCATGATACCCAATGCCGAATATTACACTCGCCACTATGGTAACTATTGGCGTGCTGTCACTGTCATAAGTATTTCCATTGGACAGGGCGAGGTAACGCTCACACCATTGCAGATAGCCAATCTTGGTGCAACAATTGCCAACAGGGGTACATACATCACCCCGCACATTGTTAAAGCTATAGACGGCGATACCATAAGTTCAGAGTTTGTAACACCCAAAAAAACTATGGTCGATGCCAAGGTGTATGAAGAGATTATAAAAGGCATGCGTCTTGCTGTTACCGATGGCACATGCTACGCGGCAAATATCCCCGGACTTGATGTGTGTGGAAAGACCGGTACTGCACAGAACAAAGGAAAGGACCACTCTGCATTTCTTGGATTTGCTCCAAGGAACAATCCTAAGATAGCCATTGTCGTATATGTGGAGAACGGTGGCTTTGGCGCCGAGTATGGTGTTCCCATAGGAGCATTGCTCATGGAAAAGTATATTAACGGTACTCTCTCCGAGGAAAGCGAGGAGAAGGCAAGGAAGATTCAGAAACGCTCTATCTATTATGGAAACGAAGAAAGGTAACATATTGGCACGAATCGATTGGCTCACCATCATTATGTTCATGGCTCTTGCCGCTATGGGATGGCTTGCTATATGCGGTGCCAGCCACAGCTATATCGAAACGAGTTTCCTTGAGTTTTTCAACCAAAGCGAGCGAAGTGGCAAACAGGCAATATGGATGGGTATTTCGCTTGTTGTAGGTATATTCCTACTTGCTATTCCAAAAGATACTTATCGCAACTTTTCCGGCATTATATATATCACAGCCATAGCTGTAGGTATATTGACAATATTCATTGCCAAAGATATCAAAGGCTCTCACTCATGGATTTCTATAGGCTCGTTCAGCATTCAGCCTGCCGAATTTATGAAGTTTGCAACAACTCTGATGCTTGCATCGTATGTAGGCCAAAGGGAATTCAATATTAATAACAAGAACGACTTGCTGCGCAGCATTGCAATAATTCTGTTACCAATGATTGTTATCGTGGCGCAGAACGAGACAGGTAGTGCGCTGGTCTATTTGGCGTTGTTCATTGTACTCTATCGCGAAGGTATGACCGGTATTTTTCTGCTGATGGCTATATCGGCCGTTGTCTATTTTGTTGTTGGGATAAAGTATGATACCGTTATGTTCGACGACCTGCCGATTGCTGTCGGTCCATATGCCGTAACAGTGCTTATTCAGCTCTTTTCCATTTCCATGGTTAAGTTCTGGGGTAAAAATGATAAGACATTTCTTGTCCTTGCTGTTACCAATCTATCTGTAACGTTGTTGTCCTATTGGATTGCCATATACCTCATAGAGTTCAACATAATGATTACGCAGTATATGTTGTTGCTGTTCAACGCAGTGTATATGCTGATGCGTATAAGGCTGAACAAAGAGAAGAGAAATCTTTGGATTGCACTTTATCTGCTTGGCTCAGTAGCTTTCTACAATTCGTGTGAATATGTGATGCATAATGTGTTGAAGCCTCATCAAAAAGTGCGCATAGAGGTGCTTTTGGGCCTTAAGGATGACCTCTCGGGTGTGGGTTACAATGTGCACCAGTCAAAGATTGCCATAGGCTCGGGCGGTCTCACAGGCAAGGGCTTTCTTAATGGCACACAAACTAAATTGAAGTATGTCCCCGAACAGGATACCGATTTTATTTTCTGCACCATTGGAGAAGAGCAAGGTTTTCTTGGCTCAACCTTTGTGCTTGTATTTTTTGTGGTTTTTATCCTAAGGCTTATATTCCTTGCCGAGCGGCAGAACAATGCTTTTGGGCGAGCCTATGGATATGCCCTTGCATCGATATTCTTTTTTCATTTCTCTATAAATATAGGCATGGTTATAGGAATTGTTCCTGTTATAGGAATACCATTGCCCTTCTTTAGTTATGGTGGCTCGTCGTTTCTCGGATTTTCTATTCTTCTGTTCTCCTTCCTCAGGATTGATGCCGATAGAGAGATTGCCCGACGTTAATCGAATCTTGTAAGCTTTATACCTATGTCGTGTACACCTTTCAGCATTTCATCGGGCATAAGATGGTACAGGCGTATGTTTACAGAGTCGCGGAATGCAATGTCCGGTGAAATAATACTGCTCTCCTGCTGGTAAAGTCTTCCTGCTGTTGCTCCAATGCGGTGGCCGTCATCGCCATACACCATTATAGGTATTGTGTCGCATGCCATGAGACTATCCTTCATGTTACGGTATTCGGCACGTACAACAAGGTTCTTGTAACGGTAGCTCGCGTCGGTGCGTACCTCTACCTGTATGCCGCATCTCTCGCAAGGTGAATAGTAAGGGCTGTAGGTGAATTCAGCCGCAGAGTAGCGTGCCCACTCACCATCCACCCTGTAAAAGGAGTGGAGTAGCGTGCCATTGCATGCACATAGCAAGAGGAGTAGCACTAATGCGCTACTCGTCCTTTTGAGAATTATTCCTGTCTTTCTCGCGTCTGTCATTGCCTCTTCTTTGGTCGGGACGGCCGCCTTTGCGACGTTTCTTTCCATTGCGTTGCATGCTGTTGTCGAAGCGGTTTATGTTCTCCTGCTCAAGCAAATCTACCGAGCGTTTAACTTCACGCTCTCCATCGGCCTGAAGCGACTCGGGACGTTCGCCGCGTTTGTTCATCTCAATGATGGCGAATGCTCTGCGTCCGGTTATAGTAACGAGATTTGCAGGTATATGCTTGTCGGTAGAGTATGTTATCTCTCCTCGCATAATGTCGCACTTGAAGAAATAGTATGTGCCGTCCTTTGTCTCCAGTTCAATATCTCTGTTAGGCAATCCACGCGATGCCTCCACGTATGCGTCAACCTCATAATTAAGACAGCACTTGAGCTTTGCACATTGTCCGGCTAGCTTTTGTGGGTTTAATGATATATCCTGGAAGCGTGCAGCCGATGTAGATACCGATACAAAGTTTGTTGTGAATGTGGCACAGCAAAGCTCGCGTCCGCATGGTCCTATACCGCCAATGCGTCCTGCTTC
The DNA here is from genome assembly GCA_045644465.1 of Bacteroidaceae bacterium. Classification (GTDB taxonomy): domain Bacteria; phylum Bacteroidota; class Bacteroidia; order Bacteroidales; family Bacteroidaceae; genus HGM04593. Next base: position 35,858 of record JAZRGV010000058.1, read on the forward strand.
CTGTCTTGCACCAATCTGTTTCATCTCAATCTTTATCTTAAACACATCGGCAAGAACCTTTATGAGCTGTCTGAAATCGACACGGTTGTCGGCAATGTAGTAGAAGATAGCCTTTTGTCCGTCGCCCTGGTACTCCACGTCGCCAATCTTCATGTCCAGATTAAGGTCTTTGGCTATCTGTCGCGAACGTATCATTGTGTCGTGCTCACGTGCTTTCGCTTCGGCATATTTCTCCATGTCCACAGGACGTGCCTTGCGGTATATGCGCTTGAATTCGCTCTCGGGTGTGAGACGTGTTTTCTTTAGCTGCAGCAGCACCAAACGGCCGGTCATTGTTACCACGCCTATATCGTGTCCCGGCATAGCCTCAACGGCAACGATGTCGCCCTTTTGCAGCGGTATGTTGTTACTGTTCTTGTAGTAACCTTTATGTGTATTCTTGAACTGAACCTCAACAATGTCGGTATATTCCTCGTTCTCGGGAATGCCGGCAAGCCAGTCGAAGGTGTTCAGCGGTGCATCCATCTTGCCACATCCCTTGCAGCATATGCCTGCACAGCAATTGTTTTCCTTATATTTTTTATCCATTTATCTGTTTTTTATCCAAACAATCATTCTCAACGACATGTCGAAAAAGACCATTTTAGCATTTACATTCTGTTCAATATGTCTTTGTGCTTCGGATAGCTCTTCCACTATGCCGAAGATATTATTCTCATTAACAAATGGCGAGAAACGTACCGAGAAATTACGTTCGGCTTGCGACATATATAACATCTCGTCATTCTTGAAGTTCATGATGAAGTTCTCGCGTATCATACGTTGGCAATAATCGAGCAGGCGTTTCTGACGCTCACGTCCAAGTGCAGCCACCTGTTCGCTCCAGGCCTTCATGTCGCGTATGTTGCGGGCATAGGCAACGCGCATAAGTTGCATGAACAACTCTAAATACTGCGCCTTCTCGTCGCTCAGCGACAGCAGTTCCTCGGCTTTCTCCCAATCGCCGCCACTCTGTTGGGCTATAAGTGCAGCATCTTCAACAGTGAGCCCGTATCGTGCCGACAACCCTTTCTCCATATCCTCTCTTGCTATGCGTGGCACCTCAATGCGTTGTGTGCGGCTAAGTATGGTAGGGATTATCTTGTCGGGCTCTTCCGAAACAAGCAGGAACAGGGTATCTTTAGGTGGCTCCTCTATGACTTTCAGCAGTTTGTTTGAGCAAACCTCCTTCATCTTTTCGGGTAGCCATATTATAACAATTTTCCAGCCTCCCTCGCGCGACTGCATAGAGAGTTTGTGCAAAATCTCGCTACTCTCGCGCTCATAAATCATTGGTTGTTGGTTCTCCACGTCGAGCTTTTGTAGCCATTCGTCATAGCCGAAATAGGCACCTTTTGCTAGTAGCTCGCGCCATTCGGTTATGTAATCGTCGCTTATGGGTGCTGTATCGCTCGAGCTGCCCTTTTTCTTTTTTACGGGAAAAACAAAGTGCAGGTCGCTATGGATGAACTTGTCGAGTTTTACGCACGCAGGGCATGTGCCACAAACATCGCCGGAACGGTTTCCGCACAGTATGTAGTTGGCAAGGGCTATGGCTATCGCCAGTTTGCCGTTGCCTCGTGGTCCTGTTATCAGCAGTGCATGGGCAAGGCTGTTCTCATCGACGCAACGTCTTAGCTGCTCGATAACCCCCTTCTGTCCTATTATGTCCTTAAAAAATACCCCCATCAGTAAATTGCTTTTGCTATCTCATATACACTGTCGAACGCATTGATGGTGTAGAAATGAATGCTTGGAACACCATGCTGCATCAGTTCGCGGCATTGAGCAATGCCCCATTCGCGTCCCACCTGTGCTACTGCAGCATCATCCTTGCATTTCTCTATTTCAGCAACAAGATCATTTGGTAAATCAACGTGGAATGTCTTTGGTAATACATTCAGCTGCGACATGCGGTGTATAGGCTTAATACCGGGGATTATAGGTATGTTTATTCCCATAGCACGTGCACGCTCCACAAAAGAAAAATATTTCTCGTTGTCGAAGAACATCTGTGTAACAGCATATGCCGCTCCGGCGTCGGCCTTCTGTTTCAGTACAGCAAGGTCACTCTCCATGTTGGGTGCCTCCTCGTGTTTCTCGGGGTAGCATGCCACACCATACGAGAATAGCTCTCCGCGCTCCTTCATGGGCGTGCCATCGACAAAGAACCCTTCGTTGAAACGGTTTACCTGTTTCTGCAGGTCAATCGCATGTTTGTTACCTTGCTTTGCAGGGGTTGTATTGGCATCGCCCTTGCATTTGTCGCCGCGCAGAACAAGAATATCTGTTATTCCCGATAGTTGCAGGTCTATGAGCACATATTCGGTATCTTCGAGGGTATATCCGTTGCAAAGGATGTGAGGCACCACAGGCACGCCATAACGATGATGTATGGCTGTAGCTACGGCAACAGTGCCGGGGCGACGACGTATGGTGCCAAGGCTGAACATACCACCGCCCATATCCCTATATACAGGTTCGCTGTGGTGAGTGGTTATATTTATGTAGCCCGGGTTGAACTCCATAAGTCTGTCTATATTAGTGAACAGACCATGTGTGCCAACACCCTTAAGTGGTGGCAATACCTCGAACGAAAAGGCTGTTTTTGACGATGAATTTATAAAGTCTATTACTCGCATCAGTATTATCCAATGATACACAAAGATAGTGCAACGAGTTGAAAAAACCTATCTTGCAACAAAACTTTTTGTAAAATACAAAACGAAAACCTGCTTCCCCTATAGTGCAGTGATGGTGAGCGCCTGCAGTGAGCATCCTGTTTTTATAAAATACCCTTTTTTTTGATATGTTTTAATACAAAAAGCAGTCAGACATAATATGTTTGACTGCTTGTGTCGATTTTTAATTACTTATGCGATAAAATTGCCAGGAAATTAATTAATAATCCTCCTTGTCAAAATAGTTTTTGGCTGTCTTTACTCCCTGATAGCCACCTATATATAACTGACTATCCTGCTTGGACAGTCTCGCCTCATTTTCGGGCAGTTTTTGGGCTGTATTTAGATGAAAAAAAGACCGACTGGACTGCCCAGTCGGTCATTGTAAATTGTTGATATTTAGGTGTTAAACCTTTTATCAACTTCTTAATACTCTTCTTCATCAAAGAATTATGTTTGTGTTTTAATTTGTTGATAATCAAATCTATTGGTTTGCCATTTTGTAGTTGAGAGATACAAACTTGGCTGTAAAAGGCTATAAAAGAAGGTTTGTTTTGGTGAAAATATTTGTAAAAGAGTAGGTTTAATTTGGTATTTCTTCAACTTGGGATGTATATTTGTGATATACTTTTGCGTCATTCGTAATTTTAAATAAAATGTGATATGAATGATGAATTAGAATTAATTGAGGAGTTCCAATCGGATAGTATCGATGAGCTAGCGAGTGAGAGAAAAAAGAATAAGGTTATTCAAAGATTTACAATGCAACCTTCGAGCTCTACAAAGTATTATTACATAGAAAATTACCCGAATGGTGATTCTATAAAAAGTGAAATATCACCTGAAAATCTTGATGAATTAGGAAAAAATAACAGAGGTTCATTGGCTAAAGAAAAACATAGTAGCGATTCATTGTTTTATGCAACAATACCAATCGTTCTTCATTATGAAGGAGGCTACGTTAATGATAAATTTGATCGAGGAGGTGAAACTAATATGGGTATAACACAAAAGTTTCTTGATACATACAAGAAAAGAGCTGGTGTTAATGTTGACAATGTTAAAAACTTAACAAAGAGCGATGCTGTTAAATTATATAAAGCTGAATGGGATAGTAGGGGGTTTGGATTATTGGATAATGAGAATGTAATGAAACTTACTTATGATTTTTCTGTTAATTCAGGTTCAAGTACTGCAATTCGTTCTTTACAGAAGGTCTTAAATAAGAAAGGGCATAATTTAAAGGAAGATGGTTATATTGGCGATAAAACTAATCAAGCGGTGAACTCTGTGGATGAAAAATGGTTGAAAACGGAACTGCAGAAATCACGTGCAGAGCATTGCGACGGAATTGTGGACCGCAATCCCGAACAGAAGCGTTTTATAAATGGCTGGTTTAATAGAATAAATGATATAGGCAATAAGTTCGGTTGTGATACTATTCTCAAAAGCAGGCACTCCCAAAAATAAATTATGAAAAGATTATTGGTCTTTTTAAGTGTGTTAAGCATTATTGCTTGCGGTGGCAATAAAAAGGTTGATGTAGCGGGTATCTCTCCCTCGCCCTTTGTGGGTTGTTGGGAGTGTGTAGGAGCGAATGATTCTATTCAAAATCTCTCGGTGCGCATAGGCGAGCGAGGCGATTCGCTGCTTGTGGCATTCTTTTGGGAGAGGCAGAAACCTTTTTATATGACGGGTAACCCATTGAACGATAGCAAGGGCAATGCCATACCGCAGGCTTGTTTTCCTATTTCAAAAAGTGGTAACAGTGCGGTTGGCACAATTGTGAACCAATATTTTAGTGTGTTTCAATACTATCCAAAGAATGAATACTATCCCCTCGCCTTTGAGTTAAAATCGCTCGATACGCTCACGTTCAATATAAGCGGTGAGGTTAATTATTGGCCCGCCAGCGGAGTGCTTGTGCGCAAGAACAGCGAGAATTACTCTTTTTCAACCGAGGTGGTAGATTTATATAAAGAAAATGCCTTTGTGCCCGATGCCGATGTTTCGACTGTAAATACATTTGATGTTGCAGGCATTACGCCCACCTCGTTTGTAGGTGAGTGGGCGTGGGAGAAAAACGGTCCTTGGCAAGATTTTAATATAAGCATAGCAACAAAGGGCGATTCTCTGTTGCTCACAGCCGGTGGCGTGTTTTTGGGTGGAGCAAGAATACAAACGCCAGATTGTGGCAACGATGGCACCCCTTTGCCACAGGCTCACCTGCTTGCCCCCACGCGAGGTAACAAAGCCGTAGGTCGCTTTTTCTTGGATGCCGATTGTGCAGTAACGCTGGAACTTTTCAGTAAAAACACCCTTTTATTCAAAACTGCTGAAAAACTTGGCTTCTGGCCCGACAGTGCTGTGATGGTGCGAACAAACGATGATAACCCAGTTTATCAATAACCGTACTGCTTCGTAGATTCTAACATTCCCGAGGATTTTTTAGAGTCTCAGTCATTGAGAGAAACAAACGAATGCTTGGATTTCTAAACTATTGATTTTGGATATACAAACTTGATCATAAAACGCCATAAAACACCAGCGGGATAAGCAAAGCATTTGTTTATCCCGCTGGTGTTTAGCTGTCTAACTCGCTTGTTACTTTTAATACTCTTCTTCGTCAAAGAATTTTGTATGTGCTTTAATGTGTTTATAATCAATATTGTTGTTTCGCTATATTGTAATTGAGAGATACAAACTTGGCTGTAAAAGGCGATGAAAGACTATTCGTTGTAAATATGTATTTTTCTTTCCTTGTCCATTATAAACTTTTGGTCAATTGAGAAAATATAATGTTCTTCTACCTCGCTTGAATTAAAATCTGCATCTATGCATTTTATTTCGCTGTAAGCCTCTACTTTACCGTTTTTTATAAAGAGTAACGTGGATAAAGTGTCAAAATTTATGTTGCTATTGCATATTCTTCTTAATCTTTTTGACATTTTAAGAGTTGTATAATCTGTTCGCTCTGTATTGAAATATGAATAAACCAAGAATATACTATCATACTTTTCTTCGCAGTAATCAGCAAATGTAAATGGCTTTTCAAACGCATGTTTTTCAAATTGAAACTCAAGCATCTGTTCCCATGGCGGTATAACTCCTATAAAGTCCAGTACATTAATAATTTGGGTGCAGCCTGTAAGTGAAAAGGTGATTGCAAGTGTAATAATAATTGTTTTAAATCCCGATTTTAAGTTTTCCATTGTAGGTGAAGAGGTATTTAAATAAAGTAATAGATAGGGTCTTGATAATCAATCCCATTGTTCTGTTATAGTGTAATTGAGGGATACAAACTTGGCGACGAAAAGCGACAAAAATGGATTTTTTTGTTACCTGCTATTCATGAAATTTTTGAAATCTTCCATAAAAAGCACTCCTGTATTGAAATATTCAAAAGCAATGGACATAGTTTTCATTAAACAGGGGTATTCCTCTTTGTTGATGTTGTAAAGGGCCTCAAACTCTTTTTCTTGACTTTGCCCATCTACGATATTCGACCAATAGAATTGCCAAAATTGCATTTGATGGCCTTTGTGAATTTTTGATATGCAGTGTATAAAAGTATCGTTACTCCTTTTCATTGTATTGTGCAATACTCCCTGCAAATAATTGGGAGCGTCTGCGTCTAATGTGGCACCAACTGACAATGCGATTAACTTATTGCATAAGATAGTGTCATTTATTGCTGTACAATCGCCCAATGCCTGAATGTGTTTGTAGGCAATGCTATACATTGACAGGTCGTAGCCTTCATCGCTACAATATTTGTATGTGGAATTAAATTCTTGAAAGTTTCTAGGAAAAGCATTTAAGAAATCTAATTGCAACTCTTTAGATTGTGGATTTAGTAATAGAACTCTATATGCATTATTCAACCTTGCTGTGTCAATGGGGAAATATTGTGCAGTAATTGTTGATGCAATAGTAAAGAATAGTACGGTAAAATATGTTCGTTTCATAATAATTGCTACTTGTACAAACCTTCAAAATGTGGTCCGATATTTATTTTTATTCCGTTTTCTCCGTATTGGTTGAAAAAGTTAAAGAGTTCGTTTGTCTTTTTGGTGGATGTCAATACATTGTAAGTGTCTGTCGAATCATCGTATGAATAAGTTTCTCCAGGTAATAAACATCCAGTTGTGTCGTTCCATCTATTTCCTTTATGAAACGCAACAAAACACCTTCCCGGAGGGGTGTCTATATACCATTCATACTTAAGTCCTTCAATTTGGGGCTCTTTGTTTTTTTTCCGTTTTTCATTTTCCTTTTTTAGCATTTCTTTTTTAGGAATGATATTATACTGCCCACTCATTATTGCTTTCTTTTTCCCTTCAGCCTTTGCAAGGGAGTAATCTGTTTCAGGTTCAAGAAAATACCCTCTCATAGAGTCTATTACATTGCCTTGTTCATCGTATGCGGTTGCAATAAAAGCGCTTACTGTGCTATTTTTTGTGTACCACAGTCTATTTGTGTTTATAACTACATTTGTTTTTGGTTTTTGCTTAATTTCACCATTGTTTCCATTCTCATATGCCAAGGCAATCTCAAAAATGCTTGGTCTGTTTAAATAATTTGCCATACAAATAAAATTTAGTTAATAATACCGCTAAATTATAGTATGGTTACTCAATCAAGGTTGCCATATTGCCACTTTCTTATTCTTATAACAAATATAAGAATCTAAATAATAGGTCGTCAATTCTTCTTGCAATAACACTATTCTTTTTTCACCTATTTTAACAAGCCTCTAAGAAACGTCTAATTTTCATTTGGTTGCAGGACTATTCTTCTGTCGTTTATAGAACTTAATCGCAAAACAGCAACTTTTACCTTTTGAGAATTCACATTTATCTTTTAGCATTTTTGTAATCAAGAACAATAGCCCTTCTTAAAAATAGGTATCCATTATAAATAAAAAACAAGGAAACAGGTCAAAATAAACAGACCTGTTTCCTTGTTTAGGTTGTTAGTTGATAGTGGATTGAGTGATTAATGCTTCTCCTCGTCAAAGAATTTAGTTTCTCTTTTAATGCCTTGATAATCAATATTGTTGTTTCGCTATATTGTAATTGAGAGATGCAAACTTTACTTAAAAAAGCGATGAAAGATTATTCGTTGTATATATGTATTTTTCTTTCCTTGTCCATTATTAACTTTTGGTCAATTGGGAACGTGTAATGTTTTTCAAAATCTGTGGTAACAAGATCTGCTATTTCTCTTTCTGCGATAGTGTATGCTTGAACTTTATTGTCTTTTATGAATAGAATGGTTGATATTGTTTCTGAAACAGTATTAATGTTGCAAAGACTTTTCAAGCCATTTGACATATTCAGATTGGCGAAGACTGCTTTTTCTGTATCAAAGTATGGCTGAACTATAAAGATTCTGTCATATCTTTCTATGCAATATCTCTCTAATGTGAATGGTTCTTCAATAACAACCTCGTTAAAATTAAGTTCAAGCTTCGGTTCACTTGGAGTTTCTGCAATACATCCTATTAGTAAAAATAATAATGTTGTGTAGAGTAAAATCGTTTTACTTAATAATCTTGAGTTTCCCATTGTTCACTGTATTTATTACTTGATATCACTACTCGTCATATATGTGTACACATCTTTCATTATCCAATATAAATTGTTGTTTAATAGGAAAGAGATTTAAATCATTTGGCATTTCTCGTGTTGTAAAGCGTGCTGCAGTGTTTTTTATTTCTGAATATGCTTTTACATATCCGTTACTTATGAAAAGTAAAGTAGAAAAAGAATCAAAACTAATATTTGCATTACATACACCTCTTAAACTATTTGACATTTTAAGATTTTTGAAACTTGTTTTCTCTGTATTGGAATATGGGTGAAGTATATATACACTATCGAAATCTTCGTTGCAATAGTCTGCAATAGAGAATACTTGTCCTATAGCCTGTCTTTCAAAATAAAGTTCGAGTTTATCTTCGTGTGGCTCACAGCTAATAAGTGATAGTATTGCAAAAGCAAATATCAAAATTTTATTTAAGAATGTATAGTGTTCCATTGTTTGCTGCATTTATTACTTGATTTAAAAGTTCTTCTTCGCTCCAACCATTTATTATCGCTTGGTTGCCTAAATGGTATCCAACGGAGTTGTTGTGCAAATCCATTGCTTTTGCTTTTATGTCGTTTCTAGAAGTGTTTTCGTGGGCATCTCCAAATTTTTTCGCGTTGGGTGAATTGAGACCTGCGGAAACTTGGTTTGTTCAAATAATTTGCCATAAAATTAGATTTTAGTTAATAATATCGCAAAATTATTGTATGGCTTGCGTGGCAAGGTTGCAGATTTGCCACTTTTTTGTTACCACAAATATACTATCCCCAAAATGTGGTTGTCAATTATTTATATAAATATTCCTTTCTTTTTTGACATGTTTTAACAAAAAAGGAAAGCAGTCAGACAAATTTTGTTTGACTGCTTGTGTGTGACTCTCAATTATTTATGCGATTTAATCGCTTGGAAATTAATTAATACTCTTCCTCGTCTAAGAAGTTAATGGTGTTTGAATATTAACGATTTAGGACAAAGATTCTTTGAATAAACAAGTTTATTTTACGCTAAAATACGCAGAAATACTATTCTTTGTATATATGAACATATCTGTTTT
>JAZRGV010000059.1:0-52324 GCA_045644465.1 Bacteroidaceae bacterium
AAAGGCTGATGCAAAGGTTTCCGATAATACCTTTCTGCTTAGTGGTGTGGATGCCGGTACAGCTATTGTTATCTACAATGCAAATGGTATGGTTGTAAAGCGGGCTACATCCGTTGATGGTGGCTGTTCCATTTCCCTTGATGGCCTTGCAACGGGTGCATATATTGTGACATTCAATAACACGACATTTAAATTCTTGAAAAAATGAAAAAGATAATTACCATTTTAAGCCTTATGCTGTGCATGTTCGCCACAGCGCAAGAGAATGCAACAGGTGAATATATGTATATATTCCATAGTGATAACAGAATTGAACGTGTCGAGGTTGCAAAAATTGACAGTGTAACATTTGTCGATCCGTATCAAGCTGTTGACCTTGGCTTGCCAAGTGGTATAAAATGGGCAAGCTTCAACGTTGGCGCTCGTGCTCCTTGGGAGTATGGCGGTTATTATGCTTGGGGTGAAACCGAGAAAAAAGAGGATTATTCTTGGGAAACCTATAAATGGTGCAATGGTAGTGACGATACCATGACCAAGTATTGTACAAATAGTGGCTACGGTACAATTGATAACAAAATTGCACTCGATCCTGAGGATGACGTTGCTACTGTTCAATGGGGCGGTGAATGGCGCATACCGACAAGCGATGAAATCGAAGAACTTAAGACTAAGTGTACTTGGCAAGAAACAATCCTTAACGGTATTAACGGTTATGAAATAACAGGCCCTAATGGTAACAGCATCTTTATGCCTGTTGCAGGCTATGGTGTTGGTAACGGTGTATATGATCTTGATGGCTTTGGCCGTTATTGGTCATCGGAGTTGAAATCGGGCAGTAATGATGCTGCTTATGGTTTGGATTTTGGCAATGGCTACTATTGGAATGGCGATTATCGTTGGCATGGCCGCTCTGTTCGTCCTGTGTGCGGTGAATCGATTGTTCGTGTGGTAACTGTTACAAGTAACGATAACGGAACTGCATATATTTACAGCCGTGATGCAGCGTCAGAAATTTTCTTGAATGGTGCAAGTGTTACTGTTGTGGCGACGCCAGATGCAAACTGCAGGTTCCTTGGATGGTTTGTTGGTGACAGTGAAGTTGCTGTAAGTGTTGATGTTGCTTATACCTTTATTGTAGCCGAAGATGTAGAGCTTACTGCAATGTTTGAGGAGATAAAGTATGTTGTTTCTGTAAGCACGTCGGCTAATGGTGCAGTGGCTGTAAAGGATAGCGAGGTTAACTCGGCCGAGTTTGTTGTCGGCTCTGTTGCAACTGTTGTGGCAACACCTGACAGTGGCTATGAGTTTGCAGGTTGGTTTATCGGTGACAGTGATACAGCGGTAAGCACCGATGCGGCTTATACGTTTACAGTTGGCGAGGATGTTGCTTTGGTTGCCAGGTTCGAAAAAATTAGAACTTACCTTAATGGTTATGAGTATATAGACCTGGGCTTGCCAAGCGGAACAAAATGGGCAGCATATAACGTTGGTGCTACAAAACCCGAGGAGTACGGTGGTTACTATGCTTGGGGTGAAACCGAGGAGAAAGATGATTACAGCGAGAGTACTTATAAATTTGGCTATTATACTACAAATGATAACGGCCTAAAAAAATATTATCATTATTCGAAGTATATCGAAGAACAGAGTGGTGTTTTTGATAGGGAGGTTTTAGAACCGGAGGATGATGTTGCTTATGTGAAATGGGGTGGTGGATGGCGCATGCCTACAAATGACGAATGTGCGGAGCTGCTCGAAAATTGTACTCAAGAATGGGCAACCATTAATGGCGTTGAAGGCTGTAAACTCACCGGCCCGAACGGTAATACAATATTCTTGCCTGCAACGGGTAAAATAAGTGGTACAGTTAGGGATAATGAAATTTTGGGCTTTTATTGGAACGCAAATTGTGGCAGCGGTCATACTCATACCCAGACTCGAGGTTTCTATTTGACCTTCAGGCTAGGTAGCTCCTCGTATTGTAGGATAACTTCCAATTATCGCGAGACCGGTATGCCTGTTCGCCCTGTTTGCGGCACTCCGGCAGCACCTATTGTAAATTATACCGTATCTGTTTTGGGCAATGAAAACGGTATTGTTCTTATAAATGGAGAAAATGTCGTTTCTGCGTCAGTTGCCAATGGAACAGAAGTAACTGTTACTGCTACAGCTAACGATGGCTATGAGTTTGCAGGTTGGTTTATCGGTGAGAGTGAAACAGCGGTAAGCACCGATGCTGTTTATACATTTACAGTAAGCCAGGATATTGCTTTGGTTGCAAAATATTATAAGACATTAAATACTAATGGTTATGATTTTGTTGATTTGGGCTTGCCAAGCGGTATAAAGTGGGCTGCATATAACGTTGGTGCTACAAAGCCTGAAGAGTGTGGCGGTTACTATGCGTGGGGTGAAACCGAAGAAAAAGAGGATTATTCTTGGGAAACTTATAAATGGTGCAACGGTAGTTCTAATACCTTGACCAAGTATTGCATCAATGGCAGTTACGGCGCTGTTGATAACAAAATTGCACTCGATCCTGAGGATGACGTTGCTACTGTTCAATGGGGCGGTGACTGGCGCATGCCTACTGAAGCAGAGCAGGAAGAATTGCGTAACAACTGTGATTGGGAGTGGGTCGAAGTTAATGGCGTTACCGGTTACAGGGTTAAGAGCCGCGTAAACGATAACAGTATTTTCCTCCCTGCTGCCGGTTACCGCAACGGTACAAATGTTGATCGCGGAGCCGGTAATGGATATTGCTCGAATGCTGTGGACAGTGACTTTAACGACAATGCATGTGGTATGCATTTCGAGGAAGGCAACTATGATTGGAGTTCCTTTGGTCGTAGCAACGGTCGTCCCGTCCGCCCTGTTTGCAAGTAAAGCTAAAATGTGAATAAAAATTGGCAGCGAAGTCTCTAAAAAGAGCTTCGCTGTTTTTTGTGCGAAATAAACTTAAAACACTTTTTATTCTGCAATAAAAATATTATACTCGCGTTGTGATTATAAAAGGTCCAATGTTATGAACAGCAATAACTACTGTGTTATAATGGCCGGTGGCCTGGGTACACGTCTGTGGCCCATGAGCCGGAAGGTGTGCCCAAAACAGTTTCAGGATGTTCTTGGTTGTGGCAGAACGCTTTTGCAGCAAACCTACGATAGATATTCCCGTATTGTGCCACCCGAGAATATAATAATATCCACTCATGTCGATTATACCGATATAGTTCTTCAGCAGCTGCCACAGGTGGCAAAGGAGAGGGTGGTGCACGAACCGGCATTCCGTGGAACGGCTCCAAGTATTGCCAATGTGGCATGTCACATACATGCTCTCAACCCCAATGCAAATATTGTGGTGGCGCAGAGCGACCAGCTTGTGCTCGATGAGGGTAAGTTCATCGATGTGGTAACACGTGGCTTTGAGTTTGTTGCCGACAATAATAAACTTGTGGTGATTGGTGTAAAGCCTACATGCCCCGAGACGCGATATGGCTATATACAGGCCGAAGGTGAGCCCGAGAATGGCTCTTTCTATAAGGTGCGTACTTTTACCGAGAAGCCTGCCATTGAGTTTGCACAGGTGTTTGTGGATAGCGGTGAGTTCTATTGGAACTCGGGTATATATATATGGAATGTACAGGCTATAATAGATACTATCTCGCTTTGCTTGCCCGATATGATGAATGTGCTTAAGGATATATATAACCGTATTCTCGATCGTGATATGCGTCGTCGTCAGGCCTATGAGCTCTACACCTCGTTCCCAACAGCATCGTTCGATCTTAATGTGATGGAACGTGCCGATAATGTGTATCTGGTGGTGGGTGAGTTCGGCTGGGCCGACATAGGTACATGGGATACTCTGTATGCTACTTTGCCAAAAGATAGTGATGGCAACGTGCTAATGAGTGGCAAGGTGTTGAAGTATGACAGCCATAATAATATTGTTGCTTTGCCAAAGGATAAGCTTGTGGTGATGCAAGGTGTTGATGATATGCTTGTTGTTGACACTGAAAGTGCTCTCGTGATATGCAGGAAGGGAAACGAACAGGATATTCGTAAATTCCTTAATGATGCCAAGATGAAATTCGGAAATAAAATAGGATAATAGATTCCGGCTCAAAAGCTCTTTGTAGTTGTACTCGCTAATTCTTAGGGCATCGCGAAACTCTTTTTCCAACCTTTTGACAATGAGGATGACTTTATTTCAGGTCATTCTCATTGCTTTTTTATGGGCCTGTTATACTGTGTTGTCAAATATCGGGCTGTTTCTATTGATTTGCATCGCTTTTTTTCGTTACTTTGTAAAATGTTTGGGGAACTTTTTCCTCAATCTCTTTTAGACTATTTTATGGGAGAATTTGAAATGATCGCAAAGACCTTTCAGGGGCTTGAGGAGGTCTTGGCAAAAGAGTTGGTTGCTCTTGGTGCAAACAATGTTCAGATAGGACGTCGTATGGTGTCGTTTACAGGTGATAAGGCACTTATGTATAAAGCCAATTTTCACCTTCGCACCGCAGTGCGTATCCTGAAACCTATAATGCACTTCAAGGCATCGAGTGCCGACGAGGTATATGAAGCTATCAAGGCTGTCGATTGGGAACAATATCTTAATTGGGGCTCTACATTCTCGGTCGATTCGGTTGTTTATAGCGACGTGTTCCGTCATTCAAAATTTGTTGCATACCGCGTGAAGGATGCTATTGCCGATTTCTTTAACGAGAAGCATGGCAAGCGTCCATCGGTGCGTCTGAACAACCCCGACCTTATATTCCACATACATATAGCCGGCGAGGATTGTACTCTTGCCTTTGACAGCTCGGGCGAGTCGTTGCACCGTCGAGGATATCGCGTAGAGACAGGTGCCGCTCCTATAAACGAGGTGTTGGCTGCCGGTATGATTATGCTTACAGGCTGGAACGGCGAGTGTGATTTCATTGACCCTATGTGTGGCTCAGGTACTATACCCATTGAGGCTGCACTCATCGCGCGTAACATTGCACCGGGTGTGTTCCGTCAGGGATATGCTTTTGAGAAGTGGAACGATTTCGATAGCGAGCTGTTCCGCTCAATATATGAGGATGACTCGGCAGAACGCGAGTTCAAGCATAAGATTTATGGTTACGATGTAGATGGCCGCATGGTGGCTTGTGCACGTCGTAATGTGAAGTCGGCGATGATGGGCGATGTCATTGAGATTGAGTGCCGCGATATAAAGGATTTTGTTCAGCCACAGGAACGTGCCATGATGGTTGTGAACCCTCCTTATGGCGAACGTCTTGTGTTAGATAATCTCTTGAACATATATAAAGAACTTGGCTCACGCCTGAAACACTCGTTCCAGGGCAATGAGGCTTGGATTATCAGTAGCAGCTATGATTGCTTCGACCAGGTTGGTCTTAAGGCTTCGGCACGTATCCCACTCTACAATGGTGACCTCGACTGTGAGTTCCGCAAGTATGAGCTGTTCCAGGGTAAGTACAAAGGATTCCGCGACGAGGGTAATGCCCTTAAGAAAGATTTTGCTCCGTTGAAGCGTAAGTCGCGTCTGACAGGTGCTGACGGCGAACAACGTCCTCCTCGTAAGGAGCGCGAGACCGATAACTTCTCGAGCGAGATTGACAGCGAATCGATGCGTCGTCGTCGTGAGTTGGAGTCGTATTTCGATTCTTATAAGTCGCGTAAGGCTGCATCGCGTAGAAAGAGCAACGAAGAGAACCGCGATGAACGCCGTGGCGAGATGCGCGATAACCGTCGTGAGAACCCCCGTACCGATGACAAACCACGTAGGTTCAACGAGGGCCGTGGTGGCGACAAGCCTCGCAAGTACGATGGCGCCGGCCGTGGCGAGTACCGTTCGGGAGCACGCGACAACAAAAGAAAAGATGATGCACGCAAGCCCTATTCACGTGGCGGCAAGCCCGAGGGCAGGCCTGCAAGCCGCAAGCAGGGCGACTTCAAACCTTTGCGTGGCGGTAAGAGAGATAACAAATGATAAAAATATATAACAAATAAAAATCACAACTATGAATATTTTGCTTTTAGGTAGCGGAGGTCGTGAGCATGCTCTTGCTTGGAAAATTGCTCAAAGTCCAAAGGTGGATAAACTGTTTATTGCACCCGGAAACGCCGGAACAAAAGAGGTGGGCGAGAATGTAAATATTAAGGTTACCGACTTTGACGCCATTGCTGAATTTGTTCTTGCTAATAGTGTGAATATGGTTGTGGTGGGTCCTGAAGATCCTCTGGTAAAGGGTATATATGACTATTTTCAGGCCGATGAGCGCCTGAAGGAGATAGCTGTTATTGGTCCTACAAAGGGTGCAGCAGAACTCGAAGGAAGCAAAAATTTTGCTAAGGAGTTTATGCAACGCCACTCTATCCCTACTGCGGCTTATAAGGCATTTACTGCAGCCGAGAAGGAAGAGGCTTATCGTTTCCTCGAGGGCTTGAAAGCTCCTTATGTATTGAAGGCCGACGGTCTTTGTGCAGGAAAGGGTGTACTCATTCTCTCAACTCTTGAAGAGGCAAAGAAAAGCCTTGACGAGATGCTCGATGGTATGTTCGGCGATTCATCGGCAACAGTTGT
The DNA here is from genome assembly GCA_045644465.1 of Bacteroidaceae bacterium. GTDB lineage: Bacteria > Bacteroidota > Bacteroidia > Bacteroidales > Bacteroidaceae > HGM04593. Next base: position 6,593 of record JAZRGV010000059.1, read on the forward strand.
AATAGAGGAATTCCTCGATGGAATAGAGTGCTCTGTATTTGTTCTCACCGATGGCAAGGACTATGTTATACTGCCCGAGGCAAAGGACTATAAGAGAATTGGTGAGGGTAACACAGGTCTGAACACAGGTGGTATGGGCTCTATCTCTCCTGTTCCTTTTGCAACAAAAGAGTGGATGAAGAAGGTCGAGGATAGAATAATCAAACCTACTGTTGATGGTCTTGTAAAGGATAACCTGCTTTATAAAGGATTTATCTTCTTTGGTCTTATCAATGTAGAGGGTGAGCCTATGGTTATAGAGTACAATGTGCGTATGGGCGACCCCGAAACCGAATCGGTGATGCTGCGCTTGAAGAGCGATATCGTTGAGTTGTTCGAGAAGGTTGCCGATGGTACACTCGCAGGAACAACTGTTGAGTTCGACGAGAGAACAGCTGTTTGTGTAATGCTTGTATCGGGCGGATATCCCGAGGCTTATGACAAGGGCTTTGTCATGACAGGCTTCGAAAATGTGAAAGACAGCATATTGTTCCACGCTGGAACAACAGAGAAAGATGGCAATGTGGTTACTGCCGGTGGTCGTGTTATTGCGGCTGTTTCTTATGGCGATACTCGTGCCGAAGCACTCGAGAAGTCTTTCCGTTCGGCTAACGCAATAAACTACGAGAAGAAATATTTTAGAGGAGATATAGGCTTTGATTTGCAATAAATCGTGGCAGGGGCGTTTTGTGTCGGGCAGGAGCACTGCTATGATACTTCTTGGCGTGTCGTTGGTGATGTGGCTCGTCGGTATGTTTCTTGACGCTCCCGTAAATGATTTGTATCTCTTTGGCTTAAAGATAGGGAACGTGATGTCGAGATGCATCACGTTCGCTTGTTTTGCCTTGGCTGTGGCAATGATGTCGTCGTGGTATGTCTTTGAACGTCGCATACGATGGTTTCTGCCAATATCGTTCTATCTGCCAAGTGTGTCGCTGTTCGTTCACGGATGTGTAGGCTACTCTGTGTCGTTGTTGCTTTTTATGCTTGTAGTGCATCGCATATTCGCGTGCAGGCAAGGCGAGGAGTGTCGCTATGGCCTTTTTTCGGCTTTCGTGGTCTTTGGATTGGCGACGATGCTCTTCCCGCAGTTCATAATGCTGTTGCCGGTATTTGTGGGTTACATAATGATGACCTCTCTGGCGGGGAAAAGGGATATTTTTTCTATATTACTTGGGTTGGTAACTCCATATTGGTTCCTCTTTGGCATCGACTTTATATTCTCTGATGTTGTGGAGCAAAGTAATTGCTTCATTGCTCCTTTCGTGTATGTGATGTCTACTGTGCCTGGTGTGGCATCGTTGACACATGTGGTGTTTCTTGGGGTGAGTATATTGGTACTTGTGCCGTTTGTTACACTGTTTGCCAATTCGGCATCGCCGGGTAAACCATTGCTGAGAAAGAGAATGAAGTTCTTTGCGTGGATGAATGTCTATCTTATGGCATTGTCGTTGCTGTATAGCGAAGATTTTCTTATATATTATATATGGAGCTTGCCTGCTATGGCTGTTATGCTTACCTTTGTATTCTCTTTGAAGATTACTCTGTTTTCGAGATATTATTTTATTATAATCAATTTAGTGTGGCTGGCTATGCTGCCTTTTAGTTTATGGTTGATACATTAGTTGAATTTTTTAAGGATTATGGTTACTGGGGTATGGGCGTGCTTGCGTTCCTCTCGGGAACGGTGGTGCCGATAGCAAGCGAAGCGTTGCTTCTGCTTTTTCTCGGTTTGGGGCTTAATGCAGTGGGAATAACCCTTGTTGCTACGTTGGGTAACACGTTGGGCGGTATAACATGCTTTATGCTTGGTACATTGGCAAGCAAGGAGTGGTTGACACGTTTCTTCAAGATACCTGAAAAACGAATGAAACGTGCCGACAGGATGATTCAGAAATATGGATACTGGACTGCTGCCATATCGTTTGTGCCGGCTCTGGGCGAGGCGTTGCTGGTTATGCTGGGTGTGATGCGTGTAAGCAGAACCAAGGTTATCATTGTAATGGCTTTGGGCAAGCTAATACGTTATGGCTTGATAACAGCTACATATCTTGGTATAGCCAACTATTTCGGGTTCTGATTTTAAGAAAGCAAAAAGCAACCGCCTCGGTGGTTGCTTTTTGCTTAGTATGATGCCGAGGCTTTTATGCCCTCTTTCTCAAGCATTGCTACTATTCTGTCAAGCTCCTCGTGTGTTGCTTTCTGCAAGCCTTGTTGCGGTGTCTCGCGGTCGATAGTATATATCATCACTTCGCGTGGAGCTATCTCTTTTACTACCTCTATCCAGGGAAGTACATAGCTGTCACCGGTGTTGTTGACATCCACTCCGTCAACCTCACCTTTCAGGAACATCGTCTGTATTACTGCTCTACCATTGAATGCCTTCATGCGTTCTATAATGTCGCTTAGCTTGTATAGGCCTGTAGGGCGGTCGAGGAACGAGATGTAATCGTTGTTTACTGTATCGAGTTTCAGAATGTTGTTGTCAACCTTGCATAGGGCTTCAAAAACACTCTCTTTCGTTATCTGTGTGGCATTGGTGAGCACGCTTATTTTTGCCTTGGGGCAGTAGCGGTTGCGCAGTGCTATCGTGTCGTCAATGATGTTGGCGAAGTCGGGGTGTATGGTGGGCTCTCCGTTGCCGGCAAATGTGAGTACATCGGGGAACTCGTTGCTGCGTGCCATGCTTTGGAGCTTAGTCTCGAGCGCCTGATAAACTTCGTGGCGTGTCGGCAGTTTCTCCTTTGCGCGGTGTGTGGCATTGAAACCACATTCACAATAGAGGCAATCGAAAGTGCATACTTTTCCGTCGCGCGGCAAAAGGTTTATTCCTAATGAGATGCCTAGTCGTCGGCTCTTGATGGGGCCGAATATCGGCGAAGGATAAATTATGGTTGCCATATGCTGTCCTGTGGTTTATCTGTTTATTGAACAACGTTGTTTTGTCTGTTGTTCGTTATTTTCGGCCGAAGTCGGCCGGTATCTCTCCCCATTTGTCGGTCTCCCATTTCAACAGCGTTGTTGAATATCTGTTCTCCTTGAGCCATTTCTCGGCCCTCTCGATATATTGGAACAGCTCTTCGCTTTTGCTGTCGCGTGGCAGCTTGGTCTTGCATGCTTTGGCTTTTACCCACATCAGCGCGTTGCGGCTGTCGGAATATATTGGCAGCTCTATCCCGCGTTGTTTGAGAAGTGCAAGGCCGTGTACTATGGCAAGAAACTCCCCGATGTTGTTTGTGCCATACATGGGGCCAAAATGGAATATCTCCTCGCCGGAGCCTATATACACGCCTCGGTATTCCATCATGCCTGGGTTGCCACTGCACGCGGCATCAACGGCAAGGGCGTTCTTTATTATCTCGGCGGGATATGTGGCGGGGGTGGGTGTACTCTTTTCCTTGTTGCCTTGTCCTATATAATCCCTTGGCGAAGAGCTGTATGCTCTTTCGGCATCCTCAAGGGTGTCGAACGATTTGTAAAGGGCCTGTTTTACGCCCTTTATCTGCTCCTGGCACTCGTCCCAGCTCTTGTATATGCCGGGAGTGAGCCCGTTCCAGACAACGTAGAAACGTTTTTTTGCCATACCGCCGTTGCTGTATTACATTCTTTCGGGAACCTCAATGCCCAATAGTCCCATCGCTGTCTTGATGACCTTGCCAACATTGTGTGTGAGCAATATGCGGAACGCCTTTGCTGCTTCGTTCTCCTCTTTGAGGATGCTGAAGTCGTGGTAGAACTGGTTGTACTCCTTTGCAAGCTCATAAGCGTAGTTGGCAATGCCCGATGGAGAATAGTCTGTTCCTGCCTGCTTTACGATTGCAGGGAAATCGTTTAACATACGTATGATGGCGCACTCCTTCTCGCTGATGCTGTCGGGCTTAGCTGTGTTTGTGTTTACACCGGCCTCGATAGCCTTGCGCTCGATAGAACGTGTGCGTGCATAAGTGTACTGGATGAATGGGCCCGTGTTACCGTTGAAGTCGATAGATTCCTTGGGGTTGAACAGCATGTTCTTGCGTGCATCAACCTTAAGCATAAAGTATTTCAATGCTCCAAGTCCAATGATGCGGTTAATCTCGGCTTTCTCCTCTTCGCTTAGGTCGTTGAGTTTGTTGCCCAGCTCTTCCGATGTCTCGCGGGCAGTGTTTATCATCTCGTCCATAAGGTCGTCGGCATCGACAACTGTGCCTTCGCGGCTCTTCATCTTTCCTTCGGGCAGTTCCACCATGCCATAAGAGAAGTGTACAAGTCCCTTGCCCCATGAGAAACCGAGCTTGTCGAGCAATAATGACAATACCTGGAAGTGGTAGTTCTGCTCATTGCCAACAACATATACCATCTTGTCGATAGGGTAGTCGCGGAAACGTAGCTGTGCAGTACCAATATCCTGTGTCATATATACCGATGTGCCGTCGCTGCGTAACAACAGTTTCTCGTCGAGTCCGTCATTTGTAAGGTCGGCCCATACCGATTCATCCTCTCTGCGGTAGAAAATGCCCTTTTCCAATCCGTCGAGAACGGTCTCTTTACCAACAAGGTATGTGTCGCTCTCGTAATATATCTTGTCAAAGTCAACACCCAGGCGTTTGTATGTCTCGTCGAAGCCCTCGTAAACCCAGTTATTCATCTTTTCCCAAAGGGCACGTACCTCCTTGTCGCCGGCTTCCCATTTTACGAGCATCTCGCGTGCCTCGGCCATAAGTGGCGAAGCGGCCTCGGCTTCCTCTTTGCTCATGCCTTTCTCCATAAGCTCGTTGAGCTCTGCCTTATAGTGCTTGTCGAAAGCAACATAGTAGTCGCCTATGAGGTGGTCGCCCTTCTTGCCACTGCTTGCAGGTGTCTCGCCCTCACCATATTTGAGCCATGCAAGCATTGACTTGCAGATGTGGATGCCACGGTCGTTGACTATGTTTGTCTTTACAACTTTGTTACCGTTGGCCTCAATGATGTTTGACAATGCATAACCGAGCAGGTTGTTGCGTATGTGTCCCAGGTGCAAAGGTTTGTTGGTATTGGGTGATGAGTATTCAACCATCACAAGCGGCGAGCTCTCTGTTACGGGTGTTATACCCCATTTCTCGTCGTTGTCTATCTCGTTGAGAAGGTCAACCCAATAGCTTGGAGATATTGCAAGGTTCAAGAAACCTTTCACCACATTAAATGATGAGATGGCAGGGACATTATTCTTGATGTACTCTCCAATCTCCTGTGCTGTATCTTCGGGACGTTTCTTTGAAAGGGCAAGGAATGGGAATACTACAACGGTGTAGTCACCCTCGAATTCCTTACGTGTCTTTTGCAACTGAATCTTTTCTGCGCTGAATTCGGCACCATAAAGGCTTTTGATTGCCTCTATCACACTTTGTACCAATGTTGTTTCAATATTCATTTCTATATGTTTTTTTATTTGTTTTCCAATAGTGCCCCACTATGTGGGGAAACGAAACCATAATCTATGCAAAGTTACGAAAAACATATTGTTTTCGCCTCCTTAAACTCTTGTAAAAAACGTCAAACTGTTATAGAAAATTAAATAATGGGCTAATTTGGCATTTTAGAAAGTTAAAATCAGTTGTTTGTATTATCTTTGCACTCTGTGCGAGTTGTTATTCTACTCGCGGTAAAACTGCAAAGCCTGCATGTTGTTTGGCTTGTTTGCGATGTAAATAATTATTATGGATAGAATACCCGTTGTTACAAAGAATCTTTTGGCCATAAACGTTCTGATGTTTTTGGCTTTGCTTGTTGCCGGCAAGAATGGCTACGACCTGAATAATCTTCTGGGTTTGCACTTCTTTATGTCGAACGACTTTCACCCTTACCAGCTGATTACTTATATGTTTATGCATGGGGGATTTTCGCATTTGTTCTTTAATATGTTCGCTCTATTTATGTTTGGACGTACTTTGGAATATGTGTGGGGTCCCAAACGTTTTCTCATATTCTATGTAGTGGCCGGTGTTGGTGCAGCATTTATTCAGGAACTGGTGGGTGCGGTACGATATTTCTACTTGGCCGGGGGCGTTGAAGCCGATGCTCTTGCCGTTGTTCTTGAAGAGGGCGCTTCGGCATTGCGCGAGGGTAAGAATTTTATACTTCCTGATTTGGCACAGCTCAATCTGGTGCTGAATTCACAAACAGTAGGAGCTTCGGGTGCTGTGTATGCAATTTTGTTGGGCTTTGGTATGCTTTTCCCAAATGAGAGAATGTATATATTTCCTCTTCCTTTCCCCATAAAAGCGAAGTTCTTTGTTATAGGCTATGCATTGATTGAGCTTTATATGGGAACTATGGGTACACCCGACGGTGTGGCGCATTTTGCCCATCTTGGCGGTATGCTTTTTGGTTTGGTCCTTATATTGTTGTGGCGTAAAAAAGGTGAGATAGGAGGTCCGTATGTTTAACAATATCCTGCAGAAATTCAAGTTACAGAACATAGTTGGCAAGTTTATATATATCAACGTAGCGGTGTATATAATTGTCGTTTTAATCGGTGTTTTTTCGGTATTGTTCAACGTTGCCGACGAGGGTAAAACTATCATCGGGTATCTTGAACTGCCATCGTCGCTGCCATTGCTTTTGCATCGTCCCTGGACGTTGTTTACATATATGTTCCTGCACGAGCAGTTTATGCATATCCTTTGGAATATGCTTGCTCTGTATATATTTGGCAGAATATTCATCGATTTCTATTCACTTCGTCATTTTGTGGGTACATATATCCTTGGTGGTCTGTTTGGCGGCTTGGCATTTGTGCTTTCGTATAATCTGTTCCCATATTTTGCTCCGTATGTCGAGAACTCATTTCTCATTGGTGCATCGGCATCGGTGCTGGCCATAGTGGTGGCTTCGGCTGTGCGTAACCCGGAGTACAGAATAAACATGTTGCTGGTGGGGCAAGTCAAATTGTCAACATTTGCCATTGTAACTGTTACTATTTCTCTGTTTATGCTTGCCGGAAACAATGCAGGCGGCAACTTTGCCCATTTAGGTGGTGCTGTGTGCGGTTGGCTGGTGGCGTATATGCTGAATAAAGGCGTTGACATTACATCGGTTGTAAATAAGCCTGTCGATTGGATTACTACACTCTTCAAGAAAGAGCATTTCTGCAAAAAGAAGAAAACGAAATTTAAATATTCGAGTGGCGGTCGCAAGGCCGATTATGAATATAATGCCCGTAAGAGGGCTTCGGAAGCCGAGGTTGACAAGATTCTCGAGAAAATAAAGAAAGGCGGATATGCCTCGCTTACCGATGAAGAGAAAAAACGTCTTTTCGATGCCTCTTCAAAATGATTAGTACCTAAAAAACAGATGACTCGCGCAATGTGAGTCATCTGTTTTTTTAGCATAATTCCTTATTTATCTTTTATTTTATTAATGTGTGTAAAGAAAAACCTTATAAATAGGCTGTACTTTTAGAAAAAAACACTATATTTGCGCGATTTTGATAAAAAGGCAAAAATAAATCACAATAAAATTTAATAAAAATGCAGAACAAAGGATTTGTAAAAGTATTTGCAGTACTGTTGACAATTGTATGTTTGTTCTACTTGTCATTCTCGGTTGTAACCAGCTACCACGCAGGTAAAGCCGAAGAGAGTGGCGACAGCAAACACTACATGGATTCAATGCAGAACAAGAATGTTTGGCTTGGAGTCTATACTTTGAAACAGTGCCGCGAGTTGGAGATTGGTCTAGGTTTGGACCTTAAAGGTGGTATGTACGTCATTATGGAAGTTTCTGTTCCTGACATCGTTAAGTCATTGTCTGGTAACAAGCAGGATGCTAACTTCAAGACAGCTTTGGATAATGCACGTGTGGCAACCATCAATGGTGGTGATTATATCACAGCGTTTATCAATGAGTATCACAAAATTGCGCCGGGCAGCAGCCTTGCGTCTCTTTTTGCAACATACGACTTGAAGGACAGAATTTCTCAGAATTCTACCGACAAGGATGTTGAGGCAGTATTGCGCGAAGAGGTTAAGGCCGCAGTTGACAACTCATACAACGTGTTGCGTTCACGTATCGACCGCTTTGGTGTGGTACAGCCTAATATCCAGACTATCGAAGGTGGTATGGGCCGTATCATGATTGAGCTTCCAGGTGTAAAAGAGCCTGAGCGTGTTCGTAAGTTGTTGCAGGGTTCTGCTAACCTTGAGTTCTGGGAGACATACAGCCTTGATGAGATTTCAAAGGTTGTTTACCCAGCATTGCAGGATCTTGACAAGAAGTTCGGTGAGAACGCTTTGATGTCAAAGATTCAGCCTGCTAACACCTCTTACTGCACAGTAGGTCTTGCTCACTATAGCGATACAGCTGCAATCAATGCTATGGTTGCAAGCGAGGAGGCTAAGTTGCTTCTCCCACGCGATTTGCGTTTGATGTGGAGCGTTGCTGCTTATGAGGGCGACTCTACAAGCACTATCTTCGAGCTTAACGCTATCAAGGTAACAGAGCGTAATGGTAGAGCTCCTGTTGAGGGCGAGGTTATCTCTGACGCAAGTGCAGGTTTCGACCAGCTTGGTGCTCCTTGTGTAGATATGCAGATGAACATCGACGGTTCAAGAAAATGGGCTGCTTTGACAAAGAAGAACCTACACCGTGCTATTGCTATCGTTCTCGATGGTTATGTATATAGCGCACCTATGGTACAGTCTGAAATCACAGGTGGCCGTTCACAGATAACAGGTAACTTCACAATCGAGGCTACTCAGGACTTGGCTAACGTGCTCCGTTCTGGTAAGATGGCTGCTCCTGTACGCATCATTCAGGAAGAGATTGTTGGTCCTTCACTTGGTCAGAAGTCAATTGAGCAGGGTGTAGTTTCATTCATCGTGGCATTTGTTCTCCTTATGATATACATGTGCGCGATGTATGGCGTAATCCCAGGTTCTGTTGCAAACCTTGCGTTGTTGCTTAACCTCTTCTTCACAATGGGTGTACTTGCATCGTTCCAGGCTGCATTGACAATGTCTGGTATCGCAGGTATCGTGTTGACATTGGGTATGGCTGTCGATGCTAACGTGCTCATCTATGAGCGTGCTAAAGAGGAGTTGCGTGCCGGCAAGAATGTACGTGTTGCTCTTTCTGACGGTTACAAGAATGCATTCTCTGCTATTCTCGACTCAAACATCACATCTATCATAACAGGTATTATTCTGTTCAACTTCGGTACAGGTCCAATCAAGGGCTTTGCTACAACTCTTATCATCGGCTTGTTGTGCTCATTCTTTACAGCAGTGTTTGTAACACGCGTTATCTACGAACACTTTATGGGCAAGGGTAAGTGGTTGAACCTTACATTTACAACAAAGCTCTCAAGAAACCTCATGAGAGAGCCAAACTTCAACTTCATCGGTGCTTCAAAGAAAACTGCTATAGTGTTTGGTATCGCTGTTGTTGCTATGGTTGCTTCATTCGTGTTCCGTGGTTTGAGCCAGAGCATCGACTTCACCGGTGGACGTAACTTTGTTGTTCAGTTCGAGAAAGAGGTTGAGCCAGAGACAGTACGTGCTTTGTTGAAGGAGAAGATTACCGAAGACAATGTACAGGCTATCGCTTTGGGTGCTGATGGCAAGACTATCCGTGTTACTACAAACTACATGATTAACGATACAGCGAAGGTTGCCGACGAGAGAATCACAGAGTTCCTCTACGATTCATTTATGGAAGGCAAACTTTTGAGCGAGGACTTGACAATAGATACATTCCGCGACTACGATAACCACGCGGGTGGCTCAATCATCAGCTCGCAGAAGGTTGGTCCAAGCATGGCCGAGGATATCCGTAACGGTGCTATCGTTTCTGTGATACTTGCGCTCATCGCTATATTTATCTACATCCTTGTACGTTTCCGTAACGTGGCATACAGTATCGGTTCAATCTTTGCACTTGGTATTGACGTATTGATGATTATGGGTTGCTACTCATTGTTGTACGGTATATTGCCAATGTCACTTGAGGTTGACCAGACATTCATCGGTGCTATCTTGACTGCTATCGGTTACTCAATCAACGACAAGGTGGTTATCTTTGACCGCGTACGTGAGTTCAATCACTTGTATCCAAAACGTAACAAGTTCGAGTTGTTCAATACTTCATTGAATACTACATTGGCTCGTACAATCAACACTTCTGTTAGTACATTGATTGTGTTGCTATGTATCTTCATCCTTGGTGGTGACAGCATCCGTAGCTTCTCATTTGCAATGATTCTTGGTGTTGTGTTCGGTACATTGTCATCACTCTTTATTGCAGCGCCTGTAGCTTACAGCTTCTTGCGTAAGAAATAAAGACCAACGACATAATACAAAGCGGGGTGCAATCATTGATTGCACCCCGCTATTTGTTTTTATGTTACAGGCACTTTAATATGCTTTTGATGTATATATAAGCGAATTGGCATTCATGGCATTTCTTGTTTGAACAATACGACTTGCTAAGGTGCAGGAGTGCCTGTGAGTCGGCTGCACACTCTGCGTTTATACCTTGTTCCTTCCAGCGCCTTACAATGCTGTTCTCCTCACATTTGAGAGAGTGCAGGTACTCTTCGGCCTTGCCACAGAGCGAAAACTCCTTCCTATGCTTTCCATATACATATAACACAGGTGCTATGGCGTTTATTATTATTACATCCATTTGTCTCTCTTTCATCTTGCCATTGCCGCATGTCTCTGTTCCGCCAAAACAAGTGTGGTTGTACCAATAGCCATGCAATGGTGTATCTATAACCTCGTGTAATTCTGTTATGGTGTTGCAGATAGCTATGCTTGACATATTGAATTTGCGGCTATGGAATATTGAGGCGAGCCTTGCAATTCTTAGATGTGGCGATGAACTGCTGCTTTCCCACACCTTGTAATCCATGCTCTTGAGGTTGAATTTCTTTTCCAGGAACCGGTATTCCTTTTTCAGCTCGGTGAAATAATTGCTTTTTGTTGCAAACTCCCGGTAGAAATAGGGGATGCTCAGTTCGTTCAACAAACCGGCTTGTCCAAAGAATATGGCTTCTACTTGCATGGCGTTGTCGCGGTGCTTGCCCAATGCTTGAAAATCCAATATGGCGGCCAACTCTTCGAACTGTTGTGTCTGGATGCCAAATCCAAAACTCTTTATCAAGGTCTTGAAAAGTGTCTCTTCCCATCTCTTTTCGCATTTTTCGTATGTGGCTTCAATCAACTTTGCCTTTTCTTCGATGCGCTCTACCAATAGTCTTGACAGTATGCTGTGCAGCTTCACCTCTTCTATTTGTGATACGGTGTGTGCACAAGGCATATTTTCTCTTCTTCTCTCTGCCGCAATCGCCAGGTTGCTCTTAAGCTCCTCGGGATAGCCTAAGCATAGCTGGTGTATCTCTTCACCATGCTTGCGCAGCGTAGAGCAGTTGTTTTCCATTGTTACGTGCAGAATTACGCTGTCGGTGCACGAGGTGTTGTTGTGTATCTCGCGTTCCCAGTCGCTGCTTTTGCCGTGAAGTACAACATTGCCAACCCACATTTTGTCGCCAATCTGGATTTTTGCGTTGTAAAAAATGTTACTCTTTTCGTTGCTTCTGCCGTTGTCGATTACGCGTAACTTTTCCCCGCTTGTTGTGTGAAGACCGCCATAAGGGAGCAACCTGTTTTTCCAAATGTAATAGATGATGCTTTTCATACCAAGAGTGTTTGTTATTGCAAAGAAAAACAGTAAACCCGGCGAAATCATAAGATTTTTCCGAGTTTACTGTTCTTTTTTAACAACTTTTTACAATTGGTTGCTATCGTACTTTTATTTCTTCTCTTTAGGATAGCTCACTCTTGTATGATATATGGCTTTGAGTCTCTCCTTGAATACCTTTTTGATTTTGTCGATGTCATTGAATGTCAGTGGAGCAAGGCTCAATTCACCTTCCTGTAATTTGCTTGTTACAATTTTGTCAACAAGGCTTTCGATATTTTCATCGGTGTATTCCTTGATGCTGTGTGATGCTGCTTCTACGCAGTCGGCAAGCATAAGTATGGCCTGTTCTTTTGTGTTTGGCTTTGTTCCAGGGTATGTAAACAGGCTTTCGTCTATCTCTTCCTCGGGATGTGTATTCTTGTATGTTATATAGAAGTATCCAGCCTTTGATGTTCCGTGGTGAGTGCTGATGAACTCCTTTATCTTCTTTGGCAGATGTTCGTGTTCGGCAAGGTTCAAACCATCGGTAACGTGTTTTATTATTATGCTTGCGCTCTCTTCGGGCTTCAGGTCATCGTGTGGATTCTTGCCGCCGCTCTGGTTCTCTGTGAAGTATATAGGGTTATATAGTTTGCCTATATCGTGGTATAGTGCTCCGGTACGCACCTCAAGGCTGTTTGCACCCAATGCGCGCGCTGCTTCGGCTGCAAGATTTCCAACCTGCATTGAGTGCTGGAATGTGCCGGGTGCTTCCTGCGACATCCTCTGCAGGAGCTTGCTGTTGAGGTTCGACAACTCAATGAGTGTTACGTTTGATATGAAACCGAACACTTTCTCCACAATGAACATCATTGGATATACAAATAGCATCAGTATGGCACTGATGGTAAAGTATATGTACATATTGTACTTCATCTTTGAGAAGTCCGATTCTATAATCAACTCATAACACATGTATGTTACAGTGTATATTATCAGTGTGATGAATACGCAACGGAACATCTGTGAGCGCGATGACAGTTCTTTGAGGTTCAGAATAGCACCTATTCCGGCAACAGTCTGCAACATCACGAACTCATAGGGTGAACCCAACATTATTGAACACATCATAATGGTTATGCAGTGTGTGATGAGTGCTGTTCCATGGTCAATGAAAAGGCACAGCATCATAGGAACAATGGCAAAAGGAAGTATAAATACGCTTATTCCGCCATGGCTTACTACAATACCCACAATGACGGGAAATATGGTTGCCGACAGTGTGGTAAAAATAAATTTGTTGTTATTGGTGGCGATGTCGGGGCGGTATATGTATATGTATGCCATCAGCACGAACATACAGATGATAATGAACAGTACCTGGCCAAGAAAAATATTCATCTTGCTGCTGACGCTTTTTGACGCTTCAATTTCGTTAAGGATGGTGAAGTACGTCTCTAATGTTCTGTATGTGTTTGCATCTATGATGTCGCCTTTGTTTATGATGCGTTGTCCTTTCTTTACACTGCCAATTCGTGCCTCAACCTTTTTCAGCTGTTTGTTAAGCTCTCTTTCGGTCAGTGCTGTGTCGCAGATATAATTAGGAATAATGAAACGTTCGGCCTCTATTGCAGCGAACATCTCGGCGGTGAGAATGGTGTCGGCGCTCAGCAGTGTCTCATAAGCTTCGGATAGGCTGACAAAGCGCCCGGCATCTTTTGTGATGGTGTCTCCGTTATATGTAAAGTTTATCTCGTCATTGTTTCTGCTTCTTATTATAGTTGCATCTTCATCCGAGACGATACCGTCTTTGTACAGCACGTCAAGGCAATTGACATATTCCAGCATCTCGGTGCTTGGGAATTCATTACCGAATTCGCTCGCATTCAATTTGCCATTGTATTTAAAATATGGCCTGAAGTTGTTTCTTATGCTGTCTTTTTCCTCGGCTACGGTCTTGGCGTTCTTCTTTACCACAAAGTCGAAGTCGGCAATAATCTGTTCGTGGTTCCAAGGAGTATCTTGCTCAAAATAGTAGCTGGTGAATTTCTCTCTTGGCATAAAATATATAATCATGCCGACACAAAAAATAACCAGGCTTATGTGCAACACAATTTGTGTGTGTCTTCCAAAATATTTTTCAAGTCTCTGTTTCATTTCAGGTAATTCTATGTTAACGTTTCAAATGTACAAAAAAAAATGGAAGTAAACAATGTAATAACCAATCTTGAGAAAAAGCTGTTCTTAAACTTGCATTTCCATACCTTAAAAAATGCAATATTTATTTTGTCAACATCTTTAGTTGTAGTATTTTTGCGTAAAGTTATAAGCTATATTGCCCTAATTATGGTTGTATAGCAATATGTCTGTCGTGGCACAGCTTGTTTGCCACATTTTTTTGATTTGAAATAACAAAATATATGGAAAGAAAAGTAAGAGTACGCTTTGCACCGAGTCCTACAGGGCCTCTGCATATCGGTGGTGTAAGAACTGCGTTATATAACTATCTGTTTGCCCGTCAGCATGGTGGTGATTTGGTTTTTCGTATCGAGGATACCGATTCCAACCGTTTCGTGCCCGGTGCCGAGGATTATATCCTTGAATCGTTCCGTTGGCTTGGAATAAAATTCGATGAGGGTGTGTCGTTTGGCGGTAACTATGGTCCTTATCGTCAGTCGGAGCGTCGCGACATATACAAGAAATATGTCAAGGTGTTGCTCGACAGCGGCAAGGCTTATATGGCTTTCGATACTCCCGAAGAACTTGAGGCTAAACGTGCCGAGATAGAGAACTTCCAGTACGATGCCTCTACACGTATGTCAATGCGTAACTCGCTCTCTTTAAGCGAGCAAGAGGTGCAGGCGCTTCTTGATGCAGGACACCAGTATGTAGTTCGTTTCAAGGTTGAGCCTGGTGAAAAGGTTGTTGTTGATGATATTATTCGTGGCCTTGTAACAATAGACTCTTCTATCCTTGACGATAAGGTACTTTACAAGTCGGCCGACGAGTTGCCTACATACCACCTTGCGAACATTGTCGATGACCACTTGATGGAGATTTCGCATGTTATACGTGGCGAAGAGTGGTTGCCTTCGGCTCCTCTTCACGTGCTTTTGTATCGTGCGTTCGGTTGGGAAGATACAATGCCACAGTTTGCTCATTTGTCGCTTCTGCTAAAGCCCGAAGGTAATGGTAAGTTGAGCAAACGCGACGGCGACCGCTTGGGCTTCCCTGTGTTCCCTCTCGAGTGGCACGACCCAAAGAGTGGTGCTATATCTTCGGGATTCCGCGAGAGCGACTATCTGCCCGAGGCTGTAATCAACTTCCTCGCTCTTCTTGGCTGGAACCCCGGCGACGACATCGAGATGATGTCTATGGACGACCTTATATCTAAATTCGATCTTGCAAAGTGCAGTAAAGCAGGTGCACGTTTCGACTATAAGAAAATGGTGTGGTTCAACCACGAGTATATCCTTAAAAAAGCAGATCGTGATATTGCAGAGATATTTATGCCGGTAGTTGAGTCGCATGGTGTAAATACCAACATTGAGCATCTCGAAAAGATCGTCTCTTTGATGAAGGGCCGCGTGAACTTTGTACATGAGTTGTGGGATGCATGCAGCTTCTATTTCGTGGCTCCTACAGAGTATGACGAAAAGACAGCCAAGAAACGCTGGAAAGAGGATTCTGCCGCGAAGATGACAGAACTTGCCGACCTGCTCGAGTCGCTCGATGATTTCTCTATCGAGAACCAGGACAAGAAAGTGCATGAGTGGATTGAGGCTAAAGGATATGGAATGGGTGAAATAATGAATGCCTTCCGTCTTGCACTTGTTGGTGAGGGTAAGGGTCCTCAGATGTTCGACATTTCAGGTCTTATAGGAAAAGAGGAAACATTGGCGCGTCTTCGTCGTGCTGTAACTGTTCTAGGATAATTAATGTACACCTTTGGAATATACATATACATTCTTCTGGTTCGTCTTGCGGCTCTGTGCGGGCACAAGAAGGCAAAGCAAAAGCTTGTGGGACACAAGCGTACACTTGCTATGCTTAAAGAACACCTGAAACCCGAGAATGACTATGTGTGGTTTCACGTTTCGTCGTGCGGAGGCTTCGAACAGAGCCGTCCCATGATTGAACGTTTGCATGCGACACATCCCGAATATCGTATTGTATTGACATTCTTTTCACCTTCGGGCTATGAGCTTGCCAAGAACTATCAGCAAGTAGATGTTGTATGCTTCCTGCCGTTCGATACTCCACGTAAAGTTAAGCGTTTTCTCAATGTTCTTCAGCCCAAGATGGCATTTTTCATAAAGTGTGAGTTCTGGCTTAACTGCCTTACAGAACTGAAAAGACGTGCCATACCTGTATATAGCATATCGTCGGTGTTTAAAAACAGACGTGCCATGCTTGGAGTAGCAGGTGCCCGATTGCGTCTTGCATTGCACTGCTTTACTCATCTTTTTGTTCAGGACGACAAGTCGAAGGAGATTCTTAAGACAATAGGCATCGAGAATGTATCAGTTGTTGGAAACACACGTTTCGACCGCGTAGTAAAGGTGTTGGAACAGGCACGTCAAATACCGCTCCTCGAGACATTCGCAAGTGGACACAAGCTCTTTGTCGCAGGTGCTTCTGAAAAAGACGACGAGGCTGTGTATATACCATTTTTTAACAGGAACAAGGATTGGAGACTGATAATAGTTCCCAACCGTGTTGACGATGAACGCATAAAGGCTATCGAAAAACAATATGACGGAACATGCGTGCGTTACACACGCGCAACTATGGAGAATATCCGTAATGCCGGTTGTATCATTATCGATTGTTACGGTTTGTTGTCTGCCGTGTACAAATATGCCGACCTCGCATTCGTTGGTGGCGGCTTTGGCAGGGGTGTGCATAGCGTGCTCGAGGCTGCTGTATATAGTGTACCTCTGCTTGTAGGTCCCGAGAATAGTCGTTCGTGCGAGGTGCAGAGCCTTTTTGAGTGCGGTGGAGCAGTAGAGACAACCGATGCTTATGATTTCGGTAAAAAGGTAAAAATGCTATACGACGATAAAGATTATTCTGCGAGAATAGCAAAGGCTGCCGGCGATTACGTCTTAAGCAATGCCGGAGCCACAGCAAGGATATTCAACGAGATAGGTCTTTGATTGAAATAAATTAAAACATAATTATAAACCTTTTAAAATTAAAATTATGCAGTATCTAACAAATGAAAAATTGGTGATTGTCGGCGCTGCCGGTATGATTGGTTCAAACATGGCTCAGTCGGCTTTGATGATGGGCTTGACAACTAATCTTTGTCTTTATGATGTGTTCTCTCCCGAGGGTGTTGCCGAGGAGATGCGTCAGAGCGGTTTCGACGAAGTGAATATCACTGCAACAACAGACGTTGCAGAGGCGTTCAAAGATGCAAAATACATTATCTCTTCAGGTGGTGCTCCACGTAAGGAGGGTATGACACGTGAGGATCTTCTTGCAGGTAACTGTAAGATTGCAGAGGAACTTGGTAAGAACATCAAGACATACTGCCCCGATGTAAAACACGTTGTTATCATCTTCAACCCAGCCGATTTGACAGGTCTTGTAACATTGCTCTATTCAGGTTTGAAACCCGGTCAGGTTACAACACTTGCAGGTCTTGACTCTACACGTTTGCAGAACGCTCTTGCTAAGAAGTTCGGCGTAATGATGAACGAGGTTACAGGTTGTGCTACATACGGTGGCCACGGTGAGCAGATGGCAGTATTCGGTAGCGCTGTTAAGATTGCCGGCAAGCCATTGACCGATATCATCGGTACAGCAGAGTTCCCCGAAGAGGAGTGGGAGCAGATGAAGAAAGATGTTACACAGGGTGGTGCAGCTATCATCAAGCTTCGTGGCCGTTCTTCATTCCAGAGCCCTTCATACCTCTCTGTTGAGATGATTCGTTCAGTTATGGGTGGTGAGACATTCCGTTACCCTGCAGGTACATACGTTTCAAACGAGAAGTACAACCACATTATGATGGCTATGGATACAGTGCTCGATGTTAACGGTTGCTCTTACAAGATGCCTGTTGGTACACCCGAGGAGATCGCTAAGCTCGATGCAAGCTACGAGCACCTTTGCAAGATGCGCGACGAGCTTGTTACATTGAACATCGTTCCTGCTGTTTCAGAGTGGAGCGCAATCAATCCTAACCTCTAATAAAACTATATTAGAAGATATTGGCATTAAGCCATAAATAGCATGAGGCTGGGTCAAAAGTATTTTTTTGACTCAGCCTCTCTTTTATTCCCTTTTCGCTCTTTTTTCTCTTTTTAGGTTTTTAGGCAAAAGAAGAAACGCTAATAACTTATTTTGTAAGTCATTAGCGTTTCTTGTATGTGGTGCCACCAAAGAATGAGTTCCATTTCTAAATAGCTCTATATCTCTGCGGTTCCCGCGAAAATAAACTGCACCTCGGCATAGTTTAAACAAGTTTATCTCTGCTCTCTGTTTGTGTTATTTTTGTCATTAAAGAAATGCTCCAAACGTAATCTCCCGCTATTGCTCCACCTCAGTTCGGAATCCCTATTCCGTCAAATTTCACTCTATTTACTGGGTGCTAACTTGACGCCAACTTAGTGCCTTCTTGGTGCTTTCATGAGCACTACGGATTATTCAATGTCTTTTATTTCTTCGACGCCCTTTCACGTTGGGGCAAATTCATATCTTGCAACGCCCTGCCGAGTTCATCATCTTTTGCCAAAGAGAGAATATCATCATCAAGTTGCAGGGCATACAACACACGCAGATAGATGCCAATCGCCACTGTTGGTGCACCTTTCTCTATGCGTGATACCGTAAGTGGCGAACAAGTAGCACGCTCGGCAACCTGTGCAACACTTAAATTACGACGCAAGCGGGCAAGCCTTATCTGCTCACCAACAACCTGCATCTTCTGCTCTAATTTTCGGGGTAATTTAGTCCCCATTGTACTCTTTGTCATAGCCGTAACACATCATATAATATGCAAAGATAATATTTTTTCTTTATTTTATGATAGGTTGAGCAAAATAATAACGAATGTAACTATAAAGAAAAGGTTAATAGTTCAAAACAAACGAACTCGCAAGTCAATCTTGTGAGTTCGCTGATATTATATATCTTTTCTGATAATTATTAACCACATCGACTAGGTACTGACTAGGTGCCAACTGGGTGCCTTCACTCAATAAATCTTCAAGTTCTATTTTGCTCGTCAATGGCGAGTGGATTATTACCCCCCCTGTTCGTAGTAGTACGAGTAGTCGATACCCTTCATAAAGGTCTCACGGTCGTTGATTTTGTCAGTCAAAGCAGACTGCAAAAGTCGCTTGATATCCGACGAGTCGGCGACACTTTTTTGCATCGCATTCAAATAGTCGTTCTTGTCAATCATGCTCCAATCAACGCATTTCTGCAACTGCTTTTTGAGAATCAAATCGAGCCAAATACGAGTCGCACGGCCATTACCTTCACGGAACGGGTGGGCGATGTTCATCTCGACATACTTGTCAGCAATCTCCCCGAAATTCGTTTCAGGCATATGCTCGATGGTTACGAGTGTCTGCTGAAGGAATTGCGCCATCGCAAACTGAAAGCCTCCCTTGGCAATGTTCACCGTACGTATCTGACCGGCAAAATCATACAAACCACCAAACAGGTAGGCGTGAATCTGCTGCAAGCCTTTTATCGTGCCGACCTCGATATTGTCGATTAGGCTACTCTCAAAAAGGGCGTATGCCTTCGACTTGCTCTTGCCGTCAATAGTCTCGTCGCTATTGGTAAACCACTCGACAAAACGCATCGCACGGGCGTTTGGAAAACTCTTTGCGAGGAGCAGAACGCCTTCGTAGTCCAGGGTGTCAGTGGCATATCGCTTACCGTCAGCCGCCAATAGTTTGAGTTGGTTAGTGGTACTAACCAACTGACTTTGTTCCTTGCGTAGCTTTGTTTTGAGATATTTCCAGTAGTTTCGGTTTTTCTGGTAGTCGTCTTGGTCGTTCAGCACCCCGACGATATCGAGCACAGAGAACCACCACTTGGAATTCTCTTCATCCCAAACAGCTCGCACCTCACGGTCATTATAAAATCGAATGGATATTTTGGTCATAATCTATTCTAATTGTTTTCTATAAACAGAATCTAATGTGTTACACTCCTTGTAATTAAGGAAAACCACGAATAAGCAAGAGTGTAGATGTTTACATATACATGCAACGAGCAAAAGTGGTTTCGTGAAACAAAGCCACAACCTCCTTCTCGATATCAATCTCAGGAGTCAATTCTCTTTTATATTCTATGCGGTTGGTTTCTGTCATAAGTAATTGCAATTAAGATTCTTACCCTAATTTATCTATAAATATGTATTTCTTAAAATCTTCAATTATGCCACATTTATTAATAAAAGAAAGATATGTGCTACATTCTTTGTTAAAATTCATAATTGAAATATAAGTTTTAGGAAATTGAGTTTTTAAAGCATCTTCATATTCTTGCGTATTTAACCCATTTTTTGATAATATTTGAGAACCTAGTAAGTTAAAGAATTCTTGTATTTCTTTTTGAGAAGTAAAGTTATCCAAATTTGCAACAAGCATCTCTTTATATGATTCTGCAACCTTATCAAAAGCGTTGTTGACTTCGACCAACTTACAACATAAATCTTTGTCAAAAAGGCAGAATGATAATTGTACATACCTAAACAGATTTTCTTCAATTTGTAGCATTTGTTTGCTGATATCATTTTCTTTAAATAGAAGATATCTGTCCCAATTATCTCTTTTTATTATTGTAATAGTGTCTAAGAAACTTTGAAATACACTATATCTTTTATCAAATAATTCAATTTTAATGTTGTCTTTCTGTATTTTATTTTGTGTAATAGCACACATAACAACTGCAATACTAACTCCAAGGCCGATGCACGTAAAAAAATATTCGATGGCATTATTTTCATTTTTAAGTAAAAATAGAACTACGCAAGCAGCAATAGTAAAAAACATAATCAATGTTATGGGGTTAAGAAGTAAATTGTTTATATAGTTCCATGCTTTTTTCATAATACAAATTTACTAATAGTTATTCTAATTGTTTTCTATAAACAGAATCTAATGTGTTACACTCCTTGTAATTAAGGAAAACCACGAATAAGCAAGAGTGTAGATTTACATATACATGCAACGAGCAAAAGTGGTTTCGTGAAACAAAGCCACAACCTCCTTCTCGATATCAATCTCAGGAGTCAATTCTCTTTTATATTCTATGCGGTTGGTTTCGGTCATATTCTAAATGTTATTGTCGCTCCACATTTCGCACTGGGTCATAATTGTTTCAAGTGCAGCTTCCTGACCCTCAGGTGGATATTTGTATTTTTTGAGCAGTCGTTTTACGATGCGGCGCATACCGGCACGGGCACTCTCCTTCATTGTCCAGTCTATGGTCTTGTTTGTGCGAAGTGCATCGGTCAGTTCGCGCGTAATGGCGATAAGTTGCTCGTTGGTATAAAAATCCTGCACCGCCTCGGGCTTGGTAATAGCATCGTAGAACGCCAACTCCTCGGTCGAGAGGTTGAGTTTTTTGCTTTCCTCCTCGCCACTGACAATGGCTCTCGCAGTTTTCAGCAACTCCTCAATGACCTCCTCGTTGGTAAGCATACCTTTGAGGTATCTGCTCATCGCATTCGCCAAGATCTCGGAGAACTTCTCGGCACGCACGGTGTTTGTGCGCTGATATACACGGATTTGCTCGGCTATCAGCTTGCGCAACAACTCCACCGCAAAGTTCTTCTGTTTCATCTGCGCTATCTCCTCCAAGAACTTCGGGTCGAAAATCGAAAACTCCTCTTTGATGTCCGAGAAGAGGTTTATCACTCCTTCACTCTTGATGCTCTGCTTTAACAGTTCGTTGATTCGCTCATTAATCTCGCGGAACGAGATCTTACCCTTGCCTTCTACACGCGTCAGCAGTGTGCGCACCGCCTCGAAGTATGCAGCCTCCAATCGCTCCTCTCGCTGCAAGAGGCTCTGACACAGCGACAATGACTGACGAAGCAACAACGACTCTTTGATGTATAATTTCTTTGTTTCCTCTCGTTCTGGTGCTTGCAAGAAATCGACACCACCCGCAATCGCTGTAGCTCGGGCCATATCCGACTCGCCGTAGAATGCCGAATAGTCAAATCCGTGCAACAGATCACGACACACCTCCAATTTCTTCTGAAATTCAGGATATGCAGTCTTCGAAATATCGGTATCGCCATAGTTCTTGCGGTCGCGAATAGTGTAGTCATTCATCGCCTGCTTCAAAGCGGAAGCTATGCCGACATAATCAACAACCAAACCGCCCTGCTTGTCGCCAAACACACGATTTACACGCGCTATCGCCTGCATCAGGTTGTGCCCCGACATCGGCTTATATACATACATCGTCGAGAGCGATGGCACATCAAATCCCGTGAGCCACATATCCACCACAATCACCAGTTTCAGCGGACTGTCGTTATCCTTAAATCGCTTTTCGAGTTCCTTTTTGTGGGCATCGTTGCCGATTATCTCGCGCCACTCCTCGGGGTCTTTGTTGCCCGAAGTCATCACCACCGCCAACTTTTCTCTCCACGCAGGGCGCAACTCCAAGATACGATGGTAAATTTTCATCGCTATCGGGCGCGAGTAGGCAACAATCATCGCCTTACCCGTCTGCTCATATTGGCGGTAGTTCTCGTAGTGGTCGAGAATATCTCCCACGAGCGAGTCTATCGTTTCGTCTGCTCCGAGGATGGAGTCAAGACGCCCCAACTCGCGCTTGCTCTTCTCGATTGCGTACTCCTCCGCCTCACCAGCCATAGCCTCGTACTCGTCGTCTATGCGGCGGAGCGTCGCCTCGTCGAGGTGCAGATTTATCACTCGGCTCTCGTAGAACACAGGGCGTGTAGCACCATCTGCCACCGCTTGCGTCATATCGTAAACATCTATGTAGTCGCCGAACACCTCGCGTGTCGAGCGGTCTTTCTGCGAAATTGGCGTGCCCGTAAAACCTATGTAGGTGGCATTTGGCAGTGAGTTGCGCACTCGGCGTGCAGCACCCACCTTCACTCTACCTTCGCTGTCAATTTTTTCGGTCAGTCCGTATTGGCTGCGGTGTGCCTCGTCGGCAATTACGACGATATTTCGGCGTGTCGAGAGGGGCTCTTCGCTCTCCTCGAACTTCTGCATCGTGGTAAAGAATATCCCGTTTGCCTCGCGCTCACGCAACAGGTCGCCGAGGTGCTTGCGGCTCTCCGCTTGTACGGGTGTTTGGCGTAGGAAGTCGGCACACTTGGCAAACTGACGGTACAACTGCCCGTCGAGGTCGTTGCGATCCGTTAGAATTAATATTGTGGGCGACGATACCGCCTTCTGCAACCGCTTGGCGAAGAAGACCATAGAAAGCGACTTTCCCGAGCCTTGCGTATGCCAAAATACACCGCCCTTGCCATCGGTCTGTGTCGCCTCGGCTACCGAGTTTACCGCCTTGCACACCGCGAAGAACTGATGATAACCCGCCAAGATTTTTGCACTCTGTTTTTCGTCTTTCGAGAAGCAGATAAACCCTCGCAAAATCTCTATCAGGCGCTCCTTGTCGAACATCCCCGAGAACAATACATCGAATGCTGCATAGCGGTTTATTTCGCTCGTGCCGTCCACTGTTTTCCACTCCATAAAACGGTCCTCGCCGGCAGTAATCGTGCCTGCTTTTGAGGTCGCCATATCGCTCATTACGCAGAAGGCGTTATAGACAAAGAGCGAGGGTATTTCGTGCATATAGTTGCGCAGCTGGGCGTATGCCTCCGACACATCGGTATTCTCGCGCGATGGCGATTTCAACTCCACAACCACCAACGGCAAGCCATTTACAAATACCACAATGTCGGCACGGCGCACCGAACGCTCCTCAACTGTCCATTGGTTGGCAACGGTGAAGTTGTTGCGCAGGGGCGTGTCGTAGTCTATGAGTTTTACGCGTGTTGCGCGCTGTTCTTTGCCGTCGAAATAGTTTACCTCTACACCATTTTGCAGATAGTCGTGGAACACCTCGTTGCGCTGCACAAGCGAGCCACTCTCGATGTTGCGAATCTTCGAGATTGCCTCTTCTATCGCCTCACTCGGAAGAGTTTGGTTTATGGCATAGAGCGACTGCTGCACAAGGTCTATGTGCAACGGCTCGGTGTATTCGCGCTCCACGCTTGGACCATAGACGTAGTCGTAGCCCAGCGTATCACGCATCAACTCCAATATCGCATTCTCAAAATGTGCCTCGGTAAAGTGCATATCTATTGACGGTTAGTTGTTACAAAGGTATTAAAAAATCGAAAATGCGATGGATGCAAGCCCAATAAAAGCCGAAATGATACCTGCCCAAGCGGCTATTTTAGACCATTTCAGAGATTTTTGTTGCGTTTTATGATTGTTTTCTCTGTCTATTATAGTTCGAGCTTCATTGAGTATTTCTCGCAACGTCTTCAAATCCTTGCTAAAATCCATTACTTTATTGATAGGCGATTCGCTATAACCCCAATACCCCATTGGAATCCTTATCGTCTCTGTATTTTCACCAAAATCAAGATTGCAACAACTTTGTATTATTTCGTTACTACAACCTAACTTTTTAAATACAGAAATAGCATCGGCTTGAATAGATTTAGCCACTTCTAAATCATCACAATAATGACATCTTGCTATAAGATTATCAATTTCTGCTATATTAGACATATAATCTTACAATTTTATTTCTCCATTCATCAATTTTGGCAATAAGGTATCGCGGAGGGTGGCGAGGCGTTTTATTTCAAAAGAGCAATTTTCGATGTTCTTAAAT
The DNA here is from genome assembly GCA_045644465.1 of Bacteroidaceae bacterium. Classification (GTDB taxonomy): domain Bacteria; phylum Bacteroidota; class Bacteroidia; order Bacteroidales; family Bacteroidaceae; genus HGM04593. Next base: position 31,142 of record JAZRGV010000059.1, read on the forward strand.
ATTGCCTTGACTATCATATTAAAACAATTCATCTTCTCTATACAATTTGGCAAACATATTAAATGGCTCTTTAAAATATCTGTTTTTAGATTCAAAAAAACACTTCCATTTCCCTGAGAAAGAATTTCTTGTCGGTTGTTTTTAAAAAGCAAATACAGATACTCTTTTGATAATTTAGCATTTGGAAAATATAACCAACCATCATGAATACAAGTATCCAAGCCAAGGAACTTGGGAATGCACGGGGTTGCACTATTTGACAAAACCAAATTCCCTTTTTTCAGAAAAACCGTTTTACTTAATCCCTCCTCTTTTATAAATTCTTTGATTTCTAAAATAAATGGACTATTGGTAGATGTTGCATCAGATATTTTAAGCCAATTTAGCCCTGTATTCGATAGGTAATTTTGTATTGGTCTAGGAGAACCGCCTCTTTTAATAACCGTATAGTCATCTAATCTTTTCACACTCCAGCCTTCGGGGATAAGTCCGAGTTCGGAATCAACCATTTTGCCACCTGATGATTTGTAGGGCTTACCCTCCTCGTTTGGGAACTCAAAATCGACAAACCACTGTTTATAGAGTGCTTGTGCTTGCTGCTCTAAATTATCATTTATACGGCGATTGTTCTCGATTTTATCATCTATCGCACCCAATATCCCCGCAATCCTCCGCTGCTCCTCCAACCCCGGCAAAGAAATTTCAAATTTAGATAATGTTTCTATTGTAAGAGCTTTTTGTGTAGAGCCAATTGCCTTACTATCTATATTCATCTTGCCGATTGGAGATAAAAACCAATAGTAAAGATAGCGGCTATCAAGACCTTCAAAATTGTAGAACCAAGTCAAATTACCGTCTTTGAAATAGAATACTTCATCTTGAACGATATATGGAATACCCAATGTACCAACAGAGGTAAGCAACATATCCCCCTTTTTAGGAACACCGTGTTTAGTCTTTATTTCCTCATAGCGTTCTTGGCTAATATACAATTCGGTAGAAATTTTGTTACCTTTTTGCTTTTCTATGATTTCTTTACCTCTGTAAAATGGAATACCAGAATCTTTGTACTCTTTGGCAAAGATTCGCTTGCTACTGGAAATCTTACATAAATCCCCAATCTTATATGTTTTCCACTCGGTCATAAATTACGTGTTGAAAATATAGCTATTACTATTTTTTACCATTTTTTCACAAAGAGTTATCTCTTGGGCGTTCGCAAGAGCAAGGGTTTGATACTCAATTGCCGACAAATTTTCTAAAACATATTTGCGTTTAGCCTCGTTTGTGCGAGTCCCACTGCCCAATGGAGCAGGTAAAAGTGACGACAACCGTCGAGCGACATGTTTGCTTTTCCCAAACAAGATATACTCTTTTGTCTCTTTATTTCTCAATCGATAGACGCCAAAGCCGATTGGTGCATATAAATACTCCAATTTGCGAGGATCTGGAAAATCTCGCCACTCACTCCATATATATCCCTTACACTCGGTCATAATTAGTCGTTATAGTAGTTATGTTCGTGGTGTTCTTTTAGTCTTTTCTTGTATTGTTCCAGTTGAGTACCATATTCAGGCTCTTGGGTTACAAGTTTTTCGTAAACCTTAACGCATAGCTCAAGATAATATAGTTTTAGATGCTTAATATGATTAGGAAAACCTAAAGCAAACATCTCCCAGTTTCGATTAAATAGTCTGTTTTCGTAATATGGTATTTGCTCAAATAGCGAATAATCTATATCGACTCGCTTGCACAAACTCTTTAGGTCTTTGATGATTGTGCGGTCTGAGTCCTCTAAATGCTCTATTATTCTCTCTAACCTATTAAACCACTCCTCGATATTCTGTTGCAACTCCTCTATATTAGCATCGGTATTTATCTCTATTTTCAAATGGTCATTAGCAAGTTTGTCTATCTCTTGTAAATCATACCAAAAATCCTTCATCGACTTCCGAAGAGCAAATAGCATCCTATCATTTAGCTCTCTTGTGTCGCGCAAGTATTGTTTTTCGTGCTGCTGTTTTATTTCTTTCAGTCGTGCGGTTGTGTATTCTTGCGGATGTGAATCAATAATCTTGTGATGTCGAGAGCATAGCAAAATTAGGTTGCCCTCAGCATTCTTATCCTCGATAGTTGTTTCAGGGTTGTATCTTGCACCGCCACGCGAATAAGCCTCGATATGACAACACTCTCCCGTAAGAGTGCCATCATCCTCAAATATAGGTTCGCTGCAATCAGGGAAAGCACACTTATTTCCCGACTTACCAAATAAGAACCTAAGGGTTTTTGCATCTACACTTTTTCGCAACATAATACGAGCTATTATACAATTTATATTCAATCGATTTCTAATATTGTTTTCAAATCTATATCGGATACCGACAATGGTACTTTGCTGACTTTTCTTGCTAACTTTAAATATTTTTTATACTCTTTTTTAGAGGCAATTGTGCGATTTACAAAATATTGTTCACGACAAGACATGTGAATATCAATGTATTTTACACACAACAATTCCACCTCTCTATAATTCCACAAACTACTATCAATATCTATTACACTGATATTGAATTTATCTATTAACTCAACATGTTGCGTTAGATCTACTCCCAATGATGCATACAGACCTTCATCATCTTGTCTTAAACAAACCATAGAAGAGTTTTTGAGAGGGATAACCTTTCTCATCTTTTTATCAAGTCGCCATACTTCGACGCATCTAACAACATCAACTGACACTAATTGAAGACACTTGCTCTGTTCACCTCGAATAATTAGAGTCCAATCCTTAACGGTGAAAGTAAATCTAGGCTGTTTCTCATTTACGCTGTCATTTCGTTGCTTAATAAGCACAATAGCCGTAACAATAGCAGTCGCAACCGATGCAACGGCTATTACGATATTGGCAATATCGCCCCACATTGAAAGTTCACAAGCGCACATAATTTAAATTGTATCTAATAACTTAATTATTTCATCTGCATCAATCTTGGCAACATCGTATGAAGTATCTGTTGCGTCTTTCTTTATTTTATAATATACCTCCTCTGTTATAAGACTATTGTTTTGGTAATAGGATTTATGAGATATACCTAATGTATCAATATATTCTATTTTTATCACATCTACTTTGCTAACAAAATAAAATATATCACCTTTAGAGTATGAATGAATTGCTTGCTCAAAATCAATATATTTGGACCAATTATTCAACAAATAAGCACTTGTCAATTCTCCATATAATTGTTCGGTGGGGAATTGTGCCCAATAATAACCATCTATGGGGATAGTTAAAGTAATATCTGTCTTCGGGGTGTATTTTTGAACTTTGTAATAAACACTAATTTCTATATTAGTCGGTGCTTTCAAATTTGCACCTATATTATTTACAGTCAAAATCTCGGTGTCTTTGATGCCATTACCATCATAATCAATTCTAGCTTGTGAAATATGAAAGCAAGGAGATAATGTGGCTGCGTTAATTATATTTGCTTCTTCCTGCAACTTATTTTGATTAACCATTAATAGTATTGTGGCAATAGAGGTTATAAGTGTTGCTATGCCAATTATTATCTCATAAAATTGCTTGGTATAACAACTAACTTCTTTAATAAATGTTTTAATTTTTAGAATCATAGGTCCCATATATATTCTTACAATTTATACCCAATACTTTCGAGTTGTTTTTTGATTTTGGTTTCGAGGGTGTGCGACTGCTCAAAAAGGAATAATCGATTACCCGTACGTATATTGTTAATCCTGTCAGATTTTTACTTTGCCATACTTAACCCAATCTTTTCTTCAATTGATTTAAATTTTCAAGGAGTTCATTCAAGTTGTGTGAACATTCACTATAAATTTTCAAATCCCTTAAAGCTCTACCTTCTTGATGCTGACGCATCATTGCCTCACGCCATTCTATTTGATGGGCTAATCCAGATTTGTTTATTTCATCAATAGCCCTGCTTTCTTGGGCAGACCTTTTTACTTCTACCATTATTCTTTGGATTTCTACCTCCAATAGTTTGATGGTAGTGTCAATTTGCAAAGCTGATAGTTGCTTAATTTCGCGAATTTGCTTTTCGGCAGCTTTAGATGTGCTACGAGAAGACCATATTGCAATTATAATAGCAACTACTGATAATAAAATCGTTGTGACTGTTGACCATTCTATAAAACCCCAACTTCCAAAAATCATCGTAAATCCTTTAATTACAATTTGTACCCAATACTTTCCAACTGTTTTTTTGATCTCTTTCTCAAGCGCGTGCGATTGTAGAAGAAGTTGACAATGTTAGTATATTTATTCTATTCTCAACTATTTATAATTAAAATGGAAAAATCAAATGAGTTCTTATTATTCTATTTAGTTCATTTTCAAAATGTATTTTAAGTTTATTATTATTTACGATGTTAAAAATTTGTATCATAGGTTTTAACAGTCTAAACAAATTAATATTAAAATCGATATCATTATACATTTGTTTTATTTGGTATGTACAATTCTGTTGAATTTCTTGTGTTAATTTATATCGTTCTCCCCAATTATTGTTTTCAACTATATCTCTAATGTTTTTTTCATTAAAGATGGTGTTATGACAAATCTCACATATTTTTTTTGCACAATAATCATTGGCTTCTTGGTTTTCAAAAGGCTTTCCTTTTTTGTTTATAGTAATATTTTGATTTACTAGTTCTATAAAAAAATCAATCAAAGATTCATTTTGCTTAAGCATTAACTTTTGGTATTTAGCCTTATCTTCTCCTAGGATTTTTTCAGCGATAGAATTTATCATTTCTTGCATTGATTGTGAAACTACTTTGATTTCATCAACGGCATTTTTAATCTCACCCTCTGATTTTTTCTCTTGTAACTCTTTAAGGTGTGCCAACAACATTCCCGCTATTTGATGAGAAAAGTAATGCTCAATATCATCGACTTTGCTGAAAATCTTAATAGCTCCTTGCTCTAAATTTGATATAAAATCAAAAACTCTGATATCATCAACAAATGCAAACTTGAAATCTGCCGGCAATTTGTTTTTATTTGCCATAAAAGTTTTGTATTCTGTAAAAACATTCTGCTCTACAAATGCCATCACTGGAATTCCCTTTTGGCGGGCAGTTTCATACTCCTTTCTTGTAATAGATATATATTGTTTCTCGTATTTCTCCTTTTGCTCAGAAGCCAAAGAACCATATCTGCCTCCGACAATTAAGATCATCATATGGCAGTTCTCAACTTCTTTATAGCAAGATTCATCCAAAGATATATTAGGATTAAAAAAAACCTCATCACTTTCAAAAAGAATTGGGTCAAAACAGTATGCACTAATGAAACGCTCCAGTCGTTCACGCACATATTTTAAATCATAATAAGTAGAACTTACAAATACACGAGGTTTTGCCATAGTTAGTAGTTTTTATAGTTTTACATTAATTTCTTACAATTTATACCCGATACTCTCTAACTGTTTTTTTATTTCTATCTCAAATGCATGCGATTTTTCAAAAAGCGAAGAAAGTTCGCTTGTCAGGCGTTTCATCTTATCCTCGAATGGCTCGGTGTCCTGCTCCTGCTCGGCAATGCCTACATAGCGACCCGGGGTGAGGATAAAGTCTTGCTCGGCAATCTTGGCGATATCAACCACAGCGCAAAAGCCCTTTTCATCAGCGAGCGTGCCCTCTGCAAACGCCTTATATGTATTAGCAATACGCATAATATCGCCCTGGGCGCCATCAGTCAGTTCACGCAGTTTGCGGGTAACCATGGTGCCGAGGTTGCGGGCATCGATAAACAAAGTCTTGCCCTTCTGCTTCTTCGCCTTATTGAAAAACCAAATCGAAACGGGTATCTGTGTAGTGTAGAACAACTGCGACGGCATAGCGACAATACAATCGACCAAGTCAGCCTCGACCAATCGTCTGCGAATCTCGCCCTCGCCACCGCTTTGGCTCGACAGTGAGCCATTGGCAAGCACCACGCCCGCCTTACCCGCAGGTGCGAGGTGGTGGATAATATGCTGAATCCACGCAAAGTTGGCGTTGCCATTCGGCGGTGTGCCGAACTTCCAGCGCACATCGTCAGCGAGCTTATTGCGCCCCAATCGGAGAGATTGAAAGGTGGGTTTGCCAGCACAAAGTCTGCCTTCAATGTCGGGTGGCAATCGTTAAAGAAGGTGTCAGCGTTATATTGTCCGAGGTCCACCTCGATGCCACGAATAGCGAGGTTCATCTGCGCCATCTTCCAAGTGGTGGGGTTAGAGTCCTGGCCATAGACCGAGATTTGATTGATGTTGCCGGCGTGGCTCTCGATAAACTTAGCCGACTGCACAAACATGCCGCCCGAGCCACAGCAAGGGTCATAGACACGACCTGCGTATGGCTCCAAAACATTGACAAGGGTCTTGACGATGCAGGCCGGGGTGTAAAATTCGCCCGCCAGCTTACCCTCCGCCTCGGCAAACTTCGAGAGGCAGTATTCGTAGGCACGACCGAGGATATCCTTCGAGTCGCCGTGCTCGTGCATCTTGATATTGGTGAATAGATCGACCACATCTCCCAAGCGGCGTTTGTCGAGCTCGGGGCGTGCGAAGTTCTTCGGTAGAATATCTTTCAGACGGCGGTTCTCCTTCTCGATAGCACGCATAGCGTTGTCGATAGTCGTGCCTATTTCAGGCGTGTGAGCCGCTGCAGCGATAACCGACCAACGGGCCTCAGTAGGGACATAGAAGATGTTCTCGGCAGTGTACTCGTCCTTGTCCTCCTCGAAGCCCTCGCCCTCGGTTATGAGTTCCTCATAGCGAGCCTCGAACTTATCCGAAATATACTTCAAAAAGATAAGACCAAGCACCACGGATTTATACTCCGAAGCGTCGATATTGCCACGCATCTTGTCCGCTGCTTTCCAAATCTGATCTTCGAAACCGATATCTGCTGTATTGAGTTTAGCCATAGTAGTTGAAATTTTGTAGTAAAGGTAGCAATAATATATTATAGTAAAGTGTAAAGTAAAAATATTTTTTCATTCTATATATTTAAATTTTACATAACAAAATTTACTCAACTTTTTACACAGGCAATGACAGTCTTGCATTTTACACTTTTTAAAAATAGAAGTCGACTTCAAAACACAATCCAGCCGGTGAAGTGAAGTAATCACGCTGTCTATTCGCGTCAAAATGTGATGCGAATAGATGTTGATTATACCTCATCGGGTATAAAATGCTTTATGAACGATGTTATTATACCCGAACGGGTATAATGGACTTTATCTTGTTTTTTTAGATTAAATTGTGTACTTGATTTAAATCCCTCAGAATTTGGCGTTGTCTCTGCAAGAACGACTTCTAAAGCGTCTCAAACGGTGAAGAAATATCACAAAGTTGCCAAATTGTTGCCAAATTGTAGCCAAATTTAGGATTTGAGGCAAAAGAAAAAACGCTAACAACTTGTTTTGTAAGTCATTAGCGTTTCTTGCAAGTGGTGCCACCAGGAATCGAACCGGGGACACAAGGATTTTCAGTCCTTTGCTCTACCAACTGAGCTATGGCACCGTTGCTTTTGCGTGTGCAAAGGTATGACAAGTTTTTGGTTTGTGCAAATGTTTTGATAAAAAACTGCAAAAATTTTTTGGTTTTGTTTTTTTACAGTATCTTCGCACCATAATTAGTGACGGAATGTAGCGCAGTTGGTAGCGCACTACGTTCGGGACGTAGGGGTCGGGCGTTCGAGTCGCCTCATTCCGACGCTTTAAAGAACTTGTGGCGGCAAATGATTGAAATCATCTGTCGCTTTTTTACTACCTTACCCCTTAAATGGGGTGCCTAAGTGGGCTGTTGGGGCCTGTTTGTTTTCTTTGTAAATTTTAAAAAATATATATGGTATCTGTTGACGGATTGACGGTTGAGTTTGGTGGAACAACTCTTTTCAGTGATATATCTTTTGTTATTAACGAGAAGGATCGCATTGCTCTTATGGGTAAGAACGGTGCGGGCAAGAGTACTCTCTTGAAAATTCTTGCAGGTGTGCGCACTGCTACGCGCGGTGTGGTATCGGCTCCCAAGGATACTGTGATAGCCTATCTGCCCCAGCACTTGATGACTGAGGACGGCCGTACGGTGTTCGAGGAGGCTTCGCAGGCTTTTGCCCACCTGTATGAGATGGAGGCTGAGTTGGACCGCTTGAACAATGAGCTTGCTACACGCACCGATTATGAGAGCGATGAGTATATGTCGCTCATCGAGGAGGTGGCAACAAAAAGCGAGAAGTTCTATGCTATTGATATGACTCACTTTGAGGAGGATGTTGAAAAGACTCTCCTTGGCTTGGGATTCGAGCGCAAGGATTTCAACCGTCAGACAAGTGAGTTCAGCGGTGGATGGCGCATGCGCATCGAGCTTGCAAAGATGTTGCTCCGCAACCCTGATGTGCTGTTGCTCGACGAGCCTACCAACCACCTCGATATCGAGTCTATAGGTTGGCTCGAGGAGTTTCTCATCAACAACGGCAAGGCTGTTGTCGTCATCAGCCACGACCGTAAGTTTGTCGATAACATCACCACACGCACCATTGAGGTTACCATGGGTCGCATATACGACTACAAGGTGAACTATTCGCAGTATCTTGTGCTGCGTGCCGAGCGTCGTCAGCAACAGCAGAAGCAGTATGAGGAGCAACAGAAGATGATTCAGGAGACCAAAGACTTCATCGAGCGTTTCAAAGGCACATACTCAAAGACTCTGCAGGTGCAGAGCCGTGTGAAGATGCTCGAGAAACTGGAGATAATTGAAGTGGATGAGGAAGATACATCGGCTTTAAGGCTTAAATTTCCACCATCGCCACGTTCGGGCCAATATCCTGTTATCATGGACGGTGTGGGCAAGGCGTTCGATGGCAAACAAATCTTCTCGGGTGCATCGCTCACTATTGAGCGTGGCGATAAGGTAGCTTTCGTGGGCCGTAACGGCGAGGGTAAATCAACCCTTGTAAAATGTATAATGAAGGAGCTGGAGCATGAAGGCTCTCTACAACTCGGACACAACGTGCAGATAGGTTACTTTGCACAGAATCAGGCATCGTTGCTCGACGAAGAACTGACAGTGTTCCAGACTATCGACGATGTGGCAAAGGGAGATATCCGCAACAAAATACGCGACCTGCTAGGTGCTTTTATGTTCGGTGGCGAGGCGAGTGCAAAGAAAGTGAAAGTGCTGTCGGGTGGAGAACGCACCCGTCTGGCGTTGATGAAACTGTTGCTCGAGCCTGTGAACCTGCTAATTCTCGACGAGCCAACCAACCACCTCGACTTAAAGACCAAAGACATTCTAAAACAGGCTCTTATGGACTTCGATGGCACACTTATATGCGTGAGCCACGACCGCGACTTCCTCGACGGGCTTGTAACAAAGGTGTATGAATTCGGACACGGCAAGGTGCGCGAACACCTGTGCGGTGTTTATGAGTTCCTTGCAAACAAGAAGATGGAAGAGTTGCAGGAGTTGGAAAGAAAGTAAAGATAAATATCCAATGGAAAATTATATAGCTTCAGAGGCAAGGTACAGCAATGGTGAAAACCTTTATCGCCGTTGTGGCAAAAGTGGAATACTGTTGCCAAAGGTCTCTCTTGGTTTTTGGCAGAACTTCGGAGCCGATGCATCATACGACAACTGCCGTTCGATAGCCCGCATGGCATTCGACAACGGCATAACACATTTCGACCTTGCCAACAACTACGGTCCACCTCCCGGCTTTGCCGAGGAGATGGTAGGACGTATGCTCAAAGAGGACTTCGCATCACATCGCGATGAACTGCTCATTGCCACAAAAGCCGGTTACGACATGTGGGCCGGGCCTTATGGCAGCTGGGGCTCACGCAAACACCTTATGGCAAGCCTCAACCAGAGCCTGCACCGTCTGGGACTCGATTATGTCGATATATTCTACATTCATCGCTTCGACCCTGTTACACCGCTTGACGAAACCCTGCAGCCCCTTGTAGATATTGTGCGTGCAGGCAAAGCATTGTATATCGGTATATCGCGCTGGCCACTCGAAGCATTGAAGTATGCCGACAAATTCCTGCGCTCGCAAGGCGTTCCGCCACTAATCTTTCAAGGTCGTCTGAATCTGCTCGACAGAGCAGTGCAGCAAGAGGGTGTTCTCGACTATTGTGCCGACAACGGCATAGGTTTCATATCCTTCTCGCCTTTGGCACAAGGATTGCTCACAGCACGCTATCTTGACGGCATTCCCGAGGGCTCACGCATGTCGCGTGGCGGCTCGCTCAAAGCTGAGATGTTGACACCAGAACTACAGAGGTATCTTAATGAATTGAACGCCATAGCCTCGCAATGCGACGAATCGCTTGCCACAATGTCACTCTCCTGGATTCTCTCACAGCGCGGTGTAACATCCCTGATTGTCGGTGCCCGCACCCCCGAACAATTCAAGGAATCGCTGAAATGCATTAACTCCGCATCACTCACGTCGGACAGTTTGCCATTATACCCTCACAAGGTGTTTTAAGGATTCTGATAAAAACATCAACGGCTCGCAATTGCGAGCCGTTGATGTTTTGTGTTACTTTATCATTATTCTATTATATTCATTTCGTCGATTAGGCGTTTGCAGTTGCCGAATTTGTCGATAATGAACAGTACGTAGCGGATATCGACGTTGATACAACGCTGTAGGTTGTTGTCGAAGTTGATGTCTCCGCTGAGTGACTCCCAGTTGCCGTCGAATGCCAAGCCGATGAGCTCGCCGCGTGAGTTCAACACGCCGCTACCGCTGTTACCGCCGGTGATGTCGTTGGTTGTGAGGAACGCAACGGGCATCTCGCCGTTAGGAAGTGCGTAACGTCCAAACTCTTTTGCTTCGTAGAGTTCTTTCAAGCGTGCAGGAACGATAAATTCGCTGCTCTCCGGGTTCTCTTTCTCCATTACTCCCTTCAATGTTGTGTAGTGGTTGAAGGTGACGCCGTCCTTTGGTTGGTATGCCTTTACGTTTCCGTATGTCATACGCATGGTGAAGTTTGCATCGGGTGCCATAGGTGCGCCGTTTGCCATCTCCATCAAGCCTTTAAGGTATGTCTTGTGAAGTGGGTTTATTCTCTTCTCGAACTCGTCGCTTTTTGCCATAATCTCCTGATATGATGTGAATACAGCATAGCGGAGCTTGTATGCAGGGTCTGCCTCGAACTTTTTGATATCGGGCTTCTTCATGAACTTGTCGAAATTCTTCTTGCTGGCAAGGATTGACTTCTCATAAACCATGTCGAGGTATTTGCCAAGGTTGCCCTTGTACTTTGCATAAATCTCGTTGAGATATGCTGGACGTTCGTTCTCTTCGGTCAGCTCAAAGTAGAGTGGAAGAACCTCTTTTGCTATACGCAGGTCGATGGCGTGGTTGTAATCGCGGTTGTGCAGCCAATTGTAAATTGAATTCAGGTTGTCATTGATAATCATCGGCTCGCTGAAAATCCCCTTGCTGTTATAAAGATTACGTTGTATGAACTCTACGTTGCTGATAAGCTCGGTGATTACTGTCTGCAGATAGGCTGTGCGGTTCATCTCCTGAACGCATGCGTTGATGTCCTTTACTATATTGATATAATCTTTGTTGCCAATCTGTTTTGCCCATGCAAGGAATGCTGCTTCCTCGGCAAGCTTTGTCTCTACCACCTTGTTATCTACGATGGCTTTGTTCATGCCGATGGAGTTCTTCCAATAGTTGCTTATACGTGCCTGTTTGTTGGCATATTTGATGGCAATCTCTTCGCTCTTTGCCATCTCCTCGCGGATAATCTTCAATGTAACGTCGCGCATTGCGATGCGTGGCTCGTTCTGCTGGTACATTCTCTGTTCAACCTCTTCGCCTGTGAGGTAACGCGATGTGCTGCCGGGGAAGCCCATAATCATGGCAAAGTCGCCATACTCAAAGCCCTTCAACGATACGTTCAGGTGCTTTGGTGTGCTAAGGGGTACATTCTCCTTGCTGTATGCTGCAGGGTTGCCGTTTTTGTCGGCATAGATGCGGAATACCGAGAAGTCTCCTGTGTGACGTGGCCACATCCAGTTGTCGGTCTCGCCACCGAACTTACCTACTGAGTTGGGAGGTGTTCCTACAAGGCGCACGTCGGTATATTTCTTGTAATATACAAGGTAGTACTTGTTACCTTCGAAGTATGGAAGCAACTGTGGGTGCATATACTCCTTGCCTGCGAGATTGTCAGCCGCGAAAAGCTCTTCTGCAATCTTCTGGAGTGCATCGCGCTGGAATGATGCCTCTTCGCTCAAACGGCCGTCGGCTACACGACGGTTTATTTCGTCGGTAACATCCTTTATCTGCTCAACGAATGTGAATGCCAAACCGTTGCATGGCAACTCCTCTTCGTAGCTCTGGCTCCAGAAACCGTTGTGCAGGTAGTTGTGTTCTACTGTACTCAACTGCTGTATGAAACTGAAACCGCAGTGGTGGTTGGTGAGTACAAGTCCGTTGGGTGAAACAACTTCGCCTGTACAGCCGCCACCGAAAATACCGATAGCATCCTTTATCGACGGTGCTCCGGGTGTATAAATCTCGTCAACGGAGATTTCAAGACCTTGTGCGCGCATGCGGTCCTCAAGATTCTGCTGACGCATCAACTGTAACAGCCACATACCTTTGTCTGCCATAAGCTGTGGCGTTGCAAACACTGTAATCAACAGTGCGATGAATAGTTTTTTCATGTCTTTTATTTTAGATTGTTATTTGTTATAAAGTGTATTTGCTATTACGCTCTCTGCCTCTTCCATCATACGCTCTACATTTTCAGCATCGCGACCCTCGCATACGATTGGGGCATGGAATGTCAATGTCACAGGTGACCAGTGAAGGCATTTGCAACCTTTTGGCAGAATGTCGTATGAACCGTCTATGGTGATAGGAATAATAGGTACCTGTGTCATATTTGCTATGACGAACGCTCCTTTCTTGAACTTGTTCATCTTGCCGTTTCTGCAGCGTGTGCCCTCGGGGAAGATACCCATTGAAGTCCCGCTTTTCAGAATGTTGATTGATTTGCGGAGCAGGTCTTTCTGTGGTGTGGAACGGTTTACATATATGTGACCGGTGTCATAGCAGGCTTTTCCAAGCAGAGGAATCTTGCGCAATGTGTCTTTCATAATCCACTTGAAGCGTTTGCATACGTAGCCATACATTACAAAGATATCGAACATGCCTTGGTGGTTGGCAACGAAAATGTAGTGCTGGTCTTTCTTTACATATTTGTCGCGATCGACGACCTTTACCGGAATGAGGAATATCCAGCAGGTTAGTTTACACCAGATGACCGCCGGTGTGTGGTCGGCATTTTTCACCTTGAAATAGTGACCGAACAAATCTATTACAATTGCGGCAATTGCAACAACGATGAGTGCTGCCCACCATGCAAAAAGCACTTGGTAGAGCACATAGAGTGGATGTAAAATTTTGCGTAGCATAATTAGTGATTGTTATGTTATGTATAACTTCGCGATTTACCGCAAAGATACCTTAAATTTTCTTTACAGAGAACGTTTTTATGATATTATGTTGTCATTCAATGTTTCTGGATAGGTATTTTTTTAGTTCATACAGTGTTGCTCCGCGTCTTTGTGCATAGTCGGCAAGCTGCTCGTCGCTTATTCTTCCAACAGCGAAATAACGTGCCTGCGGATGTGCGAGAATCATTCCGCACACCGATGCGTGGGGTGTCATTGCTCCGTTTGGTGTCAATGTGATGCCTATTCCGCCAAGGTTCACTATTTTGTCTATCTCAAAGATTATGCTCTGGTCGGGCAACGAGGGATAGCCCACGGCAGGGCGTATGCCCTGGTTCTTCTCCTGCAGAAGTTCCTTTATTGTCAGTTCCTCGTGTTGCGAATAGCCCCACAGCTCTTTTTGGGTGCGTACCTGCTTGTGCAACAGTGATGCAGTAGCTTCGGCAAGGCGGTCGGCAAGAGTCTGTGCAAGCAGGTTGTGGTAGGGGTCGTCGCTATGTTCTGCACCAAAAGCACTGTCAATGGTTGTGGCAAAAAGTCCTATCTTGTCGCCATAGGGCGAAACAAAATCGCTCAGGCAAAGGTTTGGCTTGTCCGTTTGTGTGTGTTGTTGTCGCAAAAGAGGCAATGCCATTTCTTCTATGATAATGTTGTCATCACAGCCTTTGGCTTCGCATAGGGCAAAGAGGGCGTGGGTGCGGTATTTACCTTCTGTTTCATCGAGTATTGCCTTTGCGTCGTTTATAACCTCTTCGACGGTATGCTCTGTGGCTTTTCCTGTCAACCCCCATGCATGAAGCAGGTAGCTCCAGTCGATATATGGAGCCACCTCGCTTATCTCATAATGGAATGTATGCCTTTTCATCGGTTGAATCTGAGGGCTTTTCCGCGTATCTCTTCGTTTATCTTTCCGTTTTTATATACGCACTCTCCGTTTACCCATGTCTGTGCAATTTTCCAGTTGAATGTTGCTCCTTCGAATGGGCTCCAACCGCACAGGCTTATGATGTCGCTCTTTTCTATTGTGTGTGGCTGGTTGGGGGCTAACAGTACAAAATCGGCATGATACCCCTTTGTTATATATCCTCGTTTGTCGATGTCGAAAATGGTTGCAGGCGCGTGGCACATCTTCTCGACAAGTTCTTCGATGGTGAAATGTTTCTCATCGACAAGGTTGAGCATGGCAAGCAATGAAAATTGTATGCTCGGCATGCCCGATGCAGCCTTCAATGCACCGCCTTTTTTATCGTCGGGGTGGTGTGGCGCATGGTCGGTGCCGATAAGGTCAATTTTTCCCTCGCTTACAGCTCTGCGCAGAGCCGCGCGGTCGTTGTTGCTCTTTATGGCGGGGTTGCATTTTATTTTTGTGCCCAATGTGGCATAGTCGGCATCGCAGAATGTAAGGTGTGCAGGCGTAACCTCTGCGGTTATTCTCTTTTCGGCAGTTTTCCCGGCTGTGAGCAGTTCAAGTTCCTTGGCTGTGCTTATGTGCATCACATTGAGGCGTGTGCCGAACTTCTTTGCAAGTTCCACTGCGCTTGCAGTGCTTTGATAGCATGCCTCCTCGCTGCGTATCACAGGGTGGAACTTGACGTCGGGATCGTCGCCCTGCTGCTCCTTTATTGCTTTGGTGTTGGCTGATATTATCGCGCTGTCCTCGCAATGTACGGCTACGGGCATGTTCAATCTCTCTGCCTCCTTGAAAATCTTTTCGAGTTCGTTCTTCTTGTCAACGAGCATGTTGCCTGTGCTCGAGCCCATGAAAAGCTTTATACCGCAAACTTTTTTGGTATTGAGCTTTGCAAACTCATCGCTGTTGCTGTTTGTCGCACCAAAGTAGAACGAGTAGTTTATTACACTGTCTTTTTCTGCTATGGCATATTTCTCCTTGAGTGCCTTTAATGTCGTTGTCTGCGGAACGGTGTTGGGCATCTCCATGAACGATGTCACTCCGCCTACAGCGGCGGCACGGCTCTCGGTAGCAATTGTTGCTTTGTGGGTTAGTCCCGGCTCGCGGAAATGTACGTGGTCGTCGATTACGCCGGGGATAAGGTACATGCCGGTGGCTTCTATTATTTCATCGCACTGGGCGCGTGGCAGTTCGTTCTCGCGCAGAATCTCTACTATCTTGCCGTTGTTCACTACTATTGAGCCACGGAACTGCTCACCGTTGTTCACTATCGTGGGGTTGCTTATAAGTGTACGCATAGTTGTTATAAAGTTTTTGCGAATATATAAAAAAAGAGATTGCGGTTAAGCAATCTCTCTGTTTATTTTCTCTGCAATCTCCTTGAACTCTTCGGGAGTGAGCTGTAATTTGGGGTTGGTGAAGAGCATATCCTTCTCGCTCTGCATTGGCACAAGGTGTATGTGCGCGTGGGGAACTTCGAGCCCCAGTACTGCCTGTCCCACCTTTATGCATGGGAATGCACGCTTGATGCCCTCGGCAACCTTTTTGGCGAAAACCTGCATTGCACCAATCTCCTCGTCTGTAAGGTCGAAGAAATAGTCAACTTCGCGCTTGGGGATTACAAGGGTGTGACCTTTCGCAAGCGGATTGATGTCGAGGAATGCGTAGAACTGCTCGTTCTCGGCAACCTTGTAGCTTGGTATCTCTCCTGCAACTATTCTGCTGAATATTGTAGCCATAATTCTTTAGAATGATATGCTTGTGATTTCGAGGAACAGTTTGCCCTGTGGAACGGTAATCTCGGCAACGTCACCAACCTTCTTGCCCAACAGACCTTTGGCGATAGGTGTGTTGATTGAAATCTTTGCCTCGCGCAAGTTTGCCTCGCTCTCGGGGACAATGGTATATTGCATGTTCATACCGGTCTTGGTGTTCTTGAGACCAACTTTAGTCAACACCTGTACGGTGTCGGTATTCAACTTTGTGGTGTCGATGATTTTTGCATCGGCAATAACGAGTTTGAGTTCGTTTATTCTCATCTCCAACAAACCCTGTGCCTCTTTTGCTGCATCGTACTCCGCATTCTCCGACAAGTCGCCCTTGTCGCGTGCCTCTGCTATCTGACGCACAATCTCAGGACGTTTTGCCTCCAACTCTTTCAAATCGGCTAACAGTTTCTTGTAGCCCTCTTCGGACATATAACTCATGATATTCTCTTTTAAAAAAATAGTAAAACAATGGATTCCAACACAAGTGCTGGAACCCAATATCCCTCTTTATTCTTTGGCAAAGGTAACCTCTTTTAAATTATAAACCAAATAAAAAAGGTTATTTTTTCTCTTTTTGACTTTTTGTAACTCTTTTGTCTATTGCAAGTTCGAATAGCCTATCATCTCTTCAATAGCTTTTCAATCTCTTTTTCGAGATTCTCAATCTGGTTGTCGCGCAAAACAATTTCGTTGTCTCGGTTTATGAGGTAGAATGTAGGCAAAGTCTGAATATTGTACAATCTTATGTATTGCGAGTTTGTGCCGGCTCCATCGCGCACACAAGTCCATGGGAGATTGCTTGCCGACTGCTGCCAAAAGTGCTCGCGTATGTCGTACGAAACCTGGTATATCTCAAAGCCTTTGTCGTGATATTTGCTGTAAAGCTCGCGCAGATTTATGTTGCGGCTGCTTATCTTGGCGTCCTCGTACATTGTAAAATCGAGCAACACGACCTTTCCTGCAAATGATGAAAGTGATATGCTGTCGCCTGCTATTCCCGGCAGTTCTATGTTGAAAAGCCCTGTGGTTGTGGCGTTGCCCTCTTTAATCTCTACGGTCTTTGTCTTTTGGGGGCGTGTCGCCGCCATGGATTCCTCGGCTATCTTGTAAAGGTGTTGAGTGCGTTTGGCTTTGGGGAATCTTATTTTCATGCTTGTAGCCACAGCCGCGAAACATTTGCTGTCGTTGCGGTTGTTCTTCGGTTGGAACAATGGCTCACCGTTGAGGCTCAATGACAACGCATAGTATGCACTTGCCTTGTCGGGGGTGGGAATTATGTATTGTCTTGATATGTTCTGCTTGAACTCGCCAATGAGGGTGTATATCTCGTTTCTTGTCTTTATGATTGCGGGAGAGGTACTTTTGAGCATCTCGTTTACCTGTTTCTCGAGTGCAGCCTGCAACTCGTTCATCTCTTTTATCTGTTGGCTCTCGATGTTTCCTTCTATGGTGTATGAATCATAAAAGTTGTTCGCATCGCTGTTTATTGTAATAGTTTCGGTTGAATCAATTGCAAATGGTATAGGTTTTGCTCCGTTGATGGCTATAAAAAAGAAATCGTAACTTGCAGGCTGTGGCTGTTCGAATGTGTATAATCCGTTCTTGTCTATTTTTATGGAGTCGAGAACAATGTTGCCGTTGATGCCAATGTTTGACAGATAGAGAGTCTTTCCTGCAGCGTTCTCTATTTTTCCTTTTACCGTGAATGTGGGGCATGCCTGTTTGTCATTGCATGCATAGAACAGTGATATAATGCTTGCTATAATGCAAAATAGCGCGGTATTTTTTAAAATTTTCATATTCTCGCTTTTTTTCTGTAGCAAAGGTAGTTAAAATTTGGAAAAATGTATATCTTTGCGAGAATTACAATAAAAAATGTATTTAAAAAATAATTTAAGATGAATGTTGTTACAAAAAATGTGGCTTTGCCCGATGGTAGAATAATTACCATTGAAACAGGTAAGCTTGCAAAGCAGGCTGACGGCGCAGTTATGTTGCGCTTGGGCAATACGATGCTTTTGGCCACAGTCTGTGCAGCGAAAGACGCTGTACCGGGCACCGATTTTATGCCTCTACAGGTAGAGTACAAAGAGAAATATGCTGCTTTCGGCCGTTTCCCCGGTGGTTTTACAAAACGCGAAGGTAAGGCTTCGGATTATGAAATCCTTACTTGCCGTTTGGTTGACCGTGCTCTTCGTCCTCTATTCCCCGATAACTACCATGCCGAGGTTTATGTAAACATTATGCTCTGCTCTGCTGACGGTGTTGATATGCCTGATGCTCTTGCTGGTCTTGCAGCTTCTGCAGCTCTTGCCGTTTCTGATATTCCTTTCGGCGGTCCTATCTCTGAGGTACGTGTTGCACGTATCGGTGGTGAGTTTGTTGTGAACCCTACATTCGCACAGCTCGAAGAGGCTGATATGGATATCATGGTTGCCGCAACATACGACAACATCATGATGGTTGAGGGTGAGATGAAAGAGGTTTCAGAGAACGACCTTCTCGAGGCAATGAAGGTTGCTCACGAGGCTATCAAGGTTCACTGCAAGGCGCAGATGGAACTTATGGAAGAGGTTGGCTCAACCGTTAAGCGTGAATATTGCCACGAGGTTAACGACGAGGAACTCCGCGCTCAGGTTCACGAGGCATGCTATGCAAAGGCTTATGCTGTTGCAGCAAGCGGAAACAACGACAAGCATGGTCGTGGTGAGGCTTTCGAAGCTATCAAGGCTGAATTCAAGACTCAGTTCACAGAGGAGGAACTCGAGGAGAAGGGTGCTCTTATCGACCGCTACTATCACGATGTAGAGAAAGAGGCTATGCGTCGTTGCATTCTCGATGAAGGCAAGCGTCTCGATGGCCGTAAGACTACTGAAATCCGTCACATCTGGTGCGAGGCAGGTTATCTTCCCGGTCCTCACGGTTCAGCTGTCTTCACACGTGGTGAGACACAGTCTTTGACAACAGTTACTCTTGGTACAAAGCGCGACGAGAAAATCGTTGACGATGTAATGAACCAGGGTACAGAGCGTTTCTTGCTCCACTATAACTTCCCTCCATTCTCAACAGGTGAGGCTCGCGCACAGCGTGGTGTTGGCCGTCGCGAAATCGGTCACGGTAACCTTGCATGCCGCGCGTTGAAGAATATGATTCCTGCAGATTATCCATATTGCGTTCGCGTAGTATCTGATATCCTTGAGTCTAACGGTTCTTCTTCAATGGCTACTGTTTGTGCAGGTACATTGGCTCTTATGGATGCCGGTGTTAAAATAAAGAAGCCTGTATCGGGTATCGCTATGGGACTTATCAAGAACGCCGGTGAAGAGAAATATGCTGTATTGAGCGATATTCTCGGCGATGAGGACCACTTGGGTGATATGGACTTCAAGGTAACAGGTACTGTTGACGGTATCACTGCTACACAGATGGATATCAAGGTTGACGGTCTTTCATACGAAATCCTTGAGAAGGCTCTCAATCAGGCACGCGAGGGTCGTATGCACATCCTCGGCAAGATTACCGAGTGTATCGCTGAGCCTCGTGCAGAACTCAAACCACACGCTCCACGCATCGAAACAATGCGTATTCCTAAGGAATTCATCGGTGCTGTTATCGGTCCTGGCGGTAAGATTATCCAGGGCATGCAGGAAGAGACCGGTGCTACAATCTCTATCGAGGAGGTTGACGGCGAGGGTATTATCGAAATCGCAGCAAACAACGGTCAGGCTATCAACGACGCTATCGCTAAGATCAAGGCTATCGTTGCTATACCTGAGGCAGGCGAAGTCTATGAGGGTACAGTACGCAGCGTAATGCCTTATGGTGCATTCGTTGAGTTCATGCCTGGTAAGGATGGTTTGTTGCACATCTCAGAAATTGACTGGAAGCGTTTCGAGACAATGGAAGAGGCAGGTATCAACGAGGGTGACAAACTACAGGTTAAACTTGTTGAGATTGATCCTAAGACAGGTAAGTTCAAGCTCTCTCGCAAGGCTCTCATTGAGAAACCTGAGGGTTACGAGGAGCGCGAGCGTCGTCCACGTCGCGAACGCGAGCCACGCGAACAGCGCGAGCGTCGCCCACGCAACGATAAGGAATAATTATCCGTTATAAATATAAGGTAGAGAGATTGGTTTGCACCAATCTCTCTTTGTTTTTGTTAAAAATGAATAAATGATTATTGGATTTTGTAAAAAACAGTTTAACGCTGTTTAATGTAAATAAAATTTATTTATTTTCGCATATAGCAAAAACAAGGCAATGAATAACGCTGCAATTACATATATCGGCAAATTGTGGACAATCTTACCGACTGTCAGATTTATTGTACTTGCAAATACTTGTTACACAGCGGGTTACCCCCCCTGCTGAACGATGCTATAGTGAAATATAACAAGGTATAAATGTTATCGTGTGGTGCTTTG
This sequence comes from Bacteroidaceae bacterium, assembly GCA_045644465.1. Classification (GTDB taxonomy): domain Bacteria; phylum Bacteroidota; class Bacteroidia; order Bacteroidales; family Bacteroidaceae; genus HGM04593. Next base: position 51,768 of record JAZRGV010000059.1, read on the forward strand.
ACACGCCGCACGGTAGCATTTTTGTTTCTTTATATATTACAAAAACAACAAAAACGAAAAACTTTAACTATATGAAAAAAACTTTACAAACTTTATTATTTGCTTTAATAGCAATTATGATGCCAATAGGAGTGTTGGCGCAAACCTCGACTATAGACCTGTCAACGCTGACTGGAACCTATGTCGTCAATGACAACGAAGAATATATCTTCACCGGCACAGGCAGCTACGGAATCAAGGTCGAAAGCGGAAATCCGACGATTGTGTTGGATAATGCAAACATTACTGTTGGTAAAGAGTGGGACAATGAAAATATAGTGAATGCTATTGATATTGTTGCCGACAGTAGTGAGACTACTGTTTGGATAACAGGCACGAATAACCTCACTTCCAATAGTGGCGCAGGTATTTATGTAAAGTCCGGCAGCACAGTCATTATCAAGTCGGATAGCAGAGATAATATATTGACTGCACGAGCCGGTATGGATGGTGCCGGAATAGGTGGCACTGGATATGATTTTAGTTATGAAAATGTGACTTGTGGAAACATTTATATC
>JAZRGV010000060.1:0-32801 GCA_045644465.1 Bacteroidaceae bacterium
GCCCTCTCAGGCCATTCTTGACCACATTGGAAGAGCCACAATAAAAGCATTTTTTTTAGCATATCAATGATAATCTTTGCAAAGATATGTAAATCAAATAATTACAAAGGTTTTGTCCTACTTTTTGTCCACCCTGCCCAAATACCGCATATTAGTAGTTAAATGGTAAAATCAAGACACAAAAAAAGCGTGAAGCCCTGCACTGTGCTCGCTCCACACATCGAGGTCTTCGCATTACCTTGTAAGTTGAAACGAGCAACGCGAAGCCCCACGCCGATATGTATAACACACCCACTATACCAATAGTTGCCAATGGGGTAGGGATACACCAATGGCTGCACAGTATTTAAGGTATGTGTAAACACACCCACGGGGCATTCACAGCTGCTTTGTTTTTAACTTACAATTTAAAAGTTGCGAAGTTTCGATGTGTCAAAACCAAAGCGTAGTAAACGCCTTTTAATATGTCTGTCCCACCCACTTGTTGCTTACCATATGGCAAACACCCTTCGGCGTGGAACAATGCAAAGGTAGTTCTATAATTTTATTATATAAAACTTTTCTACTTGTTTTTTATATTGGACAGTAGGGATTAGGCAGTGCAAGGTTTTTCATTGTCAACATACTTGCTACGCTATTGACAAATTCTTCAATTTGGCTATATTCCTGATTTATTGATTGTTTGGGTTGTTTGTTTCTTTTTATGGTCTTTTTGAACGATTTATACAATATAAAGTATTTTTTATATATCTTTGCTTGTAGTCAGGATTACTACTGTTGCTAAGTAGAACCATATTACTTTATAATGCGTGACCATTCAATCGCAACAGACAATGTGACAGACAATTTTGGCCAAAAATTCAATGCCTACAGCAAGGACACCATAAGAAGGATATTGTAAATTACCAAACTATGAAAAACATATATATATTACCAATCGCAATGTTGCTTATATGTAGCATTAGTGTGTTTGGACAGTCAAAACAGAAGTCATCTACCAACAAAATTAAAGTTGTTGCAGAGAAGATTGAAACACTTGAAGCAAGTAGCAAAGAACAGTTCTTGCAGATACAAAAGGAGAATCAATCTCTTAAAGAGCAGCTGCAGAAGATGGAGATTGAAGTTGCATTATACCGTGAAGATGTTAGAGACAAGGTTTCAGAGATGAATTCTAATATGTCTAATTGGATGACAATGTTAAGTATTGTAATTGGCTTAATTGCCGCAGTATTAGGTGTTGCAGCACCATTGTTTTTAAACAAGAAAAATGACGAGAAACAACAACAAAAGTTAAATAAATTGCAGGAGCAAATTGATGCTGCAAAGGAGGATGCAACATCTGCAAAAATAACTTTAGAGGAGATTAAGACTCTTAGGGATGATGTTACTTCTCTAAAACAGAAGATCGAAAAAAGCGAAGAAAATGCAAGACGAGCTGCAAGGCGAGCTTTGGTCAGCAAGTTGTTTGCAGAGGCATTAGCAGAACACGATAAAAACCCACAAAGAGCAATAGAACTATATACAAAAGTTCTGGAAAATGATAAAAATAATATTAGCGCATATTTAAATCGTGGTAATTTAAGAGATGACCTGGGAGATAAAAATGGTGCAATGGATGATTACAATAAAGCATTACAATTAGATCCAAACAATGCTAAAGTGTATTTAAATCGTGGTAATTTAAGAGATGACCTGGGAGATAAAAATGGTGCAATGGATGATTACAACAAAGCTGTTGAATTGGATCCAACATACTCAATGCCATATGCCAATCGCGGTTTTATTAAAGTTGATTTTGGGAATTATACCGGAGCTATAGAGGATTATAACAAAGCAATAGAACTTGACTCTAATAATGTAATAGCACATAATAATAGAGCCGACCTTAATCTTTTTTTAAAGAATTATAGCGAAGCGTTAATTGATGTGAACAAATGTATAGATTTAGATTCCTCTGAACCTTCTTGCTTTGTTACAAAAGGAGAAATTTATAAGGCTATTGGCAAATTTACAGAAGCAATACCTGAATTTACCCATGCAATTTCTTTGAAAGAGGATATTAAAGAAGCATATAAATATAGAGCAGAGTGTTATCGAGAATTATCTAAAGAAACAGATAGCGAAGAGAAGAAAGAGTATATAGCTTGTGCTGAAGCTGATGAAAAGAAATACGAAGAACTAAAAAACAAGTCCTAACGACGTGATTTCGGTAATCACAATACTTAACACTATGTAATGATGACCCCCAGTTGTTTCGGTTGTGTTAAAAAAATAAAAAAATAGCTATTATAACACATTTATAATCATAACTTTGTTTATCTTTGTATGTTAGACGATGGGATACTGATGTTTTGTTGCTTCAAAAAAAAGTGACATCCTATTAAAATATCGCTTTTTATATACATCAAGTTTCCTTTAAAGTTGATTACAGTCTTAGATTCAAGTACGATATATGAAACATTTGATTATACGTAATTTTGGTCCAATAGAAGAGGTTGACATTGATATTAAGCGTATCAATTTGATAATAGGTCCACAAAGTTCTGGTAAGAGTTGTGTGCTGAAAATTGCGTGCTATTGTGATTGGGTAGAACGCCAAATTGAGATTACACAAGATCCATATCGTTTTTGTAACCCTGTGTCTTTCGTTGGTAATTTAATTGGATTTCATAAACTGGAAGGTTATATGAGACCCGATTCATACATTATGTATGAGAATGATGCAGTTTCATTTGAGTACAGCGAAAACACAAAACAGTGTGATTTCAACTGGAAAAAGACAAGTCGTTGGAATTATAAGCGCGTAAAAATTGCGTATATACCTTCTGAGCGAAATTTGGTTGCAGCGATACCAAACTGGTTTCAGGTTAGCATGAAAAAGGACAACATTCTTGACTTTATGCAAGAATGGGAGTTTGCACGTAAGTCCTTTTCAAAAGGTGAAAGGATTTTGGATTTACCGGTTATGTACAAATATAATCCAATGAATCAGGCGGATAGCATAAAGCTTGACAATGGCAAGGAATTGGATTTGACTGTTACTTCAAGTGGTTTGCAGTCATTGACACCTTTATATATTATGTTGCGTTATTTGACTAGAGAATTCTATAAAGAAGAGCATACAACTGTTGAACAAATGATGTTGAAGGAAAATCTAGCAAAGACAGTAGGAGAAGAGCGTCCAGACCTTCCTATAGAAGAACAGTTGGAAATTGTCGAGAAGATACTTAAAACTCACCATACTGATTTGTTCATAGAAGAGCCCGAGGCACACATATTTCCTTCGACTCAAAAGAGTTTTGTCTATTCGCTTGTAAATATGCTAAATGAAAAGGTTAAGCATACTTGTTTCTTAGCAACACATAGTCCGTATATAATGACATCGTTTAATAACATCATATTCGCAGGTGAGTTAGCTAGTGTATCAAAGAAAAATGAGACTCTTGTAAAGGAGCGTTTTTCAAAGCGTTCAATGTTGAAATATAAAGAGGTGGCTGCTTTTGAGATGAGAGATGGTCGAGCATGTTCAATTATGGATGATGAATACCGTTTGATATCAGCAGAAGCAATTGATTCTGCGTCACAGGAAATAGGTAGAGACTTTGAATATTTGCTTAATCTATGAGAAACGTTCCAAGTGTATGTGTAACAGAAACGAATCAATCTGTTATCAAATTTGAAGAGAAGAAAAGCATTGTAAGGTTCTATAATCCTCAAAGATTAACTTATAAACGAGTTGCTGTTGATGGATGTGCATTGACAGATGGTATCAAATGTGACAATTTACTTTGTTCTGCTGACGAATGTGAAGAACATTATGTAGAATTGAAAGGACAGGATATAAAGCATGCTATTGAGCAACTTGCAACAACAATTGTAAAATTGGGTGAGAACGATTCACGTCGTTGTGCTTATGTATCCTGTATAAAAGTGGCTCCACAGATTAGAACAGACATTCAAGCTGCGCACGTAAGGTTTAAAAAGCAGTTCAATTCTAGTTTGATGATAAAATCATCACCGATTGAAGTTAATTTGCAATAATCTTACGATATTTAGATAAAATGACATCTGACCCCAAAAAGTTGGACGGATTAATAAAGAGGGGCTGACCCAAAAGTCCACTTTTAGAACAAGCAGCCTGTCTTTCCCTGAAAAAAGTTGACTCATTAAATCTTAAACAATGGGTAGTTACATTCTTCAAAGGGAAAAGTATTTGAGTAAAGTTGTAGAACTTCGCTCTGAAGGTATGGGTTATGGTAGAATTTCTAAAATGATTCCCGTTCCAGAGGAGACAATTCGCCGTTGGTGTATTAAATTTGCACCCACAACCCAACAAGTTCACAGCACGATGAAGAAATCAGCACAGACAAAAGTTTGCGAGACAAATCAGCAACAGGCGCTTCCAGATGATATCCTTTCCTTGCAAGCCGAGTTGAAAAGACTTCGCGCCCAACTCGTCGATGCCGAGATAAAAGCCGAAGCCTATGATGAACTCATCAATGTAGCCGAAGTAAAGTTCGGCATCCGCATAAGAAAAAAAGCTGGCGCCAAGCAGTGAGTAACCTGCACGCAAAGGATCCCAAACGCTATGGAGTCCAACGACTTTGCGCACTGTTTGGCGTAAGCAAGCTGGCAATACAAACTTTGTTAAAGGAGTACAATGCCGTCAAAACAAAGTCGATTGAGGATATAATTGACTTTCACCAACGCTTTGAGGCAATACATCCTTTTCAGGATGGCAATGGTCGTGTTGGACGCTTGATAATGTTCAAGGAGTGCTTGGCGAATGGATTTGTTCCGTTCATCATTACCGACGAATTGAAATTCTTTTATTACCGTGGATTACAGCAGTGGAATAGTGTACGCGGTTATCTGCTTGATACTTGTCTTACAGCACAGGACAACTACAAGGATTTGCTCAACTATTTCCGGATTAAATACTAATATTTGATATTGAAGCAAAAAAAACATCAGCTCTTTTGCATCAATCACTCTGCCACCAAAATCATTGTTTTGTAGGTCTTTTTGACATTTGGAGTGGTGGTTTACAAACTCTTTGTAAGAATTTTGCTATTTTTATTCTTTTTAGGCTTTTTTATTATTTCGTTATTCGAAAATATTTTTGTAATTTTGCACTTCATTTTGAGAGAGGGGGTACTTTCTCTCCATTTGTTATTTATAATAAGGTGTTTCAGGTGTAAATACCTTGATTTTGAGAATTAGAATACTATTTTATTAATGAAGAAAGAAATGTTGCGTCCCGACTATCTGTTTGAAATCAGTTGGGAGGTTTGTAATAAGGTCGGTGGTATCTACACTGTCGTTTCTACTAAGGCTCGTACATTGTCTGAGGTTGAGGGGTTGACAGCTGTTTATATTGGTCCTGATTTGTGGAAGGAGAAGGAGAATCCTTTGTTTACAGAGGATAAGCGTTTGTGGAGCGCATGGCGCAAGAAGGCTTGTAACGACAAGATGACTGTCCGTTGCGGATATTGGGAAATTCCTGGTCGTCCAAAGGTAGTACTTGTTGACTACACAGGTTATATGGACGATAAGGATGCTATATATGGTGAGTTGTGGAACGACTATGGTGTTGACTCACTCCACGGATATGGCGACTACGATGATTCTATGATTTTCGGTTATGCTGTAGGTAAGGCTATCGAGAGTTTTTATAATACAAATATCAAGAAGGGTAGTAATGTTGTTGTACAGGCACACGAGTGGCAGAGCGGAAATGCTGCGCTTTATGTGAAGAAACATCTGCCTGCTGTGGGTACAATCTTTACAACACACGCAACAAGCATCGGCCGTTCTATTGCATCTAACGGAAAACCTCTTTACGATTATTTCGAGGGTTATAATGGTGACCAGATGGCTGCTGAGCTCAATGTCCAGTCAAAGCAGTCTGTCGAGAAGATTACAGCTGCAAACATTGACTGTTTTACTACAGTAAGTGAGATTACAGCACGTGAGTGCAAACAGTTGCTCGAGCGTGAGTGTGACGTTATTCTTGAGAATGGCTTTGAAAAGGATTTTGTGCCTGTCGGAAAGGATTTCACAGCAAAGAGAAAGGCAGCACGCAAGGCTCGTCTGCGCGTTGCACAGGCCCTCACCGGTGATACAATATCTGACGATGCAATTATAATAGGTATAGGCGGACGCATGGAGATGCGTAACAAGGGTATTGATATGTTCCTTGAGTCTATGGCGCGTCTTAATGCTTGCGAGGAGCTTGACCGCGACGTTGTTGCGTTTATTGATGTTCCTGCATGGTCGGACGTTGCACGCGAAGACCTTGTAAAGCGTCTTCACTCGGACAAAGAGAGCTGGGACACTCCGCTGCCAAATCCATATTTGACACACAACCTGCACAACTTCTATGAGGATGCCATTGCTTGCTCAATACGCAACTTGTGTATCGACAACCGCAACGGTAAGAACAAGGTTAAGGTCATATATGTTCCTTGCTATTTGAAGGGCAACGATGGAATATTCAATATGGATTATTACGATGTGCTTATCGGTAACGACCTCAGCGTTTATCCTTCGTACTATGAGCCATGGGGCTATACTCCGCTTGAGAGTGCTGCATTCCACATTCCTACAATCACAACAGAGCTTGCGGGATTTGGCCTTTGGGTGAATTCTGTCCTTGGCCGTGAAGGTAAACTAGCTGATGGAGTAGAGGTTATATGCAGAAACGACAGCAACTATTTTGATGCAGCCGATGTAATTACAAAAAATATTTGTAACTTTGCAAAACTTTCCGAGAAAGAGGTTTCTGATTGTCGTAAAAAGGTTGCAAAACTTGCCGAAAAGGCATTGTGGAAACACTTTATTAAGAACTACTACGAGGCTTATGATTTTGCTCTTTCTGCAGCAAAGGAGAGAATTTGATTTGAAAATATTCATTTAATAAATAAAATATGATTGCTATTAGTAACACAAACCAACCAAGTTGGAAAACTGTTAATGTTAAATCTTACATTCCCGAGTCACTCAAGCCACTCGAGGAATTATCACGTAACCTTTGGTGGGTATGGAACGAAGAGGCAAAAGAACTCTTCAAGATGCTCGACAGCGAGCTTTTCAAGGCTTGTGGTGGCAACCCTGTTCTCTTGTTGGAGAAGTTGGGTGTAGAGAAACTCGACGAACTTTCAAAGAATAAGACTATTCTTGACAAATTGGCAGATGTATATGCTGATTTCCGTCGTTATATGGATGTTAAGCCAAATGCAGAGCGTCCTTCAGTAGCATACTTCTGTATGGAGTATGGTTTGACAAGCGTATTGAAGATATATTCAGGTGGTCTTGGTATTCTTGCCGGTGACTATTTGAAAGAGGCTTCTGACTCAAACGTTGATATGTGTGCTGTTGGTTTCTTGTATCGTTACGGTTACTTCAGCCAGTCACTTTCAATGGACGGTTCACAGATTGCAAACTACGACGCACAGAACTTCAACCAGCTCCCAATAGAGCGCGTATATGAGGAAGACGGCGTTACTCCACTTGTAATCCATGTTCCTTACATCGACTACTATGTTCACGCTAATGTATGGAAGGTAAATGTAGGTCGTGTACCTCTCTACCTCCTCGATACAGATTTCGACATGAACAGCGAGTTCGACAAACCTATCACTCACAAGCTCTATGGTGGCGATTGGGAAAACCGCTTGAAACAGGAAATTCTCCTTGGTATCGGTGGTATGATCGCTTTGGAGAAGATGGGTATCAAGAAGGAAATCTATCACTGCAACGAAGGTCACGCAGCACTTTGCAACCTTTACCGTTTGACACAGTATATCAAGAGCGGTTACACATACGAAGAGGCTCTTGAGATTGTACGTTCAAGCTCACTTTACACAGTTCACACTCCTGTTCCTGCTGGTCACGACTATTTCGACGAAGCTCTCTTCGGTAAGTACATGAGAGGTTATGCAAGCCAGCTCAACATCACTTGGGACGACTTGATGAACCTTGGTCGCATCAACGCAGGTGACAAGAACGAGCGTTTCTGTATGTCAACATTCGCTTGCAACACTTGTCAGGAAATCAACGGTGTTAGCCGTCTCCACGGTAAGGTTTCTAAGTCAATGTTTGCTGAAATTTGGAAGGGTTACTTCCCAGAGGAGAACCACGTTGGTTATGTAACTAACGGTGTTCACTATCCTACATGGGTTGCTCCTGAGTGGGACAAGCTCTACAAGGAGAACTTCGATGCAAACTTCATCAACGACCAGTCAAACGAGGATATCTGGCATGCTATTGACAAGATTTCTAACGAGACTATCTGGAATACACGTATCGCTCGCAAGAAGATGCTTATCAATTACATCAAGAAGGCATTCAGCGAAGAGTGGTTGAAGAACCAGGGTGACCCAATGCGTATCGTTGACGTTGTTAAGAAGATTAACCCGGATGCCCTTGTAATTGGTTTCGCTCGTCGTTTCGCTACTTACAAGCGTGCTCACCTTCTCTTCACCGACCTTGATCGTCTTGCTAAATTGTTGAACAACCCTGAGCGTCCAATCCAGTTCTTGTTCGCAGGTAAGGCTCACCCACATGATGGTGCAGGTCAGGGCTTGATTAAGAAGATTATCGAAGTATCACGCCGTCCTGAGTTCGTTGGTAAGATTATCTTCCTTGAGAACTACGATATGGACCTAGCTAAGTTGCTCGTATCGGGTGTGGATATCTGGATGAATACTCCTACACGACCTCTCGAGGCTTCAGGTACATCAGGTGAGAAGGCTCTTATGAACGGTGTCCTCAACTTCTCAGTTCTTGATGGTTGGTGGTGCGAGGGTTACAAACCAGGTGCTGGTTGGGCTTTGAAAGAGGAACGTACATATCAGAACCAGGAGTTCCAGGATCAGCTCGATGCCGCTACAATCTATACATTGCTCGAGAACGAGATATTGCCAATGTACTACAACCGTGGTGGCAAGGCATACTCTGACGAGTGGGTTGCTTGCATCAAGAAGTCAATCGCAGAGGTTGCACCTCACTTCACAATGAAGCGTCAGCTCGACGACTACTACAGCAAGTTCTACTGCAAGCAGGCTAAGCGTTATCACCACCTCGTAGCAAACGACTCTAAGGTTGTTCGTGAGCTTGCAAAGTGGAAGGAAGAGGTTGCTGCTAAGTGGAACGCAGTTGAGGTTCTTTCAGTTGAGGGTGCTCAGGACTTCTTGAACGGTGCAATGTCAGCTGGCGAAAAGTACAACGTATCAATCAAGGTTGACGAGAAGGGTCTTGACAATGCAGTAGCTATTGAGCTTGTAGTGTTGGATACCGATGCCAAGGGTCACGAGACTGTATTTGCTACATATCCTTTGGAAGTTGTACAGCGCGAGGGTAACATCTTTACATTCGCTGCAGAGATCGCTCCTACAAACGCCGGTGCATTCAAGATTGCATTCCGTATGTATCCTAAGCACGAGGAACTTCCTCACCGTATGGACTTTGCATACGTTAAGTGGTTTGCTTAATAAAAATTACTATACAACAAAAAAGCTCTTACCCACAGGGATAAGAGCTTTTTTGTTTACGTTTAGTTTTATTAAACATGACAAAACCAAAAAGTTTATAAAATTTTACTACTTTTGCTTATTATGAGCAACGAAACTAAAAGATACACAATACAAGAAGAGAGATGGAATGCCATTTCTCATTCTGTTGGTATAGTAGGAGGCATAATAGTCTGTGCCATTTTTATTAAAAAAGTAATAGCAAACGGTGGTGATGCATGGGATTTGACAGGTGTGTTGTTATATATGTTCGGTATGTTGTCGTCATATATATTCTCAACTCTTTACCACGCCACTTCCCCCGATAGTAAATGGCGCAGACCTTTGCGTAAACTCGACCATTCTGCTATATATTGGCATATTGCAGGCAGTTATTCTCCAATAACACTCATTGCTATGCGCGACACAGGCTATTGGGGTTGGGGTATATTCATCTTCTGTTGGCTTTGCGCCATTGTGGGTACCTCTTTGAGTTTATACAGTCTCAAGAAACATAATATTCTTGAAACGGTGTGTTATGTTCTTATGGGATTGACAATTCTTGTAGCAACAAAGCAATTCTATGATGCTGTGGCTCTTCCCGTATTCCTTTGGGTTGTTGGCGAAGGTGTTGCATACATCACAGGAGCTGTGTTCTACAGCTTTCACAAAGTAAAATATATACACACAGTATTCCACTTCTTTGTATTATTGGGCACAATGTGCCATATGATAGCAACGTGGTATGTGATAAACGAAATGATATGATAAACCAGTTCAATAAATATCCGCTCCTTTCACACAACACGTTCGGCATTGAGGCTATTGCCGAGCAATTCGTCGAATTCTCGTCGGTTGACGACTTACTCTCTTATCTTGGTAAAGGATTCGACGGCCGTTCGTTGGTTATTGGCGGTGGCAGTAATCTTCTCTTTGTAAATGATTTTGACGGTACAATATTTCATTCGTTAATCAAGGGTATGGATGTTCTTCAGGAGGATGAAGATACTTTGTTGTTACGTGTGGGCAGCGGAGTCAATTGGGATGAATTGGTTGCATACACCGTTGAGAATGGTTGGGGAGGTCTGGAAAATCTCTCGGCTATTCCCGGCGAAGTGGGCGCAAGTGCTGTGCAGAACGTGGGCGCGTATGGTGTAGAAGCCGGAGACCTTATAGTGAAGGTGGAAACTGTGAGATTGAGTGATGCAACACGTGCAGAGTTTTTGCACGATGATTGCAATTTCTCATACCGCCACAGCATATTCAAGGCAACCGAAAAGGGCAGGCACATAATAACTCATGTTACATACCGCCTTTCAAAAAGAGAGTCTTTCAAACTAACCTATGGCAACCTTAGCGAAAAAGTAGAGCAACTTGGTGGAGCAACGCTTGCCAATGTGCGTAAGGCTGTATGTGAGATACGAGAAGCAAAACTGCCTAGCCCTGATAAGGTTGGCAGTGCGGGCAGTTTCTTTATGAACCCGGTTGTAGCAAAGTGCGTGGCAGAAAGCTTGAGTAATGATTATCCCACAATGCCGCAATACCCTTTGCCTTGTGGAAATGTAAAACTCTCGGCAGGGTGGCTCATTGAACAGTGCGGATGGAAGAACACTCCTCATGAGCATGTTGGCGTGTATCAGCATCAGGCACTTGTCGTAATAAACCGTGGCGGTGCCACCGGTAAGGATGTGCTCAACTTTGCCTCGGCAGTTGTAGTCTCGGTGAAAGAGAAATTTGGTGTGCTTCTGAATATGGAAGTCAACGTAATAGAGTAACGTGGCATGAAACTCACATTTTTAGGAACAGGAACATCTACAGGCGTACCCGAGATAGGATGCAAGTGCGAGGTTTGCACATCGTCCGACCCTCGCGATGCACGTATGCGTTGTTCGGCTCTGCTCGAAGAGGGAGATACTACTATTCTCATCGATTGCGGCCCCGATTTCCGCATGCAGATGTTGCGTGCCGACGTAAGGAAGATTGACGCAGTATTGATGACACACAAGCACTACGATCACCTTGTGGGAATTGATGACCTGCGTCCATATACACACTCAAAGGAATTGCCTATATATGCCGACCGAGAGACAGAGATGCAGATACACTCTATGTTCCCATACTGTTTCTACAAGGTAAAATATCCCGGTGTGGCAAACATAGCTGTTGTTCCCATCGATCATTCACAACCCTTTAGAGTTGGTGCTGTTGACGTTGTCCCAATACGAGTGTTTCATGGTATGATGGCTATAACAGCCTATCGTTTTGGCAAGCTTGCCTATATCACTGATATGAGTTATATAGAGCCAAGCGAATTGGAAAAGCTTAATGGAGTAGAGGTACTTGTCATAAATGCTTTGCGTTTTTCCAAACCTCACAAGACGCATCAGACGGTACTCGAAGCCTTTGACATAATAAACAAGGTGAAACCACGTGAAGTCTATTTCATTCATCTGATGCACCACATAGGCTTGCATGCTAAATTCGAGAAATGCCTACCTGCGGGAGTGCATCTTGCATACGATGGTCTGGAAATTGAAATATAGAAAAAGTGGAAACGAGATAATTCGTTTCCACTTTTTCTATATTAAGATAGCTTTATAGCGAGTAACAGAAATTGAATGTTACAGATGTGCGGGTACTTCCATGTTCAAATTCGTATCTCCACTGAGGCAGATGACCTGTCTGTACACACAAATCGATCATGAATTTCTTGTATCGGTATTGCCAACCGGCTTTTACACCAACATTTAACAAATCAAAGAAATTACCAGTGCCGTAGTCGAACCAACTACCGTTTGAATTGGCATAAGACAATGACACTGATGGGCCGACGTGCAAACCAATAGCTGAATTTCGGCCAATCTCGTGTATATATGCGAACTGGAACGGAACTACATATATGTTATGAACATACTCGAAACAATGGTACACGTCGTATGAAGTGGGATAGTAACTTCCGTAGTAGCCACCTGAATAACTATAGTTGTAGTTTCCATTATAATCGAGATATCCAAAGTTCATATTGTCAACCTCTGAAGAGTAGAACGTTTTGTCGCATGAAGCATCACAACCTTGTGATGACAAACCTATCTCAAATCCATACTGCCAACGCTTACTCTTGCTTATTGGTCTCCACTTTACATAAGAAATATCGTATGCAAACATAGGATCACTGTAATTGATGGCAGAACTGCTTGCTGTCATTGCACCAATACCTAAAGAAATATACTTTTTCTTGTCAAGAATTGAATTGTTCTTGTTTGTTGAAATGCTGTTTTTAACAAAACTGTTTCGTTTGTAAGCATTAGAATGACTTTTCTCATTCACATATACCTTCTCGGGGCGGAAGAGGATAGAATCCTCAATTGCACGGAAGTTTGTGAAATTGGCAGGACGACCGCTCACTGTGATAGATGTAACCTTTGCGCCACCGAATAACTTGCGTTTCTTAACAACGTGATAACGTGGTTCAACAAGTATGTCGGCATTTGCCGCTTCAAGAATTTTTGCTTCGGCAATGCGTTTTATATTCTCTTCTCCACCTTTTTGCATTGCATCGGTCACGTGTGATATAGTATATGACTCGCGTTTGTCAGATACAGCAAGGTCTGCTAATGTGATGCTGTTTATCGAAGAACCGGTATCAACGTTTCTTGATGTCTGCATCAATGTTTGACACGATGTAAGCATTATGGCTGAGAGAGCAATAATACCTATTATCTTTTTCATGAGTCAACTGTTATTTGAAGAATTTTAAAATACCACCTTTGCTATTAGATGTGTTATTTACATCAACATCATAGCAAGAACGGAATACTGGGTTACACCATACACTGTCGTTAAGTGAGTGGAAATTCTTTAGTGTTGCAGGACGTCCCGATACAATGATGTAATCGATGTTCTTGTATATCAAGAAGTTTTCCATAGAAATAGTGTATTCGGCATCAGCCAACATATCATATGTTACACCAGTCTCTTTCTTTATCTTCTCGAGAAGTTGATATTCAGCATAGTTCTTTGAGTTCTCCAAACCACCACGATATACACCACGTGGAATATCTACTTTTAAGCAGTGACGCTCTTCGCTTGGGTTGAGTTCTGCAACAGTGGCTGAAAGAAGAGCCGATGGAGTGGTGATTGTTCTTGATGTTTGTGTGATTGTTGAACATGCAGAAACAAGAACTGCAAGGCCTAGAATAAGAAATACTTTTTTCATGTTTGTAAATTTAAAATGGTTAATATTGAATAGTTTTTCTTAATTTTTTCAAAAATAACGTTTGTCTTTCCATTTTAAATTCATTATTTGTTAAACTTTGTTAACTGTTTAAATTTTACTACACAATTAAATGCAACTAAAAGTTTAGTTGCATTTAATTGTGTATAATGTTGTTTATAAATTTGTTATAATTTCCACTGTTGGCAGAACATATTCGGATATTCAGCTTTTAACATCTCTATATTACATTCACTATTAAATATTCCAAAGAATGCCGAACCGCTACCCGACATCGATGCATATATGGCTCCCATATCATACAGTTTATCTTTAATCTCTCTTACAGCAGGATATTTTGCAAAAACGCTCTTTTCAAAATCGTTTTTCATTAATCCTTTCCATTCGCTTATTGGCCGCTTAATGATGTCGGACAAAGCATTTGCAGGGTATTGTGGATTGACAAAGGCATACGCCTCCTTGGTAGAAATATGTATGTTGGGTTTTGCTACGACCATATATAAGCCTGCCAGGTTGCAATTTATTGGAGTGAGAATATTTCCTATTCCTGTTGCATATGCAGGTTTGTTCTTTATGAAGAATGCACAGTCTGCACCCAGGCGCACTGCATATTCTTCGAGCTTCTCATCACTGAGATGTAGTTCGGCAATCTCATTGAGCATCTTAAGGGCAAATGCAGCATCGGCACTGCCACCACCCATACCCGCACCGGTGGGGATATTCTTGTATAGCGACATTGTTACCTTAGGCATTTCGTGCTCTTCGGCAAGTATATTGTATGCTTTAACAACAAGGTTGTCGTTGTCACTGCCTTCGAAGTGGGCATTGTGCATAGTAAATGTAGTATCCTTCTCGCTCTTTGAAATCTCCAATATGTCATAAAGCGGAATAGGGTAGAATACGGTCTCAAGATTGTGGTATCCGTCGGGACGCTTCTCAACAACGTCGAGTCCCAGGTTTATCTTTGCATTAGGGAATGTAATCATTGTGGTGCTGTTTTATCATTGCAAAAATACATCTTTTTATTAAAATAACGTAATTTCCGATTAACGATTAAAGATTAACGTTGAACGATTAACGAGTAACGAATTTTGTTATTAGTTAATCGTGCGGGCCGACACCAGCCCCTACATACTATAAACTCTAAACTTTAAACTATAAACTAAACTCATTAATCGTTAAACGGTTGACAATACTCGCTGTTAGCGATCCGCAGGGCACGACTTACTCCGTGCAGCCTGCGACCAATCGCTGCTCGTATTCTCGACAGACATTACGTCTGTTGACAACTTGTTGTTTTTTGTTGAAAATCAAATTCATGTCTTATTTGATTATTAATGCGAATGTGTGTATCTTCGCGCCACGAAATTGAGAAGCCGTTTAAATTTTTAATATGGAAGATAACAACACACCGAAGAAAAGGACACCACGTCGCCAACAGGCAGCAACAGCAGTTCCCAAACTAAGCGAGTACGGACACGTACAACCACAGGCTCTCGACATTGAAGAGGCTGTGCTTGGTGCATTGATGATTGACAGCGATGCCATAGGACGTTTGGGAGGTATGCTTAAGCCCGAATCGTTCTACGACAAGCGTAACCAGTTGCTGTTCGAGGCTATACAGCAGATGGACCTTAACGACCGTCCTATCGATATTCTCACTGTTGCCGAATATATGCGCAGCAAGGGAACACTTGAAGAGGTTGGTGGCCCTGTATATATTGCCCAACTTACCAGCAAGGTGGTATCTTCGGTGAACATTGAGTATCATGCCAATATCATTGCCCAGAAGAAACTTGCCCGTGACCTTATACGCTTTACCAGCAAGACACAAGTACAGGCATTCGACGAGACACAAGATATTGAGGAACTAATGCAGCAGGCCGAGTCGGAACTCTTTGAAATCTCTCGCCATAATATGCAGAAAGATTATACGCAGATAAACCCTGTAATCAAGCAGGCTTATGCGCAGATTATGACTGCATCGAAGAATACAAGCGGTATCAGTGGTCTTAGTACCGGATATCATCGTTTGGACAAAATTCTCGCAGGATGGCAGCCTACCGACCTTATCATCCTTGCTGCACGTCCTGCGATGGGTAAGACAGCTTTTGCATTGTCGCTTGTGCGTAATATGGCTATCGACCAGGGAATACCTTGTGGTATGTTCTCTCTTGAGATGGGTAATGTGCAGCTCGTGCAGCGTCTTATCTCTAACGTATGTCAGATTTCCGGTGACAAGGTTCGTAGTGGACAGCTCGAGAAATATGAATGGGGACAACTCGACAGCAAGATTGTTGCACTGGAGAATGCACCTCTCTACATCGATGATACTCCGCAGCTTTCGGTATTTGAACTACGTTCAAAGGCTCGTCGTATGGTGCGCGAGCATGGTGTAAAGATGATATTTATCGACTATCTCCAGCTTATGACAGCTAATACCGGTAAGGGTAACCGACAGGAGGAAATCAGTACCATCTCGCGTGCGCTGAAAGGTCTTGCCAAGGAGTTGAATATTCCAATTATGGCACTCAGTCAGCTTAACCGTAACGTCGAGGGCCGAGAGGGTCTGGAAGGTAAGCGTCCACAGCTCAGCGACCTTCGCGAGTCGGGAGCCATTGAGCAGGATGCCGATATCGTTATGTTCGTTAACCGTCCTGAATACTTCCATATATATAAGGACGGCGATTTCGACTGGCGCGGTAAAGCCGAGATTATCATTGCAAAACACCGTAATGGTGGTCTTGACAATGTGCCTCTGTTGTTCCGCAAGGAGTATGCGCGTTTCATGAACCTTGATGATGAGACATTGGACCCACCTCCTGGTGATATGCCAGTTATGCGCGTCTCAAAGATGAATATGAGCATGCCAATGGATTCGGGTAATGTTCCCGACCTGCCCGACTATCTGCAAGGGCAGTCAATGCCTCCGGAACTCATGGGTGGCGGAAATTCTCCTGTACCATTTTAAGTAAAAAAAATGAGCCCTATAAGGCTCATTTTTTTTACTATATATAGGTTTTTCTTAGAACAAGAAGCCTGTGTTTATGTAAAACGCGCCGTTGCCGTCCTGTTTTTTGATGACAGGATCTTTGCTGAACTTGCTTACCGGCAAGCCGTATTCAAATGCAACAATGAAGTTCTGGTTCATGATGAAACGCAAGCCACCACCTACTGTGATGTGTGGACGGTCGGAAGTAGGGCGGCCTGCCATATAAGCATTATAATCATTCTTAGCTTCTTCATACTTATCGCCGAGCTGCTCTTTTGTAGCCTTGAACGACATATCGTAATCGCGTGTAACCATTGTACCGTCGCTGAATACGCTCAAACCGAATCCAATATTCTGTTTCCACAATGTAAAGTTTACAAAACGCCAACGCAACTCAACGTTATATGTTGCCATATCGAGACCTTGAACGCGGTTACGCATCAAACCACGCACTGTACGGTAGCCACCCATACCGTCGCGGTCGTATGTGTTACCCATGACGGTGATATATGGCATCGCATAGTATGGTGTATAGTTTCCGAATGTACCTTCGTAGTTCAAACGATAGGCAAAGGTAAGCACGTCGTTCTTTACAATGGGTACATAATGACGGAATGTAGCAGAGTAGCGATAGTGTGGGTGTGTTGTTCCCAACCATTTTGGTGAAAGGCTAACGTGTGCTTCGGCCCATATACCTCTTGATGGTGCGCCTTCCTTGTCGCGTGTGTCGAAGAGCAAACCAACGCGTAATGTGCTGTTGAGTCCACCCCAAGCTTCGTCTTCTGAGATGATTCCCCACTGGCGATATAGGTCGAACATTGTAGGCTCATCTACAGGGTAAAGCTTATCTTCGGCTTTGTTCTTGTTTATCTTGTCAAGGTTCAAAGCGTGTACTTTATTATATCCCTGCTTGATATAATGCAACTGGTAACCGGCTTCCCAAAAGAGTTTCTTCTTCCAGATGTTGCCTATGAAATCGCTCTTGAAAAGGAATGTAAGGCGGTTTACGCGATACTTTGGATTGTATTTTTTCGATCCAAAATTGTTGAAATCGTAATATGCCTCGTAACCGTTGAATCCATAGAAATCCATAGCCTTGTCATTGACAAGTGTTGCTGTAGCACACCAGCGAACTCCGGGAATAAGGAACTTATTGTCATAGTTTACAACAAATAGCTGTGAACCCTTTGTAAAGAACGAAGCTTCCATATATAGCTTCTGGCGTGTGTTGGGATACATGCTGCCATCGCCAAAGTCATAGACGTTCATCAATGCGCCAACCTGAAAACCTTTGTCGGCATCGAATGCCACAATGGGGAAGGGGCCTATGTTATATCCGGTCTTTACAATCTCTTTCTTTTCTGTATTTTCAACATTGTTGTCTTGTGCATTTGCTGTAGTAAACAACAATGCCATTGCTAACAGTGTCAATACCTTTCTTGTTTTCATAATTGTTTGTGTTATTTGAACATTATATCTCTAATCTCTTTGTGTATAGCTTTCAATGGCTTGTTGCAGCATAGTCTAAAATCCGAAACCATTATACGCACAGCTCTGTAGGCATCGTGAACGATGAATGGAGCCGGCAACAGAAGCAGTGTCAAAGGCAACGCCCATTGCCATGGCAGACATATATATGCTATAATGGAATAAATTATCATAAGCAACGGCCATATTACAAGATTTACCACCATACGTACCGAGTTACGGAATGCCTGATCTTTGAATTTCTTAAAAATAGTGTTGCATAGCAGTGTAACAGGAAGTGTGAATATTGCTGCGGCAAGAGTGTAGGGCAGAGTAACAAGCAGCAACAACGACTTGAAGATGTTGCACACTGCTGTGTGTCGTGAAACAACAGATTTTAAACTGATAGCTTTTGCCTTGCGCATCTTTGCAGC
Source organism: Bacteroidaceae bacterium (assembly GCA_045644465.1). Taxonomy (GTDB): domain Bacteria; phylum Bacteroidota; class Bacteroidia; order Bacteroidales; family Bacteroidaceae; genus HGM04593. The sequence continues at coordinate 18,640 of JAZRGV010000060.1, forward strand.
TTTGTTACCCAGCGAAATAAGCTTCTCTGCAACTTCGGGGTTGTTAGCCTTGAGTTCGGCAATCTGTTTTACTGTTCTGTTGTTTGCGGCTGCTTCTGCAACCATTTTATGTACCTTCTTGTTTGTGCTGTTCTTGAGTTGCTCTTTTAGCACAACAGCACATATATCGTATGTTGCATCATACTCCTCGTTGTTTGGAATATAGACAATACTCTTTTTCATTCCTTCGTCGAGAGCCACGCGCATCACGTTCATAAGCTCCTGAGGTGTTTTTTCGCTGTTCTGTTCAATGAAATCGCTTACCTTCAGAGGCTCTCCGAACTGCACATGTGCTGTTGAACGGTAACGCCAGAAACTGCCGTAGCGGATACCTACAGGCACAATATATAGTGGCATATCGGGCATGAGGTCCTGCGCCTGCAGGGCTATACGGAATATACCTTTTGATATTGGCAGAAGAGAGTATTTTGTTTGATGTGTACCTTCGGGGAATATACAGAACGGTATCTTGTCCTTGAGAACATCGGTAGCCTGTTCTATTGTCTTGTTATTCTTCTTCACCTCGTCGAAGCCGTCACGCATGCGCATAATCGGCATTATCTTGAAGAAACGGAAAATCTTGGCGAGAGTGGGGTTCTTGAAAATGTCGGCACGGGCAACAAAAACCTTTGGTTTTTGGTTGCATGCCAATATAACCAAGGCGTCCATAAGAGTTCCTGTGTGGTTGGGTGCAAAGATAACAGCACCGTCGCTTGGTACATTTTCGAAACCTGAATATTTTATTTTGCGGTACGACAACTTCAAAACAGCATCGACATAACGATGCAAGAAGTTGTACCATCCGTTATTGTCCTGAATTTTTCTCTTTTTAGCCATAAGTGTGATATTAATCTTTCAATGGTGAACGACGGAATATTGTCGCAACAGACAATCCCGAAACAATGTGCCATACGCCCCATAGTGCAGTAACGATAATCATACCGCCATTCTCTTTCCACTGTTCGGGTGGGAAAATAGCCGGGTTAAGCAACAGAGCAAGGCCAAGGCCTGAATTCTGGATACCTGTTTCAATTGTCAAAGAACGACGGTCGCGCACAGGCACTCGTGCTGTTTTTCCTAAGAAATATCCTGTACTCAATGCCATTGCATTGTGTATTACCACAACCAACAGACAAACAAGAATACCGGCATATACATCCCAACGCTGCTCAAAGCCCGACAGTACTTGTGAAAGTGATACAATGACCATTGCTATAAAAAGCAAGATTGATAGCACAGATGTGGGTTTTGTAAGTTTCTTGGCAAAGTTGGGGAAGTAGTGCGAAACAAGCATACCAAGCACAATAGGGAATCCTAAAATAAGAATTATCTGTGACAGCATATCACCGAATGGGATGTCAAGCTCGGGAATAGACTTCTTTATCTCGGCAAAACGCAGATAGTGTGAGCCCCAGAACCAGAAGTTCAACGGAGTGATGATTGATGCAAAAAGGGTTGTAACAGCAGTCATTGACACTGAAAGCTCGATGTTGCCTTTTGAGTGTGCCGAAAGGAAGTTCGACATGTTACCACCCGGGCACGATGCTACAAGAATCATACCAATGGCAACCATTGGAGTTATTATGGGGTTAAGGACTATCGCCAGCAGGCAAGTTAAGGCCGGGAGTGCCACCCACTGTGAAAGTAAACCTACAATCACCGACGTCGGCTTTTTGAATACGCTTTTAAATGTGCGTACTTTGATGCCCAAAGCAACGCCGAACATTACAAAGGCAAGAATGAAATTCACAACCAACATTCCACCTTGTGTGAGATTCACATGGAGCGAATCGAGAAATTCTAAGTGTTCTTTCATTGTAATAATATTTTTGTGTTTGTTCTTTTATTTTACAATAACTTCTTAACCAAACCGAACATCCTGTATGGCATATACCGGAAGGGAAGGTCGAGCCACGTAGGTGTTGTAACAACTGCTCTCTGGTGCGAGAATGCCTCGAAACTGAGCTTGCCATGATAGTGTCCCATACCCGAATTACCGACACCACCGAAAGGCATATTCTCGTTGGCAATGTGCATAATGGCATCGTTTATACACGAGCCACCTGCCGAGGTGAGTCGTATAATCTCTTTGCCATCTTTTGCTTTTCCAAAGTAATAGAGTGCAAGAGGCTTTTCCCTTTCGCGTACAAAAGTAACAACTTCGTCGCGATTCTCAAAAGGAATTATCGGTAATATGGGGCCAAAAATTTCTTCATTCATCACCGGCGAAGTCAATGGAACGTCGGTAAGCAGTGTGGGATGGATGAAACGTTCTGTAGCATCGGCCTCTCCGCCATAGACAATATTTCCATCTTTCAAATAGCCCTTGACGCGCTCGAAAGCCTTATCATTAACCAAACGCACATAATGGCGGCTCTGCTTTATATCGTTGCCGTGCAGTTGCCTGATAGAGTTAGCAAACTCTGCAATAAACTCGTCGATTTTGCTCTTGTGGATAAGCAGATAGTCGGGAGCAATGCATGTTTGGCCGGCATTGAGAGTCTTTCCCCATGCAATGCGCTTTGCCGAAACCTTGATGTCGGCATCCTTGTCTATGATACAAGGGCTTTTGCCACCAAGCTCAAGCACAACAGGAGTGAGGTGCTTTGATGCTGCGCCCATAACAAGTTTGCCAAGTTGCGGACTACCGGTGAAGAATATTATATCGAAACGATTTTCCAATAGAGCCTCATTTACAACTCTGTTGCCCTGTATAACGGCTATATAGCGTTTGTCGAATGTGGCGGAAATCATCTCTTCGATGACTGTAGAAACGTTGGGAACGTAGGGCGATGGCTTGAGAATTGCCGTACAACCCGATGATATTGCACCAATAAGCGGATTCAGCAACAACTGAACGGGGTAGTTCCATGGAGAGATGATTAGCGCATTGCCCAACGGCTCACTTACCACGCAGCTACGCGACGGCAACATCTTTATAGGAGTACATACGCTACGTTTGCGCATCCAGCAACGCAAGTGCTTGATGTGGTTCTTTATCTCGCCTGTAACAATACTCAATTCGGTGAGTATGGCCTCTTCGGCCGACTTGTGCAAATCGTTCCACAATGCCTCGCATAGTGGCTTTTCCCATTCCTTAAGAGCTGTACTCAGCTTTTTAAGCTGTTCTTTGCGGAATTTGTAGTCCAGCGTGGTGTTGCTTGCAAAGAACTGACGCTGTGAAGCGACAATCTCCTTAATATCTTGAATAGCAGTATTTTCTATCTTCATTTTTTGCGTCCTGTAAAGTTATCCATTGCATGGAAAATACCAACGACCTCTCCAAAGATATAATCAAAAATTGAAGTAGGCAACAAAGCTTGGCAAAAACGAATAAAATGATAGCCGAAAGGGAGTCCCTTGAAGTTCTTGTTTTTCTCTATTGCTCTGATGATGCTCTTTGCCGTTGGCTCAGGTTTAAGAATTGGGAAGAAACGTGATTTTACACCGTCGAACATACCTGTGTTGATGAAGTAGGGGGCAATGGTTGTAAAACGTGCCTTGCTCTTCATCTGTTTCAATTCGATGCGTACGCTGTCGCTCCATCCTATAACACCCCATTTGCTTGCTGCGTAAACCGACATTCTTGGATTGGAAATCATACCGGCCGCCGATGCAATGTTGCATACATGGCCATGGTTGCGTTCTATCATTCCCGGGAAGAATTGCTGTGCTACAATCATTGGAGCAATAGTGTTTATTTTTATAGTACGCTCAATCTCATCGGTTGTGAGCTTGTCGAAGGTAGAGTTACTTGTTACAATGCCGGCACAGTTGATGACTATATCAACGTTGCCACACTCTTTCATCGTTTTTTCGGCAATTTCCTTTACCATATTGCTGTCCGATACATCCACTCTGTAACCTGTTACCTTGCCTATATTCTTATATTCATTAACGGTTGCAGCAATGCTGGCCTCATTGATATCCCAAATCACCAATTGTCGCGCACCCTTTTCGAGCGACAAACGTCCCATAATTTTACCAATGCCCGATGCGCCGCCTGTTATAAGCACACAATTGCCTTTGACTTTAGTCATAATAGAATGTTTTTTATGTAAAAATTGTAAAATTGTTCTAAAACGGGCGCAAAGTTAGTTTAAAAAGAACAAAGAAATAATGCTTTTTTCTATCATTGTTGTACGAAGTATTATGTGTTATGTTAATTTGTGTTTAGAAAAGCATGATATTTCCTTATGTTGTTCTTTTTCTTCATTTGATGGTCTTGAATGGTAGGCCGTCTATGTGTTCTATAGGGAACTGTCCTTCGATGAGTCCGCTTATTATGGTGTCGCGTGCTCCCGATGCCTGATAAGGGTATAGTTCGAATAGAGGCATAACCGATGCAAAATGTTCCATAATTTCCGACTGTATGCTTTCGTACTCGCTCCATTCGGTTGTTTTTGTAAAACAATAGAATTGTATGGGGAGTCCGGCTTCGGTGGGTTCGAGCGAGCGTACCATAATAATCATATCATTACGTATCATTGGGTGGCTGTGCAGATAAATATCGGCATAGGCTCTGAATAACCCGGCATTGGTCTCAATATTTCCGTTGGTATATGGGGTATTGCTGTGGTTTTCGCCGGGAGGTCTGTTGGCAGCCTCTTCGTTTTTCTTTTCTATATATTCGCATAAACCTTTGTCGAAACGCATCAGGCGTTGCAACATCTTTTCGTTGCAAGGTTTTATGTGGTCGAGCTTTATTGTATATCCGCGAGCTATACGTCTGCCGCCGCTCTCACTCATTCCGCGCCAATTGACGAAACTCTGGTTAATGAGTGTGTAGGGTGGAATAGTGGCTATAGTGTTATCCCAATTGCGTACCTTAACAATAGTTAGCGATATATCGAATACGTTTCCATTGATACCTGTTCCAGGTATCTCAATCCAGTCGCCAAGGCGCACCATGTCGTTCTCGAGCAACAGAAAACCGCCAACAAAGCCCATTATGCTATCTTTTGCTATGAGCATAAGCACCGCAGCAAAAGCTCCCAGGCCGCCTATGAGATAAACCGGCGACTTGTTGGTGAGTATTGATATTATGATTATTGCAGCAATGAGTATCACTACAACACGTGTTATCTGCAGAAAACCTTTTATAGGCCTGTCGTGGTATCTGCTGTTGGTAAATGCCGATTCTCCAATTGTAATAAGCAATGTGTTTATATTTATAACCACACACACAATAAACCATATCCAGGTGATGTTCTCGGCATAGTGCAACAAAGTAGGCTTGTTGGCAAGCAGCAGAGGAAGCATAACCTCCACGAATATTGGCGGAACGATATAGCACAGCCTGCGTAGCCGTTTACCTTTTATTATATAAATAAGAAATTCGTAATGTTTGCGGCCGGCTATGCGCTTGCACAAGAAAAGAGATATTCTGTAAATAACCTCCATTATGACAAATGCTACAACAAACATAATACACAAAAGTATAACTACTTCAAACCTTGTGAGGAACTCTTCGGAAACTCCTATGCTTTTTAATAGGTTGCTAATGAGTTTGTGAAGCCACAATACAATATTCTTCTCCATTGTTTTTTACACTATAACAAACAAAGGAGTATCTGTTTTTTTAAATATGGTTGAAATATTTTCTCACTTCTCCAAATTTTGCATACTTTCGCAAAAAGAATAAAAACAAAAAGATATGCTAAAAGAAGGATTGGAATATACAAGTGAGGTGGTTGTAATACCGGCTAATTGTGCATCGGCTGTGGGGTCGGGCGGTCTTAATGTGTTTGCTACGCCATCGATGGTCGCTTTAATGGAGAATGCAGCCATGAACTGTGTTGCGCCATACTTGCCCGAAGGCTCAACAACTGTTGGAGCCGAAATAAGCACAACCCACATCAAACCCTCGGCGCTTGGTGCCACAATCAAAGCTGTGGCAAAACTTACAGCTGTAGAAGGCCGCAAATTACAGTTTGATGTCGAAGCCTATGATGGCGACAACTGCATAGGAAAAGGAACGCATGTGCGTTTTATTGTGGATATAGAACGATTTATGTCGAAGCTGTAATACCTTTTTTATCGCTGTTCCATAAAACAATAAATGCCCGGAATTTTCCGGGCATTTATTGTTTTATCAATAGTTTTTCCACCAGTTCTTGCGGTTGTGGAAAATCATTTTGTTATCGTGACGCTTTGACTTGCTGATGAAAGGTATTGTGTAACCTACACCAAACTCGATGTATTCACAAATGTGAAGGTGGTTCTTTGCCAAGGCCTGAATATAGAGGTTGTCCCATACGCGGAATTTTGCACCGAAACGGATGTAGTTCCAACCATCATCTACACCAACATCCTTGCACTTGTATATTACAGGACGTTTTACCTCTTTATATACTTCGCCACCGTTATATGACTGATAGTAGTTTCTTGAAGGGTTTACAACATATATACCCCAATCGAGCATTGCTGTTATTCGGCCGAACTGGAATTCGTTGTTTACGCTTATACCTACACGCAACTTGTCTGTAAATGTATATTCCATCTCGCTGCCGTCCAGCTTCTTTGTACAATAAAAGCCGTTCTTGGAATTGACGTTTACATTGTCGTTGAAGAATACATCAACACCGGGACCTACAGCATACCAGTTATTTACATTATATACAGCACCTGCGTGGAATGTAGCGATAAGGAACTTATGCTTGTCTTCGCGGTCCAAATGCATCTTGCCGGCCGAACCTGTGAAGTTCAAACTCCAACGGTAGGGAAGGTCGGGGAACTGTATTGGCTCAACCTCTTCTTCGGGGTTTACCGAAGTGATGAAACCCACACCACCGTAGAAAGTGTTTATACCACGGTTTGGAACACTTGTCTTACCATTACTCATATGGAAGAAACCAAACTCGGTGTTGAATGCGAAGTTACGTGTGATAGGGAAATTCAAGTTAAGACCTGCACTCAAATATACATTCAAATAGGTACTGAAAGTGGTGTTGTTGGCAGGGTCGTTATAATCGTCAGGATTAATGACTTCAGGATGTGAATACCAGTGGCGGCTCACTACACCCACACCGGTAGCCAACTTAATCTTTGTTTCAAAGTGTTTCAAGCGTACAACGTTGAGATTTACATATGGATAAAAAGCCAATGCATGTCCCATAACTTCGGGAGCACCAAAGTCGATATACGACAAACCGAAACCGTAGGTGGGGTTGTTGTGGTACTGCAACCATGGGTATTGCTGGTATGACTGGAACTCTACACCAAGGTTCAAACCGGTAGGAGCTGCAGGGTGGATTCTCTCGAGGTTTGCACTCTGGTCAATGTAGAATCCCATAAAACCCTGAGTCTTGATAGAAAATCCGTCGTTACCTATGTAACTGTTCTTGATTTTTTGTGCTGATGCAAAACTTACAAAAAGTACTGTCAGCAACAGTAATGATAAACGTTTCATTTCAATATATGTTAGATGTTTTTATTCAGTTTTGTCTATGTTTTCAAAAAGAGTTGCAAAATTACACAAATTTAGTCATTCAGGCAATTGTTTTTAACTTTATTTAAGTGTTAATGCACAAACAATTCTATTATAAGTGCTGTTATATTATTGCAACTCAGCCGGAGCGGTTCGCGGATATGTGAATACCTGTGTTCTGCAACAGTACTGAACAATGTACAACGGATGAACGTTTGCATAGTAGTTTTGTCGTGTTTTATTTTGTGTTTGTGTTAAGGTTGCTCTCTGATGTGAATCACGGAGCAACCGCTTTTTATACATAGTTTAAATAAAATGTGAATATTTTACTTTTCTATGGTATTTCTGTTTTTTATCCGTTCCATTATACGAACTTTCGTCGGTTTGTTGTATCTTCGCAAAAATTTTCAAAAACACATTGAATATGTCAAAGTATTTGGTTGAAGACACACGCAAGGTTACTACGCACCGTTTTATTGAAATGAAGCGCAAAGGTGAGAAAATAGCAATGCTCACCGCATACGATTATACAACAGCATCAATCCTTGACAATGCCGGCATAGATGCTCTTTTGGTGGGCGACTCGGCTTCGAATGTGATGGCCGGTAATGTCACAACATTGCCTATCACACTTGAGCAGATGATTTATCATGCCAAAGGTGTTGTACGTGGCGTAAAACGCGCACTTGTTGTGGTTGATATGCCATTCGGAACCTATCAGGTGAATGCAGACGAAGCGGTAAAAAATGCTATCAGAATAATGAAGGAGACACACGCCGACGCTTTGAAGCTTGAAGGTGGCGAGGAGATTCTTCCATCGGTACGCAAGATTCTCGACGCAGGTATTCCCATTATGGCGCACCTTGGCTTGACACCGCAGAGTATCAACAAGTTCGGAACATATGCCGTACGCGCAAAGGACGATGCCGAGGCCGAGAAGCTGCGCCGCGATGCAAAGCTGCTCGAAGAGGCGGGATGTTTTGCTCTTGTTCTTGAGAAGATACCATCAAAGCTTGGCGAGGAGGTTGCCAAAAGCCTTACAATACCTGTTATTGGTATTGGTGCCGGCAATGCTGTTGACGGCCAGATTCTTGTATATGCCGATATGCTTGGTATGACAGCCGATTTTGCTCCACGTTTCCTACGTCGCTATGCCGACCTGCACACAGTGATGACCGATGCTGTGGGTAGCTATGTCAGCGATGTGAAATCGTGTGATTTCCCCAACGAGAAGGAACAGTACTGATATACACAAGTATCATCCTTATATAAATAGAAGAGTAGGCATTGCGCTTACTCTTCTATTTCTATAACAGGGGTTTCTACAACTTTTGCAGGTAACATCTCGCCTTTGACATACACTTTTGTCATCTCTGCAGTGGCATTGCTGTGTATTGTGATGCTTGTCCTGAACTTTCGCGGTGCTTTGCCGGTGCCGTTATATGTAACAAAGATTGTGTCGGTGGCACCCGGCGCTATTGCATGGGTTGGATATTTGTTGCTTGTACATGAGCAAGAGGGTATTATCTGGTGTATGTACATGTTGGCATCGCCGGTGTTCTTGAAAACGAAGTGGCAGTGATGCACAGCATTATCCTGTCCGAACTTGCCAAGGTCGATTGTCGTTTTCTCGAATTCAATCTTTGGCTTTTTCTCGCTCTGTGCGCTGGATGCTGTTACGGCAAACAGTGCAAGCAATATAAATACTATCTTTTTCATATTATCCTCTTCTTACTTGTTTAACTCCTTTTATTCCTTCTATTTTAGATATCAGTTTGTTCAGTTTTATCTTGTCGTTGATGAGCAACGACAATGTTCCCGAAAATAGCGTATCGTGCGACTCTATGTTTATTCCTCGCATTGTAACGCCGTTCTCTTGCGATATTATTGATGTTATGCTGTTTACAACGCCTATGTCATCGTGTCCTACTATGCGTAACGATACAGGGAACATACTGTTCTTGTTTTCCATATCGCTCCAACGCGCTTCGATGACACGGTAGGGATAGCGCTCCTGCAACTGTCGGGCATTCGTACAGTCCTTGCGGTGAATTGATATTCCGCCCGAGATTGTTACAAAGCCGAAAATGTCATCACCGAATATTGGTGAACAGCATTTGGCAAGTTTATAATCTACACCTTTGAGGTTACGCTCTATGACAAGCACATCGGAAGAGCCTTTTGTATCCTTGTCGCCTGTAAAGACAAACCCTTCGGCGCTCTGAGGCTGTTCTTCGTTCTCGTTTTCGTGGTTGAGTATTGCCTGGTATCGCTTTAGGATGTCGGCTATGTCGATAGAGCCTTCCGCCACATTCTGATAAAAGTCGGACAAGCGTTTGAAACCCATCTTACGGATAAGGTGGTCCATTATCGACTCGTCGAACTCTATCTTGTGATTCTTGAGCTTGCGTATAACAGCTTCACGTCCCATGTCGGCCTGCTTGGCACTGATTTCCTTGAGTGCCTGGCGTATCTTGGCACGGGTGCGGCTCGACTGTGCAATGTTCAGCCATGCCTGTTTAGGTGTCTGGCTGTTAGAAGTGATGATTTCCACCTGGTCGCCATTGCTCAAAGCGTGGCGTATTGGCACGTTGCGTCCGTTGACCAATCCTCCGGTGCATCGGCAGCCAAGGCCGGTGTGTATGAGGAATGCGAAGTCAAGAATGGTCGCTCCTTTGGACATACGATAAAGGTCGCCTTTTGGGGTAAAGATAAATATCTCATCCTTGTAGAGTTCCATCTTGAACTTACTCTCGGCTGCGCTCTCTTCGCCTATGTTCTCCAATGTGTCGCGTATTGATGCAAGCAGGTTGTCGAGACCTTTCTCGCTCTGCACGCCCTTGTATCGCCAGTGTGCAGCCAAACCGTGCTCGGCGACAATGTCCATGCGCTCGGTGCGTATCTGCACTTCAACCCAACGTCCTTCGGGGCCCATAACAGTGGTGTGCAACGACTCGTATCCGTTGCTCTTGGGCACAGAGAGCCAGTCGCGCAAACGGTGCGGATTGGGAGTGTACATGTCGGCGATGATAGAATATACCTGCCAGCACTCGCTCTTTTCGTTCTGTGGCTCACTGTCAATGATTATTCTTATGGCAAACAGGTCGTATATCTGCTCGAAGGCGCATTGCTGTTTCTTCATCTTCTGCCATATAGAATTGATAGATTTGGTGCGGCCTTTGATGCGGAACTTGATGTGCGGCAACATCTTCAGCTGTCGTTCAATAGGCTTGATGAACGATGCTATATAGTCTTCACGTGATGCAGCAGTCTCTTCGAGCTTGCGGCTCAGTTCGGCATATATTTCTGTCTCGGTATAACGCAATGCAAGGTCTTCCATCTCGGACTTCAGCTTGTAGAAACCAAGTTTATGTGCAAGCGGAATATATAGTTTTGAAGCCTCGTGTGCCACAAGCCTGCGTGCCTCGTCGTTGTTGGAATTGAACAAGCCGCGCAACATCACCAGTCGGCTGGCAATCATTATGAGAATGACGCGCATATCGTTGGTGAACGAAAGCAACAGATTTCTGAAATTCTCCGACTCTATTGTAGGGCTCTTGGCATAGAGAGAGTTTATCTGCATAAGGTTAGTGATGATTTTTGTTACATTCTCGCCAAAAGCCTCGTTAACCTCTTCTATTGTTGCTGTACCTGCATTGACACAGCGGTTCAGCAGGATACTTGTTATTATCTCGTTCTGGAATCCTATCTCCTGACCCACAAGAACTGCTGTTTTCATATCTGTTATGACAGGGCTGAAACCAAGCGCATCTCTTGTTATCTTGCCTTCGGTAATAGCATTAGAGATTCTCGCGTTTATAAAGCGGTAAGCATCAGAGTGAACTCCGCCCTCGATATCCTTGACCAGCACTTCGGTCAGCTCTAGGATATCTTTTTTCTCATCATCGGTGTGTATCAAAAGCTCGCTCATTGTTGTTTTACATTTGTTTTATGTCGCGAATTTAGTTTTTATCTTTTAAAAATCATCATTTTTTTGCCATTTATAGAAATTATTTCTATTTTCGCTATCAATAAAGATAAAAACTTTAACCAATCACATTATGATAAGCAAGGCAGACCAATTGCTTTTGAGCAAAAAAGGTATTTCGGCAGAACAGGTTGCCGAACAGTTGAAAAATTTCAAGACAGGATTTCCATTCTTGAAAATAAAAGACGCAGCCACCATTGGCAACGGTGTACTTAATCCTTCGGAAAACGAGGTTGACGACTATCTTAAGGTGTGGGACAATTATTGTGCAGCCGGCAATGCTATTTTGAAGTTTGTTCCGGCATCGGGCGCTGCCAGCCGTATGTTCAAGGATTTATTCTCGTTCCTTAGTGCAGAATACGACGTGCCTACAACCGACTTTGAGAAGAATTTCTTTGCAAACATCGAAAAGTTCGCGTTCTATGCCGACCTTGATGCCGCATGCATGAAAAACAATTCACATAGCATCGCCGAACTTATTGCCAACGGCAATTATAAAGCAGTGGTGTTCAACTTGCTCGATTTCACAGGAATGAACTACGGCACATTGCCAAAAGGATTGCTAAAGTTCCACACATATACCGACGATGCACGCACATCGGCCGAGGAGCATTTCGTTGAGGGTGCCTTGTATGCGGCTACCGACGGAGTGGTGAAGTTGCATTTTACCGTTTCGCCCAACCATAAAGCCCTTTTCGAGGAACTTGTTGCTGAGCGCAAGGCATATTACGAGCAGTTGTTCAATGTAAAATATGACATTACATTCTCGGAGCAGAAACAGTGTACCGATACTATAGCTGTAGATGCCGAAAATGCTCCGTTCCGCGAGAATGGCTCACTTGTGTTCCGCCCCGGCGGCCATGGCGCTTTGATAGAGAACCTGAACGATATTGATGCCGATGTTATTTTTATCAAGAATATCGACAATGTTGTTCCCGACCGCTTGAAGCCCGACACAGTAAAATACAAAAAACTGCTTGCAGGTATATTGGTTGACAAGCAGAAAAGGGCATACGAATATCTTAATTTGCTCGATGCCGGTAACTGCACAGTAACGCAGCTCGAGGAAATGAAAGCATTCTTGCAGAACGACCTGCAATGCTTGAATGCCGACTTTGACTCAATGGATAATGAGGCTCTTGCAGCATATCTGCATAAGAAACTCAACCGCCCAATGCGCGTGTGCGGTATGGTAAAGAATGTAGGCGAGCCGGGTGGTGGACCATTCCTTGCATATAACCAGGATGGAACAGTGTCGTTGCAGATTCTCGAGAGTTCACAGATTGACATGAACAATGAGGCTGCAAAATCGATGTTCGAGAACGGCACACACTTCAACCCCGTTGACCTTGTTTGTGCAGTAAAGAACTACAAAGGCGAGAAATTCAACCTCCCGGAATTTGTTGACAAGAACACCGGTTTCATCTCACACAAGTCAAAGAATGGCCGCGACCTCAAGGCTATGGAGTTGCCCGGTCTTTGGAACGGTGCAATGAGCGACTGGAACACTATATTCGTTGAAGTACCGCTCATAACATTCAACCCCGTAAAGACAGTGAATGACCTTCTGCGCGAGGTGCATCAGTAAAATAAAGGAATATATTGAACAAGAGCAGTTTCTTGCACATTGTGCGGGAAGCTGCTCTTGTTCTAATATGTAATGAATAAAACGTTTAGCAAAAAAGCAATCTCTTTCAAAAAGAGTTTTTAAAAGAGATTGTTGCTTGATTATCAACATTGTAATTGTTGATAATCCGCTTTTTTGCTAAACAATTTATAAAATGCACCAACAAAATCTCCCAAAAACATCAAAATTATTGGCTGAGTAACAAGTTATTAAGATATTTTATGTAATTTTACAACAAATATCGTATCTCTTTGAAAAAGATTAACTAATAACTAAATAAAATACACTATTATGAAAAAATTAAATCTATTATTTACAGCACTGTTACTAATGTGCTGCGTGGGAACAGCGAAAGCTGAAGAGGTAACTATCAATGGAATAAAATACGATGTAATTGCTAAAGGAAAACAAGCTACGGTAATTAAAGATAGCAATTATTCCGGAGACATTGTTATACCAAGCGAAATTACATACAACAATGTAACATGCAGCGTGACAAGCATTGGAGAGCAGGCGTTCTATAATTGCTCCGGACTTACAAGCATTACAATAGGTAACAGCGTGACAAGCATTGGAAATAATGCATTCCGGGATTGCTCCGGACTTACAAGCATTACAATACCAAACAGCGTGACAAGCATTGGAAATGAGACGTTCTTGGATTGCTCCGGTCTTACAAGCATTACAATTCCTAACAGCGTTACAAGCATTGGAAATAATGCATTCGGTTGGTGCACCAGCCTTGCAAGCATTGAAATCCCTAACAGCGTTACAAGCATTGGAGAGAAGGCGTTCTATTATTGCTCCGGACTTACAAGTATCACAATCCCCAACAGCGTGACAAGCATTGGAATTTCTGCGTTCGGTTGGTGCACCAGCCTTGCAAGCATTGAAATCCCTAACAGCGTTACAAGCATTGGAGAAAGAGCGTTCGATGGTTGCTACGGACTTACAAGTGTAACAATTGGAAACAGCGTTACAAGCATTGGAGGGTTTGCGTTCTTAGATTGCACCGGCCTTACAAGCATTACAATACCTAACAGCGTTACAAGCATTGGATATTATGCGTTCAGTCGTTG
>JAZRGV010000061.1:0-29029 GCA_045644465.1 Bacteroidaceae bacterium
CCTACATTGTTTGTCGCGTTTGTTAGGGCAGTACTGTTTGCCTTGTTTTTGCGATGTTTTGTTGTTTCGGACACGGCATGCCGTGTCCCTACATTGTTTGTCGCGTTTGTTAGGGCAGTACTGTTTGCCTTGTTTTTGCGAGGTTTTGTTGTTTCGGACACGGCGTGCCGTGTCCCTACATTGTTTATCGCGTCTGTTAGGGCAGTACTGTTTGCCTTATTTTTGCGATGTTTGTTGTTTCGGACACGGCGTGCCGTGTCCCTACATTGTTTGTCGCGTCTGTTAGGGCAGTTCTGTTTGCCTTATCTTGCGGTTTCAAACGATTCAATCTCTGAACGTATGCTCACAAGGAAATCGACATCGTCGTATCCGCTCATAAGGCACTCTTTTTTGTAAGGTGCAATCTCGAATGATTCCTTTATATCGGTGCCGGCAATCTCTATCGTTTGGGCTGGAAGGTCGATATATAATTCCATCTTTGCATCTTGCTCTGCAGCTTTGAAAATCTCAGCAAGCATCTTTTCGCTTACTACAACAGGCAAAAGTCCGTTGTTGAGTGCGTTGTTGCGGAAGATGTCGGCAAAGAAACTCGATACAACGGCACGGAATCCTGCACCGTCGATAGCCCAAGCTGCGTGCTCACGGCTCGAACCGCATCCAAAGTTCTTGCCGGCAACAAGAATCTCGCCTTTATAAACAGGTGAGTTCATCACAAAGTCAGCCTTTGGGTTACCCTCTTTGTCGTAACGCCAGTCGCGGAAAAGGTTTTCGCCGAAGCCTTCGCGTGTCGTTGCCTTGAGGAAACGTGCAGGGATAATCTGGTCGGTATCGATATTCTCAATCGGCAGTGGAACCACCGTTGAGCGTAGTGTCGTGAATTTCTGTCTCATAACTCTTTGCTGTAACAGTTTTACATCATTGTGCGTGGGTCGGTGATTACACCTGTTACTGCAGCGGCTGCCGCTACCAGCGGGCCGGCAAGCAGTGTGCGTGCTTCAGGGCCTTGTCGTCCCTCAAAGTTACGGTTCGATGTTGCCACGCAATATTTTCCTGCAGGTATCTTGTCTTCATTCATGGCAAGGCATGCCGAGCATCCTGGTTGGCGAAGCTCGAATCCGGCTTCGTTCAGTATGTCGCGCAATCCCTCTTCAATGGCCATACGCTCAACCTCCTTTGAGCCTGGAACAATCCATGCTGTGATGTTGTCGGCTTTCTTGCGTCCTTTGACAAAGTTGGCAAAGGCGCGAAGGTCCTCGATGCGGCCATTGGTGCAGCTACCCACGAATACGTAATCAACCTGTTTTCCAATCATCTTATCCCCCTCGGCAAAATTCATATAGCCAAGAGCTTTGGCATATGATGCTTTTGATGCCGGGTCCATACCTTCCGATGAGGGTATCTCGCTACTTACGGCAATTCCCATGCCGGGATTTGTTCCGTATGTAATCATTGGCTCAATATCGGCTGCGTCAAATGTTATCTCCTTGTCAAAAACGGCATCGTCATCCGAACGTAACTTGCTCCAACGCTCTACAGCTTTTTCCCACTCTTCGCCTTTGGGTACGAACTCACGTCCACGCAAGTAGTCGAATGTTGTCTGGTCGGGGGCAATCATTCCGCCGCGTGCACCCATCTCGATACTCATGTTGCATATTGTCATACGAGCCTCCATTGAGAGCGAACGTATTGTCGAGCCAGCAAACTCTACAAAATAACCTGTGCCGCCGCCTGTGCCGAGCTTGGAGATTATATATAGTATTATATCTTTTGAACAAACTCCGGGTTTTAATTCTCCTTCAACATTTATTCTCATGCTCTTTGGCTTCGACTGCAATATACACTGCGATGCCAATGCCATCTCCACTTCGCTTGTGCCAATACCAAAAGCTATACAGCCTAATGCACCGTGTGTTGATGTATGGCTGTCGCCACATACTATGGTCATTCCTGGTTGGGTTAAGCCTGTCTGTGGCCCAATAACATGTATTATACCGTTACGTTCCGAGCCGATGGGGAATATCTTTATACCGTTCTCGGCGCAGTTCTTCTCGAGTGTTGCCACCTGCTGTGCCGATTGTGGTTCGGCAATGGGCAGATGTTGGTTTTTTGTTGGTATGTTATGGTCGGGGCTTGCAGTAACCTGTGACGGGCGGAACACTCCTATTCCGCGCTTACGCAATCCTGCAAAAGCCTGCGGGCTTGTCACCTCGTGGATGTATTGACGGTCGATGTAAAGTACGCACGAACCACCGTCCAATGTACGTACTGTGTGCGAATCCCAAATTTTATCAAACAGTGTATTCATTGTAAGAAACTGTTTAAAATTATTATGCTATTTTTGATATTGCGTCGATGAACGACTCAACAGACGCTGTTACAATATCGGTGTTTGCTCCAAAGCCGTGATACATCTTTCCTTTATGCGAGATCTGCATATGTACCTTACCCAAGTCGTCGCTACCACGCGTGATAGCCTGGATAAGGAACTCTTCGATGTGTACTCGACGCTTTGTGATGTTTTTCACTGCAGTGATGGCTGCATCTACAGGTCCATTACCGCAAGCTGTCTCTGTAAAGATGTCTCCGTCGAAACTTATCTGTACGGTGGCTGTAGGCATTGCCGACTTACCGCAGACAACCTGTAGGCCTACAAGCTGAATGCTCATACGACGATGATTGGTTGTACCAACGAGTACCTCAAGGTCGCGTGTGGTAATCATCTTTTTCTTGTCGGCAAGTTCCAGGAAACGCTGGTATATATCATCAAGTTCCTCGCCTTCGGGTGTATAACCAATTTCTGCAAGATGATGCTTGAGTGCCGCGCGTCCGCTGCGTGCAGTAAGTACGATGCTCGATTGGTCAACGCCTACATCTTCGGGGTCGATGATTTCGTATGTTTCGCGGCTCTTGAGAACACCGTCCTGGTGAATGCCCGATGAGTGTGCAAACGCGTTGCGTCCAACGATGGCTTTGTTGGCCTGCACCGGCATACGCATAAGGTTCGATACGAGTTTGCTTGTTGCGATAATCTGTTTTGAGTCAATGCCCAAATCAAAATCAAGGTTCGAGTGGCATTTGATAGCCATAACAACCTCTTCCAAAGCTGTGTTGCCGGCTCTCTCGCCAAGGCCGTTGATTGTTACCTCTACTTGGCGTGCACCATTCTGTACTGCAGCCAGGGTGTTGGCTGTAGCCATACCCAAATCGTTGTGGCAGTGTGTTGAAATTATAGCCTTGTCAATATTGGGAACATTGTTCTTTAGGTATGCAATCTTTGCTCCATATTCATTTGGCAGGCAGTAACCTGTTGTGTCAGGGATATTAACCACTGTTGCTCCGGCTGCTATTACTGCTTCTATCACACGTGCAAGATACTCTTCGTCGGAACGTCCTGCATCTTCGGCATAGAACTCCACGTCATCAACAAAACGGCGTGCATACTTCACTGCTTCAACAGCCTGTTCAATTACAGTTTCGGGTGTCATGCGAAGCTTCTCGTATATGTGATAGGGCGATGTGCCTATACCTGTGTGTATGCGGCCTCGCTTTGCAAATTCAAGTGCTTGTGCTGCTACATCTATATCTTTTTTTACGGCGCGTGTAAGTGCGCAGATTGTTGGGTTTGTTACAGCCTTTGAAATCTCTACAACAGAGTTGAAGTCGCCGGGACTTGAAATGGGAAAGCCTGCTTCTATTATGTCCACACCCAACTTCTCGAGCTGGCGTGCAACTTCAATCTTCTCAATTGTATTGAGCTGGCAACCTGGAACCTGCTCGGCATCGCGTAGAGTGGTGTCAAATATATATACTTTTTCGCTCATATTATATCTATATTAAATTATGGTAATAATATAAATTTTGCTTTTAATGTATTTTGTCATGTTGAGCGAAGTCGAAACATCTCAAAATTACTTTACAGAGATTCTTTACTGCGTTCATGATGACATCAATATTTAATGCTATATTGCTTCTTGAATTATTGCATTGCTTTTTTTCTTTGTTCCTCAACGTGCTGCATGTATTCGTTCATAAGCTCGGTGCGTGACTTGATGATTGCTACAACTCCCGAACATACAAACTGATAGAGCCCGTAGGGCGACAGCATTTGGTAAAGTTCGTCTATCTCTTCTTTATGACCTGTCTTTTCCAATACTATATAGTCGTCGTGGATGTCGAGAATCCTTACATTGTGGCGACGCACCAGCTCTTCTACATTTCTGCCACGCTTCACCTTGTAAAGTGCTATCTGTTGCATTACCACCTCTGATGGGGTGTAACAAAATGCTTTAAGCACATCCACCTTTTTTTCAATCTGTTTTACGAGGTTGGCAACTTTCTCTTCGTCGTTACGCACCAGAATGGTGTATTTGTGTACACCCTCAATGGCCGACTCCGACACAGTCAACGATTCAATGTTTACGTTGCGATGGGTAAACACTGTTGTAATCTGGCTCAACAAACCAACCTTGTTTTCCGAAAATACGGTTATAATAAATTCTTTGTTCATCTTCGTTCTGTTTTATTCCAAGCGGATATTTTCCAATGGCTCACCAGCCGGTACCATAGGGAATACATTCTCTTCTTTCTGTACTCTCACTTCGAGCAGGAATGCTCCTTTGGCATTGCGCATCTCTTTTACTGCATCGTCAAGTTCTTCGTGCTTATCGACATAACGATATTCCAAATGGTTTGCTTTTGCCAAAAGTTCAAAGTCGGGGTTTACAAGTTCTGTGAACGAATATCGACGGTCATAGAACAGCTCTTGCCATTGGCGCACCATGCCAAGATAACCATTGTTCATAAGAACAATCTTAACACCCACCTGTGACTGGTATATTGTACCCAGTTCCTGCGATGTCATCTGCAAGCCGCCGTCGCCAACGAAAAGACAAACCTCGCGGTGGGGCATACCTATCTTCGCGCCAATGGCTGCCGGTAGTCCGTAACCCATTGTTCCAAGGCCACCCGAAGTGATGATGCTTCGTGAACGTTTGAAGTTAAAGTAACGCGAAGCGAACATCTGCTGCTGACCTACGTCGGTTACGATGATTGCGTCATCGAACTGTTGCGAAACGGCATCTACAACTTCGCCCATTCTCAAGTGTTCGCCACGTCGTTCAATAGCCGGCCCAATAACATCTTCTCGCTCTATGTTTGCACATACGCGGAACTCGTCAATCCATGCCGAGTGGTCGTTCTTTGTGATTTTTTTGGTGAGTAGTGGAAGTGTCTTTTTAACATCGCCCATAACAGCAACATCGGCATATATCAGTTTGTTGACTTCGGCCGGGTCTATCTCCATATGAATGATTTTGGCATTGATACCAAAGTTCTCGGGCTTTCCTGTTGCACGCTCGTCGAAGCGCATACCTATGGCAATCAACAGGTCGCAGTCGCGGTTCTTGGTGTTTGGACCGTAGTTACCGTGCATACCCATCATACCAACAAACTGTGGATGCTCCGATGGTATGGCTGACATACCAAGCAAGGTGCTTGTTGCAGGAATTCCGCTCTTTTCAAGGAAATCCAACAGCTCCTTTTCTGCACCGCCAAGGATAACACCCTGGCCCACCAATGCCATAGGCTTGCGTGCCAGGTTGATGAGACGTGCTGCTTCCAATATCTGGTTGTCGTCGATGTCGTTGTTTGGCATATAGCTGCGTATGAACTTCGTTGGTGTATATTCATAGTCGAGCATACCGGTCTGCGCATCTTTTGTGATGTCAACGACAACAGGGCCCGGGCGGCCGCTTGATGCAACGTAGAATGCGCGTGCTATAGCTTCGGGGATATCTTCGGCGCGTTTTACCTGGCAGTTCCATTTTGTTATTGAGTTTGTAATCTCAATGAAGTTTATCTCCTGGAATGCATCGGTTCCCAATGTCGATGAGGCAACCTGTCCTGTTATAAGTACAATAGGTGTTGAATCGAGCATAGCATCGGCAAGTCCGCTGACGGTGTTTGTTGCACCAGGGCCCGATGTAACCATACACACACCTGTGCGGCCTGTTGCACGGGCATAACCCTCGGCTGCATGTACTGCACACTGCTCGTGGCGTACAAGGATGTGGTTAAGTTGGTCGCGGAAGTCGTATAGAGCATCATATACCGATATGATGGCACCACCGGGATAACCGAACATTGTATCTACTCCCTCGGCAATCAAAGAACGTATCACTGCTTCAGCACCGCTGATACGTGGCAAATCCTTTGGATAAGGAGTAGTGGAGTGGTTTGATGTTTCTGTAAAAGACATATATAATATAAAATGGTTTTTTATTATTCAAAAAGCCTCTCTCCACAAGGAGAAAGGCTTTTATATATTCGTAGTCTTATATATACATACAACCTTTCTCCCGTTATCTGCGCAAGACCACGAGGTTTAGGTTGTTAAGGATATATAGGCTATTGTACATAAATCTCTCTGTTTTCTGTTTGTTACGAACGCAAAAGTAATAGCATAATTATTAAAAACAAAGAAAAAAATATACTTTTTTTACGGAAAAATGAAAAATGCTTAACTTTTGAAATCAAAATTAAGGTTTTTTGATGAAAATATAAACATAATAACAGATATTCGCTGTCTATATGTTTGGTGTTGTATGCTTTTATGAATTATATATAAATAAAAATAGGTGTCAAATGACTATTTTATAGGATTTATAACTATTTTTACAGCAGTTATATCAATTATGTTAATGGGAAATAGAGCTTTTGTGTTTCTTTTGTGCATTTTTTTGTCTGTTTTTACAAAAATAGATGCTCAAGAGCAAAAATGTGATTTTTATAGTGTTGGTTTTTATAACCTCGAAAATCTTTTTGACACTATACACGATGCGGGAAAGAATGATTATGAATTTCTTCCCGATGGCGTAAACAGATGGGGAACATTGAAATATACCAATAAGATAAAGAATATTGCACAGGTGCTTTCCGAAATGGGAACAGATGTATCGCCTGTGGGTATGGCTGTTGTTGGTGTTTCAGAAGTTGAGAACAGCAGGGTGTTGTGCGATTTGGTGAACGACGAGTCTCTGGCCTTGCGTGGATGGAAATTTATTCACATCGAAGGTCCCGACAGTCGTGGCATCGATTGCGCTCTTTTGTATAATCCCAAACTGTTTACTCCCACAAGTAGCAAGCTTGTGCCTTATAGCTTTGAGAACAGCAGCACAGAGTATAGGACACGCGGTTTTCTTGTTGTCAGTGGTAGTATGGGTGGCGAAGCAGTGCATGTGATAGTTAATCATTGGCCGTCGCGTAATTCCAAGTCGCAGTCCCGTGAGCATGCCGGCAGTGTGGTGCGGCAGTTGAAAGATTCGTTGATGAGTGCAGTGCCCGGCTCAAAAGTGATAGTAATGGGCGATATGAATGACAACCCCGACGATGTGAGTATGAGTGTGTCGTTAGGTGCTTTGTGCGAGAAAGAGAAAGTGAAGCAAAGTTTCGACCTTTATAACCCTTGTATGAAATTGCACAAAGAGGGAAAAGGTACTCTTAAATATGAGGGCAAGTGGAATTTTTATGACCAGATTGTGCTGAGTGGTAATATGCTTAGCGACGAACGTTCTACCCTGAAGTTTTATGATGTAGAGGTGTTCTCGCGCGACTATCTTTTTCAACACAAAGGGCGTTTTAAAGGCAGTATCAAACGTACCCATGCTGCAGGAGTGTGGCTCAATGGATATAGCGACCATTTACCGGTGATAGTACATCTGCTTAAGAAAGCGAGATAACCTTATTGTTATCAATTTTTTGTGTGAGTTTGTTTTGATTTTGTTTTTTTTTTTTTTTTTCTTTGCACGCGTGCAATAAAACACACGTTTATTATTAATATTAATTTTATAACTAATTCATTTATGAGAAAAATTACTTTATTTTTAATGTTGTTGGTTACAGTGGTAACTACAGCGTTTACGCAGACTCCTGTGCTGACATATGAAAATATTACAGCACCGCAAGAGTTGTCTGCTGAAGATGCGTCAATAATTTCCAAAATGTCGGCTATGACAATTATTGCTGATGTGGAAATAACTAATTCGTCAGATGTCTCTTTGTTGTTTACTGCAGTTGCTGATTACACTTCATCTTCGACTGCTAACAATTCTATTTGGGGCTTGGGATTTGGCGGTAACCAAATGCGTTATATTGTAGGAGCTAGAAGTGGTGGCTGGTATTCTCAGGGTGCTGTAAACACTAACTCAACCAAAATTATCTATACCTACGATGGTTCTAAAATTAATTTTTATGTAGATGGCGCAACAAACGTTGGTAATGTTGGTTCAACAAAAGCGTTGAATACATTTACCGGAGATAATGCGAAATTCTATCTTGGCGGTATGATATATAATACCGATACACAATATGGCACTTTCAATGGAACTATAAAAACTGTCAATATTTATGATAAAGCTTTGAGCGAATCAGAAATTGCGGCATTGTATCCAGTAGAACTTCCCGAAGGTGTTATTTATAATATTGATGAAATAAGCAATAATAAAGTCTATAACTTGATTACTACACGTGGATGGCTCATTTATAATGAGGCAAATGCCGGTGTTGTTGCATCAACAGCTTCTTATGGTACATTTACAACAGGTGAAGATGTTGAAGCTTGCCAGTGGGCTATCTACAAATCAGAGAAAAACAAGTATTATCTCTATAATATCGCTGCAGGTAAGTTCGTTGGAGCAAATAGCGAAGAAGGTGGTCGTTTCCCATTTGTAGCAGAGGTAACAAATGATATACAGGTTGTAAAAAGTACAACAGGTACAGAGTATGCTCTTGTGTTCTCTACCGACAATTATGGCGCAATCAATCACTTTAACCATACCACAGTACCTGGTGTTGCAAACTGGAGAGGTAATGATAGTCAAGGTGGCTTAAGAGCACTTAGTGATGGAGGTAGCGCACATAAGGTTGTTGAGGTTGCAGACATTGCTCCTGCTACACTTAACGCAATTGCAGAAGCGGTTGCTAAATTTGAGACTGATAATACCTCTGCAGTTGCTAAGCTTGACGTTGCACTTGCAAATGCGCAAACATTGTTCGCTCAAATAACTGTTGGTACAGGTATGGGTGAGTACACCGCAACTGATGCCGACTATGAGACTAAGTTTAACTCTATCGTTGCTTTCCGTCAGGCAATTCAGTCAACAAATACTCCTACACCTGCAGAGGTTGAGGCTAAGATTGACGAGGTTGATGCTCTTATAGCTTCGTTCAAACTTAACTTGCCTGAGGCAGGTAAGTACTACCGTATTATGGCTGTAGATGGATGGAACGACGATGCACGTTACCTTGGAGCTCAGAATTCAACAGCAAAAGACGGCCGTGCCGAGTTTGTTGCCGA
This sequence comes from Bacteroidaceae bacterium, assembly GCA_045644465.1. Taxonomy (GTDB): domain Bacteria; phylum Bacteroidota; class Bacteroidia; order Bacteroidales; family Bacteroidaceae; genus HGM04593. The sequence continues at coordinate 9,353 of JAZRGV010000061.1, forward strand.
GGCTGATGATAACACTGTGTTCTATTTTGACGGCGAATATTTGAAGTCAAATGCTACAGGTTACTATCTTGTAAGCAATAGTAGCTTCCTTGGTTATAACGGTGAGCAAACAGAGGGTTCAGTAATTGCATTCCGTGCTGCTTCTAACAATTTGATTGGCGCATACAATATTAGCTTTAACGGTGGTGCTCGTTGGTTGTATTGCAATCAGAATAATTTTACTGATGCCGGAGGTAGTACTAATAACGCTAATGGTTACTGCTTCAATATTGAAGAGGTTGAGGTTGTTGTTGAGCCTGAAAACCCAACTGTTATTGAGAACGTAGAGACTGAAGCAGAGAATGCTGAAATATACGACCTCACAGGCCGCAAGGTTGAGAACATCACCAAAGCCGGCATCTACATTGTAAACGGTTGCAAGGTTTTGGTTAAGTAAAGCAAGAAGTTACTTATTAAGTAACCTGTAATAAAAAATATGCCACAATTCATTGGAGTTGTGGCATATTTTTTATGTTTCGCTCTGTAGGTTCGTGAATTTGCCGTTTTTTCTGTATCTTCGCAAATTGTTGCGGCATCTGTTGCAACCATCCCTTATATGATAGATTACGAAAATGAATTGAACCCAGCGCAGCTCGATGCGGTGCGCTATTGTGACGGGCCATCACTTGTTATTGCAGGTGCAGGCTCGGGAAAAACGCGCGTGCTCACCTATAAGATTGCTTATTTGTTGGAGAATGGCTTTGAGCCATGGTCGATATTGGCACTGACTTTTACTAACAAAGCTGCAGGAGAGATGAAAGAACGTATTGCTGCGAAGGTTGGCGAGCGTGCTGCTTCTATGTTGTGGATGGGTACATTCCACTCGGTGTTTTCAAAGATCTTGCGTCGCGAGGCTCATCTGCTTGGCTTCACTCCTCAGTTCACCATATACGACCAGAGCGATTCGCGTAGCCTTGTAAAGAGTATCATTAAGGAGATGGGGCTTGACGAGAAGATATACAAACCTAATGTTGTTGCCGAGCGTATATCGGGCGCAAAGAGTGCGCTTGTGTCGCCACGCGACTATGAGAACAACGGCGGCTTACGTAATGATGACGTGCGTGCACGTATCCCATCGACATACGAGGTGTATAAACGTTATGACGAGCGATGCCGTTTGGCTAATGCAATGGATTTTGACGACCTCCTTGTCAACACCTATCGTCTGTTCAGTGAACATCCCGATGTGCTTCAGCAGTATGTGGAGCGTTTCAGATATGTCCTTGTCGATGAGTTCCAGGATACCAACTATGTGCAGGGCTGCATTGTGTGGCAACTCACTCAGGCGCGTCGTGCAATATGCGTGGTGGGTGATGATGCGCAGAGTATCTATTCGTTCCGCGGAGCGAATATTGGAAATATCCTTGGCTTTACCGAGCGTTACAAAGGAGCAAAAATATTCAAGCTTGAACAGAATTACCGCTCAACGAAAATGATTGTCAATGCTGCCAACAGCTTGATTGAGCGTAACAGGGAACAGATAAAGAAAACTGTATTTTCACAGCGTGGTGATGGAGAACCATTGCTGCTCTATTCGGCATATTCCGATTTTGAGGAGGGCGAGATTGTTGCAAACAAAATATCGGATCTGCGCCGTCGCGAGGGTCTCAACTTCAGCGATTTCGCAATACTGTACCGCACAAATGCACAGTCGCGTATCTTTGAGGAGGCTTTTCGCAAGCGTTCGTTCCCTTACCGCATATTCGGTGGATTGTCGTTCTATCAGCGCAAGGAGATAAAGGATGTCATAGCCTATTTCCGCCTTATATGTAACAAGGACGACGAAGAGGCTTTCAAGCGAATTGTAAACTATCCGGCACGCGGAATAGGTGATAAGACAATACAGAAGGTCAAAGAGTATGCAACGGAGAATGGTATGAGTCTTTGGGATGCCATTGCCAATCCGTTTGTGTCGTCTCTCGAACTCTCAAAAGGTACATTGACAAAGCTGCAGGCTTTTGTTACAATGATAGACAGCTTTGCTGTGATGTCGCTCGAGAAAAATGCGCTTGAGGTGGCAAGAGGTGTGTTGCAAAAGAGTGGAATAAGTGCCGAACTTTCGCGCGATAACACCGTAGAGGGTAAGGCAAGGCAAGAGAATATCGAGGAACTTATAAATGGTATAGCCGACTTTGTTGACATACGCACTCAAGAGGGTAACCCTCATGCGAGCCTCATAGATTTCCTTTCGGAGGTGTCGCTGATGTCGGACCTCGACTCGGACGGCGAGGAGAATAGTGACTGCATCACTCTAATGACAATACACTCGGCAAAGGGATTGGAATTCCCAACGGTGTTTATCGTTGGCCTTGAAGAGGAACTGTTCCCTAACCAATGCGCGCAAAGCTCTTTGCGCGAGATGGAAGAGGAACGCCGTCTGTTTTATGTTGCCATAACACGTGCAAAAGACCATTGTGTGCTGTCGTTTGCCAAGAGCCGTTACCGCTATGGGCAGTTCGGTTTTTGCGAGCCTAGCCGTTTCATAAAAGAGATTGATACACGTTATATTGCCATGCAGGGTGGGGTGCAGGCACCCCGTCAGCAGCAGAATGCTTCGTTCCGTCAGGGCGGAATGTTCGGACGTACGAATACAGGCTACTTGCAGCGTTCGTCGTCATTTGTGCCCGAACAACGTGTGACCCCTTCTGCACCGCGCATGGAAGAGACACCGGCAAGGCGTGTTGTTTCGGCATCGTCATTTTCCGAAAAACCTGCTAACCTGCGTAGAATGAGTGATGTGGCTCGTGGTTATAGTTCAAGCGGCGGCAGCCATGCTGCGTTGAGCGTTGGTATGATTGTGCAACACGACCGCTTTGGAGTGGGCGAGGTAACAGCCACCGAAGGAGTAGGCGAGAATGCTAAGGCTACTATAAAGTTCCAGAATGCCGGAGTAAAAACCTTATTGCTTAAATTTGCTAAACTAAAAACTATAGGATAATGGATAAAGAGATGATAAACAAAGTTCCTTCGCCATGTTATGTGATGGAAGAGTCGCTTTTGCGCCGAAACCTTGAACTGATAAGCGGTGTGGCACGTGAAGCCGGTGTTGAGATTATTCTTGCTTTCAAGGCTTTTGCTTTGTGGAAGAGTTTCCCTATTTTTCGCGAGTATATCAAGTCGGTAACTGCAAGTTCCATTCACGAGGCACGTCTGGCTTTTGAAGAGTTCGGTAGCCGTGCACATGCGTTCTCGCCGGCTTATACCGATGAGGAGTTTGGTGAGATGATGCGTTGCTGTAGCCACATTTCATTCAATTCTCTTTCACAGTATGAGCGTTTTTATGAGCGTACATTGTCTGCAGGACATGAAATATCGTGCGGTATCCGTATCAATCCCGAATATTCAGAGATTGAGACCGAACTTTACAATCCGTGTGCTCCCGGTAGCCGTTTTGGTGTTACTGCCGACCTTTTGCCCGAAACATTGCCTGCCGGCATAGAGGGCTTCCATTGTCATTGCCATTGCGAGTCAAGTTCATACGCGCTTGAAAATACTCTTGTGCACATAGAAGAAAAGTTCGGGAAGTGGCTCCCCAAAATAAAATGGCTTAACCTTGGCGGAGGTCATCTTATGACTCGTGCCGATTACGATGTTCAACATCTTATAGGCCTGCTTAAAGGTCTGCGCAACCGTTATCCCAACCTTGAGATAATCCTTGAACCGGGTTCTGCCTTCGCTTGGCGCACAGGTTCTCTGGTGTCAGAGGTTGTTGATATTGTGGAGAGCCGTGGAATACGTACTGCTATACTTAACGTCAGCTTCACTTGTCACATGCCCGACTGTCTCGAAATGCCTTATCAACCGGCTGTGGTCGGTGCAGAGACACTCGACCCCGATGCAGTGAAGGGTGCGCCGTTCAGTGAGAATATATACCGTCTTGGCGGTAACAGTTGCTTGAGCGGTGATTATATGGGTAGCTGGAAATTCAAAGAGCCTTTGAAGATAGGCGATAAGATTGTATTTGAAGATATGATACACTATACAACCGTAAAGACAAATATGTTCAACGGAATATCGCACCCGAGCATTGCTCTGTTGCATGCCGATGGCGAGCTTGAGGTTTATAAGGTGTATAAGTACGAGGATTATAGGGATAGAATGTGTTGATATAAAAAATGTGGAGCTTTTTTAAAGAAAGCTCCACATTTTTTATATCAACACATTCTTACTTTACTATTACTTTACCGTTATCTACAATTTCGCCTTTCTTTTGGAGTGTGAAATTGTACATTCCACTGCGCATCATTGCTGCATTTACCTTTATACTGTTTGATTCTGCAGGTATTTCCAAACGTTCTATTAACTGTCCGTTTACACCGGTTACTATAAGTTCGCGAGCTGTGTCATTATTCTCATCATTAAGTGTAATGGTTATCTCTTCGTTACGGTCTGCAACAGTGGGGCGTATGTTCATGCTGCCACGCATTTCTTGTACTTTCTGAATCGATGAACTGCCGCCGTCCTTCTTTATTTCGTAGAAATGTGTGGTCTCTTCCCACTCATCGTTTGAAATCTTTTTATCTACTTCGGCAACGAAATATATTTTGTCACCAAGCTTCATTATACCGGCATAAACATCTGTATTCTCATCTTTTGATTCGTTCAATATGATTCTGTGCAACACAGTTCCATCTTCCGAAATGATTTTATAACCAATAGGGCGGTACTTATACAAGGTGATATTTTTATCGTTGTATTCATCGTATTCACTACTGGTAAATTGTGCCAGTTCGGGTAGCAGGAATTCATATTTATTATCATCGTTGAATAAATTCTGTGATATTGTCGCAGTACAATAACTATAATTATCTGGGTCTAAAAATACCTCTCCGGTGAGGTAAAAAGCACTTAAGGTGCGATAATTGTACCGTGCAATCTCCTCTGTCTCACCGGTTGTATAATTGAACTGAACAAATTCAACATCGTCATATGAAGTATAAACCCATCCATTGTAGGGGTATTGTACTCCCCAATCGAAATTTGGGCTCGACTTCCAATTACAATAGAAAACCCTCTTGCCATTGTAGATGGACTGATACCATCCGTTTGCTTCGTTGTAATGATTCTCTACATACTCCTCGAGCAGTGGCTTGAGCTCGTTTGCCGGGATATTTTCTACAGCTTCGTGGTAATTGTAATAGTTGTCATCTTTTTCTATATAAAAAGATTCATAGAAGTCGCCAAGCCCAAGGTAATCTTCAGTTGTTATACTCTCTATCTTCAATGTCTTTGGTGCATAAACAACCTTTACGTCCACAAACTCTTCAAACAGAGGCCCTGATGTGAATACTTTCTCTATATTAAGCTCTTTGTTGATAATGGATAATTTCTCCAATCTCTGTTCGCGTATCTCTCCGATTTCCGGGTGGTAAATATATCCTTCGCCTTTGGATTCCTGAAGGAGCAGACGTGGGTTGCCGTCGATTGTTAATAAAGATGAAATGGAACCATCTTCTACAAAATCATCCATTGAGGTTTCAAACTCCGTTTTCAAATTAAGTGATTGTGCAATTGCGTTGGAGCCCAGCAAGGTTATGGCTAATGCCAAACTCGCTTTCTGTAAAAATGTTTTCATAATAGTTTTGCTTGTACCTGCAGTTCTCAGGAACAGTTTAAATAAAAAAAAGAAACGTGAACTGCAATGCCACGTTTTTAAGTTGAGGTCCTGAGATTACCTTTAGCACAAAAATGGAAATAGCAGCCCACGCTATATGGCGTGAGAACCACTATGCTTCTCTTGTGCTAAATTCGAAATTTCTCAGGTTTCAACTTAACAAATAGGCATAACGCTTCTTATATCTTAATATGTCTCGGATATGAGTGTACTCAATCCAATGGCAAATTTAAGAAAAAAGTTACATAAAAACCTTTTTTAAAGGTAAATTATTCTGCGTTCAAGTATCTTTTTGAATAAAACGGGCAGAAACTCGTTTAAAAACAATATTTTTGCATAGCATTTAAAAAAGGTGAATTTATAGATGAAAAACATTCAGGATATAGCTATAGCGGAATATGATTATCCGTTGCCCGATGAAAGGATTGCAAAATATCCGTTGGCGCAACGCGATACGTCGAAACTGCTCATATATAATAAAGGCTCTATAAGCGAAAATATTTTTTCAGCTTTGCCTTCATACATTCCGGGCGATGCCTTGATGGTGTTCAACAATACAAAGGTTATTCAGGCACGTATGCGCTTCCGCAAGGAGACCGGCGCACAGATTGAGGTGTTTTGTCTTGAACCCGAGACACCAAACGACTATCTGTTGATATTCCAGCAGACAAGCGAGTGTGTGTGGCGTTGTCTTGTGGGTAACTCCAACCGTTGGAAAAGCGGTTTGTTGTCGCAGACTATAAATGTAGCAGGCAAGGATGTAACTCTCTCGGTGGAGCGCATTGGTGGTGCCGCATCGGTCAATAAGGTGCGTTTCTTCTGGGACGGTGGTGTTTCATTTGCCGAACTGCTCGATGCTGCAGGCGAGTTGCCTATACCGCCATATCTCAATCGCAAGACCGAAGAGAGTGACAAAAGTACATACCAGACTGTATATTCTAAGGTGAAAGGCTCTGTTGCGGCGCCTACTGCCGGTCTGCATTTTACTCCGGAAGTACTTGACGCTCTATCTGCTAATGGTGTGCAACGCGAAGAGGTTACTCTGCACGTTGGTGCAGGTACTTTCAAACCTGTAAAGAGTGAACTTATTGCCGACCACGAGATGCACGAGGAGTATATCGAAGTACGAAAGGAACTACTTGAAAAGCTTATTGCATCGCAAGGTCGTGTTGTTGCTGTTGGTACGACATCTGTACGCACGCTCGAGAGCCTTTATTTCTTTGGCGAACTTGTGGCGGAGAATCCCGACATTGATATGGATAACTTGCATGTAGGGCAGTGGACTCCTTATAACAGAGAGCATACGCTGTCGGCCGTTGATACCTTGCAGGCTCTTGTCGATTGGCTTGGACGTAACGGACTTGACAGGCTGCATTCGCATACACAGATAATGATTGCTCCTGGATATGAATACCGCATAGTAAAAGCTATTGTAACCAATTTCCATCAGCCAAAGAGTACATTGCTGTTGCTTGTGTCGGCGTTTCTTAAAGGCGATTGGCGTAAGATTTATGATTATGCCTTGTCTCACGATTTCCGTTTCTTGAGCTATGGCGACAGTTCGTTGCTTATACCATAAAATAAAACACCATGATAGCAAATATTGATAAACTTACATATCTGCTCGATGACAGCAAAAAATGCGCAACAGTAACAAAATCGCTTGTTCCTTATAGCGGTGATATTGTTATTCCTGCAACTGTTGAATATAGCGGTATGCTCTATCCTGTAGCTGATATTCTTGATGAGGCTTTTGCCGAGTGTGTGGCATTGCGCTCTGTGGTTATTGGTGAGAATGTAGAGAGCATCGGCATTGCTGCCTTTGAGGGTTGTACCATGTTGTCGCAAGTGTCGTTTCCGCTTGCGTTGCATGTCATTGGTATGTCGGCGTTCAAGGGGTGTAGTGCACTCGAAGAGATTGTTCTGCCGGCTAATGTGATTGTTATTGGCAAGAATGCCTTTGCTGGATGTAACGCTTTGCAACGTGCGTTCCTTTCCGACAATCTTATAAACATTGAACCGTCGCTCTTTGATGGTTGCAAAGCTCTGGAAAAGGTGTCGGTTGGTAATATGGTTGAGAGCATTGGTGAATATGCGTTCTGTGGCTGTACTTCGCTTGACGAGATATCATTGCCCGAAGGTTTGTTGTCGGTAGAGGGGTGGGCTTTCCGCGACTGTTCGTCGTTGAAATCCATTGTACTGCCATCGACAGTGGCTGCTGTAAAGAAAGGTGCTTTCTGGGGATGCTCTTCGCTTGCAGGCTTTGAGCTTCCAAAGGGTGTGAATATGCTCGACCAGGGTGTTCTTGCCAACTGCTCGTCGCTGCAGAGTGTAAAACTGCACGATGGTGTCTTGAGCATCGGTTATGGAGCTTTTTATAACTGCTCATCGCTTGAACAGATTGTTGTTCCACAGGCTGTGGTAAGTGTGGGCGACCAGGCGTTGCGTGGTTGTTCTGCATTGAAGGAACTGCGTGTGATGTGCGAGGCTGCACCTATGTGCTCGGGCGAGATAGCTGATGCCGCTGTATATGCCAAGGCTGTGTTGCGTGTTGCTACGGGCCTTGTTGGAGAATATGGCTTTGCGCGTATATGGGAGCACTTTGAGAATGTCGAAGAGTTTTAGAATTGAGATATTGCTTTTTTAGAGGTGGAGCGAAATGCTCAATATCGCTTGTACTTGCGAAAAAAAAAATTAGACATATATAAAACATTTATATATAACGAGTTGTTGTTTGTAGTATATGCAGATGATGACTCGTTTTTTATATATATTATTGCTGCTGCTTGTAATGTCGTGCGGCGGTAAGAATCCCTTGCGCTACAACGTAAAATCATCGGAAAACAGCCCATACCACCATTTTAACATTGAATATGGAATAGTGCCTCACGATTCCTTTCCTTTACACTATGCTGCAGAAGAAGATACACTCAACAAAGATGAGTTCTCATACTTTTTTATAAGAAACGAAGGCGATACTGTTGTTTGGGAAGAGGGAACGATAAAAACGCCGTAGTTTATTGATATTTCGTTATCGCAATCGATTATATATACAATTCGCAAATATTTATCGTGAACGGATTTTGTTTGTACGTTTATCATTATCTTTGAGGTAAACCTCTAAGATATATTGCACTTGCTTTGAAAAATATTAAAGCAAGATTTATATTTCTCGCTCGTTTGTCTTTGCCTAATTTGCTTTTGCTCGCTTACTCGCAGATTTTACTTTGTTGAATCTGCTTTCGCTCGCTTTAAAACCAAATAAATTTGCTTTTACTCGCTTACTCGCAGATTTAATATTATCTTTGTGGATATTTGCATAACATTATAGTATGAAAGTAGGTGATAAAGTACGTTTTATATATGAATGTGGCGGGGGAGTGGTAACAGGCTTCCGCGGAAAGGATATTGTTCTTGTTGAGGATAAGGATGGTTTTGAGATTCCTATGCAGGTGCGCGAATGCGTTGTTGTGGATACAAATGAATATAATTTCCAAAAAAAGAGTGCACCTAAAAAAGATGAGCCTGCACCTAAACGTAGCGTCTCGCAACCGGCAAAGAACAACGATGAGGTGGAGGAAGAGTTTGACCCTGTAGTAACATACCGCCCGGCGGAACGTCCCGAGGGGGAGAAACTGAACGTGGTGTTGGCATACTTGCCAATGGACGAGAAATCACTTGGCAACTCTCGCTTCGAGGCATATATCATCAACGACAGCAACTATTATATATACTTCACTTATCTTACTGCATCGGGCCGTAGCTGGACTGCACGATGTAACGGCTTGCTCGAGCCTAACTCAAAGATGTTCATTGAGGAGTTCGGACGTGAGGAACTGAACGATATGGAGCGTGTGTGCGTGCAGCTGCTACCTTTCAAAGAGAACAAGCCTTTTGCCTTGAAACCGGCTATGACGGTTGAAAGACGCATCGACACTGTTAAGTTCTATAAGCTCCACTTGTTTGCCAAGAATCCTTTCTTCGATGAGGGGGCACTCATATATGACATCGTTGTCGATGACAAACCAACGAAAGAGGTTTTTGCCGATGCCGATGAGATAAAGAAAATAATACTTGAAAAGAAAAAAGGTGATGTTCCACAGAAACAGCAACAGCAATCAAAATTGGCAAAGGGTAGTGATATTCTGGAGGTTGATCTGCACGCTGAACAACTGTTGGAAACAACAGCGGGGATGAATGCCTTTGATATCCTGAACTATCAGCTCGATGTTGTTCGTAACACTCTCAACGAGAACCTGAAAATCAAGAACAAGAAGATTGTCTTTATTCACGGAAAGGGTGATGGTGTGTTGCGTAACGCAATAGCTCAGGAGTTGCGCCGTAAGTATCCGCGATGTATCTCGCAAGATGCTTCGTTCCAGAAGTATGGGTTTGGAGCTACTATGGTAATAATAAAATGAAAAATTAGATAAAATAAAAATTTAAAGATATGGAAAATGTGAAAAAATATATGCTCGAGCGTTTCCTCAAGTATGTAACATTCGATACCGAGTCGTGCGACGATGCCACAGTTGTGCCAACAACCGAAGGTCAGTTTGTCTTTGCCCGTTATCTTGAGCAACAGCTCAAGGATATGGGGCTACAGGAGGTGGTACTCGATGAGAAGGGTTATCTCTATGCTACGCTCCCTGCAAACTGCGACAAGGATATGCCTGTTGTGGGTTTCATCGCTCACCTCGATACAAGCCCCGATATGAGTGGCCACGATGTAAAGCCACGAGTGGTAGAGAACTACTGCGGTGGTGATATCGTACTCGATGAAAAGGAAAACATAGTGCTTAAGGTTGCCGATTTCCCCGAGGTGGAGAACTACAAGGGCAATGATGTGATTGTTACCGATGGACACACTCTCTTGGGTGCCGACGACAAGGCCGGTGTTGCCGAGATAGTAACAGCTATTGCTTATCTTCAGGCGCATCCCGAGATTAAGCACGGCAAGATACGCATTGCGTTCAACCCCGACGAGGAGATTGGACGTGGCGCGCATAACTTCAACGTGCCACTCTTTGGCTGCGACTGGGCATATACCGTTGACGGCAGCTGCGAGGGCGAGCTTGAATTCGAGAACTTTAACGCAGGAAGTGCGTTGTTTACAATACAGGGCCGTAACGTGCATCCGGGTTATGCAAAAGGTAAGATGCTCAATGCTTTGCGTGTGGCAACAGCCATTGTTGATGCAATACCGGCTGTGGAGTCGCCCGAATGTACTCAAGGCTACGAGGGCTTCTATCACCTTATGGGAATTAATGGCGGTGTAGATCATGCATCGGTGTCGTATATCATTCGCGATCACAGCCGCGAGATATTCGAGAAGCGTATGGCTTTTATGAACGAGGTTCTTGCCAAGATGACCGAGAAATATGGCGAGGGTGTTGTTGCGCTTGAGCTGAAAGAGCAGTATCGCAATATGCGCGAGCAGGTTGAGCCAAAAATGCATATAATAGAACTTGCCAAACGTGCTATGGAACAGGCTGGTGTGGCTCCTGTAGTGAAACCTATACGTGGCGGAACAGATGGAGCGCAGCTCTCGTTTATGGGATTGCCTTGTCCTAACCTCTTTGCCGGTGGAATAAATTTCCACAGCCGTTATGAGTTTGTTTCGGTGCAGGTGATGGAAAAGGCTGTGATGACTATTGTCAACATCGCTGCAGGTGTAAAGGAACTGTAATATTATAATTGCTCTTTATGTTACGACTGTTATACCTTGTAACGCTGCTGGTTGTTTCGTTGGGTGTCAATGCTCAGATATTGAGCGAACGCAGCGAGCTTGTTGCCACTTACGGTGGCGGCAACTTTGCTCCTATGTGGCACATGACCAACAGTCAGGGTATCAACAGCGAGAAGAGTAACTCGGTATATGCACGCCTTGGAGCCGCAGGCGAACATCTGTTCAGCAAGCACTCTTTAAGTCTCGACTGGGGCGTTGATGTAGTAGCAGGGTATAACCTTGTATCTACAGTGTTTGTGCAACAGGCCTTCTTCGATGTAAAATGGAAACGTTTTGCAGTGTCGCTTGGTCAGAAGGAGCGTTGGTGCGACATGAAGAACCCCCGTCTATCTACCGGTGCATTGGTCGAGAGCGGCAATGCAAGGCCCATACCTCAGGTTAGGTTGGGATTACCTGAATATTGGGATATCCCCGGCCTTGGCGGTTGGTTTGCAATACGCGGACATCTTGCCTATGGTTGGTTCACTGATGAACATTGGCAGAGGGATTTCTTTGCCGAGAGTTCTGTGCGTACCGGTGGTGTGCGCTACCATTCAAAAGCCGGTTTCGTGCGCTTTGGAAATAGCGAGAAGTTCCCTTTGACAGCCGAGATAGGGTTGCATATGGTGTCACAGTTTGCGGGTTACTGCCGTAACTCTATGAACAGGCCCGGCTACAGCACCTCGCCCGCACGTTTCAAGGATTATCTGTTGGCTTTGATACCGTTGAAGGGCGACAGCCAATATGCAGGCATAGACCAGGGTAATGTTGCCGGCAATGTTCTTGGTAGCTGGATGGGAGCAATAACGTGGAATAGCAAAGAGTGGAAACTGCATTTCTATTACGACCATGTCTTTGAGGATCACTCGCAGATGTTCTGGGAGTATGGCTTGTGGACGGAGCAACTTGCAGGGCTTGAACTTGAACTTAAGAATTTTCAATGGGTGAGAAATGTGGTATTTGAATATTTCAACCTGAAGAATCAGAGTGGTCCTGTATATCACGACAGCACAAATGCTATTCCCGACCAGATAAGTTGTGTCGATAACAACTACAATCATCAGCGTTATGCAGGCTGGTTCAATTATGGCCGCATGATTGGTACACCGCTTTGCACTTCGCCTGTATATAACAGCGACAAGCTGCAGATATGCCGTAACAACCGTGTCGAGGCGTTCCATTTTGGCGTTGAGGGTGGGTTGCTATGGTGGCTCGACTATCGTTGTCTGTTTACTTATAGCAATAACTGGGGTACTTATGCTAATCCGTTTACCCATATAAAGAGAAATGTCTCGGGCTTTGTGGAGTTTACCTTTGTACCTTCAAAAAAGAGGAATTGGAGCATTGGCACATCGTTTGCGTTTGACAAAGGCGATTTGTACGGGAACAACTATGGCGCGATGCTTACCTTTAAACGAAACGGTATATATAACCTGAAAAAACAGTTTGGCAAGTGAAAAAGATAATCTATATGTTCTTTCTTGTTATCCTTGCTTCCTCTTGTCAGAAAGCCGATGACAATGGCGACTTGGGTGGTTTTTGGAAATTGCTCACCATCGAGGACTATGCAACTGCAAGCACAATAGATACCAAGGAATATAAGCGTTTTTGGAGCATACAGCTCGATGTGTTGGCTACAACATCCGAAGACGACAATAGCTATTCCTATAACTATGGCGGCAAAGGACGCTTTCAGCATGTTGGCGATTCGTTGTTCGTGCAGATGGTTACGGTATCCCCGAAGTCCGATTTGCAAAAGGTGGGCCTGTACAACCCTTATGACGAACGTTTCGAGGTTGTTCTGCTCAACAGGAACAAGATGATTCTGCGTTCGGAATACGCTCTTCTTGAGTTCCGCAAATTTTAAAATCAGGTGTAATGAATATAGAACTGTTTCTCGCAAAACGACTCTACGGAACCCGTAAGGGTGGGCGCAGGATATCGCGCCCTGCGGTAGCCATAGCCCAATGGGGTGTGGCTGTTGGTACGTTGGTGATGTTCGTCTCTATATGTATTATTGTTGGTTTCAAACAGCAGATTCGTGATAAGATAATAGGCTTTGGCGGGCATATTCAGGTTATGAGCTATGATGCTTTGTCCGACGGCGATGCACCGGTGAGTGCCGACTCGCTTTTTGTCAGTGAACTGCAGAACGTTGACGGTGTGAAGCATGTGCAGCGTTTTGCTATCAAACCTGGAATGCTTGTGGGTAACGACGAGTATGAGGGTATAGCCCTGAAAGGAGTGGGAGCCGACTACGACCTCTCCTTTATAAAGGAGAATATTGTTGAGGGCGAATTGCCTGTGTGGAACAACGATAAGGCTTCGAATGCCATTGTGCTGTCGAGAAGCACTGCAAACAAACTGGCGCTTGGCATAGGCGATAAGGTTAATATCTATTTCTTGCAGGATGGTGTAAAGGCACGTCGTATGTCGGTTGCTGCAATATACGAGACACATCTCTCGGAGCTTGACAATATTATGGCATTGACCGATATCTACACTGTGCGCCGATTAAACGGATGGGATAGTAACGAGTGCTCTGGCCTGGAGATATCAATATCCGACTACAACGATATGGAGTATGCCGGTTCAGGGGTAAACATGGTGGTTGAACGAAGAAACAGCTTTGGAACAAAACTGTATGCATCGACAGTGGACGAACTCTATCCGTCGCTGTTCGCATGGTTGAGCGTTCTTGACCAGACAGTTTGGCTTATACTTATACTTGTACTCTTCATCGCGGGCTTTACAACAGTGTCGGGACTGCTTATTCTCATCCTCGAAAAGAGTAATTTTATTGGTGTGATGAAGGCTGTGGGTGCACGTGACGTTTCAATATCAAAGGTGTTCCTTTATTACTCCTGTTTTATAATAGCTAAAGGTATTTTATGGGGTAATGCGATCGCCCTTGTCGTTTGTTTGTTGCAGCAACAGTTCCGTATAGTGGGCTTGGACCCTTCGATGTATTATATGGATTGTGTGCCTGTTGAATTTACCTGGTTGCTTGTTCCAATGAACATTGGTATATTTATACTGTCGGTGCTTATGCTTCTATTGCCGTCGATGTTCATCTCAAGGATAGAGCCAACAAAAGCTATCAAATTTGAATGATATATGTCTATTAAAAAAGATGAAAGCCTTGAGGCTTTCATCTTTTTTTTTGATTATAACTCGGTTGAAAGAACTGCCTTAGGTAACTCTCGACAGTTGTAGCCGAATGTCATTGCTTCGCCGTATGCTCCGGCCGAGCGTATTGCCAATATGTCGCCGCGCTCGGTCTCGGGTATTCTGCGTTCTTTGCAGAACACGTCGGACGACTCGCATATAGGGCCAACAATGTCATACAGCTCATCGGCTTTATTCGAGGTGAGGTTCTCTATGCGGTGGTATGCATCGTACATCGCCGGGCGTATGAGGTCGTTCATGCCGGCATCCACAATAATGAACTTCTTGCATGTACCGTGCTTGATGTATGTAGCGCGTGTGATGAGTGAGCCACACTGTGCAACGATGCTTCGTCCAAGCTCAAAATGTACCTGCTGCCCGGGGAACAACTTCAAGTTGTTTGCGTATGTGGCAAAGTACAACTCAAAGTCGGGGATAGGGTACTTGTCGGGTGCGTCGTAACGTATGCCAAGGCCACCACCTACATTTATATGTGGCAACACAAGGTTACGTGTCTCGTGCAACAGCTCCTGCAGCTCGTTGATGCGTGCACAAAGAGCAATGAAATCGTCCATGACAAGTATCTGTGAGCCTATGTGGAAGTGCAGGCCAATCAGTTCAAGGTGCTCCAGACTCTCTATTATGTCGATAACTTCGTCGAGCTGCTCATAATTTACTCCAAACTTATTCTCGGCAAGTCCGGTGGTGATGTTGGAGTGGGTATGTGCTCCCACGTTGGGGTTTACTCTTATGGCAACCTGTACCTTTGCGCCGCGTTCAGCAGCAAGGCGTTCTATTGCTTCGGCCTCGGGAACAGACTCAATATTGAAGCAGAATATACCGGCATCGAGCGAGTAGGCTATCTCCTTATCGGTCTTGCCCACGCCTGCAAAGACAATCTTGCCTGGTGCTATGCCAGCATTGATAGCTGCACGCACCTCACCGCCACTCACGCAGTCGGCACCCATGCCCGACGACTTGATGACCTCGAGCAACTGTGGGTTGAAGTTGGCTTTAATGGCATAGTGTACATGGAATCCATCGTACTTGCCGGCCTCTTCGAGAGCCTTGCCAAGTGTGTTGCGCAACAATTCTACATCGTAATAATAGAATGGCGTTTCTATAGTAGAAAATTTATCAACAGGGAATGTTGTCATCCTTTGTATTTCAATTTATTTACCCTCAAATATTGATGCACTGAGTGAGCGGAGTGCTCTTACCTTATCCTCTTCGCGAACAAGGAACGAGATGTTGTAGTTGCTACCGCCGTATGACACCATACGTACAGGAATATCCTTCATAGCTTCCATTGCACGGGCCTCGAAGCCGGTGTTCTCCCAGTTGAGGTCGCCCACAACACATATGATACACATATTCTTGTCAACAGTGATAGTGCCAATCTTCTGTAGCTCGGCAACAATCTCGTCGAGGCGTTTGTCGTCATCTATAGATACTGATACACCAACCTCTGATGTACAAATCATATCGATAGATGTGTGATAGCTCTCGAAAATCTCGAATACCTTACGCAAGAAACCATATGCAAGCAACATACGGCCGCTCTTTATCTTTATGGCTGTGATGTTGTCTTTTGCGGCAATGGCTTTTATTTCGCCCGGACGTGTGAGGTTGTTGTCGATACGTGTACCCTCGGCTGTCGGGTCCATTGTGTTAAGCAAGCGTACAGGAGTACCTGTGAGTTTTGCTGGCAGAATACATGTAGGGTGTAGAATCTTTGCACCAAAGTATGCGAGCTCTGCGCTCTCTTCGAAGTGAAGGTTACGTACAGGCTTGGTGTTCTCAACAATACGTGGGTCGTTGTTGTGTACACCGTCGATGTCGGTCCATATCTGCACCTCGTCGGCGTTTACTGCCGAGCCAATGAGTGTTGCAGTGTAATCGCTGCCACCACGTTGCAGGTTATCGTAGCTGCCCTCGTGGTTCATACATATAAAGCCCTGAGTGATGTAAATCTTGCCTCTCTTCTCAAGGTCAACAAGAGGAAGAAGATGTTCGCGTATATATGCGATGTCGGGCTCGCCGTTCACGTTAAGACGCATAAAGTCGAGTGCATTGAGCAACTCAACGTCAAGGCCAAGCTCTTGCATATATATGGTAACCATATTGGTTGAGATTATTTCGCCTTGAGCCACAATCTCCTTTTCAAGCTCATCGCTTAGTGGCTTTGTTGCAAGGTCGCGTAAGTGTGAGAAAATCTCGTTTACCTTGTTTGTTGCGCTCTTTATTGCCTCTTCGCTTTTGTAGAGGTCCTTTATTGTCTGCATGTATTTTGTCTGCAGGAATGTAGAGTGCTCGCAAGCACCGTTCACATTGCCGTTGCGCAAGTAGTTGGTAAACTCAATGAGTGAATTGGTTGTTCCCGACATAGCCGAAAGAACAACAATCTTTGGCTCTCCGTCCGAGATGAGGCGTACCACATTTTGCATACGCTCGGCAGAACCTACTGATGTTCCGCCAAATTTAAGTACTTTCATATTTGTATTATTTTATTTTTTTTATCTTAATTTTCTAGTGTTGTCTCTTCTGCAACGTTTCTGTTTTCAGCTGTTTCCGTTGCATAGTCTGTTGCCTGTGCGGCAACCGTTTCGGTTGTAACCTCTGCTGTGTTTTCTTTTTCAGCTTCGGCAGTAGTTTCTGTTGTTGTATCTGTTATGCTTTGTGCAACAGCCTGCGCTGTAGCCTGTGCTGTGCTCTGAAGAGCCGCCTGTACTATTCCCTGTACAAACTCCTGCACCGACACCTGTGCTGTTGGCTGTGTAGCTTCAGTTGTTGTAATAGCCTCCTTGCTTTCCTGTTTCTCCACTTCAACGGCAACCTTGGTCATCTGCATATCCTTGCAACGGTAAACTGTTCCCGGATAATCCTTGAGCCATTGCTCGTTGTGTGTAATCATAAGCACAGCCATATTCTCCTCCTTGCATATACGGTGCAACAGTTTCATAATGTAGTTTCCTGTCTCGGAGTCAAGGTTACCTGTTGGCTCGTCGGCAAGCAGCAGGGCAGGGCGGTTAAGTATAGCTCTTGCTATCACCACACGCTGCTGTTCGCCACCCGATAACTCGTGCGGATGCTTGTAACCCTTTTGTGAGAGGCCCACAAGGTCGAGCACTTCTTGAATGCGCTCCTCGCGTTGGTGTTTGTTCTTCCACCCTGTGCAACGTAACACGAAGTTCAGGTTATCGTGTATGCTGCGGTCTGTGAGTAGCTGGAAATCCTGAAATACAATACCTATGTTTCTGCGTAGTCTTTGCAACTTTCTGTTGCTTATTCTTGACATATCATATTCGTCCATCACATAGGCCTTGCCGTCGGCAACGTCAACCTCGCCATATATTGTTTTGAGCAGGGTTGATTTTCCCGAACCAACAGCACCTATTATATAGGCAAACTCACCTGTTTCCAAAGTGAACGATACATCCTCAAGTATAACCTTTGAGTCTATGTTTATGTCAACATTCTTGTATTTTATTATTGGCATATTTGTGCTAAAAAACTTTTATACAAAATTAGCCAAAATCCTTTATTGTACAAAGATTTTGGCTAATTAACTAAATATTAAATAATAATATTTAACTATTTGTTAGATTGAGGATTTTATATTACTTGTTTAGTTAAGTATAACCTTAATGCTCTTTTCTCCAATTTTAATAATGGCGATATCGCCTTTAGAGAGTCCGCTTTCTATTGTAGCACAGCCGTTCTCGATGGTTGTGCTTCCAATGTACATCGCGTCGATTGTGTAAAGCTCAACAACTTCTCCTTCGAGTGAGCAGCTTATATTTATAGTGCCGTTGTTCGATGTTACAAATACCGCTTTTGCAGGGATGTTAATAACGTCGGTATTATTATCATCAGCACTACAGTCACACTCAATCCAGCATAGAGTAGCATTAACAGTATCAGAGTTATCGTGTCCTGTAGCAGTTGCATATACGCTGATATTGTATGTTGCAGAGAAATTTATTTCGCTGTCATAGAATTTATTGATGTCACTGCAAGTTACGTCGGTGGTAAATTCAGCACCTTCTGTTTCACACTCAAATGAGAGCTTTCCGTTGTTGTATGAGATTGTAGGTGTTGCACATACCTTAACTTCTGGTTTTGGCAGTGGGTCTACAGTTGATCCATTTATAGCAAACAGGTCAAATTCTGCAATGTGGAAGTAAGTACGAAAACCAGCTCCTTGCATAGAGTATGTATTTGTTACCTCAAAACGCAAGTAACGGTATGTTTTGTCGTTACTGCCGAGAACTTCAGAAGAGTGAGAAGAACCTGCCTGTATTTCGCCGAAATCAACAACTGTAATCAACTCAAAGTCTGTACCGTTGTTGCTGCCTTTGATTGTGAACTCACGTGCCCAGTCGTTTGCACAATCGTTACGTGTTACATAGTCGAAACAGAACTTGCCGATTGTATTGCCTTCGCCCATATCTATCTGGAAATAGTGAGGACCGGCAGGAACGTTTTCCCACGCTGTGTGGAAATGTGTATTCACGTCGTCGTCGATCATAGCAGCAACACCGCCTTGATCCGAAGGAGAGGTGGGATTAATTACGGCATGGTCGTGTGGTGATGAAATGTAGCCGGGCAGACCAGCCTCTGTTGTCAAATTAATTTCTTGTTTTACAGGGTTTGGCTCTGGCTCTGGCTCTGGTTCTGGATTTATGGTTTCGTCATCAAGTACAACAATTGTTCCAAATTCACTCCAAGGAGCTGTTGTTTTGTAGCTGTTTATTGCTTCAGCCGGTACGTGCAGTGTCATATATTCGGGATACGAACCTGAGAAAGGATTATATCCGTTTGTTTTTGGTACATTTGTAGCAAGGCAATAGACGTCAGTAAGGTTCTCACAATTAGCAAGTGCATAATTGTCAATGCTTGTCACGCTGTTAGGTATTGTTATCTGTGTGAGTCCTGTGCAACCGTCAAAAGCCGCATATCCAATAGCTGTTACATCGTTTGGTACAACGGTGTTCTTGCAACCAAGTACAAGTTTGTTTGTTGCTGTTTCAATTATTGCATTGCAGTTATTGCGGCTGTCATATACATTGTTTTCGCTGTCAACAACAATGGTCTCAATAGCTGAGCATGTTGCAAAGGCCCATTT
>JAZRGV010000062.1:0-91590 GCA_045644465.1 Bacteroidaceae bacterium
CAACGACTGAACGCATAATATCCAATGCTTGTAACGCTGTTAGGTATTGTAATGCTTGTAAGGCCGGTGCAATCTAAGAACGCAAACCCTCCAATGCTTGTAACGCTGTTTCCAATTGTTACACTTGTAAGTCCGTAGCAATAAGCGAACGCTCTTTCTCCAATGCTTGTAACGCTGTTAGGGATTTCAATGCTTGCAAGGCTGGTGCACCAACCAAATGCATACTCTCCAATGCTTGTCACGCTGTTCGGTATTGTAACGCTTGTAAGCTCGTAGCAAGCTTGGAACACCAGATTTTCAATCCTTGTAACGCTGTTAGGTATTGTAATGCTTGTAAGTCCTTTGCAATAATAAAACGCCCCCTCTCCAATGCTTGTAACGCTGTTGGGTATTGTAATGCTTGTAAGTCCTTTGCAGCCACCAAATGCATACTCTCCAATGCTTGTCACGCTGTTCGGTATTGTAATGCTTGTAAGTCCGGAGCAATCCCGGAATGCATTATTTCCAATGCTTGTCACGCTGCATGTTACATTGTTGTATGTAATTTCGCTTGGTATAACAATGTCTCCGGAATAATTGCTATCTTTAATTACCGTAGCTTGTTTTCCTTTAGCAATTACATCGTATTTTATTCCATCGATAGTAACCTCTTCTGCTTTCGCTGTTCCCACGCAGCACATTAGTAACAGTGCTGTAAATAATAGATTTAATTTTTTCATAATAGTGTATTTTATTTAGTTATTAGTTAATCTTTTTTAAAAAGAGTTTTTAAAAGAGATTGTTGCTTGATTATCAACACTATAACGGCTGATAATCCGTTTTTTTGCTAAACAATCTATAAAATGCACCAACAAAATCTCCCAAAAACATCAAAATTATTGGCTGAGTAACAAGTTATTAAGATATTTTATGTAATTTTACAACAAATATCGTATCTCTTTAAAAGAGATTGCTTTTTTGCTAAACAGAAATCTAAAGAGCAAAATCCTTTTTTTTGTGTTGTGAAAAATCTCTTTCCGCTTGCAAGTTAAATAAATAATGCTTTCTTATGCAATTGTCACATAACGACTGAGGGGTAATTCGCAATAATCGCTATTTGGGCATGCCAACCCCGCCCCCACAGTTGGCGCAAACAGAGAGACAAAATTTTTCTCGCGGAAAAGGTAATTCAAAAAATAAAACCGGCACCGTCTAAAAGTTGCGATAAAGCGAGAGTAGAGCCAAGTTTACTTGGGTTATACCGAGTGATAGCAACTTCGCAAGGCAATAACAGTGAACAGCCGTTCAAGCATCGGAAACAGGGCAAATGATGTTTGAGCGGTCTCCCTAGTGTGTCACTTCTGTTTTATAATATTAAATGGCTTAAAAGAAGGAATACCTTTCGTAGCACTAGTTTGTAAATTTCTTAAGGGTTTTGTCCATTCGGAAAAAGTGTCACTGAATGACATTAATTTCGATTAAGATTTATTGAATGGCAAAATAAAACATATATTTGCATTCGAAAAAAGTGTCATTTTACGATTTCTTACTAAGGGACAATTCTCTTGAATTATAGAATGATAATTAAAGTACAAACAAAAAATTGCCTCCGAAGTAACTTTGGAGGCAATTTCTTGTTTGTACATTACGTATCAATAGCACTGTTCAATATTCCATACAAAGGCTCTCAAGCCCAACATCTCAGCGTTCTCGTCAATATTCTTTAGTGCTGCCAGAAGTTTGTCAACAATTGCATCATCAACCATTGTGATGATGCCCGAGTTCATTGATGCCCATGCGTGTGTGCCGTAGTGTGGCTCTCCTGTCTTGCTGCCACGTCCCTGTAGCTGCTCTATGAATGAGAAACCACGGCAGTTGAGCTTGTCGAGTGTGCTTATGACGGCATCCTTGTGTGCTTGGTCAAAAGCTATAAATATTCCTTTCATATATGTTCGTTTTATTCCGGAGTGGGGCGAGCCACTCCGGTTTTGTTTTTAATATTACTTCTTTGCGTTGATAAGCATTTCCTCGCTCTTGTGCTCTTTCCAGTATTGCTCAAGGTCACGTTTTGCTTTCAGCTTCTTGCGGTTGCGCTTGATACCGTTGCTACCGAATATACAATACATCACAGGGGTGTAAACCAATGTCATGATTGTAGATATGGTTAGACCACCGATAACGGCAACACCCAACGGACGCCACATCTCGGCACCTACACCCTGGCTTGTTGCCAATGGAACCATACCAAGGATAGTGGTTAATGTGGTCATGAGAATTGGGCGCAGACGGCTTCGTGCGGCACGCACTGTTGCAGGTATGATGCCAAGTCCGCGTTCACGTAACAACATGGTGTAGTCGATGAGTACGATACCGTTCTTTACAACGATACCAATAAGCATGATGGCACCAAGTATTGACATGATGTTCATTGTTGTTCCTGTGATGAAGAGTGCAAGCAACACACCGCTAAGAGCAAATGGAACAGAGAACATAATGATGAATGGATAGGTGAGTGACTCGAACTGTGCAGCCATCACAATGAATACCAACAGGATAATGAGCAGTGCTAGTACTCCCATCTCGGCATTAGACTCCATCTGGTCCTCATAAGAACCGGCAATCTGTATAGTGTATCCGCTTGGGATTGACATCTCATTGACAACTCCCATACCATATGCAACAGCGTCGCTTAGTGCTGCTCCTGCGGCCATTACGGCATCAACCTTTACGATACGCTCGCGGTCCTTACGCTCGATGGTTGGTGGCAACTCTCGCTGAACAACTTTACCTACATCCTTTACACGTACTTTGGTTCCGTTGTTTGCATACAGAACAACATTCTCGATGTCTGCGATGCTTGTACGGCTCTCGGGCTCAAAACGAACCTTTACATCGTATTCGTCACCATCCTCGCGGAAATATGTTGCAAGAGCACCGTTGTATCTGTTACGCAAGTATGTTGCGGCTGTGCTAAGGTTCAGGCCGTGTATTGCAAGTTTCTCGCGGTCGAAGTCAACCTGATACTCGGGCTGGTAGTCGCTGCGGCTTATGTTCACCTGTGAAATAAGTGGTGATTTTTCCAAATTGCGGGCGAGGTTCTTGGCAAGGCTGTCTGTCACGGCAAAGTCGTAACCGTAAATCTCGAATGATGCTGTTACCTGTCCTCCCATACCGCCACCACCTGACTGCAGGTTAAAGCGTGAAATCTCGGGGAATTTGTTCTTGATATCGGCACGCATCTGGTCACATATTTCAGATAGACCAAGGGTACGCTCTGTCAATGGAACGAATGAATAGTTGAACTTGATGATGTGTGAACCGTTGTCGCTCATTGATGCGAAGGCGTTCTCTTCGTCGGCCTGTCCTACAGTGAAGTTGCAGGCTTTCAAGTCCTTACCGTAGCGTTCCATCCATAGGTTTGTAAGCTTAAGACCAATCTCTTCGGCTCTCTCTACACGTGTTCCTATAGGCAACTCCAATGTTGCAGATGCGCGGGCGCTATCCTGTGAGGGGAAGAATTCGCTCTTAAGGCTCGGGAAGGTAAACAAGCTGGCGATGAATATCGAGAAGCAGGCAATAAGCACTGTCCAACGGTGGCGTACTGCCCAGTTGATTCGCTTGGCATACCAGTTGTCGAGATTGTCGAGTCCGCGACCTATAGGGGTATAGAATACCTTGAAGAACTTGCTCTGTTTCTTCTGCAACTTAAGCATCTGTGAGCACATCATCGGGATAAGTGACAATGCGGCTACTGTAGATACAACCATGATGGTACACATCATCCAACCCAGCTGCTTGAACAATACTCCGGCCATACCGTTAATCATTGTCAACGGGAAGAATACGGCAAGCATGGTGAGTGTAGAGGCTACGACGGAGATAGCAACCTCGTTTGTACCGTGTACGGCAGCACTCTTGGGGCTTGAACCGCGTTCGATGTGGGTGGTGATGTTCTCGAGTACTACTATGGCATCGTCCACAACGTTACCGATGGCGATACTCAAACAAGAAAGTGATATGATGTTAAGTGAACCATCCGATATAAGCAGATATATGAATGATGCAATAAGTGAGAATGGGATTGTTATACCGATAATCACTGTTGCTCTCCAGCGTCCAAGGAATATGAATACCACCAACATTACGAATAACAGTGCGTATGCAATTGTCTCGCCAAGTGCTTTTACGGTCATCATAATGTTGTCCGATGAGTCCATGATGACACCTATCTTGATGTCTGATGGCAGGCGTTTCTGCAATTCGGGCAACTTCTCGTATATGGAGTTGATGATCTCTACCGAGTTTCCTCCGGTCTGCTTCTGAATAATTATCATGGCACCGCTCTGGCCGTCGGTATATGTCTTTTGAGCACGCTCCTCTGTGCCGTCAACAAGGCGGGCGATGTCTTTGAGGTATATGTTTGCACCATTGTATGAACCTACTACAATGTTCAACATATCTTTAGGGCTTTTGAATTCACCCTCTACACGCAAAGCATATGTGTTGTTACCAATGTCGAAGTTACCTCCGGGGATGTTTCTGTTCTCTGCTCCAATGGCTGAACTTACCGCCTCGACGGTGATGTTGTATGCCTCCATCTTCTCGGGGTTCATGTAGATGTTTATCTCGCGCTTTGGAGCACCTGAGATAGAAACGGTACCCACACCGTCGATACGTGCAAGCGGGTTGGCGATGTTGTCGTCAAGTATCTTGTATAGGGCAGGCATGCTCTCCTCTGCTTTGACCGAAAGCATCATGATAGGCATCATGTCTGCCGAGAACTTGAAGATAATAGGGGTGCTGACACCATCGGGCAATGCCGATGATATCATATCCAATTTGTCGCGTACATCATTTGTCAAGTCATCGATGTCGTAGCCGTATTCGAATTCAAGAGTGACGATTGATATGTTCTCGCGCGACTTTGATGTGATGTGTTTGAGGTGCTCCACCGAGTTGAGTGTGTTCTCAAGCGGGCGTGTCACATTATTCTCAATATCGGATGCACTTGCACCGGAATAGCTTGTAATAACCATCATTGTGTTGGTCTCGATATCCGGCATAAGGTCGATTGGCAGCTTCGAAAAAGAGAAGATACCGAATATTACAACCGCAATAAAACATAGTGCGGTCATAATAGGCCTTTTTACAGCACTTTCATATAAACTCATATTGTCTTGTTTTAATATGTTTCTTATTCAATTACTTCTACCTCTATTTCGTTTGCAAGGTTCTCTTTGCCGGCAATAACAACATTTGAGCCGGGAACAACACCTGCAATAATCTCGTAGCGGTTGCCAAGGCGACGGCCAAGTTCAATCTTGTTGTAGTAAACCTTGCCGTTTTCGTATGTGTAAACAAAGTAATCGCCGCTACCTGCCTGCTTGATGACAGCCTGGTCGGGAACAACAACATGTTCTTTTGTACCAAAGTTTACAATTGCTTTTCCGTACATGCCGGGGCGTACTTTCATATCTTTGTTCTGAAGGCTTATCTCAACAGGGAATGTGTGTGAAGCAGGTGAAATGGTTGGATATATTATATCTACGTTTCCTTTGAATTCTTTGTCACCGTAAGCCTCGAATGTGA
The DNA here is from genome assembly GCA_045644465.1 of Bacteroidaceae bacterium. Lineage (GTDB taxonomy): Bacteria > Bacteroidota > Bacteroidia > Bacteroidales > Bacteroidaceae > HGM04593. Next base: position 5,569 of record JAZRGV010000062.1, read on the forward strand.
GTGACACGTCGAGGTTCTTGTTTGTCTTTGCGTAATATGTCTCACTGATGTTGATTTTCATCTTGACAGGCTGAATCTGCTCAACAACAAGGATTGGCTGTCCGCCATACATGTCGCCGTTGTCGTAGTTACGTGCCGAAACAACACCGTCGATGGGGCTCACAAGAATTGTGTTCTCCAAACGGTTGTCGAGGTTTTTCTTTGTAACGTCGAGCTGCATCTTCATGTTGTCATAATCCGATTTTGAAGTACCGCCTATTTTGTAGAGTTCTTCTATGCGCTTGAAGTTTGTCAGCTGGTTCTCGTATTGCAGTTTCAACTGGTCGAGGCTGCTGGCATCGAGCTTTACAAGCTGCTGTCCTTTGGTTACATAGTCGCCTACTTCAACAAGGATTTCTGCAATTCGTAGTGGAGAGTTGGGGATTATGTTGTTCTTAACCTCCGCTTCAACGGTTGTTGAATACTCCTCGAGTTGTGCTACAGCCTCTGTTTGTACCTGTGCAATTTTTACCTTTGGCTTTTCTGCCTGTACTGCATTTTCGGTTTTCTCTGCATTGCTGCATGAGCCAAGCAGCGCAGTTGCGATAAAAGCAATTAATGTCAGATTCTTTTTCATAGATGTATGTATTTATTATTCTTTTCCTAAAACTTTGTTCAACTCTGATTTTGCTACAAGATAGTCATAAATGGTGTTGTTATATGACAGTCTTGTGTTTGTCAATTGTACCTGTGAATTTGTCAACTCAAGGATTGTACCATTACCAATGTCATAGCGTTTCTGGCTAATCTCAACACCTTTCTCGGCAAGACGTACAGCCTCTTTGTTGCTTGTGAGCTGCTCCGAGCTTGTTGTCATGTTGTCAATGAAGCTCTGTGCCTGCATCTTAAGCATGTTCTCGGTGTTGTTGCGTGTCTCGGCAAGTTGGAACAACTGTATCTCGTTGCTTTTAATGTTTGTAAAGTTTTTGGCCTTGTAAATGGGGATGCTTACAGAGAGTGCAACAGATGCAGCATCGCTCCAGTTGTATTTGGCTATATTCCAGTTTGTATTTGATATAGACTGGAGCTGATAGCTTCCTACAAGTGCTATTGTTGGGATGAAGGCACTCTTTAATATCTTACGCTGACGGCCAATCATGTTGGTTTGCATGTCAATCTGGCGTAGTGATGAGTTGTTGCTCAAATCAATCTCTGCATCAGCAACATCTTGCATCTCTTTCTCGTAGTTTGTAAGATTGTCATCTACTACAAGCGTAACATCGGCTGTAACGCCCATAAGAACCTTTAGCTGTAATCTTGCAAGTTCTACTGCATTCTGTCCGCTTACAACCGAAGGCCATGCGTTGTTCTTCTGTACCTCTGCGCTGATTTTGTCATATTCGCTTACAAGGCCCTGCTCGAACATCTTGTTTACGATGTCGAAGTTTGTCTCGGCCAATTTGTAGTTTTCTTGAAGTACATTGTAAGAGTCCTGTGCAAGCATCAACTGATAGAATGCCTTTGTAACCTGGTTTATCATGTCAATCTTCGAACTGCGACTCTTTTCTACAGCAAGTTCCAAATCGCTGTTTGTAAGTTTCATTGTCTGATATACCGCAGGAGCATAAAGCGGAATTGCAACCTGCAATGCTGCGTTCCAAGTGTTTGAGTTGTCCTTACCCATTTTAATCTCTTGGGTCTGGCCCATAGCTTCCATCTTCATAGATGCAACCTGAATGTTGTATTGGATTGCACCATCAAGAGTCACCGATGGCAAAAGATTTTGCCAAGCCTCGCTCTTTGATACCTCTTTCAACTCTATCTCCTTTTCCGCAATCTTGATTGTCGGGTTCTCGCTCAATGCAATCTCGATGGCTTTGTCGAGTGTAATTTGCATTGTTGTAGCTTCTTGTGCATTCACTGTCAGCGTCATCGCTGCCAGCATTGCAACCACTGTCTTTAATCGCATTCTAAGATTCATAATTCTTTTCCTCTATATTTATTTATTATTTTCTTTCAGATATGCTTCGATGATTTCTTCTCCTTTGGGAGTGGATATTCCTCTTAGATAGAAAATGATAAGCGTGCGTCCCAATTCGCGCGGAGGGAACTTGCTTAAACTGTTTTTATCAGAATCCATCTTTGCCGTGAATATCGTTTCAAGGTTCTGTCTCAAAATATATGAGAAAATCTCAAGGTTTGCGTCCTCTCTGAACCAGCCTTGTTTGCGTCCTTCTTCAATCCAGGCAAGGAAACGCTTGTCGTTCTGTTCCTCGTTATGCCTTTTCTTTTTGCATATTTCGGGGTATTTCTTGAGATCTGTGAAAAACTCTTTGTTAATGCTGCTTATTATATCGACATATTTGTCGTATAACTTCAGGATTATTTCAAGAGTATGCGCGGCGTTACGTACTATTTGTTTTCCCTCGTTATGGATAATTTCGTTATGAAGTTTCAAGGTTTCGAACAGTAATTGCTCCTTATCGCTGAACAGCTCGTAAATTGTACGTTTTGAGATGGATAGAGTGGATGCAATGTCGTCCATCTTCACCTTCTTTATTCCGTGCTTGCTGAATTGCTCTAGCGCGGTCTTTAATATGAGCTCACGAACATTGTCTTTTGTATTCTCTTCTTTCACCTCTTCATCTTTTTGATTCCGGTTGCAAAGTTACTACGAAAACTTTTTTGGTGCAAAAAGTTTTCGTTAATAATTATGGAAATTTTTCAATATTAAATATTTTTATGATTTTGTAAAAAATGGAGTTTCGTTTATGTAAAAAAGTGAGGCGATTATATACAAGAGCTTCTTTCTGTAAACCAAAAGAGGCTGCTAATTAGCAGCCTCTTTTGGTTTTATTCTTCAAGTAATTGTTTCAGGAACTCGTCCATCTCTTCGTCGAAACCTTTGAGCAGGTCTTCGCTAAGTATGATGGTGTCGTCGTCTATTATAAGCAAATCAACTATCGATTGCTGGTCGTCGTCGGTTAGTACGAACGAGTAGGGCTTTGCAATGTTCAGGTTTTCGAAAAGCCCGTTTTTGTGCATCTCGGAAAGTAGGCTGCGTAGCTCTTTCTCAAACACCTCTTCGTTGTGTTCTCCTTCCCATTCTAATATATGTACGCGCGCGAGGCTGTTGTCGTCATCGTCCATAACAATTACATCGCCTTTGTTGCCGTCAACATATATGTGAAAGTCGGTAACCTTGGTCTCCTCTGCAGTTATGAAATTCTTTGTCATATCAACAAAGGCATTCTGCAGCTTGTCGTGTGTTTCTCTGCTTAAAGACATATTGCTTCTTTTTAAAGGTTTTTGCCGTGACAGTTCTTGAATTTCTTTCCGCTACCGCAAGGGCAAGGATCGTTTCGGCCAACGGTCTTCTCAACGCGTATAGGTTCACGCTTTGCATTCTCGCGTGTATCCTGCTGCGCTGCTGCCTGCTGATTGGCATCGTTCAAATCGACCTTTGTCTCGTTGTATCGTTGCTGTTTGTTACGCTTTGGATCGGGAGCTACTCTTACGTTGCTGTTCTCCTGTACGGGTATCTGTCCGCGCATCAAAATAGATACGGTCTGGTCGTTTATCTTGTTAACCATCTTGTCGAACAGTGTTACCGATTCGAGCTTGAATATCAACAATGGGTCTTTCTGCTCGTAGCTTGCATTCTGTACCGAGTGCTTTAGCTCGTCGAGGTCGCGTAGATTCTCTTTCCATGCGTTGTCGATGGTGTGGAGTAGTATAGCCTTTTCAAAGCTCTTGATAACCTCTTTACCGCGTGTGTCGTATGCAGCCTGAAGAGGAACTGGAATCTGATATACGTGGCGGCCATCGGTGATTGGAACGTAGATGTGCTTCTCGCGCATATCTGGGTGTTCTTTATATACAAAGTCGATGAATGGCAATGCTACCTGTGCCATACGCTCTGTCTTCTGCTTGAAGTTTTCCATTGCTGCGTCGAAGCATTTCTCTGCTTTCTCCTCGGGCTCCATCTTGTTGAAGATATCGACATCTTCTATTGGAAGTTCTGTTGCAAGCAGTCGCAACATCTCCATCTTTGCATCTTCGTATGTGAAGTCCTCTACGATGTGGCAGCAACGGTCCCAAATCATATTCACAATATCCATGCCAATACGCTCGCCAATGAGTGCGTGGCGGCGTTTGGTGTATATTACGGTACGTTGCTTGTTCATCACGTCGTCATATTCGAGCAGGCGTTTACGTATGCCGAAGTTGTTCTCCTCAACCTTCTTCTGTGCGCGCTCAATTGATTTGGAAATCATAGAGTGTTCAATAACATCGCCCTCTTTGAATCCCATATATTTGCTGTCGAGAACCTTTGAGATGCGCTCTGAACCGAACAGACGCATAAGGTTGTCTTCCAATGATACAAAGAATACCGATGAACCCGGGTCGCCCTGACGGCCGGCACGTCCACGTAGCTGACGGTCAACGCGGCGCGACTCGTGGCGCTCTGTACCAATGATTGCAAGACCGCCTGCAGCCTTAACCTCTTCGCTCAACTTGATGTCGGTACCACGACCGGCCATATTGGTTGCGATGGTTACTGTTCCTGAAAGACCTGCCTTTGCAACAATGTCGGCCTCTTTCTGGTGTAGCTTGGCATTGAGCACGTTGTGTGGAATGTTGCGCATCTTGAGCAAACGGCTCAAAAGCTCTGATATCTCAACCGATGTTGTACCAACGAGTACCGGGCGTCCCTGTCTCACAAGGTTTGCAATCTCTTCGATAACGGCATTGTACTTCTCGCGCTTTGTCTTGTATATGCGGTCGTTCATGTCGTTACGGGCAATAGGACGGTTGGTTGGGATTACCACAACGTCGAGTTTGTAGATATCCCAGAATTCGCCAGCCTCGGTCTCTGCAGTACCTGTCATACCTGCCAGCTTGTGGTACATACGGAAGTAGTTCTGCAATGTGATTGTTGCAAATGTCTGTGACGCTGCCTCTACCTTTACGCGCTCTTTGGCCTCGATAGCCTGATGAAGACCGTCGGAATAGCGGCGACCTTCCATGATACGGCCTGTCTGCTCATCCACAATCTTTACCTGTCCGTCTTCGGTTACAACATATTCAACGTCGCGGTCGAACATTGTGTAGGCCTTTAGTAGCTGGTTTATGGTGTGTACACGCTCCGACTTTATTGCGTAGTTGGTGAGCATGTCGTCTTTCTTGGCAATCTTCTCTTCGTTTGTGAGGCTGCTGTCGCTCTCAAGCATCGCAAGTTCCGATGCGATGTCGGGCAGTACAAACAGGTTCTGGTCCGATGCATTACCGGTTATAAGCTCTATACCCTTGTCGGTGAGGTCAACACTGTTGTGCTTCTCGTCGATAACAAAGTACAGCGGTTCTGTTGCTTCGGGCATGCGACGGTTGTTCTGCTCCATATAGAATTCTTCGGTCTTGAGAAGGCCTGTCTTTACACCGGGCTCGCTCAACAACTTGATAAGAGCTTTGTTCTTTGGCAATGCCTTGTGGCTACGGAAAAGTGATAGATATCCGTCGGTAACCTCGTCTTTGTTCTCTGAATATATCTTTGTTCTTGCCTCGGCAAGGAACTGTGTCGCAAGTTTCTTCTGTGCTTCAACCAAACGCTCAACCAATGGACGGTACTCCTCGAACATCTGGTCCTCGTTACGTGGAACGGGGCCTGAAATGATAAGTGGGGTACGTGCATCGTCAATGAGCACTGAATCGACCTCATCCACAATGGCATAATTGTGCTGACGCTGTACAAGGTCATCGGGCTGTGTTGCCATGTTGTCTCGAAGGTAGTCGAAACCGAACTCGTTGTTTGTACCGAATGTGATGTCGGCAAGGTATGCTCTGCGGCGTGCATCCGAGTTGGGCTGGTGCTTGTCGATACAATCAACTGTAAGTCCGTGGAACATATAAAGAGGGCCCATCCACTCCGAGTCGCGCTTTGCAAGGTAGTCGTTCACTGTTACCACGTGTACACCGTTTCCTGTCAACGCGTTAAGGAATACGGGGAGTGTCGCAACAAGTGTCTTACCCTCACCGGTAGCCATCTCGGCAATCTTTCCTTTGTGCAAAACAACACCACCGAACAGCTGTACGTCGTAGTGTACCATGTTCCATACGGTGTCGTTTCCACCTGCCTGCCAGTGGTTGCGGTATATAGCCTTGTCGCCATCGATGGTTACAAAGTCGAACTTTGCGGCAAAGTTGCGGTCGGCATCGGTTGCTGTAACAACAACCTCTTCGTTCTCGGCGAAACGGCGTGCACTGTCCTTAATGATGGCAAATGCCTCGGGCAATGCCTCGTCGAGTGCTTTGTCGAGTTTCTCAAGAACATCTTTCTCCAACTTGTCTATCTGGTTGAATACGGCTTCTCTCTTTTCAAGTTCTGTATTCTCGATACTTGACTTAAGCTCTGCAATTTTTGCACGTTCTGCAGTTACAGTATTCTGTATTTTCTCTTTAAGAGCTTGTGTTGCAGCACGAAGTTCATCGTTGCTCATTGCTGCAATGGTGGGATAAGCAGCCTTTACTTTTTCTACCCAAGGCTGAATCTCACGCATGTCACGGCTTGCTTTGTTGCCGAATAGTTTGCTTATAAATTCGTTAAAACCCATTATGATGTATTTTTTTATTCTTAAATATCAAATGCGCATGGCGCAAATTTGCAATATAAATGCAAAGATAATTAAAACAAGCGAATTTAAGACCTTAATATGTTAAAATAATGTTATTTTTTACCATATGAAGCCAAGACGTATGCTAAAACTCAATGCAATGTTGTCGTTTCTGGTGTTGAACCAATTCCAGAGCTGGAAACCATGGTGATAGCCTGTCTCTGCCGGAGTGCCGAATGCATATCCTGCACCCACCCACGCGTCGGCAATAAAACGCCCTATACTGTACTGATAACCGAATGTGCCGAGCATTGCTCCCATAATTGCAGGAGTGCGTAGTTTGGTCGCAGTATGGGTGTATTTGTAGTGTGAGTATATTGCTTCGGGACGCAGGTAAAATCCTGTTAATGCTTTTTGTGGGTTGTAACCTGCTACAAAAAACTTGTGTCCGTAGCGTACGGTAAATCCAGATGGATTGTTATGATATTTGTCATATCCGGCTCCAATGATGCTGCCGCACAACTCGCCACTCTGTTTGATTTTTGTGAATGCACGCTCATATGATATTTTTGTGCTGCCGCTTGTCCATGACAGAAAAGTTAGTTTTACGGCGTTCTTGTATGGTTGTTTCGCTTCGGCATGGGTGAAAGAGAATAGTAGCAGCACCGAAAAAACGATGGTGAAAAGAAAATATTTCATTTATTTATAATGTGCTTGTATTAATTGTGTAAAGATAGTTAATAAATGTATATGTTAATATTGTTTTTTGGGGAATCTTTATTTTTTTCGCTATCTTCGCAAAAAATAATCTATTTTTATGAAGAAAATATTATTAACACTTGTTGCGTCTTGTGCGTTCTTATTTGTTTCTTGCAATTGCGAGAAAATGTATAAGGCATCCGATTTTGGTGTAATTCCTAACACCGGTGAAGATATGACCTTTGAGGTTGTAAAGGCTATTGAAACCATAAAAGCTGAACGTGGTGGCAAGCCTGCGGTTCTGCTGTTCGAAGCCGGAGATTACGATTTCTATCCCGACAGTGCCAATGTACGCGAATACTATATTTCAAATCACGACCAGGACAACCCAAAGCGCGTTGCTATAGCTCTTGAAGGAGTAAAAGGTCTTACTCTGAAAGGGGATGCGGCAGGTAGTACCAATTTTATGATGAATGGTCGTATGTTGCCTGTTGCAATGGTTAATTGCGAAAATTGTACTCTCGAAAATATTGCAGTTGATACACGCGTGCCACAGATAACCCAGGTTGAGGTTCTTGCAAACGAGAACGGTTATATTACATATCGTATAGCTCCTTACGTCAACTATAGAATAGATAATGGCCGTCTTGTTGTGTATGGTACAAATTGGGAGTTTATTCCTTGTTGGGGTATTGCTTTTGAGGGCGATACAAAACGTATCATATATACCACAAGCGACATTGGCGTGGGTACATCGAATGTCGAGGAGATAGAGCCACGTGTTATACGTGCGCCTTGGAACGATGCGCGTCTTGTTCCCGGTAGCATCATTGCTATGCGATCGTATCAGCGTCCCACTCCCGGTATCTTTGTTTCGGAGTGCAAGAATACATCGCTGTTGAACTCTTGCGTACACTATGCCGAGGGTATGGGCTTGCTTGCACAGATGAGTGAGAATATTACACTCGATGCTTTCCGTGTCGCACTTCGCGGTGACGGTCGTTATTTCACAACTCAGGCCGATGCTACACACTTTTCGGGCTGTAAAGGTAAACTCATCTCAATCAATGGTTTGTATGAGGGTATGATGGACGATGCTATCAATGTGCATGGAACATATCTGCGTGTTGTAAACCGCATTGATGACTATACTTTGGTTGGTCGTTATATGCATGGTCAGGCTTATGGTTTCTATTGGGGTGGTGCAGGCGACAGCGTGCAGTTTGTGCGTTCCGATGTTATGGAGATTACCGAGGGTAACAGCGTTGTCGAGATTGCTCCATATGACAAGGAGCAGCTTGCAGGTTGCAAGGAGTTCAAGATAAAATTCGAAAAGCCATTGCCTGCCGATATTGCCAACGGAAAATATGGTATTGAGAATCTTGAGTGGACTCCCGAGGTGGTGTTCAATGGTAACCTTGTGCGTAACAATCGTGCGCGTGGTGCATTGTTCAGCACTCCTAAAAAGACTGTTGTAGAGAATAATACCTTCGACCACACATCGGGTACAGCTATATTGCTTTGTGGCGACTGCAACGGCTGGTTCGAGACAGGTGCTTGCCGCGACGTGGTGATACGCAATAACCGCTTTGTCAATGCCTTGACAAGTATGTTCCAGTTTACCAATGGTATCATATCTATTTATCCCGAGATACCTGACCTTGCCTCACAGACAAAATATTTCCATGGTGGCAATGGCAAGGGTGTTGTAATTGAGAATAATGTGTTCGAAACATTCGATGCTCCTATAGTATATGCAAAGTCGCTCGATGGTTTGGTGTTCCGTAACAACAAGGTTGTTCAGAACAATGACTTCAAGCCTTTTCACTGGAACCGTTATCGTTTCTTGCTCGATAAGGTAACAAATGTTACAATCGAGAATAACGAGTTCAGCAACGGATTTGACATGGAAAAGGATGTAATGTACCGCTATTGATGAATATCTTTCATAAATTCAAGCATAATATTGACGGCGTGGATATTCCACGCCGTTTCAATAATCCATTCTACTATTCTCCTCATCAGTTATGTCTGCTGGCTGCCGATGAGGTGCGAGCATTTTTAGCCGCTAATGTGGCCTTGCTTGCCGAGGCCCGTAAAGGCAAGATGTTTGGTGTGCTTGTGGTGCAGTCGCCGGCTGGCGAGGTGGGTTTTCTGGCAGCCTTTTCGGGGCTTCTGTTCGGAAGGAATAGATATGACGGTTTTGTTCCACCTGTGTATGATATGCAGTCTCCCGAAGGCTATTTCAAGCAGGAAGAGGCGCGTATTTCGGCTATCAATGTGGCAATAAAAGAGATTGAGAACAGTTCGGAATTTCTTGCTTCCGTAGCTTCTGCCGAGGCTGAAAACGCTGCTGCAGAAAAGGCTTTGACGGAGATGTCGGCTGTTTTTAAGGCTAACAAGGAGGAACGCAGTAGAAGGCGGGCGGCGGGTATGCTCTCGGCTGATGATGAAGCACAGTTGATAAGGCAAAGCCAATTTGAAAAGGCTGAACTGAAACGTATGCGCTGTATGTGGAACGCAAGAATTGCTGAAAAGGAGTCAGTTGTGGCATCATTTAGGGAACGTATAAAGGCTTTGGGCGTGGAGCGCCGTAGTCGTTCCATTGCGTTGCAACGTTGGCTCTTTGAGCAATTTCAGGTGCTTGATGCCAATGGTGCGCGTAAGAGTCTGCTCTCAATCTTTGAAGAAAAATTATTGGCATTGCCACCGGCAGGAGCAGGGGAGTGTGCCGGTCCAAAACTTCTGCAATATGCCTATGAAAACTCATTCAAACCGTTGGCAATGGCCGAATTTTGGGTGGGTGAGTCGCCTATTGGTGAGATACGTCGCGACGGATGTTTCTACGGAGCATGCAAGAGCAAGTGCGAACCTATACTGGGGTATATGTTGCAGGGACTTGATGTTGAAGAGTCTGCGCTGGAAAAGGGCGGTGATATAAATGACATTGAAATAGTTTATGAAGATGAACATATTGTTGTTGTGAACAAACCGTCAGGAGTGCTCTCGGTGCCGGGTATTGTTGGCGGAATGTCGGTGCAACAATGGCTGCGCGAGGAGTATCTGCATAGCAATGAGCTGTTTGTGGTGCATCGTCTTGATATGGCTACATCGGGTGTGCTTGTTGCTGCCAAATCAATGGATATATATAAATCCTTGCAAAAACAGTTTGCTGAACGTCAGGTAAAAAAATGTTACAAGGCTCTGCTCGATGGAGTGCCTGCAACACTTGAAGGCGTAATAGATTTACCGCTTACTCCCGATTACGAGAACCGTCCTCGTCAAATGGTCGATTTTGAAAACGGAAAATCGGCTGTAACGCATTATAAGGTGCTTGAAACCATTGAGTATAAAGGTAAACAGTGTGCTTTGGTGCAGTTTGTTCCTGTTACAGGGCGCACTCATCAGTTGCGTGTTCATGCAGCAAGCGTCAAAGGTCTCGATTGTCCCATTGTGGGCGATGCCCTCTACGGCTCTGTTGATGAAAGGCTTATGTTGCATGCTGAATATTTGCGTTTTCAACATCCTATAAGTGGTGAAACAATGAAAATTATATGCAATATTAATTTTGTGTAAGCTTTATATTGTTGTAAATCAACGAATTACCCCCCCCCCTGTATTTGCGCTTTGTGCAATGGAGCAAAAAGAGGTACTTTGATGGTGCTTCTTTTGTTTTTTTTTATTTTCTTTGCAGAATATTCAGGTATATAATCTTGAAATAAAATATAACTATAATAAAAAATTTATGAAATTTAAATCAATTCTTTTTTCGGCATTGTCAGCTGTGATGTTCTGCGTAAGCGCAAATGCACAGAGCGACTACTATGTCAAGAATGGCGCTGATGTAAATGTAACACACGCAGAGCATTATCCCAAAGCTGTTGGTGTTGCAAATGTGCGCGGTGACCAGCAGGTGCTCGACAATATTGCTGCCGCACCCCGTTGTGCAGCATATTTCGATAAGACATCTACTGTTTTTGAGGTAAAGAGTGGCGAGACAATCACTCCGCTAATCACCATCAACGGTGCATGGATGCATGGTTATGTCTATGTCGATTGGAACAACAACAAACAGTTCGATGTAAATGTAACCGGTGAAGGCCCTTACGTAAAAGGCGATGGTAATGAACTAATGTGCTGGTCGCTTTACAGCCACAATGGTACAGGCGACAATGGTTGGAACAGTGCGGGTCTGTATCAGGGCAGCGGTAATGTTCTTGCACCGGGTTCATTCCGTGTACCTGAAGGGCTTGAGGAGGGTTCTACCTATCGTATGCGTTATGCAATCCAGTGGAACAGTATAGACCCAACAGGCTCTTATACCAAGTTCATCAGCGACGGTGGTTCAATCATCGATGTTACACTCAAAATTTCTGGTATCGCATCCGAGGATGAACTTAACGCCTATCCCATTAATGATTATGCAGAGCCTCGCGTGGGCACCACTCCCGATGAGGTTGCATGGAATGCATTGCCCGACGGCTTGAATGCTACTTGGGCATCACGTGATGTACATTATAAACTACACGAAGTGCCTCAGGTTGTACAAAAGAACGAGGCAACACTCCATGCATGGAAAGGCGAGCGTGCGAATATTCAGGCAGTATTGTTCAGTAAAACCAATCAGGATACTCTCTCTCTGCGCATGACAGAGTGGCAAAAAGAGGGCAGAGCTACCGGTATCAATGCTGCCGAAGCGCGTTTTGTAAACTATGTCATCACCGATGATTTCACATCTTGCGGTAATAACTCTATGACATATCCAACATGGCTTGTAGCCGATGTTATTGACCAGGATAAACCACATGCAGTACCTGCAATGGAGACACGTCCTGTGTGGTGTACAATTGAGGTGCCACGCGACATCGAAGCCGGTGAATATACCACAGCACTCGAAATTGTAAATAAAAAAGGTGAGGTTGTAAAAAGTCTGTCACTTAATGTTTGTGTTGACAATCATTCGTTGCCTACTGTTGCTAATCAGAAATTCCATCTCGATTTCTGGCAACAGCCATATGCTATAAGTCGTTATTATGGTGTTGAGCGTTGGAGTGACGAGCATTTTAATGCTTTGCGCCCGTATCTTGCAGCTCTTGGCCGTGCCGGTCAGCGCGTTGTAACAACTATTCTGTTCTATGAACCATGGGGTGAGCAGACACATGACCTCTTTGACCCAATGGTGCAGACAACAAAAAAGAATGACGGAACATGGGAATATGATTATACTGTATTTGACAAATATGTTGAATTGTGTGCCGAATATGGTATCAACAAACAGATAAACTGCTTTAGTATGTTGCCTTGGGATATGAGTTTCCGCTATTTCGATGAGGCTACAAATGGTTATAAGAATCTTACTACAACTTATACCTCAGAAGAGTACAGCGAGCTATGGACAAGCTTCTTGACTGCATTCAAGGCGCACTTGATTGAAAAGGGATGGTTTGAGAAGACAAATATCGCTGTGGATGAACGTGGCGAGGCTGCTATGTTGAAGGCATATGAAATTGCCAATGCACTTGGTTTCAAGATGGCTTTGGCCGGTAATTATCATGGCTCACTTTGCGATATACTATACGATAAATGTGTACAGTTGGGTCAGGAGCATTCTTTTACTAAAGAGCAGCTGGCTGCACGTAAGGCAAAGGGCTGGGTTACAACATACTATACAAGTTGTGCCAATAGCGAGCCTAATATATATACCAACTCATATCCTGCAGAGGCTGCATACTTGCCAATATACGCGGCTGCAGCAAATCTTGACGGTTATCTGCACTGGGCTTGGTGTAACTGGGACGAGGATCCTCTTACCGATAGCCGTTACCGTAAGTTTGGTTCAGGTGATACATACTGCTATTATCCCGGTAACCGCTCAAGCGTGCGTTTCGAACGTCTTATCGAGGGTATCCACCAGTACGAGAAAATACAGATTTTGCGCGAGGAGTACAAAAACAACGAGGATAAACTTGCCGACCTGGAGGCGTTGCTTGTAGCTTTTACAGGTTCTGTAGCCGGCACAGAGTGTGCAGCTAAGGTAAATAACATCGAGGACTTCCTTAACGGACTTGATGTAGAAATTCCTGATGTTGAGAATGTTCCAAGCGGTTATTACCACATTGTAAGCAGGGAGGTGTCGCGTTACGAGCACCTATATAACGATGCCACAATGAGCAGTAACAGTTTGAAAATTACATTGCAGTCCGATAAAAAAGTCAACACCAATAATGGTATGTGGCTTTTGAAACCCAAAAGAAACGGTAAGTTCGAGATTAAGAATGGCGACGGAAATCCTATTGTTGCCGGTGGCGCATATGGCAGTTCAATTCTTGGCTCATATACAGAACTTACAGTAGGCAGTTCGTTCGATGCTGACAATTATCATTACTACTATTTCAACGAGGCTCTTAACTGTTCAAATACAACTGCAAACTACAAGGTAAACGGAATTCCTTGCCTCACAACCTGGGCTGCCGGTGGTGCAAACAAAAATGACAACCAGTGGCGTCTTGAACCGGTGGACATGGAAGGCAAGAGCGTTTATGATGTAGTTATTGAGAATAATGCCGATGTTTATGTTGCTTACGACGGTGGATATGCTTTCAATGGCGGTTTCTTTATCACAGCATCAAATATCACTGCGTCCGATTTATCAGTAGGTATTGTAGGCAACGTGTTGAAGAGTGCCGATATTAAGGTTGAGGGAAAAACTATCAAGGTTACAAATATACAGGCTCTTGCAACTCCTGTAAAGCAGGATTTGTACAATACCAGCAAAGGTGACGGTGTCATCCCCCCTTATCGTATCCCGGGCATAACAACGGCTAGTAATGGACGTCTTATAACAGCCGCTGCGCGTCTTGTCTGCGGTACTGACCCGGGTTATGGTCAGGTAGATGTTGTTTGCCGTACAAGTGACGACCATGGCAAGACATGGAGTGATATGATTGACGTGGCTGTTGGTACAGGCCGTACGTCGGCAACTGTAAACTATTTCGACACTGCTTTTGGTGACCCTGCGATTGTAGCCGACCGTACAAGCGATGAGGTGCTTGTTATTGCTGTGGCGGGATGTACTGTGTATATGAATGGTAATACCACACGTCAGAACCCCAATATGATTGCTACCATTTTGAGTAAGGACAATGGAAAGACTTGGGAAGATCCAATAAATGTAACCGAGGATATATACAGCCTCTTCGATGCTGGTAATCCAATACAGTCTGCCTTTGTGGGTGGTGGTAAAATATTTCAGAGCCGTATAGTAAAGAAGGATAAGTATTACCGTCTTTATGCTGCAATGTGTGCGCGTCCAAACGGTAACCGCGTAATATATTCCGATGACTTCGGCAAAACATGGCATGCTCTTGGTGGTGCTTCGGCACTCCCTGCTCCCGGTGGTGATGAACCAAAATGTGAGGAGTTGCCCGACGGTCGAGTAATCCTCTCAAGCCGTGTGGGTGGCGGACGTATATATAATATCTATACATACAGCAATGCTCTCACAGGTGCAGGTGCATGGAGCACCGATGTAAAGAGTACATTTGAGGGCTCTGGTCTCACTCCTGGTGGAAACTCAACCAATGGTGAGATTCTCATTGTGCCTGTGCAGCGTAACAGTGATAAAAAAGAGATGTACCTTGCTCTGCAGTCATTGCCTACAGGTGGCGGCCGTACAAACGTGGGTATCTTTTACAAAGAGTTGACCGACGTGAACGATTTGAATAGTGTTGCTAATTTTGCTACCGATTGGAACGGCTTTTATCAGGTGAGCAACACTTCGTCGGCATACAGTTCAATGGACTTGCAGGCTGATGACAGAATTGGCTTTATCTATGAGGAGACTTTGACAGGCTTTGGCAGACGTGATAATCCTGTATCTACAAGCTTCCCCAATGGTGAGGGACAGCACAATTTCGATGGTTTCGATAATATATATGTAGCATATGAGTTGGAGTATATTACCAATGGTGCATACAGCATAAAGCGCGATGTTGACCAACGTGCATATGTGCGTAACTACTTCAATGCTTTGGCTGAAGAGGTGAATATGTCTGCCGGTGACAGAGAACTTCTTGAATCGGCTCTTGGCAAGTTGAGCGAGAAGCCAACGGCACAGGAACTTGATGCTGTATATTCGGTTTTTTCGGGGTTTACACCTGCCGACAAGTGGGATGGTAAAACTCTTACCTTTACCAACGTACAACAGTCGGGCGCAGAGAGAGTGCTGTATATAAATGATAACAATATACTTGATTTAAGCAGCAATTCTGCTGATACTTTGGGAAAGTCTGCGCAGTTTGTTTGCAAGAAAGAAGAAAGCGGTAAATATAGTTTTTACAACAAAGAGAAAAAACTATATATGATATGGCGTGCAGGTGGTAACTATGGCTATAACAACAACAGTGGAACACTTGCTGCATATAATGCAACATATTGTGATTGGAGCATAAACCAGGGTTCTGTTGCCGACAGATATTATATCGTAAGTAAGCGTTCTAATGGAACATCTGATGGCTCTATTATAGTTTTGGCTTCGGGTAGCTTTGATGCTTTTTCGGGTTCTGAAGGTTATACATCTACTTACAGTAATCTTTTTCGTATAGATGTTGTTGACACTTCAACCAAAATCGATGAGATGACAAACGAAAATGTTGAAGTGAAAACAATTTACGATTTGCAAGGTCGTGTTGTTGAGAATCCAACAAAAGGTATCTATGTCGTTAATGGCAAAAAGGTACTTGTAAAATAATTGTTTATAATGTAGTGAATATCTCCTGTTCTTGAATTAGTAATTCAGGAACAGGAGATATTCTCCTTTTGCATTGATGGTGAACTCATCACTAGTGCATTCGTTCAGTGTGCCTTGCCACCAGTTTGTAAAATCATAAATGGGGTATAGCAATCCCTTTGCGCTCATATCCTTGGCTGTTATGCTGAATATAGATATCTGTTGACCTTTACGGCATTTGTGGGTAGTGTTGCCATTGCAAGAGATGAATACTCCGTAATCGGTGAATGAGTGTACTTCCATGCCTGCACGCGCATATTCTATCAGCAGGCTTATATTTCCTATAGTGTGGTCTTCGCGCTTGCCTGTGGCAGCAACAATGGCTATTCTCTTTTTCCCCTGTTCCAAGCAAAAACGTACGGCCTTTGTCTGGTCGTTGCTCTCCTGCTCACTTATAATATGTAATAGGTGCTTGAAACGGGCTCTGTTTTCTGCGCTTATGGAGTCTCCGTCGCCCACAATGGCATCGGGAACATTTCCTTTTGCTATGAATGTGTCAGCGGCACCGTCGCAACAAACGATGTAAGGCGTATCTTTTATAACCTTGAGGGGAAACTCAGTAGTGGGGTATTCTCCACCGCCAATAATCACTGCATCAAAAATGTTATCTTTCATCTTGCATCATCTTTTGCCATTTGAAGTACCCAAAGATAGCTATTATAGCATAAAGTAGGTATAGAATTGCTGTAAAATATAATTCTTTGTAAACATAGAGTACGCTGCTTGCCACATCGACAATACACCATACCCACCATTGCTCAACATATTTGCGTGCGAGCATCCACATTCCTACAATGCTCAACGCTGTGGTAAAAGAGTCGGCAAGGGGAACGGTGCTGTCGGTGTGGTTTATCAGCAGCCATGCAATAGAAATCTGAGCAACAAGGTATGCCAAAAATGCTTTGGCAATAGCTTTTGCAGGAATATGGCTTATGGGCAATTCTTTTTTATCTGTTTTCTTACCAGTGATACTGAAACCTGTTTTCCATGCAATCATCCCATATACGGCAATGACAAGGTAGTATATGTTTATTCCAAAATCGGCATAAAGCCCTGCATTGTAATATATGAACAGATATATTGCCGGCATAATTATTCCTGCAATCCACAGATATATGCTGGCTTTGTATTCAAGCCAAAGGTATATAAGGCCTACTATTGTTCCTATGATTTCTATGCACAATTCCATTTGTTAAAATTCTATGTTGATGTGTCCCATTGCGTTTGTTCCTGCTTGTGCGGCATATCCTGCGTAGTTGTAGCGTTGGCGGTTGCCGTCGCTGTCGGTATAATATCCGCTGCCTGCATAACCGTTGTTCTCGTACTCTTCATTGAACAGGTTATATATGGTTGCACCAACGGTGATGTTTTTCACTCCTTTCAATTTGAAAGAGTATGCCAAGTGCAGGTTGGTTATAAAGTAGGCATCAAGTGTGTGTTCCTCTATGCCGTAGTTGCTCATATATTGCTTGCCTACATATTGCGACTGCAACGATGCTTCCAGGCCTTTCCATTCGTATGAGAAACTGTTGCTGGCGATGATGTCGGGCGAGAATGCAATAGGTGTGTTGTTGTGGTGTATCTCCCACTTCTCGTAGGTGTCATCGTCGTACAGTACTTCTGTGAAATCCTTTATTCTGTTACGGCTGAATGTGGCATTGGCATTCCAACGGAATCCGCACTTGAGTGCTACGCCTGCCATAAGTTCAATGCCTGCGCGATAGCTCTTGGGAATGTTGGTGCTCAATGGCTCGCCAATCTCGTTAAGCTCGCCGGTGAGTACCAACTGGTTCTTGTAGTCCATAAAGTAGAGGTTGGCTCCGGCATTGAATATACCTTTGGCAAAGGTATAGCCCAGTTCGTAGTCGATGAGTCTTTCTGCTTTTGGGTGTTCGTACAACTTTCCGTCGGTATAGTTGTTGCGTGTGGGCTCTTTGTGTGCTACGCTTGCAGATGCAAATAGACGGTTGCTATTGTCTATCTGCCACGAGATACCGGCTTTGGGATTGAAGAAATCGAATTTCTCGTCAATGTCAAGCCTTTGCAACATATTGTCGTTGTAGTTCCATTTATCGTTGTTACCATCTATGGTATAGCGGATATGGCGATATTGCATATCTGCATATATGTTAACACCTTTGGCTACTCTATAGTCGCCTTTTAGGTAAATGTTCATGTCGTTTTTACCTCCATTGTTGCGGTAGTATTCGTGGTTGGGGACAAGGTCGCCAACATACTCTTTTACCCATAATACATGGCCAAAGTGTTTGCCGAAATATCTGTTTGCACCACCACCCAAGGTTGCGTTTATATGGCTGTTTCTGTATGACAACGAAAATACTGCGCCACCAAAATGGTTGTCCATGGCTTTCTTGCGTATAAGGTCGCTTTTCTTCACCTCGCTGCCGTTTATGGTATATGGTTGCAGGGCATATTCTACAAGTTTGCGTCCGTCTTTGTATTCCTGATAATATCCGTCGCCTTTGGTGTAGTGTAATCCTACATTCATGCTTAGTGCATTGGTGAAACTGTGGTCGAACAGCAACTGGTAGTTCTGTTGCATATAGTTGTCGGTCTGGCCATCATAGTAGTGTGCCTTGCCTGTCTCGTCGGTGAACATATATCCACAGCTGTTGTAGCGTCGGCCATACTGTTCCATCTCCTCTTTGCTGGCGTAGTTCCATGCGTGGTATGTCTCCTCCATGCCTGCAAAAGCAATGAGACGCAGGGTGCTTTTGTTGCCATAATATGCACCTTGCATGTAGTACGATTTTAGGTCGGCTCTTGCGCGGTCGATATAGCCATCGCTGCCAATGTTCGATAGTCTAAGGTCTAATGCCCAGTGGTCGGCAATGATGCCTGTTCCTGCAGCAACGCTCTCCTTGTGTGTCATGAACGAACCAAATGAGAAATCGGCTTTGGCGTAGGGAAGTGTGTTGAATATGTTTGTGCGCATGTTGATGCTTGCACCGAATGCTCCCGCTCCGTTGGTCGATGTACCTGCACCGCGCTGTATTTGGATATCTTTTACCGACGAGGCGATGTCGGGCAGGTTAACCCAAAAGACATTGTGGCTCTCGGCGTCGTTCACCGGTATGTCGTTGATGGTTACATTGATGCGTGTGCCGTCTGTTCCACGTATGCGTAGGCTGGTGTAGCCTATACCTGCTCCCGCATCGCTTGTAGCCACTGCACTTGGTGTCATTGATACAAGGTAGGGCAGGTCAACACCCGTGTTTGTTTTTGATAAATCTTTCTGGTTGATTTCGCTGTAGGCCACAGGAGTGGTTTTTGTGGCTCTTACCGATAGAATTTCTACCTCCTGCAGTGTCTGCAGTTCATCCATCTCTTGTTCTTGTGCATGAAGCACAGAACATGCCGTTGCCATCATCAGGCAAGCGACAAATGATTTTCTTCTCATTTTTAATTCCAATTTTTATTGGAACCGGAAGATTTTGTTTTTATTTGATGTGCCTCTTTTGGTCATTCTGACAGCACCATTAATATATGGTGGGTGTCGCATGAGCAGGAAAGGTTAGTCGTTATAAAAAGATAAATCCTCCAAGCTCCGTTGTTAAACAGAAAATGGGGATTTTTCCTGTACGCTTACATATATTGGAATGTGTATATAAGCTTTTTCCTACGCCGGCATTACCCGGATCAGGTTCTTGGGTATGATCTCAGCCCATAATATTAAGGCACCCCGTTTTTGAAATCTGCGACAAAGGTAGTGCAAACAAATGAAACAGGCAAGTTTTTGCCTGTTTCATTTGTTTGGTCCTGCCCATTCCTTGTGAGCATGTATTTTTAAGAATAGCAATGTTTTTTTATTATTAATAAGGTAAATTGTGAATACATTTTGTGTGTCATAAAGGTAGATCGGTCGCACTTTTTGAAAGTTTTCAACAAAAAATGAAAAAAAATATTGCAGAATGTTTTTTTTTTTTTAAAAAATGATACTTTTGCAATCAACATAGGTAAATGAATTTTCGCTTGCATTAATTTTATTAACTTAATATTTATAGATTATGAAAAAGACTTTTAAATTTTCAGCATTGTTGCTTGCTGCAACTATCATGTTCTCTTCTTGTATTGGTTCTTTCCAGTTGACAAACAAAGTATTTGACTTTAATAAGTCAATCGGTAGCAAATGGGTTAATGAGCTTGTATTCGCAGCTTTCTGCATCCTTCCAGTATATGAGATTACAGCTTTTGTTGATGCTATAGTATTTAACTCTGTTGAGTTCTGGTCTGGTA
This sequence comes from Bacteroidaceae bacterium, assembly GCA_045644465.1. Lineage (GTDB taxonomy): Bacteria > Bacteroidota > Bacteroidia > Bacteroidales > Bacteroidaceae > HGM04593. The sequence continues at coordinate 25,903 of JAZRGV010000062.1, forward strand.
AGAAGGTTTTGGCTAACGAGGGCGAAAAGAAGATTGTTAAGAACAGCGAGGGTAAGGATATCGAGATTACAGCAATGGAGAATGGTTACAACATGACTGACGGTGCTACTTCAATGAACCTTGTATTCGACGAGGAAACTCAGGTTTGGAGTGCTGAATACAACAATCAGTCAACCGACCTTATCAAGATTGTTAACGACAACAACGCTCAGTTGTTCTTGATGAACGGTGAAGTTATGGATGTTACTCTTGATGCAAACGGCATGAATATGGTTCAGATGTACATGAACAACTTTGCAATGAACAAGTAATAACAATATTCCTATTTGACTTAACAAGGTTGCCGAAAAAACGGCAACCTTGTTGTTTTTATATATTATAATAAGTATCTTCGCATTAAAGAATTGTTATATGGAACATCCCGAAAATGACAAGGCATACAAAGGTCTTAAGGTAAACGATGGGGTTGAGCCACTTGGCTCTGTCAATCCTTACCTAGCACAGATGCGTAAGAAACGTGCTGCGCAGCTGTCGGTCAACGACTATGTCGAGGGCATACTTCGTGGCGATGTAACGGTGCTGAGCCGTGCTGTTACATTGGTTGAGAGTGTGTTGCCTGAACATCAGACTATAGCTCAAGAGGTTATTGAGCGTTGCCTGCCTCATTCGGGAAAATCGGTGCGTGTTGGTATAACGGGTGTTCCGGGTGCCGGAAAAAGTACCTCTATCGATGCTTTTGGCATGCATGTGCTGTCGCAGAGTAATGGTAAACTGGCAGTTCTGGCTGTTGACCCCAGTAGTGAACGCAGTAAGGGTAGTATATTGGGCGACAAGACACGTATGGAGCGTCTGTCGCTTCATCCCCGTGCATTCATACGTCCCAGTGCTTCGTCGGGTTCTCTTGGTGGAGTGGCACGCAAAACGCGTGAGACAATTGTATTATGCGAGGCGGCTGGCTATGACACCGTCTTTGTGGAAACAGTAGGCGTGGGGCAGAGCGAAACGGCTGTATGCTCTATGGTCGATTTCTTCTTGCTGATACAGATAGCAGGTGCAGGCGATGAACTTCAGGGAATAAAACGCGGTATAATGGAGATGGCCGATGGTATTGTGATAAACAAGGCCGATGGCGATAACATAGAGGCTGCAAGACGCGCTGCAGTACATTATCGTAATGCCTTGCAGTTGTTCCCTATGCCGTTGAGTGGAATACGTCCGTCGGTGCTTACATATTCGGGTTTCTTTGATCTGGGAATAAAAGAGGTATGGGATATGATAACCGCCTATATTGCCCAAGTTAAAGGTAATGCCTCTTTCGATTTGCGCCGTAGCTACCAGCAGAGATATTGGCTTTACGAGAGCCTGGACGAACATTTAAAACAACGTTTTTATAATGCACCGGGCATGGCCGACGTGTTGAAAGAGTATGAACAGATGTTGCTGTCGGGTAAGATTACTTCGTTTGTGGCAGCAAGCAAGGTTCTTGAATATTTTGATAACAAAAGTCAAGGAGAGCAATAATGCTCTCCTTGACTTTTATTATGATACACATCTTATGATGCCAGAATCTCTTGTGCGCGGACTGTCTCCTTGTCAATAGGTTTGTCGTCCTTGATAGCCTTTGTGAAAGGAATATATACAACTTCGTTGTTTCTTAGTCCAACCATGATGTTGCGCTGGCCTTCGAGCAATGCATCGATTGCGGCAACGCCAAGGCGGCTTGCCAAGATGCGGTCGTTGGCTGTTGGGCTACCGCCACGCTGTAAGTAACCAAGGATAGATACGCGAACATCGAGTTCGGGGAATCGCTGACGCATACCCTCGGCAACCTCCATAATGTTGTAATCTTTTTCGCGACCTTCGGCGAAAAGCACTATACTGCTGCTCTTTGTACGGCGTAATCCGTTGGCGATGAACTGGTTGATTTTTTCGAATTCAGGGTCAATCTCGGGAAGTACGCATGCTTCGGCACCTGTTGCAATTGTTCCGTTCAAGGCAAGGAAACCGGCATCACGTCCCATAACCTCAACGATAAACAGGCGCTCGTGTGATGATGCTGTATCGCGAATTTTATCGACACACTCCATGATGGTGTTCAATGCTGTATCGTAACCAATGGTGGTATCCGTTCCGTAAAGGTCGTTATCGATGGTTCCGGGCAATGCAATACATGGTATGTCATGCTCGCGGGCAAGGTTGTATGCGCCGGTGATTGTACCGTCGCCACCAATTACCACCAAAGCATCAATCTCTTCGCGCTGTAGTGTTTCATAAGCCTTTGCGCGTCCCTCCTCGGTCTTGAACTCATCGCATCGGCTGGTCTTAAGAATAGTTCCACCTCGTTGGATGATGTTACTTACGTTCTCGGTCTTGAACTCTTTAATCTCGCCGGTAATCAAACCTTTGTAACCACGATAGATGGCTTTAACCTTAATGTCATGGAAAATACATGCACGTGTTACGGCACGTATTGCTGCATTCATACCAGGAGCATCACCTCCTGATGTGAGTATTCCTATACAACGAATCTTGTTTTTCATGTTGTTTTGTTATTATGGTAATTTATAATTGCTTTCTTGCAGTTCTCCATAAGCCATTTGGGGGTTGATGTTGCTCCGCAAATGCCAATGGAGTCAATGTTATCAGTGAGTGCGAAGTCGATATCTTCGGGGCCTTCTACCTGATAAACTTCGGGGTTGACCTTCTTGCACTCATTGTATAATATTTTGCCGTTTGAACTCTTTTTGCCACACACAAAGAATATCAGTTGGTGTGCCTTGGCAAATTCGCCTATGCCATTCATTCGGTTGGCAACCTGTCCGCATACGGTGTTGAACGACTCGCATTTCTTGTCGGTTGCAATTCGCTCCTTAATGGCTGTAACAATCTCCTTGTAACCCTCGAGCGACTTTGTAGTCTGTGAATAAATGTAAGTGTCCTTAACCTCTGATATACGGTCGAGCTGTGTTGGGTTTTCCACAACAATTGCTTCGCCATGTGTTTGTCCCACAAGTCCCAGGACCTCGGCATGTCCAGCCTGTCCATGTATAATTATTTGGCGCTCCTTGCCGTCGGTCTCCTGCCACATCTTTTTAATTCGTTGCTGTAGCTTTAGCACTACGGGGCATGTGGCATCAATCAGCTCAAGGTTGTTCTTGCGTGCTGTTTCGTAGGTCTGTGGCGGTTCGCCATGTGCGCGCAACAGCACCTTTGCGTTGTGCAGTTTGCAGAATGTCTCATGGTCTATGGTAACAAGTCCCATACGTTTCAGGCGGTCGCACTCAATGCTGTTATGTACAATATCACCCAGACAGTATAGTGTACCGCCTTTTTGCAACTCTTCTTCGGCTTTCTTTATGGCTGTGGTAACACCGAAGCAGAATCCTGAATGTTCGTCAATCTCTATCTTCAGCATCACTTTGTTAGTTTGTTGAACTCATCAATCAACCAATTCATTTGCTCTTCGCGTGTGAGGTTGCTGTTGTCGAGCAACAACGCGTCGTCGGCCTTCTTTAAAGGGCTAATCTCGCGTGTCTGGTCAAGATGGTCGCGTTGCATCACGTTTTCAAGTATCTCGTTGAAATTGGCTTTGTCGCCACGAGCTGTAAGCTCGTCATATCTGCGCTTTGCGCGTACCTCGGCCGATGCTGTTACAAATACTTTCATCTCGGCATTGGGGAATACTGTGGTGCCAATGTCACGGCCGTCCATAACAATACCTTTTGCTTTACCCATTTCGCGCTGGCGGTTAACCATCTCTTCGCGTACGAAATCGAGAGTGGCAACCTGACTTACAAGGCGTGAAACCTCGAGCGAACGTATATCGTGCTCAACGTTCTTGCCATTGAGGAATGTTATTGAATTCTTTGTCTCGGCATCTACCTCAAAAGTTATCTTTATATCCTTGATGTTTGTGCGAATGGCTTCGGTGTCTATTTTATCTCCAACGAAAAGATTGTTCTGCATGCAGTAAAGAGCTACTGCACGATACATCGCACCACTGTCGAAATATAGATAACCTATGTTGCGGGCCAATGCCTTTGCCATTGTGCTTTTTCCGCATGATGAGAAACCGTCAATGGCTATTATTATTTTTTTCATAACGCGTACTTCTTGTTTCGGATATTTTTTGTGAAGATAGTAAAAAATCCATCATCTTCAAAGTGAATATGAAAGATTGAACAATAATGAATGTGCTGCTGTGTGCAACTTACTATATGAGGCGTTGAATTTTACCTTATAAATATTAAGTCCTGCTCCCAAACTGAAGCCGTCGAAGTTGTTTTTTGCTGTAGAAAGCTCTCGGCTTCTGCGGTAATTGTATCCAAGCGACAGGTAGAAATTTTTACCTATAAGTACATCTGCTCCAATTATGAAGTGTTTTAGCAGCAACTCACCAAAATTGTCAGTGCTGCCGTCGGCATTGTAGAAATCCTCTTTTTCCCAACGATGCAGGTTGTAAAGGAGTGCCGAAAGACGTATGGGGGCATGGTTGAATCTTTTTGTTATACCCACTTGAAAGTCCATTGGCATACTTTCGTACTCCTCTTCAAAGGCTTTGACCTGTCCTCCCAAATTCTTGCATGCAATTGAAAGTGACAACTCCTTTTCGGCATTGAAATAGTTGATACCAAGATCAACGCCAAGTCCCAAAGAGTACATGCTCTCATATTTTGAATATATCAGTTTTCCCGACACACCACCGCTCCAACGTTCTCCAAGCAGATAGTTGTATGTAAATGTGAGGTCCATGTCTTTTGCCGAGAATGTTCCGGTGTGGATGTTGTCCTCGGTGTATCCGTCGAATTTTCCATAATCGACATATCGCGCGAAGACTGCAAATGCCGAACGTCTTCCGAAAGTCTTGCTGAAAGCCGCACCACCAACATTGCAGTCGCTCATGTATGTCATATATGAAAGGTTAAATGTCTTGTCGCTTACGTTGGCGAGAAGTGCCGGGTTGTGTATGACGAGTGTCAAGTCGTCCTCTATAAGTGAAATGTTGTCTCCGCCAAGAGCTGCAGCATGTGATGAGTAGGGCAGGCGAAGGAAATTGAATGCATGCTCACCGCCTTGCGCAAAATTTACAAGGGGTACGAGTGTCAATATGTAAAAAAGTATGTTTTTTAATTTCACTTTATGGATGATTTGTTTAGTTTTGCAAAAATGTTGTTTTTGTTTCGCGAAGATAATGATTTTTTACTTATCATTTATTCGCGAGGTAAATAAAATAATTATACGACTATTTTTGTTATAAATAACGCGAAAAAAGTCGTTTTATGTTGTTTATGGAAAGAAAATCTTTTTAATTTTAAAAAAAGATTGCATTTCATCGTGTGTATTGAAAAATATTGTTTATTTTTGCCCATTAGAAAATATATACAATTTTACGATATGAATACAGAGAAAAATCAGCAAGTTAAAGGTAAATTGGAACTTGAGGTTAAGAAGAGTCCCAAAGTGAACTTGGAACAGCACACATTTACATGGCTCTTGATGGGTTTTGTGATTGTTTTCGCTGTCACATTTGCAGTTGTAGAGTGGACAACATTTGAAAAACAGGAAAAGAAAGAGAAGAAAGCTCAACAGCAGGCTCTCGACATTCCTATTGATATCTTGGTGCCTTTTACTATTCCTGAGAAAAAGGTGGTTCCTCCTCCCCCCGAAGCAAAGAAGATCGTTGATATCATTGAGATCGTAGAGGATGAGGCTGAAATCGAAGAGAGTGATCTTGTTTCTATCGAGGAAATGGGTGAAGTTGTTGAAATTTCAGATAATGCCAACATTGTTGTAGAAGAGGTTATTGAAGAGGAGCAGGTGTTCCAAGTGGTAGAGCAGCAGCCAGAATTCCCCGGCGGTATGAAAGCTTTGATGAAGTACTTGCAGGAGAATATCAGCTATCCAAGAATCTCTCGCGACAACAACTCACAGGGCCGTTCTTTCATCCGTTTCGTTGTGAATTCCGACGGCTCAATCGAAGGTGTTGAGGTGTTGAAGAGTTCAGGTGATATCTATCTTGACAAGGAAGCTATGCGCGTTGTTAGCGGTATGCCAAAATGGTCTCCTGGTAAGCAGGCTGGTAAACCGGTACGTGTGTTCTTTACCTTGCCGGTTGTATTCCGCTTGCAGTAATAAAGTTAAATATATGTAAAAGAGGCTGCGATGCAGCCTCTTTTTTTAATTAAACAATATCTGTGTTATGTACACTTGGGAAGAATTAAGAGATAAAGTAAATCTTTTTATAGATAATTTGGAGTTTGAAAGGGATCCACGTGAATTGTATGCTCCCATACGATACACTTTGGAGCAGAGCGGTAAGCGTGTGCGTCCGGTGTTGTTTCTTATGGCCTATAATTTATATAAGGAGAAAGTGGAGAACGCTCTCTATCCGGCAGTGGCTATGGAGACATACCACAACTACACCCTTATACACGACGACGTAATGGATCGCGCCGATATACGTCGAGGAAAGCCTACCGTATGTGCAAAGTGGGGCGACATAGCGGCAATACTCTCGGGCGACACTATGCTTGTCCTGGCCTATGAGTTTCTTGCTCATGTGCCGGCCGATAAATTGCCTTCGATGCTTTCTCTCTTTACAGAGACAGCAAAACAGATTGGCGACGGACAGCAATATGATATAGAGTTTGAAACACGTGACAACGTTGCCGAAGAGGAGTATCTTGAAATGATACGTCTCAAGACATCGGTTCTTCTTGCTGCATCAATGAAGATGGGTGGTATTCTTGCGGGAGCAAGTGATGCCGACCTGGAGAATTTGTATGAGTATGGCGAGAAGATGGGACTTGCATTCCAATTGCAGGACGACCTTCTCGATGTATATGCCGACCAGGCATTGTTTGGTAAGAAGATTGGTGGCGATATCTGTTGCAATAAAAAGACTTTCCTTCTTATAACAGCATTGAACCTGGCTTCTCCCGAACAATTTGCCGAGATGAAGCAGTGGATCGATAAAAAGGAATTCGATGAGCAGGAAAAAATAGCATTCTTTACCGATATGTATAACAAACTTGGCGTGAGAGATATATGCGAGAAACGCATTGAATCGCTTTTTGCCATGTGTGATAACTATATCGACAGAATATCTGTACCTGAAGATAAGAAAGCCAATCTTAAGGCTTTTGCCAACTCCTTGTTGAACCGCAAACTTTGATATTATGCCTTACCGCCGATTGCCAAAGACTGACCAAGCACGCATACGTGCCTTAAAAGCGGCTGTCGAAAGCAGTATGCAGAATGGCTTGTTTACCAACATACTGTCGCATAACACATACTATCGTGCGAAAGATATCCTTGAGCGTTTTTCGCGCGAGGTATCTGCCTATCGTCGTTGTGTGAGCGAGCAATCGTCGAAACGTGGTAACAAAGAATACGAGGCGGCACTCAAGAAGGCAAGAATGTATGTGTCGCACTTCATACAGGTTCTCAGCATGTCGATAATGCGCGGCGAGATAGCGCGCAACAAACGTCCCTACTATGGATTGCCCGAGGATGAAGATACAACACCTAATCTCTTCTCGGAATCGTCGGTTCTTGAGTGGGGAGCGAAAATCATTGATGGTGAGCGCCGTCGTCAAGGCGAGGGTGGTGTGCCGGTCTATAACCCCACAATGGGACGTGTAGCGGTGGTGTATGATATTTTCAAGGGCATGTACGAAAAGCAACAGATGCTTCAGCAAAGAACTAATGATGCTCTTCGTAATATCTCGGATATGCGTTTCGAGGCCGATGAAGTCATTTATGAGGCATGGGGTGAGATAGAGGCAACCTTTGCAGTGTTCAAGGGTGATGAACGCCTTAAAAAATGTGCCCAATACGGAGTTATATATTACGACCGTCCCGACCGTAAAAAAGATAAAAATGATTGAATTCGTTGATACGCATACCCATCTTTTTGTTCAGGAATTCGATGAGGACAGAAACAATGTAGTGCAACGTGCCATTGCTGCCGGTGTTACAAAATTATGTCTGCCGTCGATAACTGAAGAGTCTGTTCCGGTAATAATGAAAATGTGCGAGGAACATCCCGGTGTCTGTTTTCCTATGTTGGGACTTCATCCAACCGAACTTGGCGAAGACTATAAGGGAGTCCTTGAACGTATGTATGATATTCTTAAAAATGATTGCCGTTACATTGCCGTAGGTGAGGTGGGGCTTGACTTCTATTGGGATGATACCCGCAAGAAAGAACAACTCGAAGCCTTTGACGCGCAGATAGCGTGGGCGGCCGAAATGGGATTGCCTTTGGCTATACATTCCCGCAGTGCCTTCAATGAATTGTATGATATGATGGAGTCGCATCGTGGCAAGGGGCTTACGGGAGTTTTTCATTGTTTCTCGGGAAACGAGGATGAGGCGCGCAAACTACTTTCGTTCGACGGCTTCTGTCTTGGTATAGGCGGGGTGGTTACATACAAGAAATCAATATTGCCGGAAGTCTTGAAGAATGTTCCGCTCGAAAGGGTGTTGCTCGAAACCGACTCTCCTTATCTGCCGCCTGTGCCATTTAGGGGAAAACGCAATGAGAGTGCTTACGTGCCATATATTGCAGAATTTCTGGCAGACGTATATGACTGTACCATAGATGAAGTGGCGCGTGTAACAACTATTAATGCTTGTAGAATCTTTCCCAAATTGAATGTATAATGGAATTTGATAAAATAGATATATTTGAGAGTGCTAAACGGCTAATCTTAATAGCCGGTCCTTGCAGTGCCGAAAGCGAAGAGCAGGTGATGGCAGTGGCTTCTCAACTTGTAAATAAAGGTGTAACCCTCTTCCGTGCAGGTGTGTGGAAACCACGTACACGCCCCGGATGTTTTGAGGGTGTGGGGCAGGAGGCTCTTCAATGGTTACAGAATGTAAAAAAGGAGTATGCACTGCCAGTCTCTACCGAGGTGGCTACTGCAGTTCATGTGGAGCAGGCTCTTGCAGCGGGAATCGATATGCTGTGGGTTGGCGCACGTACAACAGCCAATCCTTTTGCAGTGCAGGAGATTGCCGATGCTCTGCGTGGCGTTGATGTGCCTGTGCTTGTGAAGAATCCTGTAAATCCGGATGTTGATTTGTGGATTGGTGCTTTTGAACGTCTATATAATGCCGGTGTCAAGCGTTTGGGTGCCATACATCGCGGTTTTTCGGCCTATGGCGAGAAGTTCTACCGCAATGCTCCGCAGTGGCAGTTGCCCATTGAGTTCCGTCGCCGTCTTGGCAATGTGCCAATGATATGCGATCCAAGCCATATTGGTGGCAAACGCGAACTGGTGATGTCGTTGTCGCAGCAGGCACTGGATCTTAATTTTGATGGTTTAATGATTGAGACACACTGCAATCCTGTATGTGCGTTGAGTGATGCGCGTCAACAAGTCACCCCCGATGAACTTGTGCTTATTCTTGACAGACTGGTACGTCGTTCTGCCGACAGCTGCAATGCCGATTTTATGTCGTATCGTAACCGTCTTGACGAAATTGACGACAAACTTATGGAGTTGCTTGTCAAGCGAATGGCTATATCACGCGAGATTGGTGCTGTGAAACGCGAAAAGGGACTGACAGTGTTTCAACCGTTCCGATACAATAAAACCATTGAACGTTATACAAAATATTGTTCAGACAGTAATATTGACATCGAGGCTGTAAAAAGCATTTTTGAAGCTGTGCATTCCGAAAGTGTCCGCCAACAGTTGCATGTGGTGAATGGTGATAATAAGTGATTCTATGAGGCTGTTTCTTCAACTTCTTATTACTCTTTGTATCTTCTCTGTCATGGCGTGCAGTAATGTGAACGATTATAAGATTGAGGGAGAGTGTGTGGAGATGCGTCATTCGACATTGCTTGAGATTATCGATTGCGACGGCTATTCTGTTGTAAATATAAAGAATCCTTGGGGAAAAGGAGTGCTGAACCGCTATCTGCTTGTACATACCGATAGTATGCTTTCTCATGATATGCCTTCGGGAGTGCTGTTGCGTACTCCGCTCGAAAAAGTAGTCCTTTTTTCGGGTGTCCATGCACAACTATTTGAAGAGTTGGGTGTGCTTTCTGCAGTGTCGGGTGCGTGTGATAGCCGTTATATATATTCTTCGGCTGTGCAGCAGAGGCTTGCCGATGGTTCTATACTCGATTGCGGAAGTTCAATGAATGTCAACAGCGAGATTGTAGCACAAGTAAATCCGGACGCCATATTTGTTTTGCCTTATGAGAATGGCGGTTACGGCAAGCTCGAACGTTTCTCTTTCCCTTTGGTGGAGTGTGCCGACTACATGGAAACATCGCCTCTTGGATGTGCTGAATGGGTGCGTTTCTATGGTCGCTTGTTGGGATGTGCCGAAAAGAGCGATTCTATCTATAATGCTGTGTGCAAGGAGTATGAGACGCTGTGTGCAATGGTTGCCGATGTTGAGAAACGCCCAAAACTGATGTGTGAACTGAAAAGCAATTCGGCATGGTATATGCCCGGTGGCAAAAGCACGATGGGGCAGATGTATAAAGATGCAGGTGCCGACTATCTCTTTGCTGCTTATGAAACAGCTGGCTCAGTGCCTCTGTCGGTTGAAGTTGTGCTTGACAAAGCGTCCGAAGCCGATATTTGGCTTTTTAAATATAATTCTTCGGTTGACAAGATATATCATTCTTTGCTTGAAGAATATGATGGATATGCTCATTTCAAGCCGTTTAAGGAGAGGAATGTATATGCTTGTAACACTCATAAGAATAATCTATTTGAAGAGACAGCATTTCATCCCGAAAGGTTGTTGAAGGAGTTGGTGGCTTTGTTACACCCGTCGTTGCTTCCCGAATATAAAACTGTATATTATGAAAAGATGCGTTGATAAAAAGGGTTTGTTGTTCATCTTGTCGTTGATTATGGTTGTACTTCTTTTTCTTGTAAACCTGTTCTATGGCTCGGTGGATATTCCGTCGAGGGATGTACTTGCAATACTCTTTGGCGGCGAGGCCGAGCGAGAGGCTTGGAGGCTTATTGTTCTTGAAACGCGTGTACCACAGGCTGTTACCGCGCTTTTGGCGGGTGCGGCAATATCTGTTGCCGGTCTTTTGTTGCAGACTCTTTTCAATAATCCGCTTGCAGGCCCCGAGGTGCTTGGTATTAATAGTGGCGCTGGGCTTGGAGTAGCAGTTGTGATGCTGCTGATGCAGGGGGTGTTTGCTGTTGGTGGTATGAATGTAGTCGGTTATCTGGCACTCTTTGGTGGTGCTTTCGCAGGTGCTGCTGTTATAATGGCTATAATACTCTTTTTGTCATCAGTCCTGAAAAACAAGGTCTTTCTGCTTGTTGTAGGTGTTGCAGTGGGTTATCTTGCGTCATCGCTGGTATCGGTACTAAACTATTTTGCAACATCCGAGGGTGTGCATTCATATCTTGTTTGGGGAATGGGTAGCTTTGGTGCTGTTTCGGCCGAACAGTTGTCTGTATATGCAGCGTTGATACTTTTGCTGCTTGTATTGTCGTTGTTTATGATGAAGCCTTTAAACGCATTGCTGCTTGGTGATGTCTATGCACATAATCTTGGAGTGAACGTAAAGGCAGTGCGCGCAATTCTGCTTGCCATTACAGGTATGCTCACTGCTGTGGTTACGGCATTCTGTGGCCCAATATCCTTTTTGGGGCTTGCTGTTCCTCATATAGCAAGGATGTATCTGAAGACAAATAATCACAAGCAATTGTTGCCGGGAACATTGCTTATTGGATCGTTGACGGCACTTGTATGCAATGTTGTTTGTCAGTTGCCGGGAGAGAGCGGATTACTTCCTTTGGGTGCGATAACACCGCTTATTGGCGCGCCTGTTATTATATATGTCGTTCTAAAGAATAAAAATCTCTAAAGATTTGACACAGAATAGGCTTTTTACCTGTCTATTTTCTTGTATAAACTGAAAAAAGAGATTATTTTTGCAATCCTAAATGGAGAAAACGATAATATTTGTATTTTAAAGTCCAGCTCTGTATGTGATGAATGATTTTTGCGGGTTGGCAATACATCTATTTAAAAGCCTTTCTCACCACGAGAAGGGTTTCTTGTTTAAATAAAATATTATGAAAATAAAACTAAGAAGCGCACAATCGACCGAGGGACGTCGTATGGCCGGTGCAAGAGCATTGTGGATTGCCAATGGTATGAAACGCGAAATGTTCGGTAAACCAATAATAGCAATAGCAAACTCTTTTACACAGCTTGTTCCCGGACACACTCATTTGCATGAGGCAGGACAGATAGTTAAGGCTGAGATAGAAAAGATGGGATGCTATGCCGCTGAATTCAATACAATAGCTATTGATGACGGTATTGCAATGGGACACGACGGTATGTTGTACTCATTGCCTTCGCGCGATATCATTGCCGACAGCGTGGAATATATGTGCAATGCACACAAGGTAGATGCTCTTGTATGTATTTCGAACTGCGACAAGATTACTCCGGGTATGCTTATGGCTGCAATGCGATTGAACATCCCCACAGTTTTTGTTTCGGGTGGTCCAATGGAAAAGGGTACTTGGAAAAACGAGAATCTGGACCTTGTAATAGCAATGGTCAAGGCTGCCGATACAACTGTGAGCGATGAGGAGCTTACCGAAATAGAAAAACGATCATGTCCGGGTTGCGGTTCATGTTCTGGTATGTTCACAGCGAACTCAATGAATTCTTTGACTGAGGCTATAGGTCTCTCTCTGCCCGGTAATGGAACAGTTCTTGCTACACACGAGAACCGTATTCAGTTGCTGAAGGATGCGGCAAAGCACATTGTGGAGAATGCTATGAAATATTATGGCGAGGGCGACGAGAGTGTTCTGCCACGCAGCATTGCCACACGTGCGGCATTTATGAATGCAATGACATTGGATATCGCTATGGGTGGTTCAACAAATACAATTCTTCACCTGTTGGCTGTAGCTCAGGAGGCTGGCGTTGACTTCAAGATGGAAGATATCGACGCGCTAAGCCGTAGAGTACCTTGTCTTTGCAAGTTGGCTCCCAATGGTCCTAAATATAGTGTTCAGGATTGTGGACGTGCCGGTGGTATCCTTGGCATCCTTGGCGAATTGGCAAAGGGTGGCCTGCTCGATACAACAGTAAAACGTGTTACCGGTGCTACACTTGCCGAGGATATTGCAAAATATAGCATAACAGGTGAGGCTGTTGAGGCCGAGGCGAAGCGTGTATATGGTACTGCTCCGGCAAATGTGTTCAGTAATGTGATGGGTTCACAGAACTGCCAGTACGAGACACTTGACGACGACCGCGAGAACGGTTGCATTCGCTCACTTGAGAATGCCTATACAAAGGATGGTGGTCTGGCAATTTTGTTCGGAAACATAGCAAAGGACGGATGTGTAGTAAAGACTGCCGGTGTTGACGAGAGCATCTGGAAGTTCAGCGGAAAGGCAAAAGTGTTCGACTCGCAGGAAGCTGCTGTTGAAGGTATCCTTGGTGGTGCTGTACAGGCCGGTGATGTTGTTGTTATCATATACGAAGGTCCAAAGGGTGGTCCGGGTATGCAGGAGATGCTTTATCCCACATCATACATTAAGTCGCGTCATTTGGGCAAAGAGTGTGCCTTAATCACTGACGGACGATTCAGTGGCGGCACATCGGGTTTGAGTATAGGACATATATCTCCCGAAGCAGCCGCAGGTGGTAATATTGGAAAGTTGCGTGACGGCGATATTATTGATATCGATATCCCGGCACGTTCAATCAATGTAAGACTCACTGATGAGGAACTCGCAGCTCGCGAGATGTTCCCAATGACACGTGACCGCGTTATTTCAAAGAGCCTCAAGGCGTATGCCAATATGGTTAGTTCAGCCGATAAGGGAGGCGTAAGAATTATTGATTGATTTTATGAGTAAAGAGATTATTTCAGGTGGAGAGGCGTTGATGCGCTCTCTTATAAATGAAGGTGTTGATACTGTCTTCGGTTATCCCGGTGGCTCTATCATGCCTGTTTTCGATGCCATGTACGACCATCGTACCGACTTCCGTCAGGTACTTGTGCGTCACGAGCAGGGTGCAGTACATGCTGCACAGGGCTATGCGCGCAGTTCGGGTAAGGTTGGTGTTACAATCGTTACCAGTGGTCCGGGTGCAACAAATACATTGACTGGTATCAGTGATGCTATGCTCGATAGTACACCAGTTGTGGTTATTGCCGGTCAGGTGGGATGTGCTGTGCTTGGTACCGATGCCTTTCAGGAGATTGACTTTGTAGGTATTACACAGCCAATCACAAAATGGAGTTATCAGATACGCCGTCCCGAAGATGTGGCGTGGGCTGTAGCGCGTGCTTTCTATATAGCAAAAACAGGTCGTCCCGGTCCTGTAGTTCTTGACTTTACAAAGAACGCGCAGACAGCAATGACCGAATTCGAGCCTGTGCAGGTCGATTCAGTGCGAAGCTATATCCCTTACCCAACTCCTTGCCGCAAGGCTGTTGAGGAGGCTGCCGCACTAATAAACAAGGCAGAACGTCCTTTCATGATTGTTGGCCAGGGTATTGAACTGGGCGAGGCGCACGAGGAGTTGAAGGCTTTTGCCGAGAAGGCAAACATACCTATAGGAAAAACACTCCTTGGTCTTTCGGCATTCCCGAGCGACCATCCGTTGTGTACCGGTATGCTTGGTATGCATGGTAACTACGGACCAAACTACAATACCAACCAATGCGACTTGCTTATTGCCGTGGGTATGCGTTTCAGCGACCGTGTTACAGGTAATGTGGCTACATACGCAAAACAGGCAAAGGTAGTACATATAGATATCGACCATGCCGAGATAAACAAGAACGTAACTGTTGATGTTCCTATTGTAGGTGACTGCAAGGAGGTGCTTCCTATGCTTACAGAACTTGTTGAGGAACGCGACCACAGCAAGTGGATTGAGAGCTTTGCCGAGTTGAATGCCATAGAGTATGAAAAGGTCGGTGCAAAGGCTTTGCACCCCGACGGTGGTCCATTGCTTATGGGTGAAGTTGCTCGTAAGGTCAGCGAAGCCTCAAACAACAGTGCAATATTGGTAACCGATGTTGGTCAGAACCAGATGATGTCATCGCGTTACTTCAAATATACACTCCCACGCAGTATTCTTACATCGGGTGGTCTTGGTACAATGGGATATGGTTTGCCAGCTGCCATAGGTGCAAAGATGGCTATGCCCGAGCGCACTGTATGTCTTTTTACAGGTGATGGCGGTTTCCAGATGAACATCCAGGAGCTTGGAACAATTATGGAGCAGGGTACAGGTGTTAAGATGATATTGCTGAACAACAACTATCTTGGCAATGTGCGTCAATGGCAGGAGCTATTCTTCGATCATCGCTACTCTTGGACTCCGATGCTCAACCCCGAATATTCGTTGATTGCAAAGGGCTACGGAATACCTTCTCGTCTTGTGATAGAGCGCGAGGAGCTCGACGATGCCATACGCGAGATGCTTTCTACTCCTGGCCCTTACCTTCTTCATGTGGCTATAAAGGAAGAGGCGAACGTGATGCCTATGACACCTCCGGGAGCTACTGTAAGTGAAATGATTTTTGAATAAGTTGCTATGGAGAAAAAGTTATATACAATTATCATATATACCGAAAATATTGCCGGTATGTTGAATCAGGTTACTGCGGAGTTTACTCGCCGAATGATGAATATTGATACAATTACTGCATCATCATCATCGGTAGAGGGTGTTCACCGTTATACAATATCTCTCTGGGGCGAAGAGGATTCCATTCAGAAGGTAACCAAACGAATTGAGAAGAAAGTCGATGTTCTCAAAGCCGACTATTATGTCGATAAGGAGATTTTCTTTCAGGAGGTAGCTCTCTACAAGCTATCGACACCTCAGATTATGGAGAACCCAAAAATCTCTAAGCTCATTCGTCACAATGGTGTACATGTGATAGAGATGAATTCAAACTATACAGTTGTTGAAAAAACGGGCTCAACCGATGTTATCCTTGAGTTATACAACGAGTTCGTGGCACAGCAGTGTATGTTGCAGTTCGTGAAGTCGGGACGCGTTGCCGTTCCTCGCGATTCTATCGAGAACCTTACAGAACTGCTGTTTAATGAAGACTATAAAAGAAAACCAACTAAAAATAATTAAGTAATTATGGCAGAATTGAATTTTGGTGGAGTAATAGAAAAGGTTGTTACTTCACAGGAGTTTTCTCTTGAGAAAGCTCGTGAAATTATGAAAGATGAGGTTATTGCAGTTCTTGGCTATGGCGTTCAGGGTCCTGGTCAGGCATGCAACTTGCGCGACAATGGTTTCAATGTAATCGTTGGTCAGCGCGAGGGTGCTACATACGACAAGGCTGTTAGCGACGGTTGGGTTCCAGGTGAGACTCTCTTCTCACTCGAAGAGGCAGCTAAGCGTGGTACAATCGTTTGTATGTTGCTTTCAGACGCAGCACAGATTGCAGTATGGCCTAAGGTTAAGGAGTTCCTCACACCTGGTAAGGCTCTCTATTTCTCACACGGTTTCGGTATTAACTGGAGCGACAGAACAGGTATTGTTCCTCCTGCTGATGTTGACGTAATAATGGTAGCTCCTAAGGGTTCAGGTACTTCATTGCGTACAATGTTCGTTGAGGGACGTGGCTTGAATGCTTCTTATGCTATCCATCAGGATGCTACAGGTAAGGCTCTCGACCGTGTATTGGCTTTCGGTATCGGTATCGGTTCAGGTTATATGTTCGAGACAACATTCGAGCGTGAGGCTGTTTCTGACCTCACAGGTGAGCGTGGTTCACTTATGGGTGCTGTACAGGGCCTGTTGCTTGCTCAGTATGAGGTTCTTCGCGAGAACGGACACACTCCATCAGAGGCATTTAACGAGACAGTAGAGGAACTTACACAGTCGCTTATGCCATTGTTCGCAGCTAAGGGTATGGACTGGATGTATGCAAACTGCTCAACAACAGCTCAGCGCGGTGCACTCGATTGGATGACTCCATTCCACGATGCTATCAAGCCTGTTATGTACAAGTTGTACGAGTCTGTTAAGTGTGGTGAGGAGGCTCAGAGATCTATTGACTCTAACTCTCAGCCCGACTATCGCGAGAAGCTCAACGAGGAGTTGAAGGCTTTGCGCGAGAGCGAGATGTGGCAGGCTGGCGCGGTTGTACGTCAGTTGCGTCCCGAGAACAAGTAATATTTGCTTGACGGGGCAGTGAGAACTGTCAAAATTATTAAATAGGGAAAATCCTTTACTATAGTAGGGTTTTTCCCTGTTTTTTGCATTTCTTTGTTACTATCTTCGTAGCGTAAAAATATGCAGATAAATTAAATTAGATATGAATATGAGAAAGTTAGTATTGTTGCTTGTTATGGCCTATCCGCTGGTATCGGTTGCTCAGCGTAACGATATCTACTTCATTCCCAAAAAGGCTGAAACAATTGTGATTCTTGAAGATGAAGATCCGTGTTATGAAGACGAGTATGTGGAAGAGAATTATGCCGATGACTCTTATGTTTACGACGAGGATGATTTCCGTTATTCAACACGTATTGTACGTTTCCGTAATACAAACAGTTGTCTTGGAAGTCCTCTGTATTGGGATTTGATGTACCACAATACATATAACGACTGGTTGCTGTACGACAACGGATACTATATTGATATATATCCAACCTACAACAATTGGTGGGGCTGGAACTCATGGTATCATACATCTTGGTACGATCCATGGAGGTATCATCACCACTATCCCTCATATCATTGGAATTGCCATCATCACATACATGGCGGTTTTCGTCCACCTTATATAAATAATAATTCATGGCGCCCGGCACATAAGGTACATACCAATGTTCCTGTGCGAAAAGAGGTTCGTAACACGAATACCGCTTCCAATGGCGTAAGGAGAAACAATAACACTGCAAGACCTGCGCGTGGCGAAACTTCGGTTGTTAACCGTCAAAGCGGACAAACATCTAACCGCGTTAGGCCTGCAGCCTCGGGTCATCGTGTAAACGCACCAGCCCGTAATAATAATGGTGAGACAACTACGGTACGTCGTCAACAGCCACAGCGCGTAACGAATGGTGGTAAAGTGAACCAAAGTGGAGGAGTGCGTACCCAACAGCCACGCCGAACATCGGTGCCTGCTACCGGTAGCAAGAACGATAAGGTCAATAGTACACAAACAAGGAATAGTGCAAATAGTGTGCGTTCATCACGTACTTCTTCTTCATCGAACAGTAGCAGAAGCTCCTATCGTAGCAGCAGCTCTTCTTCGGGGGAGTACAATCGTCCAAGCAGTACAAGCGTTTCGCGTCAGCGTAGCTCATCATCGGGCGGAAGTTCAATGTCAGGAGTTGCAAGAGGTGGTTCTGTTTCACGTGGCGGTTCACGCCGTTGAAACTTGTGAAAATATATTCTTCACAATTGGTCTAATATGAAAAACACAATGTTTATGAAACGATTGATATATATAATATTCTCTGTTTTACCATTGATGGCAACATCACAGAATATGTACAACATAACAAGTCTGCTCGAGAACGACCCATCGGGTACAGCACGCTTTGTCTCTATGGGCGGTTCTATGGGCGCACTTGGTGGTGACTTGTCGGTGATGGGAACAAACCCTGCAGGAGCTGCAGTGTATCGTTCTTCCGATTTTAATATCACAGGAGTGTATGATATCGTAAAAAACAACTCCAAGTTCGGTAACAAATCTGTTTCGGAAAGTTATAATGGTATCAATTTAAGCAATATGGGTTTTCTCATAGCATGCGAAACCGATGAGTCCCTTGTCAAATATGTAAATTTTGGTGGTAATTTCCGCCGCAAGCTCGCAATGCGCAATAATTTCGGTATGAATGGTGCTGCCGGCGGATATTCACAGCAATATGTTATGGATTATCTGTATAGACAAAATTCTTTCACACCGGGAAACATTACTTCCGAGATGTATGGAGAATTTCAGTACGATTGGCTTACAATGCTTGCTTCTGATGCAGGAATAAATGACAAAGATGGCAACTTCCTTACCAATCCTGACGGTACACTTATTTACAATCCAACAACATTGGGCTATTATAGCGAAGTTCGAGGTAGTCAGGATATCTTTGATATGAATATTTCTGTCAATATTAACGATATGGTTTATATTGGTGCAACTTTGGGAGTTCATAGTATAGACTATTCACGATATACATATTATTACGAAGACGATGAGATAGGAGAAATCTATTCCTTGAGCAATGATTATAGAGTTACCGGTACAGGATATGATTTCAAGATTGGTGCAATATTCCGTCCTTTTGAGAATTTAATGCCTTTTAGGATAGGCGTATTTGCTCATACTCCGGTGTTCTACAGGCTGGTTGATTGTACTTCGGCTACAATGGTAGGTCCTTTTGGTAACGTGGCAAAGACTCAAAACAAGGAGCTTTATGGCGATGATTTATATACCGCTTATAATCTGAAAACACCTTGGCGTTTGGGTGCTGCTGTGTCATACACCTTTGGCCGTTCATTGGCATTGAATGCCGAATATGAGTTTGCCAATGCAGCAGCTACGTCGTTTACAGGTGGAAATGATATAGATGTAGCTCAGAATGTTGAGATAGACAATAACCTTAAGGCTCAGCACACAGTGCGTCTTGGAGCGGAATATATGTTGGGTAAATATGCTCTTCGTGCAGGATATAACTATATATCTTCGCCTTTTAGAACCGATGCTTACAAGTGTATAGACAATACAACAATAAGCGAGACGTCAACCGAGTATATGAACAATTTCTCAAAGAATATCTTTACTTTGGGCGCCGGCTATACAGGTGATTTCTGGTATTTTGATGTTGCATATATGTGCCAGATGCAGAATTCCGATTTTTATCTCTATGATGATGGTTATCAAACTCCGGTAACGAAAGTAGAAACTGTTGGACATTCTATAGTAGCAGGTATTGGCTTCTGCTTTTGATAAGAAATCAGTTCTGTAAGTAATATGCCCCCTAAAAGTTAGACAAAACTTTTAGGGGGCATATGTATGTTAAAAACATTGAAGTTTATTTCCTGCGCCAGAAGTTGAAACCTGCATATATCTTTAAATATCCAAAGCCGTTAATGATGGAGAGCGAAGGATTGGAATATGAATATGTGTGTGATACAAACGATGCACCGGCATAGTATCTTCCGTTGTTATATACCAGTGCAAGGCGCGAAACAAGGTCGAAATTTATACTTGAAATAAATTCGGTGTTGCTGCTTGTTAATGATTTCAGAGAGGTGCTCTTGTAGCCTATGGCAGGCGATGATGAGATATTTGCAAGAAAATTTTTAGCAAAAACCCAGTTGTAGCTATAACCGAAGTTTATGCTTAGGTCCATATAGTCAATCTTCTTGAATTTAAGTTCGGGAAGCATCTGACTTTCAATCTTGGAGTCAATTGTTGTATGGTCGAACATAAACAGTTGTTCATTGTAACTTAATCCCAGGATGAGCGAACCGGCACTCTTGCGCTGGTTTGTCGATTGGCTGTACGCTGCCGGGAACGAGAACTTCTTGCTGTTGAAGATGTAGAATACGTTTGCTCCCACTTGAGATGTGCTTAGTCCATTAAACTCCTTGTTGTAGTTTGTCAGCGGTATGTCGTTTTCGTAGAATCCTTTAAGGCTGCGTATCTTGAAACCGTCGCTTCGCTTACGGTAGAAGAACTCAATTCCTGCCCTTGAACAGTAAAGGTTAAGATCCATGTCTATCTCGGGCTGCACATTGTTCAAAGCAAAGCTATATCCAACAAAAATCCATCTCCAGCCGAAGCTTACTCCAAGCTTATTGTTCGATGATGGGCTTATAACAATGTTCTGCTCTTTGTTTTGTGCAGAGAAACGGTAATATTCGTAGCCATAGGTGTATTGCGGCATCACCGACAGGTTGTATCTGTTTGGCTCGACATAGAATGTGTCTTGCTCCAATAGTCTTTCAATGAAATTTACGGTCCTATGGAATATGTTTTCTCTCTTTGTGGTGGGTATCTCTCTTTCTTGCAGGCTGTCGGCATCAAATGTCCCGGTTCCTTTTGATAGGGACGGTATGCAGAACAATAAAAGGAGAAGAATTATTCTCTTTTTCATTGTCATTGATGTTTTAGCCCGTTCCCTCTTCATTGCATTATAGGATTTTTCCCAAAACCTTGTCGAGAACCCAGTTTGTTGGTGTTGCACTTATGCTGTCGCATTTGCATGTGCCTTTGCCCTGCAGGTGTTCTACAATGTTCCTGATAAGCGGCAGTTGAACGTACGGCGGGTTGGGTATGTTGAAATGCTTTGTACCTTCGGAGTTACGCAGTTCGATGGGTTCGAACGTGAATACCGAAAACTTGATGCTTCCCTTGCTGCCGAAAATTTCTATATGGTCCTCTTTTGACGACTCGTCCGAAACAAAGCACCATGAGCCCGAGCCTGGGATGCCCGAGTCGAACTTAAAGCACGCGCTCACCGTGTCCTCGACCTTGTATAGCCCACCTCTGTTTGTGGCATATCCTTCGGCGTGCAGTATGCATCCGAACATATCCTGCAGCAGGTCTATCTGGTGTGGCGCAAGGTCATAGAAATATCCGCCGCCTGCAATGTCGGGCTGTACGCGCCAGGGCAGGTTATCGCGGTTGTAATCGAGATCGCGTGGAGGAACGGCAAAACGTATCTGCACGTTAAGTACATTGCCTATCTGTGGTAACAGCTCTTTTACCTTAACAAAGTAGGGAAGGTAGCGTCTATAATATGCTACAAAGCAGGGTACTCCGGTCTCGCGTGATATGCGGTTTATGCGTGTGCAGTCTTCGTAGCTTGCAGCAAGAGGTTTTTCTACATATACAGGTTTACCGGCTTTCATAGCCATTATGGCATATGTGGCATGTGAAGAGGGCGGAGTGGCTATGTATATGGCATTCACCGCCGGGTCGTCTATGAGAGCCTGTGCGTCGGTGTACCAGTGCGATATGTTATGGCGTTTGGCATAGTCCCTTGTTCGCTCTTTGTCGCGTCCCATTACGGCAACAACTTCAGAACCTTTCACTAACGGAAAGGCCGGTCCGCTTTTTTTTTCGGTGGCTTCGCCGCAACCAATGAATCCCCATTTTATCATAGCGTCAATACTTTTAGTTAAAGAAATTCCATGAAATTCCAAAGCAGAATATTGCAGGGCTCATAGGGTAGTGTGGCGCAAGGAAATATTCCCTGTTGCCAAGCCCTGTGTTAACATGGTAATATTTTACATAGAAACGTGCCTGTTTCAGCAAAAAGTTGGCATACACTGTTGCCATTGGATAGTTACCTATGGCAATTTTGTTGGCCTGGTTCTGCTGTACATACTGGCCAAGTGCCGGTGAATAGTCGGGAGCATAATACTTTGTGAAATATCGTGCATCGGCTCCAATCTCGGTATGCAGCACCTTGGCTATCGTGAACTTCAGGAACATATTGGCATATGCGTTTATCATAGGCAAAGGCAATATGTCGTTGTTGCTGCTGTGCTGGTATGTAACCTCTGTGTTCAGGTTGAATATTCCCAGTTTGAAATCCTGCTTGAGTGATGCCGAGAACACCTGTATGTTGGCGTTGTCCTGCTTTACCTTAAGTCTCCACAGATAGCGGCCTGCAGCACCTGAAGCCTTTGACTCGTTGGCAATGTATGTATAGTTTTTAATGTTCTCTATTCCGGCGCATAGCTTGGTTCTCCACGAAGGAATCTCAAATGTGCCCTCTATGCGTGTCTTGAACTCTTTGTTCAGGTCGTTGTCCCACCAGAAATGTTCGGAATGGTAGTGGCGGTAGTAGAACGATGGGCGGTTGTTCTTGATGAATGCGTTTGCTTTCAACAGCATGTCGCGTTTCCATAGCTTGAAGTTGAACTGTACCCCGCCGTCGATAGAGAATGTACCCAGTTCCTCACCTATAAGTGATGTTATACCGTTGACATTGTATCTAAAGTGCTTGCCTCTTGTGCTTGATATAGAACCACCGACCGACAGGATATGTTCGTTGTAGTTCTTTATGAACTCCTTGCCTTTTGCTGTGGTGTCGGGTAGAGTATATCTGTCGTATGTGTATTCTGCAAAGGCTGTGATGTCGGCGAATGCGTATCTGCTGAATCCCTCGCATAGCGACAGTGCAAGGCGGTTTCTGACCTTTAGGCTTGTCGTCAGATTTGTTGAATCGTATGGCAGGAAGCTGTCGGCATAGTAGTTCGCCATTTTCATGTGGTTAATGAACTCATGTTCATGGTGTTCCACATCGGCAACGTGTGTTATTCGTGCCACGCGTACAAATTCGGTTTCTGTAGAATCTTTTACAACGCCATTGCTGTCGGCAACCAACTTGTCGCGGTAGAATCCCATGTTGTAGCCATGTGTGAAAAAGACATCGTATATGCCGTTTCTGTTCCACGCTGCGTATAGGTTCACCGGGATATCGTTTGAAGTGAAGTTGCTGTTCATGCCGTCGGTCTCTTCGGGGCGTGTGATATATCGGTCGTCGGTTATACCGCCGTTCTCGGCCTGTTTCATGCGATAGTGCGATGCAAGCAGGTTGTAGTCGTAGTGGTCGTTCTTGAAGAACGAGAAGAGTGAGAAGTTTACGAGTGATGTAGCTTGCTTGTCATAACGTCCTCGTGCATACAGATAATCGAACAGAAAGCCGATGCCAAAGTGCTTGCCTGCGTTTGTAGAGAAATAGGCTCTTACACGGTCGTCGCCTGTTTGTCGGTTGCCCGACGAGTGGTAGCTCAGGTTAGTGTAGGGCGATTTGGTGTCAACGAAGAAGAACTCATTGGGACGCTTGTAGAAGTAATCGTATGGTTGCAGAAAATCGAACTTAGTTGTCGTGGGGCGGTTGAAGAATATTCGGCTCTGCCGGGGGGTACCCATATTGCCAAGGAAATTGTACTCCCCGTTCATACCCTCGGTAAGGTGCCAGTTCTGGAACATGAACTGCAGTGTGTCGGCATTCACGGGAATTATGTTGCCGTTGAATTCATCGACATGCCACTGCCGTATATCCATCGGCACTTTCAGGTGGCTTTTTGTAGAGTCGGTAGGGTTGTTTCTGAATGGGCTGAATATCTCACCGTTGCCAAGGCCTGCTCCACTGCTCTCCTCGTGCTGATGCTGTTCAAACACCTGTCCCATAAATGTGACAGGTATCAAACAAAAGAGCAGTGTAACAATTCTTTTAATCATTGACGTATGGCACCTTAATTTACAAAGCGTAGAATGAATTCAAAGACCTTGAATGTTAAAGCAGCAATGCCTACATAGAAGAAACTCTTGATGTCGGCAACATACATTATGATTGTTGCCGCTGTTGATGCAAGGAACAGTGTATTCAGTATGAATCTTATTTTATCAATGGTTCTCATTTTCTGTTAAGTCTGTTTGTGAGGTCGTTGATCAAAAAATCTTTTAGTTCAATAGTCTTGTTGCGGAATTTACCTTCAAATTTCTTTAGCTTGCCCTTTTTGTTTATTGCATTTTCGTCGGTTATCCACTCTTCGGCAATCATCTTTAAACCGCCATTCTCGTCTTCGTCGTCATACCAGTATGTTATGCGCGACATGTTGAATGTGCAGCTGCCGTCGTTGGCTGTGAGTGTTAGATAGTAATATATTCTCGCTCGCTCAAGCACCAATGGTTTGTTCTTGAAAACGATATACTCTTCGCCTTTGAGTATTGCTGTGTATGGGTTGCCACTGTTTATATGTTTTGCCGAAATAATTGTTGGCTTTACAAAACGTTCCTTCAGCCACGCGTCGATGACACTCTTTACCTGCTCGGCGGTGTAACCCTGTGCATGAATTGTCTCTTCGAATGTAACCTTACCGTTCTTGACAGGTATGGCTTGTATGTTGTTTACTTCGATGTTTTTACCGGCAGTCTCGGTTAACTGGGCCTGTGCCGAAAATATTGTAAACACAATAAGTGCGAGTGTGGAAAACTTTTTCATATATACAGATAATAATTTACATAAATTATTCTGCGAAGATAATATAAATAAAATGAAAATAAAGGTATTTTTCTCGTCAATTATATCCTTTAACTATTGTGTTGCTAAAATAAGGCTATCGATAGTTATAAAAATGCATCGACATAGAAAGAGTTTACTCGCATAGTTACACTCGATGGTGAAAATGTGACGGTTTATACCGAAGGTGGTGACGACCTCGACCATCTCACCTGCACTCGGGTGAGCGTCTTGGTATTCTCCTTGTAGCCTTGGGCTACCATGGCCTCCCACATGCCGCGTGTGAGGTGCATCTCGTCGCGGAAGTGGCGCAGGCATACACCTTCATCGACTACACCCGGAAGTAGGAACGCCCTCTTCAGGAACAGGAAAAGAGAAATGCGGACCCACCCACGTGAATCCGCATCTCTTCTTTTTGCACATTACCTTATCACTTAATCACAACTTTATGGCCGTTCACGATGTAGATGCCCTTCTCGGCCTTCTCTACGCGGCGACCCATGAGATCGTAGACAACTGTTGAGCCTTGAGCCTCGACCTGTTCGATGCCAGTGGTGGCTTCCCCTGCTTGCACAGTTACTACGCAAGTAGCTTCTTTGCCACTGGCGGTAGCGGTGATGGTGGCAGTACCTTCGGCTACTGCTGTAACGACACCATTCTCATCTACGGTAGCCACTTCGGCATTTGATGTGCTCCATGCAACAGTCTTGTCGGTAGCATCATCAGGAGCTACAGTAGCGGTGAGTGCAAGCGTTTCACCTTCGGTGAGGGTGGCTGTGGTTTGGTCAAGTGTAATACCTGTTACAGTCACCTCGGGCATTGCCTGAATGTTGGTAAAGTCCATCCATATTTCCGCTGCCTGATAGGCCTCTACTGCGCTTGCGGGCACATACACGGGAATAGACTTGTTCACAAAAACGAATGTATTGCTACCACCACAAGTAGGAGGAGTAGTCGCCTTGCAAGTAATAGAAGTAAGTTTTGCACAACCATTAAAAGCATTATTTTCAATACTTTCCACACTTGTAGGAAGAGTGAGAGTTTCAAGATTGCCACAATCTCTGAAAGCATACTGCCCAACACCCGTCACTCCTTCAGAAAGAATCACAGAAGTAATACCATTTAGCTCATAAAAAGCGTAATCTTTTACGGCTGTCACTGTACCGGGGATAGTGAGTTCTGTTACAAGAGTGCCATTCAAATAAAGGTTAGTAGCATATTGAAGTGGGGTATCGTCCCTAAAACCTACAGAGATATTACACCAAGCCTCTACGCTACTGATATAAACATCTGTAAGCGACTCACAAAATTTGAAAGCACCGCTTCCAAAACTTGTCACACTCGCAGGAATTGTGATAGAGGCAAGAATATCGCAACCGTAGAATGTTTGGTCTCCAATACTTGTTATGCCCTCGGGGATAACGATAGAGGTAAGGGCACAATCACGAAAGGCATAAGCTCCGATACTTTCCATACTTTCCGGAAGGGTGACAGATGCGAGCTTTGTACATCCATTGAAAGCAGATGTACCAATACTTGATACATTTTCAGGAACGGAAATGGCAGTAAGCTCGCCACTTTGATAAAAAGCATAATTACCAATGCTTGTCAAGCTGTTGGGGAGGTTTACAGCATTAAGTTCACTACATTCACGGAAAGCATTCTGTCCAATACTCGTCACGCTATACTCCACCTCATCCATTGTTACAGTAGGAGGGATTGTGACTTCACCTGTATACTTTGTGGTTCCGTCAGGATTGCGTGTTACCTCGGCTTGACCAGTTCCTGCGGTCAGTACATACCAGATACCCTCAATCTCTACTGTCTGTGCACTTGCCAACAGGGGCAACAATGCAGTAAAAATAAATAGTAAATGTTTTTTCATACTCTCTAATTTTTTGTTGTTAGTAATATGTTTGTTTTCTCTGTTTTTTATCGTTTTGAAAGTCGGAGAAATGATTCTGCAAGACTAAACTAAAGAACTATCACCAAACTCCCCACATCTGTAGCTTCCATTCCCACGTTTCAAATATATAAATAACTTTCTACCCCCCCCATTATTAACATACTTTAACTTTCCTTTACCGTAATTATGTGCCGAAAGAGGCGAAATCGGGAGAAATGGTACAGTTTTGCAAGGGAATCGAGCCATTTCACGCTGTTTCGGGCAGGTGAGTTTTCATAAAACGAGATTACAGGATGAGAGAAGAGGCAGGAGGCATCCCGCCCCACGCATCAAGAGTGACATGTACTAAATAAGTTGACACAACAAAAAAAGTTATGTCACGAACAATTAGTACTTCTCTTCGTCTGGAGATTGTGGGCGTTTACTACCACAGTAACATGAAAAAGTCGGATATTTGTAAGAAATATGGGATATCGCTTGCCACCTTGTACCGCATTCGTCACAACACGATATGATAGTGTTATAAATATATAATTAAAGGTGTCTAAACCTATATATAACTATAATGTCTTGTTGTATCATCATAGATGAAACGACTATCGAAAAAGGTAATGCAATTCTTGAGATTGGGTTTTCAAAAGGCCCTATTGCTATAGTAAAAATTGGCGAAAAGAGTGTAGAGATAAAAGTTGATTAAACATAAACAGACTTAAATCTGCACCATTTCATTCGAAGCGGTGCAGATTTTTTTATTATGTGGCATAAAATAGGTGAAAATGAATTAACTTTGCCACATAAGCGATATAATATGAAAAAAGCCGGTTCACAAAAGAAAAATAGTAAGAAGAGCAAGAAAAGAACATTGAAGGTGGTGGTTATAAATCTGCTTGCCATGTTGGCTGTGGTGGTGATTGTTCCAACGATTGTTCTTGCTTGGCTCGACAGTTATACCAACCATGGCGAGGCTTGCCGTGTGCCCGATATTTGTGGCATGCAACTCGATGAAGCAAAGGAGTTGTTGCGTAGCCAAAACCTCGACCTTGAAATTGTTGATTACAAATATAAGAAAGGGGCTGCAGAGAATGAGGTGGTAGAGCAACGTCCTGTGGCAAATGCTCTTGTTAAGGAGGGACGCAAGATTATGCTTGTGATGAATTCTCTTAACAAACCAATGGTTACGTTGCCGAGCGTTACTGATAACTGCTCGCTGCGCGAAGCCGAGGCACGCCTGAAGGCATCGGGCTTTGTTGTTTCGGGTATCCTGCAGCAGGATGGCGAAAAGGACTGGGTATATTCGGTACTATGTAATGGTAAGGAACTCTATAATGGCGAGAGTGTTGCTCGTGGCTCGAACCTTGTTCTTGTTGTGGGTAACGGCAACAGGCCTGCGCGTAAGGAGTCGGTAATTGACGAGGATTATTTTGAATAACCGATGAGAGAGTTCGACAGCATAGAGGATTTGGACATCGATGAGGGGCTCGAAGCAGAGGAGTCGCTTTTTCGTGAGGTGCATATAACAGTCGATAAGGGGCAGTCGCCTGTGCGTATCGACAAATTTCTAATCGACCATCTTGCCAATACATCACGCAACAAGATACAGCAGGCTGCCGATGCGGGTGCCATAAAGGTAAACGGTAAAGTTGTAAAGAGCAACTACAAAGTTAAGCCGCTCGAAGAGGTTGTTATAACATATAACACTCCAGCCTATGACAATACTATCGTTCCCGAGGATATACCTCTCGATGTGGTGTATGAAGACGATGCTCTGATGGTAATCAACAAACCTGCAGGCCTGGTAGTGCATCCGGGCTGCGGAAATACTCATGGCACGCTCATCAATGCTGTTGCGTGGCATCTTAAAGACGATCCGGATTTTGATCCTAACGATCCCCAGGTGGGCTTGGTGCACAGAATAGATAAGAACACCTCGGGTCTCATTGTTGTTGCAAAGACAGCCTTTGCCAAAGCGCATCTTGGATTGCAATTTTTTAACAAAACCACCAAACGAACATATAACGCGGTGGTGTGGGGTAATATAAAAGAAGATACAGGTACTGTCGTCGGAAACATCACACGTAACCCACGCAACAGGTTGCAGATGTGTGTGTCGCCCGATGACTCTATAGGCAAGCATGCGGTAACGCATTATAAAGTGCTTGAACGCTTGAGTTATGTATCTTTGGTGGAATGTAATCTTGAAACGGGACGTACGCACCAGATAAGAGTGCATATGAAGCATATCGGTCACATACTGTTCAATGATGATGTGTATGGCGGCGATGAGATATTAAAAGGTACAAACTTCAGTAAGTACAGCCAATTTGTGCGTAACTGTTTCAAGCTATGTCCGCGTCAGGCTCTTCACGCAAAGACTTTGGGCTTTGTGCATCCTGTTACAGGCGAGATGATGTTCTTCGACTCGGAACTGCCAACCGATTTTGTCTCAATGGTTGAAGCTTGGCGCCGTTACTCGAGTGCAAGTGCAAGTTATATGGGAGAATGAAACATGGAAGTAAAACCAAAAAGACACCCTGCCGGGTGTCTTTTTGGTTTTACTTCCAGCAACAATATAGCTGTTGCTCCAAATGTCTATGTCATCCTTATTACCTTATCTCTTCTTGAAATTTTCGAATGTTTCGGGTGTGCCGTTGAAGATGTTTATGTCAACATTTCTACTTATACCGGGCAGGCGGCCACGGTCGGAACATTGCCAGAATGTCCATGTCTGGTTTACTTCGAGCGTGTCAACATAGTAGTGGGCAATCCAAGTGGGGAAGCGTTCAAAATATTTGTCGTTGAGGTAACGCGCTTTGTACTTCTTGCCCGAATATATGATAGGCTTTATGCCGTAGTGTTCTTCTATTTTTGCAATGAAAATCTTGAGTTCCTGCAGGAACAATTCTTTGTTGGCCGGTTTCTCTTCTACATCGATAACCGGTGCGAGGTCGCCCTTTTCCAGTTTTACTGTCTTTGTGAACATTGTTGCCTGTTCCAGTCCTGTTGAGTGTGGGCTGAAGTAGTGGTATGCGCCTCGTGTGAAGCCGTGTTCTTTGGCTTTCTTCCAGTTGGTGTCGAACTGGGTGTCTTTGTGGTCGCTGCCTTCGCAGGCTTTCATATAGATGAATTGTATGGGGTTCTCTTTGGGGTTTTCTCTCTCAAACTTCTCCCAATTTATCTTACCCTGATGGTGGGATATGTCAAGGCCATATATGTCGTATCCCTTAGGAATGCATGTCTCATAAATTTTTATTCCGTCGCATGTGGTGAAACGGAACAGTATCTGCTTGAACAGCAGATGGTAGGCTATGAACATAACGCATGATGACGCAAGTATTGCTATCAGGATATATTGCCAGTGTGGCATCTCTTTAGCACGCTTGCGTGATGATGAACGGCGGGCGGAAGTGGTTTTCTTCCGTCCGCCGGTTGCTTTTATTGTAGTTTTTTTAGCTTTAGCCATCAAAACCAATTACTTCTGTTGCTCAAGAGCAAGAGTCTTGGTTGTCTGGTCGCAAACCTCTGTTGGTCCAAAGTACTGGATTGGGCCTGGATATACATAGCATGTCTCCTTAGCCCACTGCTCTCTGTTTGCAGCAAAGGTCTTGAAAGGTGCACCGTTAAGGTCAACGAGAGCCTTCTGGATAACAGGCTTCATCTCGCCATGACGACGCTCCATGTTCATCATCATTGTGATGGGGATACCACCTGCAACCCATTCAGCAGCAGGAGCTGTTGTGTTGCGTACCGATGACATGTAACCTGTCTTGCCGGCAGCGATAAGCTGTGATGCGTTGTAACCAAGAGCGTAGCAGTAGTCGGCATCGTAGTTTGATGGAGCAGCGCAACGTCCCTCGTAACCGAAGAAGTGGTGCTGTGCGTTGAACTTGCCAACATACTTGCCTTCTGCCTTCCATGCTGCGAGCTTGTTTGCAACCATCTCCGACAACAACTTCTCTGTTTCGATGAGTGATACCTGTACGTTACCGTGTGGGTCGCGGTCCATTGTCAACTGGCGAGCAACACCTGCAGGGAGGCTTGCGTAAACCTCGGCGTTCTCTTTTGAGAGCTGATTGATGATGTACTGACGCTGCTCCTCTGGTGCAACAGCTGCGTACTCCTCGCCCTTAACTGCCAAAAGGTCGTTAAGCTCAGCGATAAGAGCCTTCATTGCTGGAACGAACTCTATCAAGCCCTCAGGGATAAGCACTGTACCGAAGTTGTTGCCTGCTGCAGCGCGGTCAGCAACTGCCTGTGCAATAGCGGTAACGATGTTGTCGAGTGAAAGAGCCTTCTGCTCAACCTCCTCCGAGATGATACAGTAGTTAGGCTGTGTCTGCAATGCACACTCAAGAGCGATGTGTGATGCTGAACGTCCCATCAACTTGATGAAGTGCCAGTATTTCTGTGCTGAGTTACAGTCGCGCTGTATGTTACCGATAACCTCTGAATAAACCTTACATGCTGTGTCGAAACCGAATGATGTCTCAATGTAAGCGTTCTTCAAGTCGCCGTCGATAGTCTTTGGACAACCGATAACCTGAACACCTGTGTTCTTTGCTGCATAGTACTCAGCAAGTACACATGCGTTGGTGTTAGAGTCGTCACCACCGATGATTACAAGAGCCTTGATGTCGAGCTGCTTGATAATCTCAAGACCTTTGTCGAACTGCTCGGTCTTCTCGAGCTTTGTACGGCCTGAACCGATGATGTCGAAACCACCTGTGTTGCGGTACTCGTCCATAATCTCGGCTGTAATCTCCATGTGCTTGTGATCAACAAGACCACCGGGGCCCATGAGGAAACCGTAAAGACGGCTGTTTGGGTTAAGCTTCTTTACGCCATCGAAAAGACCTGCGATAACGTTGTGACCGCCGGGAGCCTGACCTCCTGAAAGGATAACACCAACGTTGATAGCTGGATACTCCTGAGCTTCGCCACCTTTCTCGAATGTAACGATGGGCAAGCCATAAGTGTTAGGGAACATGGCCTTGATAGCCTCCTGGTCTGCTACCGACTCGGTTGCAGCACCCTCACAAAGTTTAACTGTCCCGGTAAGAGCCTGGGGAAGTTTGGGCTGATAAGCAGCCCTTGCTTTCTGCAATGCGCTAATTTTCATGTTAGTGAATATGTGTTTATTGTGTATAATGTTCTTTGGGCAAATTTCGCCATTTTTCGTGACATTTGAAAGAGCTTTTTATCTTTTTTATCGTAGAAGCATTAAAATATATCTATTTTCTTGTTGCGGTGTTGTTTATTTTGCACAGAATGTATATCTTTACAAATGTAATTCAAATAAAACAATATTATGGCAAGTAGAAAGAATTTAAAGAAAGTTATTACATTTATTGTTGATGACTTGGCTACCGAGGCATTCTTTGCTTCTTACGACGCAAACGGTGAAACCGAAGCGTGGGTTTCTTTATTCAATAGAATATTTAGCTTGAACAATGAATATATTGCTCGTGTAAATCATGTGGAACCGGGTATGCCTGCAAAGAAATATTTCAATGCATTGTGCGACGCGTTCAATGCCGATGCAAAGGCTTTGCATGACGAAATAGTAGCATTGTCAAAGCCTGAATAACAATTATGTCAAAACGATTGGCGGTTTTTGTAGCCGCTGTAATGTGTATCGCGGTTCTATCGGCGCAAAGGCTCGATAGAACCGTTGCCCTTTCGATAGCCGAGTATTTCAATGAATATACGTCGGACAGGTGCGTTACGAAATTTGCCAATCTCGACCGTAGAAGAAATAATATCGTTGTCAATAGAAGAGCGCAGGAGATAACGATATATTGTAATGATGCTTTCTATGCGCAACCATTTACGCCCGATATGGTGAAGCGCGTGTATGACGATATACGCAACCTGCTGCCCAAGAAATATAAAAAGTACAAGATACGTGTTCTTTGCAATGGTAATCCTATAGACAAATGCATACCTAATATATATCGCAACAAGAAGAGTATCGACGAATCGCGTCTTTGGGGCGATATTGAGTATGTGAGGGAACCATGGGTATGTAACGAATCGCGTCCGTTCAGGGCGAAGTATGGCCTCGAAGGCAGGCATCTTGCTGTGGGGCAAAGCCATGGCAAATACTATTCCGTGTCCGACTCTCTGTGGAAATGGCAACGTCCATCGCTCTTCTGTACGATAGAGGATTTATTCACCCAATCGATAGTGTTGCCTTTTCTTGTTCCAATGCTGGAGAATGCGGGTGCCCTTATATATACTTCGCGTGAGCGCGACTGGCAACCAAACAGTGTGATTGCCGATAATGACAAATGCCGTGGTGAGGCGCGTTACTCCGAGCAGAATGGCAAAAAGAATGTTTGGAAAAGGGATTCGGTGGGCTATGCGCCTGCAAAAGAGATCTATTTCGATGGCGACAATCCGTTTGCTATGGGAACGTCGCGCATTATTGAAGCAACGGCAAAGGGTAGTAGAAGCGAAGCTACGGCAACATGGAATATTTCGGTTCCTGCCGACGGAGAGTATACTGTGTATGTTGCATATCGCACTTATGAGAACTCTATTCCCGATGCTTGTTACACGGTTACACATGCCGGTGGCTCTACAATATACAAGGTTAACCAAACGATGGGCGGCGGTACATGGGTGTATCTTGGTACACATTTTTTCAATGCCGACGAAAAGCTGCAGGGAGTAACATTAAGCAGTGTCAGTGAGCATAAAGGTGTGGTGAGTGCCGATGCGGTGCGCTTTGGCGGTGGTATGGGTAATGTGGCGCGCGGCGATTCTGTGCCACAGACAAGTGGTGTGCCCCGATATCTTGAGGGTGCGCGATATAATTTGCAGACGGGCGGTTTCCCGGTAGAGGTGTATTCAACCTACAAGGGCGAAAATGATTATCGCGATGATATAAATTCCCGTTCGCATGCGCTTAACTATCTGTCGGGTGGTTCGGTATATAATCCTGATACTGTGGGGCTTAATGTTCCTATAGAGCTCTCTTTCTCTTTTCATTCCGATGCAGGCTACTCCATGGGTGACTCAATAGTTGGTTCGTTGGGTGTTGTTACTGCAGAATATGAGTGTGATACTCTTGCTGCGGGATGTTCGCGCTATATGTCGCGTGACCTTGCTACATACCTGCTGCATAACCTGCAAGATGACCTCTATAGCAGCTTGGGAATGCAGTGGCAGGTGCGTGGTATTTTGGACCGCAATTATAGTGAATCGCGTATTCCATGTGTGCCGTCGGTTATATTCGAGTCGTTGTCGCATCAGAACTTTGCCGATTTGCAATATGGGCTTAATCCTAATTTCAAGTTCGTGATGGCGCGCTCTGTATATAAGTCGTTACTGAAGCATCTGGCTTATGTTCATGGCAAGAAATATATTGTGCAACCGTTGCCTGTGAGGAATTTTTCGACACGCCTGTCCAAAGACGGAACTTCGGCACATTTGCGTTGGGCACCTGTTGATGATTCTCTTGAACCTACAGCAAAGGCGAAAGGGTATGTGGTATATACAAGAGTTGATGATGGAGGTTTTGATAATGGGGTAGTGGTGAAAGAGCCACACTACGATGTTGTTATAGAGAAGAATAAACTTTATAGCTTCAAGGTGGTTGCCTTAAATGACGGTGGTTGTAGTATGCCGTCGGAGGTGTTGTCGCTCTATGTTCCGGCAAAACCATCGAAGAGAGTTCTTGTTGTGAATGGCTTTCACCGCTTGGATGCGCCTCATTCTGTAGTTACCGAGAAAAGGGTTGGCTTTGATATGGATATAGATCCGGGTGTCGCATATATACGCACGCCTGAGTTTTGTGGCAATCAACTCGATCTGCTTCGCGAAAATATAGGTTATGAGGAAGGATTGGGGTTGAGTGGTAGCGAGATGGAGGGAAAACTTATTGCGGGCAATACATTTGATTATCCATCGGTTCATGGAAAGGCTTTGGCTGCGAACGGAATAGGATTCGTGTCGTGCAGCAGTGATGCAGTGATGGCGGGTGATATTGATATGGACGATTATGATGCGGTCGATTTAATTCTTGGCGTAGAAAAACAGGGCGGAAGTGGCGTTGGTATAGGATATAATGGCTTGTATAAGACATTCCCGCATAAATTGCAGAATAAGATAAGAGCATATTGTCGTGGTGGCGGAAAACTCTTTGTGAGTGGTGCTTATATCGCAAGCGATATGTATGCCGATGAGCGTGACAGGGATTTCTTGCGTGATGTATTACGTCTGGATTATGGCGGTATGGTGTACGATGCGTCAGAGAATATAATATGGGGCTCGGGCTTGGATTTGCCTGTATGTCGCAGAGCTAATGAAAGATGTTACGCAGTGCCATATTCCGATGTGCTGGTACCTATAAACGATGCTTTTGTCTCCTTTATATATAAAGGTAATAGAAAAAGTGCTGGAGTGGCATATTCGGGTACATATCGTGTGTTGTCGACAGCTTTTCCATTTGAGGCTGTTGCCTGTGAAGAGGGAAGAGCGAAACTGATGGGAGCAATTATGCGCTTTTTGCTTGAATAGCACCGCTTTTGAAAATAATTTTTATAAGGCTTCGAAAATTACTCTCGTAAATTTTTGCCATTATAAAAAAAAAGAGTATTTTTGCACGCTGAATAGCATAAAGCACTTTTGGAACAAAAAACATATAATATATAAGACGATGAAAAGAACATTCCAACCCTCTAACAGAAAGAGAAAAAACAAGCACGGTTTCCGTGAGAGAATGGCTACAAAGAATGGCCGCCGCGTATTGGCTGCTCGTCGTGCAAAAGGACGTGCAAAGCTTACAGTTTCTGACGAATACAACGGTAAGAAAAAGTAATTGCAACTAATGTCAGGCGCAAGTCTGTCTAAATAGAAATTGCAAAGCAACAAGGAAGAGAAAACTCTCTTCCTTGTTGCTTTTTTATGCTGTGTATGTTCTATTTTCTCTTATTTTGATATCTTTTTCGAATGACTTTTTGCATCCTTTTAAAGTTTGCGTAGCAAAAAATCCCTTAAATATTGTTTAATTGAATTTGAACTATTATTTTTGTATCTGTTGTAGTGGTGTAGTCTGATATGCTCTACTGCATACGATTATCTGTTGAGAATAATAAATAAAATAATAGATATCTATGAAAAGAACATTTTTCATCTCTTTGGGGCTCGTTGTTGCTCTTTCGCTGTCATTTTTGAGTTGCGAAAAAAGACCTGTTTGCAGCGTCTCTCTGACAAATACTATTTCCGGTAGTGCTGCATTTGATGTTGATGGTGCAACAGAAAAAACAATGGATTTTTACCAGGGCGATACCGTAAGAATTATTGCAACACCTAAAGAGGGTTGTGAATTTTCGGGTTGGTTCGAGGGTAAAGAAAAGACTCCTGTAAGTAGAGAGGCCAACTACACATTCGTTGCAGAAAGAAGCATCTCTTTGCTTGCTCGATTTGCAAAATCACCAGTCGTGGAAATAAGCAGCAATGCCAATGGTAGTGTAGCTTTCGCTGACTCTGACGAGAAATCAAAGGTAGTGAAGTCGGGCGCTCAGGTTACAGTAAAGGCTGTTCCCAACGCTAACTGCGAGTTTATTGCGTGGTATGCCGATGGTGAAAAAGTGAGTACTGATGCCGACTATACATTTAATGTATCAAAGAAAGTATCTTTGGAGGCTAAATTTATCAAGAGCCCTGTTGTAAAGGTTAGCAACAGCGAGAATGGTAACGCGTCTATTGATGGCTATTCAAATAGTTCTGTTATTGTTCCTACAGGTACTCGCCTCTCTGTTACCGCAGCTCCTGATGCTGATTGTGAATTCGAGGGATGGTTCTTGGGTAATGCCGAGACTCCGGTATGCAAGGATGTGAACTATGCATTTACTGCTTCAAAGAATATCACTTTGGTTGCTAAGTTCTATCCAAGCCCAATAGTTACAATAAGCACACCTAAGAATGGTAAGGTTGCTTTTGCAGATTCAGCCGACGATACAATGGTTGTATTGAAAGATGCCGAGGCAACAGTTGTTGCAACTCCCGATAAGAACTATGAATTTGTTGGATGGTTTGTTGATGGCTCTACAACAGCTGTAAGCACAGAGGCTACATATACATTTGCTGTGGCCGAGGATGTTGCGTTGGTTGCCAAGTTTAACCCATGTCCTGTTGTATCAATAAGCAACAGCGAGAATGGTAAGGCTGCTATTGCAAATACATCGGATAACTCAGTGATTGTATTCACAGGCACTGATGTTACAGTTACTGCAACACCCGAGAAAGGCTTTGAGCTTTACGGATGGTTTGCCGATGGTGCAGAGACTCCTGTCAGCAAGGAACTTACATATACATTCCCTGTAAACAAAAATGTTAAGTTGTATGCTGAATTCAGAAGAACATTGAATGGTCATGAGTATGTCGATTTGGGATTGCCAAGCGGCTTGAAGTGGGCGACATGCAATGTAGGTGCCGATGCTCCTGAGAATGCAGGTGGTTACTATGCATGGGGTGAGACAGAGGAGAAAGACGATTATAGCTGGAAAACATATAAGTACTATGATGACGTATATGCTACAGTAACAAAGTATTGCATCCACGAACGCTTTGGACTTGTTGACGGAGAGAAGACACTTGGTGCTGAAGATGACGTGGCTAATGTGAAATGGGGTGCTACATGGCGCATACCAACATACGAGGAGCAACAAGAACTTTGCAATAAATGTACGTGGGAGTGGACAACTGTAAATGGTGTTTCGGGATACCAGGTAACAGGTCCTAACGGAAACAGTATCTTCTTGCCTGCAGGCGGTTATAAGAACGACGGTAATATATTTAATAAGGTATCTTGTGGTTATTACTGGTCAAGCTCAGTCTTGAAGAAAAGCTGCAACCGTGCCTACTATCTGCAGTTCAATAGCGAAGAATATACCAAGGGCGATTTCTCACGTCGCTATAGCGGCCGTAACATACGTCCGGTATTCGAATAAATCTCTTATTAAAAGATTATATCAACAAAAAAGCCAACCTGATGGTTGGCTTTTTTGTTGATATCTGTATCTGTTGTAAGGATAATGCAAAAAGGATAATATGCAATATTGAAATAGAAGAATTTATTCTTTTTTACAAATTTGTACTTAAACAGTTTAATTGTTGCCAAACATTATAGTGTTGATAACTTTTGGTGTTATTTGTCCTTAATTCAGACTACAATAAGACTACATGAGAAGAGTGAAAATAGAATTTATTCGGCTTTTTTGCACGAAAAGTCATTTCATGGCACGGCTATTAATGTGCTGTAAATAAATAAAATCGGCGGTGAATTGAATTTCACCGCCGAAAAAGGACACTCTTATGTGAACCTTACTTTTCTTATGCCGTTTAATTATTTTCCGTTTACTTCGAGCAACTCAATATCGAAACGGAGCGCAGCGTTAGGACCTATATCCTGGCCTGTGCCTCTCTCGCCGTATGCAAGTTCTGAAGGTATCCACAAGGTAATCTTACCGCCTTTGCCAATGAGCTTCATACCTTCGGTCCAACCTTTGATAACCTGGTTCAAACCGAATTCAATTGGGCTGTCTTTGCCTGCGTCATCAGGACGATAAGCCTTCAACATCTCTTGACGCTGTTTGGGCATATCGTTCCATATGTTTGAATCAAATACCTTGCCATAGCATGTTCTGCCGGTGTAGAGCACCTTCACCTTGTCGTCATCGTTTACAGCCTTGATAGAATCGCAGCCAGCTTCTCTAATAATATATACGATACCCGATTCTGTTACTTTTGCACCTTTTTTCTTAGCCATAGCAGCAAGCCACTCTTCAGATTCTTTCTTGCTCTGCTCTGGAATTGTAACGGTGTAGTAGGTCTGCATGAAGTTTGCAGCATCATTCTGCTCTATCTTGTTCTCGTTGTTACGCATATCTTC
This sequence comes from Bacteroidaceae bacterium, assembly GCA_045644465.1. Classification (GTDB taxonomy): domain Bacteria; phylum Bacteroidota; class Bacteroidia; order Bacteroidales; family Bacteroidaceae; genus HGM04593. The sequence goes on from JAZRGV010000062.1 coordinate 64,712, forward strand.
GATAGCAGCCAAAATCCATGTTGTCTCAAATGGCATACCAGACTCTGACAAACCGAAACCGATGTTTGCACCCAGGATTGCCGATGCAATGGCTTTCTCCTTTGCATCTGCAAAAACCTCTGTCATACCGGTAGAATCCTGCATTGCAGCCATTACTCGTTTGTTGATTTCAGGACCAAGATACTGCTGGCCAAGTTCGTTAATGTTCTCCTTGCTTATGGTAACACCTTCAACTTTTACCTGGTCTTTGCCAAGAGCTGTCTTTTCGAGGTTCTTTACAATAGTGTTGTAATCGGCTTTAAGCTGTGGCATGATACCGTTAACAATGCTGTTACCAATGTTCTGGCCAATAACATAAGACAATGTGTCTATTTTGTTATTGTTGCCTTTGGTTACTTTAGGCGCTTTGAGATAATCGTTGCATGACATTGCCATTATGGCGATTGCACATGCGAAAATTGATGTTAGTACTTTTTTCATAATATAAAATTTAATTTGTTTTGTGATATTCTATGAGTCCTGCCATTGGGCTTTCAACAATGTTTCCAACCGACAAACCAAGGCTCTCGGCTGTCTCCTTTATTTCTGTTGCAAAATGTACTCCTACGCCACCTATGATATGAATTGGCAACCATGAACGACGATATATCATGGTGTTGCGCTGGAAGAATTGTGTGAAGCAGTGTTTCAACAAACTCTGTATCTCTGGGTTTTCCTTATTTTCATAAAGGAAAGGTGTGAGGCTTGCTAACCAACGGTTGGGAAGTGGGGTGTGGTAAACTCTCTCAAGGATTGTTGGCACATCGAGGTTATATCTAGTAAGGAACTTTTGGCGAAGGGTGTTTGAGAACTGCTTTTTTATGCAGTCGCTCACAAGTTGACGACCAAGATGTGCTCCACTGCCTTCATCACCTAAAATATATCCCAATGATGGTGTGTTGTCAATAATCTTCTCACCGTCGAATAGACATGAATTGGAACCTGTGCCAAGGATGCATGCGATGCCTTCTTCGTGTCCGCATAGGGCACGTGCCGCAGCAAGAAGGTCGCTGTGTATATGTATATCTCTTGTAACGAAATATTGCTCAAGGGCTTTCTTCATGCGATTATCCGCAATTTCGTATGCGCAACCGGCGCCATAGAAATATATTGTCGTGGGAGCATCGGGGGCAATCTTGCCGTCTAACTCGGTGCTGATTACCTTGTATATATCCTCTGCGCTCTGTTGGGTGGGGTTGAGGCCTTGTGTACCGGTTCTGAATACAATGCCGTTCCCGTCGTGTAAAACCCAATCGGTCTTTGTTGAACCACTATCTGCTATCAGTATCATTTATCTAAAAATCAAATATTTGGTAAAGATACTCTAAAAAATCTATTTCTTGCCAAATTGAGTGTCAATTTTTATTAAAGAAGATACCGCAAATGTTATAATGGTACATAACATTACCCAAATGAAGAAATGTTCATATCCCAGCCACTCCTGAATTTTGCCTGAAATCATACCTGGCAGCATCATTCCAAGCGACATAAATGCTGTTGATATTGCAAAGTGCGCTGTAGGATATTTGCCTTGCGCAAAATATATCATGTAAAGGGTGTATGCTGTAAAACCAAAGCCATATCCTAACTGCTCTATAAAAATACAACTGCTTATGATGGCGATGTCATCGGGCAGGGTCATGCTCATATATACATAGACAATGTCGGGTAGTGATATTGCCACAACCATTGGCCATAACCAATATTTTAGCCCCTTTTTGGAAATGCATATTCCACCGGCTATACCGCCTGCTATAAGTCCAATTATTCCAACAACACCATTAACAAAACCTATGTCGCCAAGGCTTAAAGCCAATCCGCCGGCTTCGGCGTTGTCCATAAGGAATAATTTGCCAATCTTTCCCAGTTGCGCTTCGGGGAATCTGAATAACAGCAGGAATAGGATGGTGCTGGCGATACCTGGTTTTGTGAAGTAACTTCTTATTATATCGCCGAAACTGCTGAATATCCCGGAAATGCTCTTCACTTCACGTGAGATGTCGTTTTGGGGTTTTGGAAGGGATTTGTTGTGATATAGGAATAGGACTACCATTATTATGGCTGTTGTGATGAATGTAGCGCTCCATGCAAGGCTTTTGTTTCCAAAATAATGCCCCATTCTGTTGGCCAACATTACAAGAATACCCGAACTAAAGACTGTGGCTATTCGGTAAAAGGTGTTTCGTATGCCCGAAAAGAATGATTGTTTCTCTTGAGTGAGTCCCAAAATGTAAAATCCGTCAAGTGCGATGTCGTGAGTGGATGATACAAACGCTCCCACCATGAATGCACATAGTGTAAGTGGCAGGAAATTGTCCGAAGGTATTGAGATGGCTATGACTGTAAAACAGATTGCTAGTGCTATCTGTGAGTACAATGTCCATTTGTGGCGTGTGCCAATCATCTCAACAAATGGGCTCCATAGTGGTTTGATGGTCCAAGGAATGAGTAAAATGCTTGTGTATAGGGCGATGCTTGTATTGCTTATACCCATATCCTTGTACATTATATCGGAAATAGATGTTATTGCATGGTATGGGAGTCCTGAAGCGAAATAAAGTGTCGGGATCCAAAGCCATGCGTTGCTGTTCTTTGGCATACTTCTGTGTTTATTTTGCGAAGTTAAGTATAAAAAAGGAAAAACCTCACAGCTCGCGAGGTTTTTCCTTTTTTATACTTTTTATATTACGTTTTTTATACTATGCCTTGAGCCATCATAGCTTTTGCAACCTTCAGGAAGCCGGCAACGTTGGCACCCTTGACGTAGTCGATATATCCATCTTCGCATTTGCCATATTTTACGCATGCACAGTGGATGTTGTGCATAATTTCGTGCAACATCTGGTCAACTTTTTCGCTGCTCCAATTGATTTTGCCTGAGTTCTGGCTCATTTCAAGGCCTGATACCGATACGCCACCTGCATTTGATGCCTTACCAGGTGCATATAGTATCTTTGCAGCCTGGAATGTGTGGATAGCTTCGGGGGTTGAAGGCATGTTTGCTCCCTCTGATACAGCGATAACTCCGTTTGCTACAAGTGCTTTGGCGTCATCTCCGTTAATTTCGTTCTGTGTTGCAGAAGGTAATGCTATATCGCCCTTCTCGCACCATGGACGTGCGTTCTCAACGTATTTGCAACCGTATTTGTCGGCATACTCCTTGATGCGTCCGCGACGAACGTTCTTCAACTCCATTATAAAGTCGAGTTTTTCGCGGTCTATACCATCCGGGTCATATATGTAACCATTGGAGTCGCTCATTGTTACAGGTTTGCCACCGAGTTGTATAATCTTTTCTACTGTATATTGTGCAACGTTTCCTGAACCTGAAACAAGGCATACCTTGCCGGTGATGTCAAGGCCACGTGTCTTAAGCATCTCCTGTAAGAAATAGATGTTTCCGTAGCCTGTGGCTTCGGGGCGAATTAATGAACCACCGAATTCCAAACCTTTGCCTGTGAAAACGCCATTGAATTCGCGAGTAAGCTTTTTGTACATGCCGAACATGTAACCGACCTCACGGCCGCCAACTCCGATATCGCCGGCCGGAACATCCATTTCGGGGCCAATATGACGCCAAAGCTCGGTGATGAAGGCCTGACAGAAACGCATAACCTCTCGGTCGCTCTTGCCTTTGGGGTCAAAATCGGAACCACCTTTTGCACCACCCATCGGGAGTGTTGTTAGAGAGTTCTTGAATGTCTGCTCAAAAGCAAGGTATTTAAGTAGGCCTACATTTACTGAAGGATGGAAACGGATGCCACCTTTGTAAGGTCCAATAGCGTTGTTGTGTTGTATGCGGTAACCGGTGTTAACCTGTACATTACCATTATCATCGATCCATGTTACGCGGAAAGTAAAGATGCGGTCGGGGATACATAATCTTTCAATAAGATTGTTTGCCTCGAATTCTGGGTGCTTGTTGTATTCCTCTTCAATAGAGTGGAGCACCTCTTCTACAGCCTGAAAATATTCGGGCTCGTTTGGAAATCTTTTCTTTAGGTTTTCGAGTGTGGTTTCTACTTTCATATTATGTGAATTTATTTATTTTCGTCGTCTGTGATAAATACTCTTTTTTTTATCGAACGCAAAAGTAATATTTTGGTTTTGAAAAATGAAGAAATGTAAGCGTTTTTTTTGATATAAAAGAAAAAAGTTTGTTTTTTCGTCTTGATGTTTGACAAAAAGATTTTACAATTTCTTGAAGCATTGCTTTTTGTACTGAACTTGTCCTTTTTGATGTCTATTGGTTCGTAAAATGTTACAAAATCGTAAAAATAATAGTTATTATTTTAAATTTCAATTTGGTTGAATTAATTTTGCATCCGAAAATGCGGACTATGTATTTTTAAGAGGATGCGCCTTGTGTTTGGTGTAATCCTATTGCAACTGGATATTAATTATAAATCATATTATTATGAGGAAAATTTTTACTCTTTTATTTTTAGTTTCATTTGCGTTTGCACAAGCGCAATATTACATTCCAAACTCGGGCTTCGAGAATTGGAAAGGTAGTTGTGGTAGCACATACCAGTCGTCGGACGGTTCTTTGGGTGGTGGAAGTAGAGCGTTAGGTATGCGTCAGCGTCCCGGTGATGAGCCTGCAGATTGGGAAGGCTCAAGTGTTAACCAGAAGGTTTCTATGGAAAAAAAGGAGACACTTATTGAAGCTTCATCATGTAATGGCAAAGCTGTCAAGATGATTAATAAGGATGTCAAGGTTATGGGAATAGGTGCTACAGCTCCCGGTTTTATAAGCTTTGCAACACCTTGGGTATATGCTATTTCAAAAGTAGCTAATTGTGACGGTGGAGTATATGGCTATAAGGAGTTGAAAGGTCGCCCAGATGCAATCAAGGGTATGTTCAACCGTAGCGGCGGAACCGGTGAGTTAGCTCATATCATTGTTTATACTTGGACTGGTACATATAAGCAGAATATCAAGTCTTCGGCTTCAAATGATACAAAAGATGATACAGACCGTGCTATCATGAATGATGATGCGGATAATGTGATACAGCGCGGTAAGCGTATTGCAAGTTGTGACTACTCTTTTGCTTCAACAAATGGTTGGGAAGAGATTGTAGTGCCTTTGAACTATAACTATGACGAGGCACCAGAAAAGATGAATGTGATTCTTTCGAGTGGTGATTATTGGACTCGTGGCAATATAAAACATGGTAGCGTGCTAGAGGCTGATGATGTTCAGTTCTTGTATTATTCGGAACTTGCTTCGTTGAAGTTCAATGGTAAAAACTATTTTTCAAAGGGCAAGACCTCGTATTCAATTCCTGCTGCTTACGATGAAAGCAAATTGGAGGTTAAATCAAATGGTAAGGGTGCTAAAATTGAGAAAAGTTTCGAGGCTACATCAAACACTTTGACTATTACAATCAAGGGTGATGACTTCTCTGTGAACAGCGGTAACAAGCATGTCTATACAGTGGTTTTTGATGAGAATTCCGGTGTTGTTGAGCCTGAAGGTCCACAGGAGCTCGGTGAAAGATTGTATAACCTTGCCGATGCTGATGCCGATAAAACTTACGTTCTTTACAACGAACACTTTACTACATATGCCATATATGAAGAAGGACATGGTGACAAGGTTTGGGTAGCAGGTATGAGAGGTGATAGCGGTCACTCTTTGAGTAATGCTGCTTATTCTAATGCGGTTGATATTACATCGGAAAATGCTTGCTGGCAGGTAATTAAGGATGGCGACAAGTATCAGCTATATAATGTGGGTGCAGAAATGTATTTGAATACTCCACAATATGAGTATAATGATGATTTGAAATATTGTTCATTCTCGTCAACACCAGTGTCGTTGTCGGTTGCAGAACTAAGTGGCGGTATGTTCGCATTCAATGCTAATCCTGGTCATGCTAATGCAAATTTGGGATATATGTGTGCGGCTCCTCAGTTGGATGCTCCTCTCTCTGTTTGGAGTAGCGATGATGCCGGTGCTGCTTGGGTGCTTATAGAGAATCCTAATGTAACATTTGGCGAGGTAGTAGAGCCCGGACAGCCCGATTGGGGAGGGAATGTTGATTATACTCCTGCATTTACCGGTACTAAAACTTCGCAATTTACAGATCGTTATATAAGAACCATAGCTTTGACAAGCCCTGAGTATATGGGTGAATCGGCTAATATGTTGTCTGTTGATAATTCAGGCCGTTTGTGTTACAACGATTATACCGAAACAGTTACAATGAAGGCTGCAGCCGGCGAGGAGGTGATACTCAATGTTAGTATAGGTGAGGCTTCTTGGATACATTCTTATGTGTATATTGATGTTGATGAGGATGGCTTTACAGCGGGTATCGATGGCGATGGATATACTCCTACCGGTGATCTTATGAGTTATTCATTCTATAACAATAATGGCAATGATGATTCTCGTGGCTGTAATAGTGTAGGTGCTACATTTACAGGTAACGACCGTAGCACAGTTGCATTGCCGGCATTTGTGATGCCGACAGAGTCGGGTGTATATCGCATGCGTGTAAAGATTGACTGGTGTAATATTGATCCTAATGGTGACAATGACGGTAAGTTCGGCGACTTTATGGCGAATGGCGGTCAGATTGTTGACTTCATGGTTGAAGTTGTTGGCGATGATACAGATATTGACGAGATTGAGGCCGAGGAAGAGGTAAGTCCTGTATTTGAGGGTATATATGATTTGCAAGGTCGCAAGCTTGAGGAGATAACAAAGACCGGTATCTATATTGTGAACGGTAAAAAGATGTTTATTAAGAAATAAAAATCTTCATAAGTAGAAAAGCGGGTGTGTCGAACAATTGATGCACCCGCTTTTTGATTTATCGCATAAGTTGTGTTATCTTCGCGAAGAATGATGAGATATGCTATGGCAGAAAATATTAAAAGACTTTTTATCGATAAGTTTGGCGTTGAGCCTTTGTCTGTTGTTAAACTGAGTGGGGCTGGCTCAAACCGTGCCTATTATAGGTTGTGTGGATGTGGTTCTTCTGTAATAGGGGTCGAGGGTACATCGGTTGAGGAAAACAGGGCTTTTGTCGCTTTAGCAAAGGCTTTTGCTGCAAGTGGTGTGGCTGCACCCGAGGTTCTGGCTCTGTCGGATGATGGTTTGTGCTATCTGCAAACAGACCTTGGTGATACAACCTTGTTCGAGGCGTTAAAGCATTCGCGCGAGGCTGGTAGCTTTGCGCTTAGTGATGTGGAATTGCTATGCAGCGTGATGTCGGCTTTACCTCATATTCAATATAGAGTGCCAAACCATTTCGATTTTGCACTTTGTTATCCGTCGGGTGATTTTAACAAGCGCACGGTGATGTGGGATCTTAACTATTTCAAATATTGTTTCCTGAAAGGTGTTGGTGTGGAGTTTAATGAAAACTTGCTTGAGGATGAGTTTGAAAAACTTGCATCTCAGTTGCTCGAAGATAATGATGATGTGTTCTTGTACAGAGATTTTCAGTCGCGTAATGTGATGGTGTGTGATGGCAAGCCTTTCTTTATTGATTTTCAGGGTGGCAGAAGAGGGCCATTGTATTACGATGTTGCTTCGTTCGTGGGGCAGGCAAGAGCGTGCTACACCAGTGATGTGGAGGAAAGGATGATTGATGCCTATCTGGCATCTTTGTCGGAATATAAACAGATAACCCGCGCAACTTTTGTGGAAAAATTATCACTTTTCCGCGTATTTCGTCTGTTACAGAATCTTGGCGCCTATGGCTATCGTGGCCTTTTTGAACGTAAAAAGGCATTTGTAGAGGTTATACCAAGGGCTGTAGAGTTGTTGAAAGAGCAACTCTCGTGCTTTGTGGTCGAATTCCCGTATATATGTTCGCTTGTCGATGTCATATCTGCTCTTCCTTTGTTTGTGCCATGCGACTTGAAAGAACTTACAGTTGATGTGATGAGCTTTTCCTATCGCCGAGGTATTCCGGATGATAATTCCGGTAATGGTGGTGGTTTTGTCTTTGACTGCCGTGCTATCCACAATCCGGGACGTTATGAGCCGTACAAAAAGTTGACAGGTATGGATGCTCCTGTGATTGAATTTCTTGAAAAAGAGAGTAATATCTCGGAGTTCTTGAATAATGCATATGTTATGGTTGATAATATGGTTGATACATATATGAAACGCGGATTTACCCATATTCAGGTGTGTTGTGGATGTACCGGTGGGCAACATCGGTCGGTTTATAGCGCTGAGCATATTGCGCGTCATGTCGCCGAAAAGTTTGGCGTTAAGGTGGTTGTTGAGCACAAGATGTTGAACAAAACGTATGTGATACCTTCTAAAACTTCCTAAAAAGTGTATGGCTGTTATTAACTAATTGATGGTTTACGTTTTGTAAAAGTAAAAAATTTTAGGTATCTTTGCGAGATTAAACGAAAAAGCATACAAAAACATAAAATGAAAAAGAAATTTCCTGTATATAATCAGTTGAATTTGTCTGATGTAAACAAAGAGGTGTTGAATGCTTGGGAGGAGAAAGATCTCTTCTCAAGAAGTATGACTGAGCGTGAGGGTGCTCCTTCGTTTGTGTTTTTTGAAGGTCCTCCTTCGGCAAATGGTATGCCGGGTATTCACCACGTTATGGCACGTAGCATCAAGGATACTTTCTGCCGTTTCAAGACAATGAAAGGTTTTCAGGTGAAACGTAAGGCCGGTTGGGATACTCACGGTTTGCCTGTGGAACTTGGTGTTGAGAAGAAACTGAATATCACAAAAGAGGACATCGGCAAGAAGATATCTGTTGACGATTATAACAGAAATTGTCGCGAAGAGGTGATGAAGTACACTAAAGAGTGGACAGAACTGACACGCAAAATGGGTTATTGGGTCGATTTGGAGAATCCGTATATAACCTATGAGAACAGCTATATTGAATCTCTATGGTGGTTGTTGAAGCAGTTGTATAACAAAGGATTGCTATATAAAGGATATACAATTCAGCCATATTCTCCTGCTGCCGGTACAGGTCTGAGCTCGCACGAACTTAACCAACCCGGTTGTTATCGTGATGTGAAGGATACAACAGCTGTTGCCCAATTCCGTATGCTTGACCCAAAACCTGAGATGACAGAGTGGGGTAAACCATATTTCATTGCATGGACAACAACTCCTTGGACATTGCCTTCAAATACGGCTCTTTGCGTTGGCCCCAAAATTGATTATGTTGCTGTTCAGACATATAATGCATATACAGGTGAGCCTGTAACGGTAGTGTTGGCCAAGGCTCTTCTTGGCGCACATTTCAATGCGGCAGGCGAAGGTGTGGCTCTTGACAGCTATAAACCAGGTGATAAGGTTGTTCCTTATAAGGTTATTGCGGAATATAAAGGTGCTGACCTTGTTGGTATGCATTATGCACAGCTCTTCCCTTGGGTTAAACCAATTGTGAAGGATGGTGATAATATTGTTGATGCTTCTGCCGATGCTTTCCGCGTTATTCCCGGTGACTATGTTACAACAGAAGATGGTACAGGTATTGTACATATTGCTCCAACCTTTGGTGCAGACGATGCTTTTGTGGCAAAGGCTGCAGGCATTCCTTCATTGTTTATGGTAAACAAGAAAGGTGAGGCTCGTCCAATGGTTGACTTTACAGGTAAGTTCTGGTCGCTCGATGAACTTGATGAGAACTTTGTAAACAGCTGTATCAATAAAGATTTATATGAGAAATTCGCCGGAGCGTATGTGAAGAATGCATATGATCCTCAATATACTGTTGATGGCAAGTATGATGATGCAGCAGCCGCAAAGACCGAGACACTTGATATTGCACTATGTATGGTGATGAAGCAGGGTGGCGTGGCTTTCAAGATTGAAAAGCATGTACACAACTATCCTCACTGTTGGCGTACCGACAAGCCTGTGTTGTATTATCCACTTGACAGTTGGTTTGTAAAGGCTTCGCAGATGAAAGAGCGTATGAGCGAACTGAACAAAACTATCACATGGAAACCTGAATCTACAGGTACAGGTCGTTTTGGCAAGTGGCTCGAGAATCTTAACGACTGGAACCTTAGCCGTAGCCGTTATTGGGGTACTCCGCTTCCAATATGGACAAGCGAGGATGGCGAAGCTAAGTGTATAGGCTCTGTGGCAGAATTGTACGATGAAATAGAAAAGGCTGTTGCTGCAGGTATCATGCAGAGCAATCCTTATAAAGATAAAGGTTTTGTTCCCGGTGACTATAGCAAGGCCAACTATGACAAGATAGACCTTCATCGTCCATACGTTGATGATATCAAACTTGTATCGTCAAGCGGTATGCCAATGACACGTGAACTCGACCTTATCGATGTTTGGTTTGACTCTGGTGCTATGCCATATGCGCAGATACACTATCCGTTCGAGAACAAGGAGATGCTCGACAATCGTCTTGTTTATCCGGCAGACTTCATTGCCGAGGGTGTTGATCAGACACGCGGATGGTTCTATACTCTCCATGCAATAGCAACAATGGTATTCGATACAGTCGCTTTTAAAACTGTTATTTCAAATGGTCTTGTGCTTGATAAGAATGGCGACAAGATGTCAAAGCGTCTTGGCAATGCGGTTGATCCGTTCGATACAATCGAGAATTATGGTAGCGATGCTTTACGCTGGTATATGATAACCAACTCGGCTCCATGGGATAACCTTCGTTTCAACGAGGATGGAGTTAAAGAGGTGGTACGCTCATTCTTTGGCAAGTTGTACCAAACATACAGCTTCTTTACAATGTATGCCAATGTTGATGGCTTTACATACGAAGAGCAGGATATTCCTTTGAATGAACGTCCTGAACTTGACCGTTGGATACTGTCGGAACTTAATACTCTTGTAAAGAATGTAAATACTTGTTTCAACGAATACGAACCAACAAAGGCCGGTCGTCTCATTCAGGAGTTTGTAATAAACAATGTCAGCAACTGGTTTGTTCGCTTGAGTCGTAAACGTTTCTGGGGCTCCGAAATGAGCGCAGATAAGTTGTCGGCTTATCAGACACTATATACATGTCTTGAAACTGTGGCTCGTCTTATGGCTCCGATAGCACCATTCTATGCCGATCGTTTGTATCAGGACTTGACATCGGTTACAGGACGTTGCGACAGTGATTCTGTTCATTTGGCTAAATTCCCTGAATGTGATGAGGCTTGTGTAGATTCAGAACTTGAGTATCGTATGGAACTTGCTCAGCAGATATCTTCTATGGTTCTTGCATTGCGCAAGAAAGAGGCACTCATCGTACGTCAGCCATTGCAGAAGATTGCTATACCTACAGCCGATGAGGTTATGAAGTCGAGAATAGAGGCTGTGAAGCAGTTGATTCTGGGCGAGGTGAATGTTAAGGAACTTGTTTTTGTTGACGGCGACGGAATACTTGTGAAGAATATCAAGTGTAACTTCCGTACATTGGGTAAGAAGTTCGGCAAGCTCATGAAGAGTGTGAATGCTGCTGTTACAGCTATGTCGCAGGAGCAGATTACACACCTGGAGAAGAATGGCAACATAACATTGCAGGTTGAAGGTGTAGATGCGCTTATTGAACTTGCTGACGTTGAAATATTCAGTGAAGATGTTCCGGGTTGGACTGTTGCCAATGAGGGTGCTCTCACAGTGGCTCTCGATGTTGAAGTTACCGATGCTTTGCGTCGCGAAGGTGTTGCACGTGAGATTGTGAAGAAGATACAGGCTGTGCGTAAGGAGAGTGGCTTTGATATAACCGACCGCATTTCGGTTGTTCTGTCAAGCAACGAAACAAGCAATGCAGCTGTTGAGGAATTTAAGGAGTATATCTGTAATCAGGTTCTTGCCGACTCGCTTGTTATTGGTGACATCGACAAGGGTGATGATATAGAACTTGACGGCTATACAATCAAAGTCCAGGTTGAGAAAATTTGAAAGAAAAATATTAACTAACCATAAAACAAATAGATATGTCTGAGAAAGTACGTTATTCCGACGCTGAGTTGGAAGAGTTCCGCCAAGTGATTTTGCAGAAGTTGGAACTTGCAAAAAGAGATTATGACGAAATTATGAGAGCCTTGCGTCACGAGGATTCAAATGACGTTGCCGATACATCACCTACATATAAAGGTCTTGAAGATGGTAGCGATGCTGCATATCTCGAAGAGCAGATGCAGATTGCAAGCCGTCAGGCAAAATTTATTCAGGGTCTTCAGGCTGCGCTTATCCGTATCGAGAACAAGACATACGGTGTTTGCCGCGAAACAGGTAAGCTTATTGCCAAAGAGAGACTTATGGCTGTACCTCACGCAACATTGAGTATCGAGGCTAAAAAGAATCGTTGATACAGTATATGGCAAAAAGTTCCAAAAAACGTTCTCTTGCAATACTCTCGTTTATTCTGCTTGCAATCGTTATCGACCAAGTGATAAAGGTTGTGGTAAAAACCAATATGCAACTTGGCGAGAGTATTCCTGTCTTTGGTGATTGGTTCAAGATTCTGTTCGTTGAGAACAACGGCATGGCGTTCGGAATGGAGATATTCGATAAAATATTTCTTACTAGCTTTCGCCTTTTGGCTGTTGTGGTTATTGGATATTTCTTGTACAAATTACAGAAGAATGCTAAATATCCGTTCGGCTTCCTGCTTTGTATCGCAATGATACTTGCCGGCGCGTTGGGTAACATTATTGATTGTCTTTTCTACGGAGAGATTTTTACTTCGAGTTATGGCAGGGTAGCAGAGTTTGTTTCGTGGGGCGAGGGCTATGGCACTTTCATGCAAGGTAGAGTGGTTGATATGTTTTACCTTCCATTGTTTACATGGCCCGAGCAGTTGCCATTTATTGGTGGTGATATATTCTTTGCTCCTGTATTCAATTTTGCTGATGCTTGTATAAGTTGCAGTGTGGTGGCACTGCTCATATTCTATCGAAAGTATATTCTTTGAGTTCTTTCGCATGATGCGCCCTTTTGGCTATATAGTGTCGTTTGTTTTTCTCTTTGCTTTCTCTTCTTGCGAAGTGAAGGTGCCTGAGAATGTTGTTTTTCCGGAAAGGATGGAGGCTTTTTTGTACGATTATCACCTTGTGCAATCGATGACCGGGCAATATTCGTCCGATGAGTATAAGGAGAAACTCTATTATAGCTATATATTTAAAAAACACAATATCGAGAAATCGCATTTCGACTCATCGATGATGTGGTATAGCCGTTATCCAAAACATTTGAAGCGGATATATGACAGGCTTGAGGCGAAGCTGGATTTAGAAGTTGACAATCTCAATGCTGCTAAGAATATTGTAGAGGATGGCGTGTCGCTTGAAACGGTGTCATTGGCTGCAGATAGTGTTAATCTATGGACGGGTTCTAAATTGAAATACCTCTCTTCTACGGCATTGAACAATAAACTGACTTTTTCGTTTCAAGTGCCCGATGATACTACATTCGTAGAGAACGATAGTCTGGCCTTCTCATTTGCTGTATTCTTTCTCGATGCCGGTAGCCCATCATTAAAACAACGCGCACATGCATCAATATATATGGAGTATGCCGACAATACGTTGTTTACAAATGATGTAAATGTTGATACTTCGGGTTTCTACAAACTTGCAGCTCCACGAAACCCTGATAGCAAGCTAAAGACTATGTCCGGCTTTGTCTATTACACCGATAACGATACCACTGCAAAGGCGGGATTGCTGTTGGCTGATATATCGGTAGTGAGGGTGCATCCTCCAGTAACAAAAAATGAGGAATAATCGTATGTTATATCTTGCAAGGGAGTTGCATATGCCAAATGGCGAGATGTTACGTAACATGGTGATTGAGATTGCTGATGGCTATGTAAATAATATTTACCCGTTTGCTGATGAAGCGCAGTCAATGCAACTTGTTGATGATGTGTTTCTTGCATCGTCACTAATATTAGATTCGGAGCTTAATATAAAAAGAATCCCTCACCTTGAAAAAGGTGAGAGAATGTATGCTTATGTGAAGTCTGTTACAGGAGAACCGATTCTTCTTGAATAGTTATCCTCTTCTTCTGAATTCGCTGCATATGATAGCTGTCGCTACTGACACGTTGAGCGATTCCGATGTTTTGCGTCCTGCTGGGTAGTTCGGTATCAGCAACTTCTCTTTTATGAGTTTCTCGCATTCGCTGCTTATTCCGTTTCCCTCGTTTCCCATAACAATCAATCCTCTGTTTTCAAGTTGGTGTGAATATATATTATCACCATCGAGGAAAGTACCATATACTGGCGTTTTTCCGTTAAGGTTTGTAATCAATTGTGGTAGGTCGATGTAATGAACTTTTACTCTTCCTATTGCTCCCATTGTGGCTTGTATCGTCTTTGGGTTGTATATATCTACTGTTCCGTTTGAGCAATATATGTTCTTGATTCCAAACCAGTCGGCAATGCGTATAATTGTTCCCATGTTGCCTGGGTCCTGTATATTGTCAAGGGCAAGACATAACTCGTGTTCGGGGAGCGTTGTGTCTGGTTTGTAGATTTGTTGCTTGAACAGGGCTAGAATTCCTTGTGGAGTGCGCAAAAAACTCGCTTTTTTTATATCCTCCTCGCTAACAACTGTTACTGCAACCTTTGTGTTCAGTTTGTGGCTTTTCATCCACCCTTCGGTTGCTATAATGTTTGTGCAGTCGAGTCCAAGGTCGAGCAGGTCCTGTACGGTTTTCCCTCCTTCGGCTACAAAAAGACCGCTTTCCTTACGGAATTTTCTCTGTTCAAGTGATCTTATAAGTTTTAGCAATGATTTGCTTATCATAATGGGATTTTCTTGTGTTAAAGTGTTGCGAATTTACCTTAATTCTTTCATCTTTTTGCTATTTTTGATGTAAAATATCAAATATTTCCTTTACTCACATTGAAAACTCGAATATATGTGGCACTCGTTGTGAAAAATAATGAAGCAAGCTTCTTATTTTTGCCTTCGGCGAAGTTTTGCTTCGTTCATTGCGTGAGAAAATAAATTTTCTCCCATTCACTTGCGCAACTTTCGCTCGTTTATTCGTGATTTGATGTAAAAACATCTAATATACTTGCACTCGCTATGAAAAATAATGAAGCAAGCTTCTTATTTCTCGCTCGTTTATTCGTATATTTGCAAGAATTTTTAAAAATTAGGTGTATTAATGCCAATAAGGAAACTGACATATATAATTTTGTGCGTCTTTATGATGTTCTCATGCTCGGTGAATAAGTTCATCCCCGAGGGTGAGTATCTTCTTAAAGATGTGAAGATTGTGTCCAATACTAATGCGGAAAATGTCAGCAAGGCTCGCGACTATGTGCGTCAGATGCCTAACTCCAAATGGTTTAGCCTTGTAAAAGTTCCTCTATACACTTATGCTCTCTCGGGGCCTGACACCACGGTGTGGATAAACAAGGTGCTTCAGCGTCTTGGCGAGGCACCCGTGATATACAGCGATGCTCTTGCCGACAGAAGTTGTAGAAATATAGAGCAGATGCTTGTCAACGAAGGTTATCTTCACGCTTCGGTGGATTATGAATGTGAAAAACGCGAAAAGAAGAAACGCGCTATTACAACATATTATCTGCATGAACGCGAACGATATTTTGTCTCTGACATTGCGTTGAATACAGCCGATAGTGCACTTTCTTCTTTAGTTGATTTGTCGTCTGCGGAGTCGTATCTGCGCCCTGGAATGCCTTTTAGTGTGGATGGAATGGAGCAGGAACGTAATAGGCTCACCAAAATATTCAAGGATAAGGGATATTATCGCTTTCAAAAAGATTATATAACTTTTACGGCTGATACAACGCACCATTCGAATAAAGTGAAGCTGACAATGAATATAGCCATGACGCCTGCTTCGTCGGGTGATTCGCTTGTTGCTCATAAAGAATACAGAATAGGTGATGTTTATTACGTTACAGGTGCAGGAATGCGTTTCGACGAGACTGCGTTGTCCATGTGCGACACTTTGAATTATCATGGTTACAACATACTCTACAAGGAGAATACTATTGTGCGCCCGGGAGTATTGGTTGAGAATACATTCTTTCAACCAGGCGATATCTATTCACAGAGCAATGTCGATCGTACATATAACTCATTTGCACAGCTTACGGCGTTGAAGTACACTTCTATACGTATGGTGGAACGCCCCGACACGGCTTTGCTCGACTGTTACATTATGTTTGAGCGTAATAAACGCCGTTCAATTGGCTTTGAGGTCGAGGGAACCAATACGGCTGGCGACCTGGGTGCTGCTGCCTCTATCACATTCTCTGACAAAAATCTTTTCAAAGGCTCCGAGTTGCTGTCGCTGCGCGTATTCGGTGCATATGAGGCTGTCTCCAACCTTAGCGGTTATACCGGCGACTCGTACCTTGAATATGGTGCCGAGGTGAGCTTGCGTCTGGTGGGTGGAATTCCACAGGCTTTTGTGCCGGCCGAAAAGAGAATGTTGCTCTCTTCAACAATATTCTCTTTGAAACTAAATTCGCAGGAGCGCCCCGAATTTGAACGACGCATTCTTTCGGGTTCGTGGAGCTATATGTGGAGCAAGCGCAAGGAGGGACAGCACAAGATTGACCTGCTCGACCTTAACTACATCTATGTGCCTTGGATTTCCGAGACATTCAAAAAGGAGTATCTCGACAGCGTGTCGAACAGAAACTCTATTCTAAAGTATAACTATGAGAACCTGCTTATTACCAAGCTTGGTTATACATACTCATACAACTCGTCACACAACAACAAAAATCGTTTTGAACGGGTTGTATATTCAGTGCGTACAAATGCTGAGTGTTCGGGTAACCTTCTCTATGGTATAAACAAGGCTTTTGGCGGGGCTATGAATGATGATGGTCAATATACACTCTTGAATATTGCTTATGCACAATATGTAAAGGGTGACTTCGACTTTGCAGCGCGCATCAACATAGATAACCGTAACTCTATAGTGTGGCACTTGGGCCTTGGCATTGCCTATCCATACGGAAACTCGCGTATTCTGCCGTTTGAGAAACGTTATTTTGCCGGTGGTGCCAATGGTATGCGTGGATGGACTGTGCGTACCCTTGGTCCTGGACGATACCGCAACGAAGGAAAAAGTATTGACTTTATCAATCAATCGGGTGATATTAAACTCGATTTGAATTTGGAATACCGTACGTTCCTGTTCTGGAAAATACATTCGGCAGTGTTTGTCGATGCCGGTAATATCTGGACCATACGTGAATATAAGGAACAACCTGGTGGACAGTTTAAGTTTACGACTTTCTATCAGGATTTGGCGATGTCATACGGTATTGGCTTCAGGTTCGATTTCGGCCTGTTCGTCTTCCGTCTCGATGGTGCGATGAAGGCGATAAACCCTGCCTATGACGGTAGGGAGAGATTCCCCATCATATGTCCAAGGTTCAGCCGCGACTTTGCTTTGCATTTCGCTATAGGTTATCCTTTCTGATGTGTGATGCTTTTGTTTTTGAAGAAGAAAAAATTATATAATGGAGATTAGATTTATGAGTATTGGCAGCGGAAGCTGCGGAAATTGTTATTACCTGGGAGTGGGGGACTATGGTATCCTTATCGATGCCGGGATACCATCCAAAACTATCAGGGCTGCTCTTAAGAAGGAAGGAATAGCTTTTGAGAGTATTTGTGCTATGTTTGTTACACACGACCATGCCGATCACATAAAGTCTTTGGGCGTGATATCTTCGAAGGCAAACATACCGGTGTATGCTACACGTGAGGTGCACGAAGGAATTACAAAGAACTATTGTGTGTCGAAACCCATAGAACCGGCATATGTGAGATATATTACAAAAGAGGAGAGTATTACTCTGCGCGATATAGTGATTACTCCCTTTGAGGTTCCGCACGACGGTAGCGACAATGTGGGATATTTTATCGAGGTGGGTGACAAGAAGTTCTGTATTGCAACCGATTTGGGCGAGATAACACCTGTTGTGTCATACTATGTCGATCAGGCTAACTATCTTGTTATAGAATCGAACTACGAGGAGCAGATGCTTGCCATGGGACGTTATCCTGAGTTCCTGAAGATGCGTGTGTCGAGTGCGCGTGGCCATCTTAGCAACCAGGCAACGGCAAAGTATCTTGCATCGCATTTTAATGAGCATCTGAAATATATATGGCTTTGCCATTTGAGCGAAGAGAATAATCATCCCGAATTGGCTTACAAGGCTGTGGCAATGGAGTTTGGTGACTATGGCATCATACCCGGAAAGGATGTGCAGCTGATAGTGCTGAAACGCACTGTTCCCTCGCAGATGTATCGTCTGTAATGAATGAAATGTAAACGTTAATAATAAAATATATACTATGAATTTTGTACAAGAACTTAAATGGAGAGGCATGATTCAGGACATGACTCCCGGAACAGAAGAGCAGTTGCAGAAAGAGATGACAAGTGCATATCTTGGTATTGACCCAACTGCCGATTCTTTGCATATCGGTCACCTTGTAGGTGTTATGATGTTGCGTCACTTCCAGCTTTGCGGCCACAAGCCCATCGCTCTTATAGGTGGTGCTACAGGTATGATTGGCGACCCCTCGGGCAAGTCAAAAGAGCGTGTGCTTATTGACGAGGAGAAATTGCGTCACAATCAGGAGGCATTGAAGAAACAGCTTGCGCGTTTTCTCGATTTCGACAGCGATGCACCAAATGCTGCTGTGCTTGTGAATAACTATGACTGGATGAAGAACTTTACATTCCTCGACTTTATACGTAACATAGGTAAGATGATTACAGTAAACTACATGATGTCCAAGGACTCTGTAAAGCGTCGTCTTTCGGGTGAGGCAGGTACAGACGGTATGTCGTTCACCGAGTTTACCTATCAGCTGTTGCAGGGATATGACTATGTTCATTTGAACGAGACACACGGATGTAAATTGCAACTTGGTGGTGCCGATCAGTGGGGTAACATCACAACCGGTACCGAGATGATACGCAAGATGTCGGGCAACGAGGTTTTTGCTCTCACATGTCCTCTTATTACTAAGGCCGACGGCAAGAAATTCGGTAAAACCGAGCAGGGTAACATTTGGCTCGACAAGCGTTATACATCGCCTTACCGCTTCTATCAGTTCTGGTTGAACGTGAGCGATGAGGATGCCGACAAGTATATCAAGATATTTACATCAATCTGCCGCGAGGAGATAGAGGCTCTTGCTGCAGAGCACGCTCAGGCACCACACATGCGCTTATTGCAGAAGCGTCTTGCAAAAGAGGTTACAGTGCTTGTTCATGGCGAGGAAGAGTACAATAAGGCTGTAGAGGCTTCTAATATATTGTTCGGAAATGCTTCGACCGATGCTTTGCGTTCACTCGATGAAGACACTTTGCTTGCCGTGTTCGACGGAGTTCCACAGTTTGAGGTGGCTCGTGAGGTTATCGAAGCTGGTGTAAAGGCTGTTGACCTTACAACAGACAGTGCTGCAATTTTCGCTTCAAAGGGCGAGATGCGTAAACTTGTGCAGGGTGGTGGTGTATCTGTAAACAAAGAGAAACTTGCTGCTTTCGACCAGGTTATAACAGCTGAGAACCTGCTTAACGACAAGTATATCCTTGTTCAGAAAGGAAAGAAGAACTATTACTTGATTATTGTAAAGTAAGCATATAAATTTTTTATGCAGGGTGGCAGTACAGATTGTATTGCCACTCTTTTTGTATAGGCAATAATATGGCAGTTGACCCAACGTTTAAATGTAATGCTGAACGAAGTCGGCAGGGTGGACAAAAAGTAGGATAAAGCCTTTATAATAATTTGATATACATGTCTTTGCAAAGATTATCATTGATGTGCTAAAAAAAATGCAGTAGCTCTTGCTCGCGGTCTGAAGAGGGTCTTGTTTACAACAAAAAAAGACAGCTACCGAAGTAACTGTCTTTTGTACGCCGTCAGGGACTCGAACCCTGGACCCATTGATTAAGAGTCAATTGCTCTACCAACTGAGCTAACAGCGCAACTCTCTTTCTTTAAGCGATGCAAAGGTACGGATATTTTTTGAATCCGCAAACCTTTTCGCAACTTTTTTTATGCTTTTTTTTATGCTTGTTAATAACCGATTGATTATTAATGCAAAAAATATTTGTTATGTTTTGCGGTTTTTAGATAACTTTTTACCAAAGCCATCTTTTTTTCTTTTTAGGCATCCGCTCTTCTGTTTCGGAGTATATGTCCTCCCAAGTTTTGTTCTCTTTTATCATTCTGTATATGTTACCCCAGTCGGGTAGTCCGCCCAAGTTGCGGTCGTCGATGAACAGGTCGGCATTAACCTTTGCATAGGAACTGTCAGCCTTCTCTTCGGGATAACTCTTGTTTACGGCGTAGAACTCTATTCCACGCTCCTTGCACCAATCGACAGCGTCCTGCAATAGCTTGCCGCGGCGCACGCTCCATAGTATGATCTGGTGCTGTTCTTCTATCAGCTTACGTATTGTTGCTGTTGCAAATGGTATCTCGCTGCCTATTTCAGGGTATTTGTGCTGAACGATTGTACCGTCGAAGTCTATCGCTATAATCATGGCTCTTTCTCTTTTATGATGCTAAGATAACAGTTTTTGACATATTCTTATATAAGTCCTTCAAAAATAATTGCTGCGCCTACCGTCATGCATCCTGCAACGGCGACGGAGAGGCTGCTCATAGCTCCCTCAATCTCGCCAATCTCCATGGCTTTGGCTGTGCCCATGACGTGCGATGCCGTGCCTATGGCTATGCCTGTGGCAACGGGGTGCTTGATGCCAAAGAGTCTGCATATGGCGGCACCTGCTATGTTACCGAAAAGGCCGGTGATCATAATGGCCGAGACAGTGATGGCTACATATCCGTTAAGCTCCTGAGATAATCCTATGCCAATGGCGGTTGTTATCGACTTGGGGAGCAGTGTTACATATTCGGTGTGTCCAAGGCGGAACAGCAGCGCCATAGCAAATATTGAAATGAAACTTGTGAGCACTCCCGATGCTATGCCTATGAGTATGGCTGTTAGGTTGCTTTTAAGCAATTTTACCTGTTCGTACAATGGTATTGCCAAAGCCACAGTTGCCGGGGTGAGCAGGTAGCTCAAGTATTTTGCTCCGTTGTTGTAGTCCTGGTATTCTATACCTGTAATCAATAGTGTTGCTATGGTTATTGTTATTGCTATTAATAACGGATTAAAAAGGAAAAAGTTGCACCTTCTTTTTATATATGTGCCCAACAGATATGCGCCTACGCTTATGCCCACTCCAAAGAACAGTGAATTTTGTAGTATCTCTTTCATTGCTTGCCCTCCTTGTTCTTATGTTTGATGATGAATTGGGTAATGTGTCCTGTAAACACCATTACAAGCACTGTCGATACAAGCGAGATAACAATTATTGCTGTAAGGAACTCTTGCATCACACTCCACGACTCCAGCAGTCCCACTGTTGCCGGTATGAACATCATTGGCATTATATATATAAGGAACTTGCCGGTCTCTTTTACTGCCGACAATTTTATAGCTCCTGTGCATAGTGCTGTAAAGAGTATCACCATGCCGTATATGCTTGCCGGGATGGGCAAAGGGATAATGCGGTTCAACAGCTCGCCAACGAGCGATATTGCTATAATTATTTCAAATTGAAGAATGTATTTCATATGATTGTGGAATCGTTTTGCAAAATTACGATTTTTAATTCATCTTTTACCAAAAGAGGCTGCTAAAAAGATAGCAGCCCCATTTAGTAGAAGATGAATAAAAAGATGTAGTTCAAGGCTTGCGTAGCCTGAAAAACCGGAGTTTACTAAGCGTAAATGAGGATTTTGAAGGCAAGCGTAACGAAGAAATACACTTTTTAGTCTTCTTTCCGGTGGATAATGTATTCTTTGTTTTTACTTTTTAATTACTATGTATTCTGTTACGGCTTCGTATGTATAAGGTATAAAACGATATACTCTGCATAGTGCTATGCTGTAACTGCCTGTTGTGAGCATCTTTACTTTTACCGGGAGATTGTCGGAACTTTTTGCCTTTGCTTCCAATGTGGCAATTTCTCCCTTGGCTATGATGTTCATAACCTTGTCGAGCTCGTTCTGCTCAAAGAACAGCTCGCGTTCTTGCAATTGCTCTCCGGTAAGGGTGTATATCATAATCTTGTTGCCTATAAAGAGTTTTATAATGCCAATTACAAGTAAAATAAAGGCTATAAGCAACATTGGCATCTTTGCTCCGTTTTCGTTATTCATGCTCAGTGCTATGGCAAATGAAACTATTGAAGCGACGAATAGCAACAATGCTATAATAGGTTTTCTTCTTTTTGATATTATATTGTTGTTTTCGAGAATATTCTTCTCTATTTCTGTATTCATGGTTTTTATTATTTAGTGGTTATACAATAAGTACATAGGTTACCTTTTGTCAAGGCAACCAAATTGATTGTAATATGTTGTATAACTGCTAAATAATGATATGCCGTAGGGCATATATGTAGTAACCCCGTGAATGGTGGGCTGTTGCTACTGCCTTGTGGCATGAAACCGATAGATGGTCTTGATTTTTGTGGTTTTGCGATGAATTGTGCAATATACCGGGCTTGCTACCCGATATGCGCTTGTTTGTCTGTTGCTTGTTGTTTCGCTTTATAGCGTTGTGCTCCGTCGATTGTGTTTGTACAGAACGATACTTTCTTAACTCGTCGGCAAATTCCGATATCTCATTTTCTAAATCATATTCACTGATGGTGTATTCCCGTTGCTTCGTGTCGTTGCATGGGGAAGCCATACTACTGCTTGGAAATGCAAGCAGCATCACTGATAGCAGGAATATGACTTTAGAATACTTCATGGGGGTAATCTCTTTTCTTTACGACTTTTCTTTGATTCTTTTTATTATTTTTCGCCTACTCCAAGGTCGGTGTTGTCGATGAGAATTTCTATTCTATCGTCATCCTTTATTTGTGGATACACCTCTTTTACAAACCATTTTACCAACTCTTCGTCGCGTTTCACAGGTGTGCTGTTGTTGCAGAAGAGGTTTACACTGAAATATTCAAAATGCTGTTTGGCGGTATCAATGTCGTTCAAAATCCTCTCCTTGCTGTCGCCTTGGGTGCAACAGAGCAAGCATACTCCCTTGAAATGTTCCGCAACGTCGGTGGCAGTTACGCTGTCGGGCACGCCTTTGTTCCAACTTTTGCGTAGCTGTGCATCGAAACTCTCTATGCCGCAACGGAATTTTACCGCAGCGGGGGCGAATTGCTTGGCAAATGCGTTGAGCTTGTTGCGGTACATATAATGCGCCTCGAACCATAGCTCCTCAATCCCTTTTTCAGTAACAATCTTTTTGATATAATTGATTGTATCTTTATCAAGTTCCATCGCCGAGCCTGAATTGATGATGTCGAGCCTCTTGTATTTGCCGGTAACACGGTCGAGAACGGCTTTGTTTGTGGCAAATGGGGTGGGGCTTGCATCGCTGTGGTAGTCGCAGAAGGTACACTTGCCCCAACGGCAACCTTGTCCCTGCAACAGCAGGAACTCACGTGGCATTTTGGTATCTATAAGTGAATAACGGTCCATTGGTTTTTAAAAGCACGGTAAAGGTAATACTTTTTTAGGAGAGTTATGCGTATGTTGGAGAAAAGAGTTTGAGAGTAATAAATCGAGTGGGATTAAAACTTGCATGCAAGTTTTAATCCCACTCGATTTAATTTGTTGAATATTTTCCTTTATGTCAATTCTATAAGAAATTAAAGATATAACGTATGTCTTGCAAATAATTCAAGAAAACATTGTCCGTTTCAGATTCATCAACACATTCTATAATCTTAAAAAATGATTCTATTTGTTTTGCAGTCCAACCTTGACATCTTTCAAAATTTAAATCGCAGAAGAATACCATTTCTTGAGGTGGCATTTGTGCTCCATAGTCATTTTGGCAACGGAAACGATGGGTAACTGCCCAACCGTTGATTTCTTTGTCATATAAGTTATCTACAGAACTTCTTAAATTAGATATATTTTCATTTAATTTTTGTTTAAGATTTAATTTTAATTCTTCTTTTTCTGCTTTAGTGAGATCGTATTTGAAGTTCAGAGAATTGATTTTATCATTTAATTTTGCGCATTCTTTTGAAAGTTCTATGATTTCTTCCATTTTTGATACATTGATGCGACTGCTATCAATACGGGTGGAGATTGTTTCATAACTTTCGGGATAAGTTAGACAATCTTTAATGCAAGCAGAAATCAAATCCTCTGCTCGTTCTTTGTTAGTTTGAATATTGCACGAAACAAGCATAAAAACAATAGCGATGAATAATAAATGCTTCTTTTTCATAAGGACATAGTTTGTATTTGTGTCAACATAACATATTACAAAAATAGCTAAAGTGAATGTAATAATGCAAATTCGTTAGTGAATATTTTACTATGAGTGTCGCTCATATTTAATATAGTTGGTGTATTATAGTTTCAGATTCTAATCACAACTGTTTTTAACCCTTTTGCTTTTGCCATATTTATTAGATTTGCAGTGAATGTACTTTCCCCATCCCAAAATGCAATAAGTGCATCTGCACAATTTATCATTTTTTCATTAGATATGTTTCCTGCGTTTTTACCATACTTCCCCCATTCTGCATCAAAGGGAATTGTAATAAAATTGTGTTCGTATGAGTATTGATTAATAATACTTGTTATTCTATATGATGTTCCAGATAGAATAACGATATTATGTGTTTTGATTTTTTCTGAAAGAAAATAGTTGCATTTGTTTTCAAATTTTGTATAGTCTTCAAATCCACTACTTCCTGCAATGATAACACAGTATGTCTCTTTGGCATTTGTTTGCTCGTTTGTTATGTTTGATATTTTGTAATCACTATTTTCTGAATACGAGAGTAGGTATTCTGATTTTCTATAACTATTACAGTTTTCTGCATAATCCATTTCTGGGAATTTGGGTTTATCGTATTTGGTGCTTAATCTGCAAAAGGCATATTCATCATACATAGTCGCATAATAAAATTTACACATATTGCATCTTTTAAGTTTAATACGATTAGCTAACCAACTATATACAATGGAGTAATCCTCTCCTAGTCTGTATTTATTACTGATAATGTTTAGCTCAATAATGGATTCTTTAAATATTTTGCTATTAGCTATATCGCATTTTATATTGTTTTCAAAAGGAATAGACGAAAACTTAGGATGATATATATATCTTGATATAGGAGAAATCATTTTTTCTTCTATATCACGTTTGAAAGAAAAGAATTCAATTTTATTTCCAATTCTTTTGTTTAAGTTTTCTGACAATATTCCATCTGAAAATAGATTTTCTATATCTTTTTCGGTTTTTATGGATATTTCTATGATTTTTAATTCTGATTGCTTTTTTTCATCTTCACAAGGATGAGTGACACATATCTCAATTAGAGTAGGTTGAATGTTGGGATTTTTGGAATTTGTAAGTAGCAAATCTGCAACAAATCCTTTAATTGTTGCTTCTATCGTGCAAGTATCGTAGAATTCTTTTAAATCAACTTGATTAATTTCGTGTTCTTTATGGCAATTATAGTTTCTAAGATTGCAATTATGCTCATTACAACTTTTAGAGACTCCGTAGGAAATTTTAAATTTATCGGATTTGTCAAAATGTTGTTTTATATACAATTTTCCAAGTTTATGTAAGTAAGTTTCTCCATTACACGAAACAACTTCCTTGTGATAAAAATGTGCTCTTCTATGTTTACTACCGATGGCTCTTGGGCGTAACTCGCCACCACATACAATGCACTTGAATGTATGCAGTTTGCTTGATTCTTTTGTAAAGTCTTCTATTGAAACAATATTTCCTATTTCATCAAAAGCGTATTTGTATTTTAATTCGCCCATTTATCTTATTTTTAATAGCGCAAAAATACATATTCGTATAATTAAAATCAAGTGATACTAATAAAACTAAGTTATTGCTCCTGGCGAAGCCGGGAGCAATAACTTATGAATAGAATATGCTTTGTTATTATAAACATAACTCTCTTTTTACTCTTTGTACTGTGCTAACGCTTGAAAGCCGCGATTAAGCGAGTGCAAAGAAAATGTATTTACTTTGCCGAGCGGTAGTGGGTTCGTGAAACAAAATTTTGCTGTGTTTCGTACAGAGTAACCTCGTTTGAGCAGTGAAATAACCTCTTTGTATTCCTCTTTCTTGCGTTCTGTGAGTGTTTGTAGCCGCTTTGCGGCTCTCCCATTGAAAACGTCCATGTTATCTTCGATAAACGTATCCCACACGGCACGACTTTTAGCCGTGCAACGTGTGGCTATTACTCATGTACGTTTTCTATCATTTTGCTTTATATAATTGAGTCAACCACTGTTGCGTTGCAACCGTATCCCACGCTTTGCGTGACTGTTACTCAGTGATTGCCTCTATCATTTTGCAAGCAAAATAATAGACTTTTTTGTTGCCTTTAACTTTGTTGAAACACTGCTGCACTCGTTGTAAAAACTCAAACAAGTTTGGTTTTAACTCGTTGGCAGGTGTTTTCGGTAATCGCACCCCGCGTGGCACTATCTTCGTCAGTGCTGCACGCGACTATTTACTCATTGAAGTCCTCGGTAGTTCCCAATTGACCCAATCGCAGTTGCTTCGCAAACGCCACCCAAGCGGTGCTATCTTCGTCAGCACTACGCTTGACCAACGGCTCTGCGATTGGCTCGGTGGGAGTAAGAAAAAAAAAGAGCCGAATTGATCTGCCCCCAAAAAGTTGGACGGATTAATAAAAGTATTATTGGTAAAGAGTTCGGTATTGCACCGGACTCTTTCCTTTTAGTCTCAGTTTTATTCTCTCATTGTTGTAATAATGGATATATTTCTTCAGTTCCTGCTT
>JAZRGV010000063.1:0-27384 GCA_045644465.1 Bacteroidaceae bacterium
TCTATACGACTATTGGGAACGTAATCTTGGAACTCCTATGAGTAAAGCCGCGGCTGACAGTCTTGTAAAACTTAATCCGTTTGAATATATGCTCTCTTCGGTTGAGGTGGTGGCAAAGAAAAATAACGAGATAAACAGCCGTCCGCCTCACAGCGAGATGCGTCTGAATTATCTTGATGAATGGGAGTATGCTCAGGATGTTACCTATCTTAATATGTTCGAAACCCATCGCGATGCTCTCTACGAGGCTGTATTGAATGATGCTGTATCGCCGGACGACGATTTTGGAAATATATATGTGAACGATGAAAAGTATGATTTTGTTCAATACGAGGCAGGCGATGTAATAAGTTTATATAAGAGCAAAAACAGCACATTAAATAAATATATAGGTAATATCCGTTACAGCAGTGGTGAGAATGAATCTTCGGATATCATGCCGGTAAATCACGAGTACGACCATGTGCTTACAGCTGCCGATGTCGTGCGCAGTGCAATCAAACGTCATGGCTATCACTGGGCATATTGGGTACAGCTCATGGTTGTTGACGGTGAATACAGTTCGTTCAATGTTCCAAATGTGGATATGCAGTACCTGCGAGGTACTCCGGATGTGGAAAAAATGACAAATTTCAAGGAGTTTGTAATATGCTGTGATGAAAAGACCCGTTCGTTGTTTGAGAATAGAGACAATTACTGGCGACCGCTTAAATTCATGATGGACAACAAGATTCCTGTTCAAAAATTCTATAATGGTTTCTTGTCGCAACTCTATGTTTATCCGAGCTATGACATGAACGGAGTGCCCGAAGTACATGCTTTTGGAAAATCCTTGACCGGAGGACATGGTGTCTATTACCCCGTCAATCCCAATTATGTCGCGTGCCTTATCCCATATACAGCCGAAGAACGTAGCAAGGGTGTTGTACCCGAATATGCTGCAGTTGGCAGTTCAATGCGTTATACATCGGTTCAGGGATACAGCGAAAGCAAGCAGTTCTATTCACCGGACTACAGCCGTATGAAGCCTCAGGAGAAGGATTACAGACGAACCCTCTTGTGGCAACCCATAGTTGCTGTAAATGATAGCGGAGAGGCTGTTGTGGAGTTCTATAACAGTGATGTCTGCAATGCTTTTGTAGCAACTGTCGAAGGTCGCCAAGGTAATGTGCTTTTAAGTAGCAGTGATATAATGGAAACCCGTGTGTCTGACAAGCCGGATTCAATCAAGGAAAGCAGAAACATTGAGAAAAAGGAGTCTTTGATTGTAGAAACAACCATGGATTCTGTGCTTATGGCGCAGTGCGCTTATGAACATGAAAAGGGTATTGTATATTATAATCAGAAACGTTACAAGAATGCTGTTATGATATTTGCAGAATTGGTGCAATATAAATACCCTCCTGCACTCTATTATGTCGGAAAATGTTATCGCGACGGTACTGGCCTTGCAAAGGACGACAAGCTTGCCCTTTCGTTCTTCCTTGAGGCAGCAAAACGTAATGAACCACGAGCCCAGTATGAGCTTGCCATGGCAATTTTTGAAGGTAAGGTCGATGGCTATGACAGTAGTAAGGCTATGCTATGGCTTGAGCATGCCGTTGCGTGTGAAGAACCGCATGCGATGTTAGAGATGGCACGCCGTAGCTTTGCGGGCGATGGCGTAAAATGCGATTCTGTGTATGCACGTGATTTGTTGAAAAAGTCGGCAATGAAGAATGTGGCTCAGGCAATGTATCAATACGGCCTGCTACTTATAGAAGAGGGTGGTGATGGCATCAGGTTCATAAAGGGGGCGGCCGAGCAGTATCATATTGAGTCAATGCTCTATATGCTTGATTATGAAGAGTCTATTGAAAATTACGTTGAGGCATTCAGATTTGCCAAACGTCTGTCTATGGCCGGTCATCACGTGGGAACAAAGCGTATGGCCGATTATTTCTGGTCGGGTAAGGGTGTACGTCGCGACAAATCTACAGCCAAGGATCTCTATCGCGATGCGGCAAATGCAGGAAATAAAGAGGCTATTGAGATTTTGAAGAGGTTATAACACTGTTTTATTCTTTCTCTTCCATCTCTTTTTCTTTGTCGAGGATTCTCTTTTTGGCAACGTCAAAGCAGTTGTCGGCAAGTTCCTTTGCTGCCTCATACTCATCGCGTATTTTTGTGGGTGGGTCACATGAACGTTGGCTATCAACGAACGACAGTTTTGAGTATCTCTTGATAACCTCTTTAATGGCATTCAGCTCTTCTATGTACTCCGTTTTGCAGTATCTGTCTGCTGCCATCTGATACAGCAGTGTGCGTCTCTCAACAAAGTTGTATGTATATTCCAGAAATAATCGGTCAACTTCGGAGTAGTAGCTCTCGCGCATTGTTTTGACACTGTCGAGCATGTGCTCGTACTTCTCTTCATAATCCTCTTTCAGCTCATTTATCTCCTCGTCTGTGCTCTTTGCCACAACATAGGAGATTTTTGTTTCAGTGTCCAATGCTTCGTTCATCAGAGAGGGGAAATCATTCACGTCTTCCAACTCATCCCAGGCATCTTCATATATTTCCAACTGTTTCTCAATCATGTCGCTGCACGATGTTGTAAACAGTGTTATTGCAAGCAGTATAAATAAACTCTTTCTCATAATAAAGATTTTGGGCGAAGATAAGTTATTTTGCTCACACTACCAAACTATAATGCCGGCAGGTTAATCAACCTGCCGGCATTATAGTTGTTGTTATATGTTACTTAACTAAAATTTTGTTGCCGTTTACAATGTATATACCATTTTGGGTTATCTCGTTTAGATGGCGTCCCTGTAAGTCGAAAATAATATTTTCCTTGGCATCGGCTGCCTCATACTCATTGATGCCCGTTGTTAGGTTGTTGTATTTTATTGCTGCAATTTGTTCTGCTGTCAGCACACTGTCAAAGAACTGTACAGAGTGTATTGTACCGTCACAGACCTCGTGTGGACTGTTTGCCGCCATTCCGCCACCAATGTATATGTTTGCGTTAGGTTGGCTTGATTTCATCTCGCTGAATACGGGTAAAACGTAATCTACCAGGGGGTAGTTGTTTTCATTGTCTTTTACACCATTTACAAACGATGTCAGCACACCTGTTCCGGCAGCAGTGCGGTTTACCGTGAACACAATCTTCGCGTTAGTGTTTGCTTGCAATGTTGTATTCTTTGCAGTGAATACATCACCGCTTTTCGATGATGCCAAATGCGCTATTTTTGCACCGTTATGTCCAAAGGCAAAATATGGAGTACCATTCTTGATTGCTGTTTGTGCTACGTTCTGTGCAGGGTCGGCAGCACACACAAAAGCGCCACGTCCATCTATTGTACCATTCATTGTTATATCGAGAGCAATGGTAAAGCTCTCCAACTTAAAAACCGTTTCGGCCTCCTCACTTGTCAATTGGTATGGCAGTGTGCCGTTCATGAAGTCGTCTGTCAATGTCAATACAGCGTCAGGAACTTCTATTACCTCGGGCTCCTCTTTTACATCTGCCGGAGTTATGAGATATTGGCATCCTGTGTCGGTGGTGTTAGTGCCGCTTCCCCAGTTGTAAACCTTGTAACCAAGCTGGTTGTTATTTGTCTGGTTGAACTGTGCTGAACCGCTTACAATGATGAATAATCCCTGTGTGGCTGCTGGTTTCAGTTCCCAGCCATTGGCGGGTGATGTGGCTTGTGTGCGTAGTGCTGTGTTGTTGTTGCTTGCCGGCGAAATATATGTGCCGTCGGCATAGTTCACAATATCCAGCTTGCCGTCGTTGCGTGCCACAAATTTCCACACCGATGCGTCGGTTACATTGGTGTTGCCTGTTATATCGGCATTTGCACCATTTGATGTGGGGTAACGGTTTTCGCGTTGTGGAGTATGGAATGTGTAGAAATAGTTTTTTGTAGCATTGCTTGTCTTTGGCAAGTTCGGTACTGCTGTAGCAAGGCTTGCCTTGAAGTTCTCAACAGCCTCGTTCAGTTCCTTCTGCTGGTTGGCACGCTCTTCTTCACTTATGCTGTTGCCGTATGTAGCCTCAATTTTGGCGATAACCTTGTTCAGCTCTGTTGCAAGCTCGGGGTTGAACATGCCCGGTTCATCACCGATTACGTTTGCTATGTATCTCTTTGCTTCGCCTATTGTTGAGGCTAAAAGGTCGGCCGAAATGTCCATACATTTGTTTGGCGAGTAGATAAGCCCGTCAATGGCATTCTTGCCGTCAAGGTCGGTGAGTACGAATGTGAACATCCATTTATTGAGGCGTACACCGCCCGCACCAACATAAGGCAATTTTATGAACACCTTGTTCCAACCCCCTTTTAGTGTTACCTGAATGGGCTTGCGTGCTGTGAAGTTCTCGTTTTTCAAGTCTATTTCATTGTTTATTCCAACGCCTGTGTTGTCCCAGGTGGGAGGAGCTATTCTTTCTCCGTTGAGCCAAATGTCCGAGCCTTTGCGGTCCCATTTGCCGGCATCGGGAGCTGTGTCTTTCTCGCTACGGCCATAGTTCTGGAACTCTATCTGTGCACCAACGGTCTGTACCTTGTCGCTATATACATATGTCCAGGCGTATGCTGTCTTGTTGGTGTGGTTTGTGCTGCCGTAGTATGTAGGAACGGTGTTGTTACCCCATGTGTGACGCAAATATATTCCTGCGCCGGTAGCCATGCCGGTGTTGTATGTAATGCCATCGTGTTCATAGCTCTCTTTCATCTCGGCATTGGCATCAAGTCCGTCTTCTTCGGGGGCGAAAGTAGCGTTCATATTGCCATTGTTGGGGAATGGCTCTGTTATGTGCCAGCGTACATTTGTCTGTTTAACATACGCAATAGGTTCATTTTTCAACGAATTAGCCTTGTGGAAAAGGAAACGGCGTTCCCAATCGGCAAACTCGTCATATTCATCGCCGCTGTTTGGCAGTGTTGTTCCGCCCTTTTCGATATACTGTTTGCCGCCGCCAATCCATGCGCGCTCTGCGCTGGCAATGACATTTGCATAGAAGTTGTTCTGTATTATTATATCCTCTTCGGTTGGAGTCTTGCGGTCGTTCCATGGAGCCGAAATTGTTCCTGCTACGTTTGTGTTTCCTTTGTCGGTATAATAGATATTACTCTTGTATATACCCACAAGGTCGGCAAACACGTCAAAGTGGTTTGTATAGTTGTAACGGCAGTCAATGTTTGGCATACCATCGATAACTTTACCGCTGCTGCTCCACATCTGTGACATGTCGGCACCGGTGCTTGTGCTGATGGATACGCCGCGTATAGGGTTCCACACAACCACTTTCTTGCCAAGGCTGTGTACTTTGTCTGTCATGATTTTCAGGAAGTTGGGGTATTCGATGGTCTCCTCGTCGGCACCAATGTGGATGTATGGAGCATCGGGGAATACGGCTGCCACCTCCTCCAGAATAGCCTTTAGTTCTGCAACACCCTGGTCGGTCTGCATAGAGTGTCCCATTGCAGTCTTGAAAGCCTGGCTATGTCCCGGCATGTCAATTTCAGGGATAACAATCACACCGCGTTCCTTTGCATAGTCCTGCAAATCCTTGCATTGCTCCTGTGTGTAATATTTGCCTTCGAAGCGTGTCATTGACGACGCATAGGTGAGCTGTGGGTATGCTTTAACCTCAAATCGCCATGCCTGGTTCTCTGTCATGTGCCAGTGGAAAGTGTTGACCTTGAAACGCGACAGCAGGTCGATATGCTTTTTCAATGTCTCTATCTCAATGAATGAACGGCCAACGTCGTGCATATATCCGCGTAGTTTGAATGCGGGCCAGTCTTTCAGTGTGAGGGCTTCTAGCTCGGCTGTTCCGTCATAACCCTCGGCAAGCTGTGCAAGTGTCTGTGCAGCACGTATTACGCCGGTAGCTGTTACAGCGGTGATGTTTATCGCGTCGGCAGTGATATCAAGCGTGTATGCTTCGTTGTCATATCCATACAATTGGTAGTCATGTGCACCCTCTATCTCCGATACTATTGTTACCGTAACAGGTGCGCCATCGGTTGTTGCTGCACATCCGTTGTCTTCAAAGAACTTGGCAAGCAATGTGCAGTTTGTAGGGTCTGTAATGGTAACGTTACGGTTCAAAGCAAAAGCATTGCCGCTCTTTGTTTCAATTACCTGTGGTTTTGGCAACAGATGATTTACTTTTGACTCAGCTGTTTGTGCCAAACATAAAAACAGAACAGTCAATGCTGCCGAAAAAAGTTTTTTCATTTTCTTTATTTGTCTTAAAATTATCCGTAATATACTTTTTGTCTTGAAGAACAGGGTTATGGCTATAATACTCCAATCAACAAAAACTTTACAAGTATATTAATAATTATTAATATAAGCAAACCGGTTGGTTGTAATTGCGATGTTTGGGATATACTTTTATGTCAAATTGAAATTATTTTGCAAAAAGTGTCGCAATCTCGCTCTTTTCTCTTATCTTTACACGTTGAATGAATAATTTGCGCTAAATAAGACAATAGGCAATGGGGCAGAAGTGGAAATATGAATCTTTGACGCACGAGCAGTTGGTGTTGGCCAACACGCTGTCGGCAGAACTGGATATAAGTCCCGTTCTGTGTGGCTTGCTTGTCAAGAGAGGCATAACAACAGTTGCCGATGCAAAGAATTTCTTCCGTCCCAAACTGAGTATGCTCCACAATCCGTTCTTGATGAACGATATGGACATTGCCGTTCAGCGCCTTAACAAGGCTCTTGGAAAGAAAGAACGCATATTGGTTTATGGCGACTATGATGTCGATGGCACAACATCGGTTGCATTGGTCTATAAGTTCCTGCAGCAGTTCTCTTCAAATATCGACTATTATATCCCCGACCGTAACGAAGATGGTTATGGAATATCCAAGAGGGGTGTGGATTATGCATATTCAACCGACGTTAAGCTCATCATTGTTCTCGATTGCGGCATTAAAGCTATCGATGAGATTGCCTATGCCAAGTCTTTAGGCATCGACTTCATTGTTTGCGACCATCATGTTCCCGATGAGGAACTCCCTTGCGCCGTTGCCATACTGAATCCTAAACGTGCCGACTCAACCTATCCCTGTCCGCATCTTTCGGGTTGTGGTGTAGGCTTCAAGTTTATGCAGGCGTTTGCTATCGACAACGGTATTCCTGCCGACCAGCTCTATCCGTTGCTCGACCTTGTAGCAGTTAGCATAGCATCCGACCTTGTGCCCATTGTGGGCGAGAACAGAATACTTGCTTTCCATGGTATCAAACAGATAAACCATAGCCCAAGTATCGGCTTGAAGGCAATTATCACAGTCTGCGGATTGCAGGAAAAGGAGATAACCATCAACGATATCATCTTCAAGATAGGTCCCCGCATCAATGCTTCGGGCCGCATCCAACAAGGCAAGATGGCTGTTGACTTGCTCATAGAGAATAATCTGCAGGCAGCGCTTGAGATGAGCTACCAGATAAACGAATTCAACGAGGCCCGCAAGGAGATCGACAAGAATATGACCGAGGAGGCAAACAACATTGTCGCCGGTCTTGAGAGCTTCGACGAGCGTCGTGCCATTGTTATATTCAACCCCGATTGGCATCGAGGTGTCATAGGTATTGTAGCATCACGTCTCACCGAGGTATATCATCGTCCGGCAGTAGTTATTACATGCACCGGCGACGTGGCAACAGGTTCGGCACGTTCGGTAACAGGCTTCGACTTGTACAAAGCAATGGAGAGTTGCCGCGACCTGCTCGATAACTTCGGCGGGCACACATACGCGGCAGGTTTCTCGCTCAAGGTCGAGAACATCGAAGCCTTTGCAACACGTTTCGAAGAGTTCGTTTCACAGAATATCCTTCCCGAGCAGACATCGCCTGTGATAGAGATAGATGCCGAGATAGGTTTCCACCAGATAACACGCAAGTTCTTCAACGATTTGAAGAAATTCTCTCCTCACGGCCCTCATAACCCCAAGCCAATGTTCTGCACTCACAACGTATGCGACTATGGCACAAGCAAGGTGGTGGGCCGTCGTCAGGAACATATAAAGCTCGAACTTGTCGATAACCTCTCGAACAAGGTGTTCAACGGCATAGCATTCGGCCAAAGCCGTCAGGCTAAATATATCAAATCGAAACAGTCATTCGATATCTGCTACACTCTCGAAGAGAATGCCTACAAACATGGCGAAGTTCAGCTGCAGATAGAGAGCATTCACACAAAATTAACCCGATAGAGGTGAGGTATAGGGAAATCCTTAAACAGTATTGGGGGTACGATGATTTTCGTGGCATACAGCGCGATATCATTGAGAGTATAGGTGCGGGTCGCGACACCCTTGGCCTTATGCCCACCGGTGGTGGTAAGAGTATAACCTTTCAGGTTCCTGCTCTTGCCGGTGAAGGGTTGTGCATTGTGGTAACGCCTCTTATAGCTTTGATGAAAGACCAGGTGGCCAACCTGCGTTGTCGTGGAGTAAAGGCCACTGCCATATATTCGGGCATGAAGAATGCCGATGTCATCAAAGCACTCGAGAACTGTATTTTCGGCGACTATAAATTCCTGTACATATCGCCCGAGCGTCTCTCGTCCGAACTGTTTCTCACAAAGATAAAACGAGTAAAGGTACAATTCATAACAATTGATGAGGCTCACTGTATATCGCAGTGGGGGCACGACTTCCGTCCGGCCTATCGTCGCATAGGCGAGCTGCGCAGCCTCTTTCCACATGTCCCTGTTCTTGCCCTCACCGCAACGGCAACCCTCGTGGTTGTTAAGGATATACAGCAACAGTTAGGCTTTGAGCGCGAGAACTGCTTCAGCATGAGCTTCGAGCGCAAGAATCTTGTATATGTGGTGCGTAACACCAACAACAAGGCAAAAGAGCTTCTTCATATTCTTGACAAGGTACAAGGCTCGGCAATTGTATATACCCAGAATCGTCAAAAGACAAAAGAGGTGTGCGACTTCCTTGTGTCGCAAGGCATCACAGCCGAGTTTTACCACGCAGGCCTTGCTCCCGAAGAGAAGGACCGTCGCGAAGAGGCGTGGAAGAACGACAAGGCACGAGTAATGGTATCAACCAATGCCTTTGGTATGGGTATCGACAAACCCGACGTGCGCCTGGTGGTACACACCGACCTGCCCAGCTCCATTGAAGCCTATTTCCAGGAGGCGGGACGTGCCGGCCGCGATGGAAACCTCTCCTATGCCGTGGCGCTCTTTGGCAGTCACGACAAACAGGTAATGACGCGTCGCCTGGAAGACAATTATCCGCCCCACGAATTCATACGCGAGATATACGATGAACTATGTTACTACTACAGTATGGCACTCGGCGATGGCTTGAACTGCACCTTTGAGTTCTCGCTTTCCGACTTCTGCAAGAAGTATCATCGTCCCATGCATCAGACCGACAGCGCACTACGTCTGCTCACCCGTATGGGTTATATCGAATATGTCGAGGAGATGGAGTACGCATCACGTGTGCGTTTTATTGTCGATAAGGATGCCTTGTATCATTTTCGTGGTTTGCCGCCCGATTATGAATTGCTTGTCAACTCGCTTCTGCGTAACTATAGTGGCCTGTTTACCGATTACGCCTTTATCGACGAGCGTTATCTGTCGCGCATAACGAAGCTGTCGCGTCATCGCATGTACGAGATACTTGTGTCGTTGAACAATAAGCGTCTTGTGTCGTATGCGCCTTCAAAGAAATGTCCAATAATAACCTTTACTCGTCATCGTGTTCTCGGCACTGAGCTGCGTTTTGAGCGCGAGGTATATGACGAGCGCAAGGCTATGTTCGGTGAGCGTCTTAACGCCATGATACACTATGCAACCAACGACAATACGTGTCGCAGTGCATCCTTGCTTGCCTATTTCGGTGAGAAACGGGCTTGTACCTGCGGACGTTGCGATGTATGCCGGTCGCAGCGTGGCGTTTCATCATCAGTCTCGTACGAGGCACGCGAGGCGCTGCTATCGTTGCTTGCCGACGGAGCACTGCACAACATTTCCGAACTGGATACCCTTGCTTTGCCGCGCGAAGTAATGAAACTTCTTTTGCGCGAGCTTTGCGACGAAGAGATAATAACAGTGCAGGGTGAGAATATTGAATTAAAAAAATAAAAAACTATGATAACATTTTTGGTTTGCCTTACGGCACTTGTCGTATCTTACTTTACATACGGCAGATATCTTGAAAAAATATGCGGTATCAACCCCGCCAACCCCGTACCCTCGCAGACAATGTACGACGGAGTAGATTATCTTCCTATGCCGCGATGGAAAGTGTTTCTCATCCAGTTACTCAATATCGCGGGTCTTGGTCCCATCTTTGGAGCATTGCTTGGTGCAGCCTATGGCCCTGTGGCTTTTCTGTGGATAACACTCGGTGGCATATTCATGGGGGCTATGCACGATTTTGTCGCAGGTGTCATCTCGTTGAAGAACAACGGATTGAGCCTTCCCGAAATCATCGGCAAATATCTTGGTAACGGCACAAGGCTCTTTATGCGAGTGTTCTCGGTGTTGCTTATGGTGCTTGTAGGCGCAGTGTTTATGTCGCAGCCTGCAGTGCTCATCGCATCCAACATTTCATTGCCCTCACTCGAGGTTATCGCTTTCGACACCACCACATGGGAACTCTTTGCCGTGCTTATCGTGATACTTGTGTATTATATTCTTGCAACTCTGTTGCCCATCGACAAGATAATAGGCCGTTTCTATCCAATCTTTGGCGTGGCATTGCTTGTTATGGCTCTGAGCATACTTTTTGTTATGTTGACAAAGAGCGATGTATATACTATCCCCGAGCTTACATCGTTGAGTAATGGCATTGCCGACCCCGATAAATTCCCTATAGTGCCAATGCTCTTTACCACCATTGCCTGTGGTGCATTGTCGGGCTTCCATGCCACACAGTCTCCCATGATGGCCCGTTGTATGACATCGGAGAAACAGGCACGCAGCATCTTCTATGGTGCTATGATTGCTGAGAGCATCATTGCTCTCATATGGGCAGCCATAGGTATGGCTTTCTGGGGTGGAGTAGAAGGACTTAATGACGCTATAGCCCAGTATGGTGGCAGTGCTGCCAAAATGGTAGATGTGATAACAGAGACAACCCTTGGCCCTGTTATTGCTGCGTGCGTGCTTGTTGGTGTAGTAGGATGCGCTGTTACATCGGGTGATACCGCTTTCCGTTGTGCAAGGCTCATCGTTTCCGATATGTTCGGTATCTCTCAAAAGAGTCTATTGAAACGAGTTCTTGTCTCATTGCCATTGTTCGCCATAGCGCTGTTTATAATCTTCGCTTTGCCTTTCCAAACGATATGGAGCTATTTCGCGTGGTGTAACCAAACATTGGCGGTACTCACATTGTGGTGTATCACCGTTTACCTTTTCAGCATAAAGAAACCGTTTGTTATTGGTGCAGTGCCGGCATTGATAATGACTTATGTCTGCTCGTCATATATCTTTATCTCGCCCATGATGTTAGGTATGGAAAACCGTTTGTGGGCATATATCCTTGGCGGAGTGTTGACATCAGCCGTTGCTGTCGCAGTGTTCCTTAAAGCAAAAAAATAAGCCAAATGGCTTATTTTTTTGCTTTAAGATATTATTGGTTAACGAATTTGCTTGCAAATCGACAGCACGAGCAGCAGTTAGTCGCAGGAAGCACGGTGTTAGTAGTGCCCTGCGGGATGCGAACAGCGAGTGTTGTCAATAGCGATTAACGTTTAACGAACAACGAATTTGCTTTGCAAATCGACAGCACGAGCAGCAGTTAGTCGCAGGGAGCACGGTGTTAGTCGTGCCCTGCGGGATGCGAACAGCGAGTGTTGTCAATAACGATTAACGATGAAAACGAAGTTTCCACTCACTTCCACCTGCCTCGTGTAAAGTCCGGTATTTCTATCGGAGCGCCGTTGTTGTTTGCCGATGTGTCGGTAAGTTCCACCAGGCAGCTCCACAGAGCCGCATCATATACATTCATATCGAGTGGCAGTCCGTTGCGCAGGCAGTGTATAAGTCGGCTGTCCATTACATAGTCAATCCAACGACGGCCACATAGCTCTGTTCCGCGTTCCTTGTATTCTGCAACGAACGGATGTCTGTATCTCTCTATAATGTTGTCACATTCCTCTCCTGTCAAAGCCTCTTCGCTGTCGGGAGCAAAAGCAAACATCGGTGTGGGGTATTTCTGTGCAAAGCCCTCCGTTCCGCTTACAAGGAATGAGCGGCTGTATGGTCGTGGCAGTGAAATACAGTGTTGAACAAGTATTGTCTTGCCTTTTTCGGTTGTTATCAGCGAGCTGTTCATCGTTCCATTGAGGCCCTCTTTTTCACCCACACGCATCGACGATACCGATACAATGCTCTTCATCCTGTCGCCGCGGTGTATGTTCATTGCAAGAGCTACAGGTCCAAGGCCATGTGTAGGGTATGGGTTGCCATTGTGGCTGTTCATGAACTCAATCTGCCAGTTGCTCCATTTGCGTTCACCGTTGTCGTTTGTGGCTATGCGTTCGCGCAGGTCGTGCAGGTACGAGCCCTCGGCGTGTATTATGTCGCCAAGTACCCCTTTTTGCGCCATATTTATAGTACATAGCTCAAACTCGTCGTAGCAACAGTTTTCCAACATGATACAGTGTCGCTGTGTCGCTTCGGCTGTATCTACAAGCCTCCAGCAGTCGGCCACCGTTGTGGCTGCCGGAACTTCCGTTGCCACATGCTTGCCACACTGCATCGCATAAACCGCTATGTCGGCATGGCTTGCCCAATCGGTACATATATACACAAGGTCAATGTCTTGCATCTCGCACAGTGCTTTCCAACCGTCGTTGCCGTTGAATACGGCAGGCTCGTTGGTGCAGTGCTGTGCCATTATGGCTTTTGTTTCAACGATGTTCTCTTCAACAAGGTCGCATAGTGCAACAATCTCGCAGCCGTCGATATGCATCATACGGCCTACGGCACGTTTGGCGCGTACGCCAAGGCCTACGAAGCCTATGCGTACACATTCTATCGGCGCACACCTTAAGTCGAGTACGCTGCCGTGTGTTATGTTCTTGCAATCCTTGTTCATATTTGCAAATGTACAACCCAAAAAAATAAGGCGCAAATTTGCGCCTTATTTTTTTGGTTGTATTATTAACGTTTAACGATTAACGTTTACTTCTTTACAGGAGATATTCTCAACTTATATTTCATAACCTTGTTGGGTACGCAATATTCAGGCATTGTGCCAACGTCATATCCGCACGAAGCATTACCGATACCACGCAACCATGCGTCGAGGTGCAATACTGTGTAAGGACGTTTTTCCATCTCCCAATAGTGGTTAGCGTTCATCAGGTCAGCATCGGTGTAGGGGAGTGCCGAGAAGCTTACTTTGCCCTCTGTCTCAATCTTTATACCCTCGCCGTTGCTGTTGGTGAATGTAACCTCGCGCAACTCTTCGCGGCTGCCGCTGCTCTGTGGCTTCACATATGGAGCAGCCATCTTGTCGGGTGTTGTGCTGTAACGTCCCACAATAACACCATCCTTGCGGTCAACAGTGTTCTCCCATGGTCCCAATGCATAGTAGTTGATGTTGCTCAATGTAGAGTCGAGGCCACATACAAGGCCTGCACGACGCAGGTCGCCACTCTTTGGAACAAACTTGGCATCAACGTCAACGATACCCTGTGGATAAATGGTGTAGTTAATCTCGGTGTCGCATAGCGAGCCTTTGCGTACTGTCTTTATAACAGTGTTGCCGTTAACCTCCTCAATGGCGATGCTGCCATTAGCCTCAAGGCCGTTGTTTGTGTTGCCATAGCGGTCGTTCTCAATCCAGCGATGGTTGTCATAAATGAAACCAAAATCGTTTGCAATCACATTCTTGCCGTTGAAAGCAAGAGCGGTGAGCTGTGCAGTGTTGGCATCGAACTTAACCTGAACCTTCTCGTTGCCAATAACATATTCGTGCAATGACGATGTGCTTGCAAGCGGTGCACCGTTAGGCTTAATCTTTGCAAGTCTGCCACGTGGTGTTATAGCGAACTGCTGCAATGCAACCTCATGTCCTGCAGGAGCATATACCTGAGCCTCGCGGTGTACAAGACGTATGGTGAGCATCACCTCATCGCCACGGTTCATCAGTTTGTTGATGTTTGTAGCTTTCTTTATTGTAATCCAGGTCTTTGCTGTCTTGCCTGGAGCAGCAGCAGGAGCCTGTGTGCGTCCTGTATATATCACATTGCCGTTCTTTACAACGTCATACACGATGTCGAACTCCTTAAGGTCTGTGAAGTTGTATTTGTTCTTTATAGCTATGGTGGCAATGCCGTATTCGGTGTTTACCTCGGGCATTGTTATCTCAACGAACTGGTGTGCAGCCTTCACCTCCTTTAGCTTCGCGCTCTCCTCGCGTGTGGGAGGAATGACACCGTTTGAGCAGAAGTTACCCTGGTGAGGGCCCGGATAGTCATAACCGGTGTGTATGCGATACAATCCCTCTTTCATCTCCTGTGGGTCATATATAGCCTGGTCAACCCAGTCCCAGATACAGCCACCGATACAAGAGTTCGAAGCCTCAATCTTCTGCCAGTACTCCTTTAGGTTACCAATGGCATTA
The DNA here is from genome assembly GCA_045644465.1 of Bacteroidaceae bacterium. Classification (GTDB taxonomy): domain Bacteria; phylum Bacteroidota; class Bacteroidia; order Bacteroidales; family Bacteroidaceae; genus HGM04593. The sequence continues at coordinate 14,613 of JAZRGV010000063.1, forward strand.
CCCATGGCATGAGCATATTCGCATATGAACATAGGTTTGTCGAGGTTGTTTGTGTATCTGTTCATCCAAGCCTGTCCGGGGTACATCTTTGAGTAGAAGTCACTGAATCGTCCGCCACCGTAGTCGCCTGCCGAGCGTGTTCCCTCATAGTGTACAGGGCGGTTGTCGAGACGCTTCGCCTCGTCGTAGCATGGGCCGAAGTTGTTTCCGTTGCCGGCCTCGTTACCCAAGCTCCACATCACCACACTCGCGTGGTTACGGTCGCGCAAAACCATTCGGTTTATGCGGTCAACGAACGAAGGAATCCACGACTCACGGTCCGAGATGCTTTGGTTGGCGTGGTCTTCAAGGTCAGCCTCGTCGCAGCAGTACAATCCGTAGTGGTCGAACATCGCATACATCTTCGCAGCGTTGGGGTAGTGGCTTGTACGTATTGTATTGATGTTGTTCTGCTTCATGAGAAGAACATCTCTCAACATCGATTCTGTTGTAACGGCACGGCCATATACAGGGTGAGTGTCGTGGCGGTTCACGCCCTTGAAGAATACGCGCTCACCGTTTATATATACAAGTGAGTTCTTTATCACAATGTCGCGGAAACCGTGCTTTGTAGAGAATGCCATCTCCTCGTTGCCGTCGGCGTCGAGCTGGGCTATACGCACAGTGTATAGGTTTGGCTTCTCTGCGCTCCATAGTTTCACGTTCTCTATGGTGAGTTTGATGTCGCCGTTCAATGCTGCAATTTTTGCTGCGGTGTTGAACTTTACAGTGTCGCTCTTGATGAAACGGCCGTCGGGAGTATAAACCGATGCAACAACACTCTTTGTTCCGGGCTCGAAGTCTCTGTTGTCGAGTTCAATGTTTACATTCATCTCGGCACTCCAACGGTCGTCCGATAGTTTGCTTGTGATATAGTGGTCGCGTACCGAAACCTTAGGCACGTTGTATAGATATACATCGCGGAATATACCACTCATGCGGAACATATCCTGGCACTCAAGGTAAGAACCGTCGCTCCAACGGAACACCTGTACCGCCAATTTGTTCTCGCCTTTCTTAAGGTAGTTGGTTATGTCGAACTCTGCAACATTGTTCGCACCCTGTGTATAACCCACATATTCGCCGTTCAACCACACAAAGGCGGCAGAGTATATACCACCAAAGTGAATGAATGTGCGGCGACCGTCCCAATTTTCAGGAACCTCGAATGTGCGAATGTACGAACCTACAGGGTTGATGCCATAGTTCTTTCCGCCGTCGTTGAATCCGGGGCGTGCCTTGATGAACGGAGGAGTGTTTGAGTGCGGATACTCCACATTGTTATATATAGGCTTGTCATATCCAAGCATCTCCCAGTTCGATGGAACAGGAATCTCGTCCCATGCCTGAGCGTTGAATCCCATTTCGAAGAAGTCGAGCGGACGCTGTGATGGCTCGCTCACAAGGTTGAACTTCCATGTGCCGTTGAGGCTCTGGTAACGTGCGTTTACAGGCTCGGTCCAAGGAGTAGCGTAGTATGCCGCGTCGGCAAGCATCTCGGCTGTGTTGTTGTAAGGCATATATGTTGCAACAGCACGCTCCTTGTTCTCGGCAAACATTGTCTCATCCTCCCAGTATGGCGATGCAATCTTTGGCTTCTCTATCTGCTCGAATGTGAACCATGCAGTGTTGTCGGCAGGGTTTTTCTCAACGAGCATCATACGTCCTTCGCGCAAGGCATACATCTTGTCGCTCTTGCCTGCCGAAACAATGAGGTATGCGCCTTTGTTGTTTGCTACAGGCTCAAAACGGAACTTCGCGTTGTTCCATATGCCGGGTACTGCGGGCCACTGCAACAAGTAATCAATGCTTGCGTTGCCGCCGCCATCGTCGAAGTTCTGTCCGTAGAAAGCGTTCTCCACCGCAAAGGTATGCAGGTCAATAGTCTTGATGTTCCAATACTGTCCGCGGTTCTCTGCGTTGAATGCTTCGCTCACTATGCGTGCGTTGTTCTCGCCCGAGTCGTTGTTGCCAAGCACCATACCCTCGCCGGTTACAGGACGTATGAGGTATGTGAGGTCGTCGTCGAAGCCTGCATATAGCGACTCCTCAAAGCGGAACTGTGCCGCTTTGTTCTCGGCAGCCTTCTCCTTGCTTATGAGTACAAGGCTCTTCTTCGACTTCACAACTGCAGCGTTGGGGCTGTTGGCAGGGATGAGCATGCCATCTTCGTACTTCCATAGCTGTGCCTCGTCCGAGCCGTTGTTCTCGCCCAGCTCCACGCGGCTGCCGTTTACGCGCAACGCCTTGTTTGTTACAGGGTTGATGATACGCCAGCTACCGGCCAATTCCGATATCTTCCAGAACTGTGCAGCGTTGTCTTTCTCAAAGTCGGTGAGCCCGACAACGTTGTCCTTCATCTCATACACGACATTGTCTTTGTTGCCGTTGGCATAGATGTGATAGAGCTTGCCTTTCTCGAATGTTACCTGTGCAAATGTGCCGGCAAAGCACATCAGCGCAACAATTGCAAGAAAGCTTCTTTTGATGTTTTTGATAGACATAGTGTTTTGTATTTTGTTGTTATAATTTCCCATGGGGATTTATATTCTGCGAATATAGAGAATTTTTGGAGAATATACAAAAGTTTAGGGATTAAACTCTGCACCCTACACTCTAAACTCTGTTCTCTCCCCAAATCGTTCTCAAATATTTCATTATTTGAAAAATTTATGCTAATTTTGTAAATTGTAAGTATTATATACTTAACATTCTTGTGAAAAGGAATGAAAAACCGCGAATTTGAAAAAATAATAAACAAAAAACATAAAAACAGATGAAACGAATTTTATCAACTTTGACACTGTTGTTATGCTTCGCTTTTACTGCGGTAAACGCGCAAGACAACTACGATGCCACCACGATGGGTGAAAAGGTTTATCTTGAAACCGCTAACTGGGGACAGAACTCTCCGTTCAATAAGCAGATTTTTACAAGCTACGGTGGTTCGACCAATGCCAAGGCCGGCTGTGTGCCCACAGCATACGCCATTGTAATGCGTTATCACGGTTTCCCGACAGAAGGAACAGCCAAAACCCTTTACAACTGCCAGGCACCTACATACGTAGAGATAACAGACAGGGTATATGACTTCAGCAAGATGCCGCTTACCAACGGAAGTAATTGGACAGAAGAGCAACAGACTGAAACTTCAAAGTTCTTCTCACACGTTCTGCACGCCTGTTTCCCTTCAAGTATAGGCACCGGTGCAACAACTGTAAACGAAGGATCGGACAGCAAGGTTTTGAATGATTATTTCAACTATCAGCTCATCAATGCCTCATACCAGGCAAACTTTACTATGGAGCAGTGGATTGAAAAAATCAAGGAGAGTATAGATAATGGCTGTCCAATACCATACGCGTCAGATAATAGTGGTACAGGTGATACACGCCATATGTTTATCCTTGATGGTTACACAGCCAATAATTACTTTCATTTCAACTTCGGATGGAACGGCTCGGGTAATGGCTGGTTCAAACTCGACGCTATCACTCCTTCTCAAGGCGACAATTATTCTTGGATAGATGGTGCAGAACATTACGCACTCTTTAACCTTGCGCCAAACAAGACAATGCGCACCGTTACAGCAAGCGTGTCGCCTGCGGGTGCAGGAACTGTTACCGTAAACGGCAACACAAACAGCGCCGAGGTTATGGAAGGCACACGCGCAACCCTCGTTGCAACAGCCAACAGCGGTTACACCTTCTCACACTGGAGCAATGGCGGCGCACAGGTTAGCACAGAAAAGACATATAAAGCATCTGTAGCAGCCGAGGGCAACGAATATGTTGCAAATTTCCTCACTGTGGGCAACACTACCGTAAATGTGTCGGTAACATACAACAGCAGCTATGGTACTGTAACATACAACAGCAATGCTGTTAACGGCACAGGCATAACCCCTTACCAGAACAGTGAGGTGACACTCGTTGCTACACCACTCGATGGCTATGTATTCAATGGTTGGACAGTGACAAAAGGCGCAAACAGCACCAACTATTTCGGCGATGAACTGACCTTTGTTGCTACAGAAGATATGAGTGTTGAAGCAAGATTCTCATTGGCAGTAGCAGACTACACAATCAGCACCTCGAACATAACTCCAAGTAACTATCGTCCGGGATCATCATCATATTGCAGCACTTGGACAACTGCTGACGGCATTGTCTTGAGTGCTACCAAAAATTCTGAAAAGGCTTATGCTTTGTCTGTATCAAACGCAAGACTCTATGCAAAAGCGACTACAGAAAGTTCTAGCGACAATTTAAGCAATGATATAACATTTACATTGACTGCGCCCAATGGTTACATTATCCTCGATTACAGCATTGACTGTTATAGCAACAGCGGTAGCTATTCAGTGAATGTAACACCTGAAGGGGGCTCCACAACAAATGTCGCTAGTGATTTTAACGGCACAATCTCGGCAAATGTAAATGCAGCAAGCGCAAGATTTAATTTGAGCTCTAACGATACAGGACAACCTGCTATCAATTTTAGAAGTTTTACTGTCACTCTCCAAAAGGAGGGCACCGAGGGTGGTTCAACTCCAGAGCCAGAGCAACCTTCAACCCCAACAACCTACGCCATCACCACAACTGCAAACCCTGCCGAGGGTGGTACAGCAAAGTTCTCTGTCGGTACAGGTAGCCAACAGACACAAGGCGATGTAAACGACGGTGAATCGATAACACTTTATGCTGTAGCCAGCACCGGTTACAATTTTGTAAATTGGACATTGAACGAAAATGTGGTAGGCACTGACGCTACTTGCAATGTTGCAGTATCACAGGCTGCAAACTATGTTGCCAACTTTGAGGCTGTTCAGCAGGGCGGTAGCTCAAGCGACGACCTCGCCGGCAAATGGTTCCGCTTGAAGGAAAACAACAATAACCGTTACATGAATGTTAAAAACCACACAGCACATACCCAAAAGGTTTCTGCAGGTGGTGTGAATGTTGCAGCAAAAGATGAGAACAGCAATGCTCAGAAATTCTTCTTTGAGAAAAGCGGCGACGGATATATGCTAAAAGATGGCGATGGCTACTATATCAACTGTCTCGAATGGAGTGTGGATGCAAGTTCAACTACGAGCGGTTCAGTCCTCCTTTTTGAGGAAACTGCAACAGAGAGCATCTACTACATTAAATGGGACAACACTTACAAAGGCGGTGTAAAGTACTTCAAAGTAGGAGCGGACAGTAACGGAACAGGCGACCACCCATATTGCGATGCAGATAACAAGACTGTCACCTGGACTCTTGAGGAGGTTATCCCTTCTAACGAGAAGACTTTGAATGTAACATTTAATAATGCAACTTATACTAAAACTGATGGAACAGAACTCACCTCAGGTTGGGGATATCAAGTTGTTACACAAACAACTCCTGCCGTAACAATCAAAGTTGCTGAAACTATAAATAATTTTGGTTATACAACAGGGGTTATTACCGGTGTAAAAACTCCGTATTTATATAAAAATACGAATTTTATACTCTCTATTTCTGAACAATATAAAATCACAGGATACAATATAACTGTCAGAGGACAAGATAACAGTTATTCTGGCGACTTTGCTTGTTCCGTTGGCGGAAACGAGACCTCAAAAGCAACACTTAGCGGAACTACTACACAAACGCTTTCTGCTACAGGTCTTGATACAAATATTATCAATATTAGTGTAGGTGGAACTTCAGGAAACGGTATATTCATCACTGCGCTTGAAATCACATACGTTGAGAATGAATTTGAGCCGCTGCCATTCAAGGCCGAGATTGAAAATTGGAGAAATGATAACCCCAACACTCACCTTGGTACAATAACCATTGGTGGAACAGCAATGAAGCTCACTCCTGCTCATCAAACAGCAAGCGAGCTTACAATGCCTGTTGTTGAGGGCACAGCACTTGCATTCACACGCAAGTATCGCGGCTTTGAGTTCCTGGGCTTCTACATTGGCGCAACCGAGCTTGGCCAAAACCCCACACTCACAGCCGACAATGTTGCTGCTATCAACGAAACAACACCGCTTGTTGCAAAGTTCACAGCAACCGACGATGTGACTCTGTTCTACGATGATGACCAGTACTCTTACCGCATCCCTGCAATTGCAAAGACCGGCAACGGTATGCTTGTTGCTGTGACCGACTACCGTCATAACCTTGACGACATTGGCCGTGACAATCACGGAACAGGTACAAAGCGTATTGACCTTGTAATGCGTACAAGTACCGACAATGGCGCTACATGGAGCGAGACAAAGACCATTGCAGCCGGTGACAACAGCAAAGAAGGCAGTTACTTGCGTGCATTCGGTGATGCAGCCATTGCAGCCGTTGGACAGAACATCGTTGTTATGGCAGCAGCCGGTGATGTGGTTTACACTGCAGGAACAACAAGCAGCCCCAACAAGATGGCACGTATATACAGTAGCGACAACGGTGCTACCTGGGCCATTGAGGAGATGACAACAAAGATGTACTCACAGAGTACCAGTCTTATCCCAAGCGGTGGTTCTGCATTCTTCGGTAGCGGTAAATTGGCAGTTGACCCCAACTTCAACGGCACAGGCAATGCGCGCATATATGGTGCTTTGCTTGTAAGAATCGGTACAGATGGTTACAACAACTTTGGTGTATTCAGCGATGATCTTGGTGCTACTTGGAAAATTCTTGGTGGTGACAACACAAACCCGGTAGCAAAAGGCGACGAGCCAAAGGTTGAGATTTTGCCTAACGGTCAAATCCTTCTTAGCGCACGCCGTGGTGGTGGTCGTGTGTTCAATGTCTTCACATACGGCGACGATAAGGCTAATGGCGCTGGTACATGGAGCGTAGATGCCCAAAATGCAGTCAACGGTTGCGACAACGGCGGCAGCAACGCCACAAACGGCGAAATCATCTGTTTGGATGCAAAGCGCCCCAACGGCAAGCCTACAAAGATTCTGTTGCAGTCACAGCCAAAGGGCGGTAGCGGACAATATGACCGTAAGGATGTGACCATCTGGTACAAGGAAGTAAGTGCCGACGAGACATATACTGCAGCTACAATTGCAAGCGGCTGGACAATGGGCAAGCAGGTGAGCACAGTGCAGAGTTCATACAGCGCAATGGCACTGCAGGCAAACGGTGAAATCGCACTCTTCTTTGAGGAGGCTCCTTGCTATGGCGATGACTACACAAAGGGTTACTCAATGGTTTATGTTCCTTTGACAATTGAGGAAATCACAGGAGAGAACTTCCTTAACCCCAATGCAGTTGTTGAGACAGTGACAGTTGATGTTACACTCACCGATGAGCAGGGCAACACCTACACTCACCAGTTCGACTATCTGCCGGGCGATGCTGCAGCAATCGATGCAGCCTTGATGACTGCCTACCCATTCATCACCGAACTGGGCGAGGGTAACTTGCAGGGCAGCGATACATATTACACATACACCAACACCGTTATATTGCCATTCAAGGTAAGTAATGCCAACACAACTGTATGGCACAACATCTACTGGCCTGCAAACGGTACATCTGCAGGAGAGTTCTACCCCATTTATATGATGGCAAATGCAGACAATGCAACAACTGTTGCCAAAATTACCGAAAAAGTACATTACGGTAACAGCCAGTACAACACATATAACTATGCCGACAAACTCGGTTGGGCTGTATATAATGTCAACAACAGCTTTACATTCAAGTTCAAGAATAAGTTGACCGGCAAGTTTATGGCTGTTAATGGCGTTGTAAGCAGTGGCAATGCAAGTAATGTCATTTATACAGACGAGGATAATGCAACTGCATTCACCTTAACAAAAAACACAGGAACTACCTATAAAGGTGACTTTGCGATAACATCGGTATATAACAGCACAACAGGTTATGTATGTAACACTTCGGCCGGCTATGCCGATGCTACAAACTACACAGACAACGGTCACCACGGTGCTTGGGTAAAGATTGTAGAGTCGCCCGATTATTGGACAATATATGAACAGTTGCTTGCAGACATCAATAATTTCGGTGACGGCGAGGGCAAATATACCGAGAACGACGCTATCAGCAGCATTAACATCAACGATCTTGCATCACTGCCACTCAACAGTCTCAACACAAAGGCCGAAGAGGTGCAGACCGTTAAGGAGAGCTACCGCGAGGTTGTGTTGACTGTAAATGATGACGAAACAGCAACTGTTCCAGGTTCTGTGTCAATTACAGTAAATGGCAGTGACGCCGAAACAGTAAACAACAAGTTTGTACCTGCTAATGCAACAGTTTCAATTCTTGCAACAGCGAACCCCGGTTACCGTTTCGTAAACTGGACAAGACCTGCTGCACAGGCAAGCGCAGCGGCAAGAGCAGCCGAGGCAAGAAACAGCAACGTTGTAAGTGACCAAAACCCATACACCGTTACTGTAAGCGAGGCACTGAGCCTTGAGGCAAACTTTGAACAGATTGTTGTAAATGTAACCCTCACCGATGCACAAAGCAACACATACAATGTGCAGGTAAGTGGCTTTACCACAGAGATAAAAAAAGGTGCCGTTGCTGACAAATTGCGTGAGGCATATCCTTATATTACATTAGGTACAACCGATGCAAATGGAAATGTTATCGATAATGGAGTTCTCAATATCAATGGAACAGCATATACCTACACCAACAATGTTGAACTGCCATTCAAGGTAAGTAACACTACAGATATCTGGCACAATATTTACTGGCCTGCAAATACAAGGAACAACGATTGGCCTGTATATTTGTCGGCTTCAAGTGCTGATGATACTTACGTACCAAAGGTTACAGGTTCTTACGCTTATGGTGACCACCCGAAATACAATATAAAAGCTGGCAATGACAAAATCAGTTGGGCTATCTACAATGTAAACAACGGCTTTGAGTTCATCTTCAAAAACAAGGTTACCGATAAATATATTCAGGTAACAAGTGTTGCCAATGGTGGTGCTCAAAATGTACAGTATGTTGAAAATATTAAGGATGCAACAGCGTTCACAATTTTCAAGAAGCCTGCAGGAAATGATTATTATACTCCGGCACAGTATGCACTTACCGCAAAGGTTGGCGAGACAACAGGTTATCTCTGCTCAACATCGGCAACAGGTTACCACTATGCAACACACTATTTCAGCGACAGTAATAATGGTTATGGTCACCAGGGTGCTTGGTTTGAGTTTGTAAAAGCTCCCGAATATTTCAATGCAATTATGGAGATTGGAACTATACTTGGCTATAAGTTTGGTGCAGGAGATGGCAAATGTGTAATAGCGGGCACTGCTATCGAAGAAATAGACAATGCAATGCAAAAAAGCGATAGCATAACATATAACAATTTAAAAGACTATGCTGCTAAAATTGACAATGCAATGAGTAACGATACCGAATGGCATAATGTCGTTTTGAATGTTGCACCAGAAAACAGCGGTACAGCTATTATTCAGTTACCAAATGACGACCCTGCTCTCACCAGCAAACGCGTGCCAACTAATTACGCATTGCCTATCGTTGCTACCCCTGCCGAAGGTTATCACTTTGTAAACTGGACAAATGGCACCGATGATGTTGAGGGTGCAGGTTCTACATATACATTCGATGTAACAGCTGCAACAACACTCACAGCCAACTTTGCGAAGAATAGCTACACCATCAGCGTTTTAGCAGGTGAGGGCGGTAGCGCAATGATTGGAACAGAGACAAGCGCAACCGTTGAACACGGTGGCAGTGTGACACTCACAGCTGATGCAAACGATGGCTATGAGTTTGTAAACTGGACTAAGGGTTCCGATGTTGTCAGCACCGAACCAAGCTATACATTCACTGCTACAGCCGATGGCGAGTATGTTGCAAACTTCCAGTTAGCAGGCACTCCTGTAACATACTACGATATTAATGTAAATTCTAACATAGATGGAACTGGTATTGCTGCGTTTATTGAGACCGGTACATCAACAGATGTAACAAGCGGACGCTACGAAGCTGGTTCAACAGTTACATTGGTTGCGGTTCCTGATAATGCAGATGTTGGCTCAACAGGTTATCTGTTCACCGGTTGGTACATTGACGAAGAATTCATAAGCTCTGATGAGACATATACCATTGAAGAACTCAATAGCAGTGTTACATATACTGCAAGATTCGAGGAGGGATGGCGTGTGACATACTCTTGCAATTATATAATGGGTTATGTTAATGCATTTAATGCCGATGGCACAGAATCTATTGGTGGTACAAACAATGTACTGGTGAAGAAAGGTACAACAATTCAAGTTAAAGCCACCCCAAATAACAATCAATATCAGTTTACAAATTGGACAGATGGTATTGGTGGCACTGCTGTCAGCACCGACAATCCATACGTTGTAGAAGTAAATAACGATATGCAATTGTATGCGAACTTTGAGCCACGACACTATGTGCTTACCGTAAGTGCAAACGACGATAGCTTTGGTACTGTAACAGCTGAATCGGGAACATTCGGACCTGCATCAGAGGTTAAGGTTGGTATTGGTATGACTGCTACAATAACTGCAACTCCTACAAATGGTTACAAATTCGTAAACTGGACTAAGGGTAACGATGTTGTCAGCACCTATGCTACATATACCGTACCTGCTATTGATAATGTTGAGGATATGGTTGATGCAGTAGAATATGTTGCAAACTTTGTTGAGGCTACAGAACCAGGTACATATTACCGCATTGGTTACGATGGCTTTGCTGCAGCTGCAGCAGCCCCTGCTGCACGTGTGGCTGCAACAAGAGCTGCGGGAGATACTTATACATATACTGTAACACCAGAGAAAGGTGGAATTACAAATACTACAAAGGTAAGTGAATGGAACTCAACAGAAACAAATCCAGTTATATTGAGTATGACTGCAACTTGTGGAGGAACTCCTATTGCTACAATTCAAAGAAATGCCAATACTTCTTTTAAATTGTATGGTTACAATTCTGTGAATCAGACAGAAATCAAATATACAATTTCTGTTCCTGAGGGATATATAATAACCAACTACCAATTTACTTGTATGCAGAAGGCTGCAAGTGTCGTTACTATTAAATATGCTGGTAATGAAGAAAATTATGGTGACACAGGTTGGCATACAATATCTGTTTCTCCAAATGCTAATACTGCGGAGTTTGAATTGTCAACTACAAGTTCTTCAAACAACTGGTTCGTTGTTAAAGAATTCACCGTAACAATCCAAGAAGCTGGCGGTGGTGAAACACCAGAAACACCTGAAATACCGGAAAACATATACTACATCCAGAGCAAGGCTAGTGGTGTAAGCGGTAAAGCAAATGCATTGCTGATGACAAAAGATAGAGATGCTTCATCAATCTTCTACTATGCAGGCAATAAGTTGCTCTCATACGACAAGGGTACATATATTAAAGAGGATGGTGGAACACGCGGTTTGCAGGCGGTAGGAACAAGCGGCACGGTTACAATAACAACCAGCGGTGAGACAGCAACCATTGCAGCACCAAGCTATATGCATGCAGTAGATGGCACAACACGCTATGTTGACCACTGCAGTGGCAACCCTGATAACCATGCGGCAAACCACAACTTCATCCTTGAAGAGGTTGACTCACTCCCTGTGACAATATCTTCTGTAGGTTATGCAAGTTGGTATGCTCCTGTAGCCGTTCAGCTTCCTGCAAATGTTAATGCATGGTATTTGACTGAGGACGGTGTTGAAGACGGTTATGTTTCAATGGAAGAAATTGGTGTTGGTGGTGTAGTCCCTGCATTTACAGGTGTAATCCTTGAAGGCCCTGAAGGTACACACAATCTCGCAATCACTACAGCTGATAGCGGAATTGCCGGTAACCTGCTCACAGGTACTGTTGCTGCTACATATATTACCGATGATGCGTATGTTCTGTCAAAGCCTAGCGATAATGAACTAGGATTGTATCTTGTGAAATTCAATCAGCAAGGTAATAACGCATGGAAGAACAACAGCCACAAGGCATACTTGCCAAGAAGAGCTGTTTCTCCTGCTATGCAGCTGAGCGCAGGCTTCCGTTTCCGTTTCAGTGGTGGTGTTACAACACCAATTGATGAGATGGAATATGAGAACAGCGAGGTGAAAGGTATCTACGACCTCACCGGCCGCAAGCTCGAGGGTATCTCAGGTACAGGTATTTATATTATAAACGGTAAGAAAGTGCTGATTAAGTGAGAGCAGTGATTGATTAAGCAAACTTATCAAGCACTGCCGAACGCAAAGCAGTTGCGCGAAGCGAAAGTTTTGGTGAAGTAATTCACCAAACACCTTTAAAACGATTTATATGCGATTTTGTTCAACGCAAATCGTTAATCGGCCACGATAAAACAGATGAAATAAAGAAAATAATAACACGATATGACGAAACATTATGTATCACCTCTTGCAACAGAGGTAAGGATTGAAGCAGAGCAGATGCTTGCTACATCGTTCAAGTTGGATAACAATGAGGACAACAGAGTTGACACAGGGGGCGAAGATGGCGGCAGCGGTCAGCTCAGTGCCGGCCACCGCGGGCAGTGGGGCAATCTCTGGCAATAATCAAAATCGGCGAGGAAAAATGAAGTGAACCCCAAAAGTTAGACAAAAAACTTTTGGGGTTCATTTCATGAGTAAGAAACACGATCGTTCAGCATTGCTAAAATACATGCATATGCTTAAAGATGGTTATTCCATCAATTACATTCACAGCAAGTATGG
>JAZRGV010000064.1:0-3329 GCA_045644465.1 Bacteroidaceae bacterium
TTGGGGATAATATAGATGTTGACCCAAAATAGAATATCTCCAGTGGATTTGTCATCCTGAACGTATGTGAAGGATCTTATAATAACGCAGTGAATAGATACTTCGCTTTGCTCAGTATGACAATGTGTGCCGGGTCAACTGCTATATTGTTGCTCTTTTTTTGTATTTTTTGCCTTTGAGATAATCTCAAATATACTTTCGTTCGCTGTGAAAAATATTGAAGTATACTTCATATTTCTCGCTCGTTTATTCGTATCTTTAAATAAGATACTTTCGTTCGCTTTGAAAAATATTCAAGTAAACTTGATATATTCTCGCTCACTTATTCGTATCTTTGCACGCCGTTTTGAAACAGTTGTGTTTCGGAACGGAGTGTGATGCATATTCAAACACAAAATATCAAATGAAAGCAAAAAATCTTATTGATTTTCATCCCAAGTTTTTTGAGACGATGAAAAGTTATTCACGCGAGAAGTTTGCTTCGGACGTGATGGCCGGAATTATTGTGGGTATCGTGGCAATACCTTTGGCTATTGCCTTTGGTATAGCAAGTGGTGTTGGCCCTGCCGAAGGTCTTATGACTGCTGTTATTGCAGGTTTGCTCATCTCAATCTTTGGTGGTTCAAAGGTGCAGATCGGTGGCCCTACAGGTGCATTTATCATCATCATCTATGGTGTGATACAGCAATATGGCGTCGGTGGATTGGCTATTGCTACCATCATGGCAGGTGTGATGCTTGTTGCTATGGGCCTATGCCGTCTTGGTACAATTATCAAGTTTATGCCTTATCCAATAATCATTGGATTTACAGGCGGTATTGCCATTACAATTTTCTCTACTCAGATTAACGACCTCTTTGGTATGGGCATAGAGAATGTGCCTGCCAATTTCATCGACAAATGGGTTTGTTACTTCAGCAATATGAAAAACATCGATTGGTGGAGCGCGGGAATGGGAATACTCAGCGTGGCACTTATCGCTGTTACTCCCAAGTTCTCAAAGAAAATACCAGGCTCGCTGTTGGCTATCATCGTGATGACTGTTGTTGCACTTCTGTTGCGTGAGTATGCCGGTGTTACATCAATAAAGACTATCGGCGACCTATATACTTTGCCAAAGGGATTCCCTACGCCTGTTGTTCCTTCGTTGCCCGAGGGCGGAACATTCTTTGCAACATTGCAGAACCTTGCACCTGTAGCATTTACTATTGCCATGCTGGGTGCTATAGAGTCGTTGCTCTCGGCTATGGTTGCCGATGGTGTGATTGGCGACCGTCATAACTCGAACACCGAGCTTGTAGGTCAGGGTATTGCAAACATCGTTGTGCCATTCTTCGGCGGTATCCCTGCCACTGGTGCTATTGCGCGTACCATGGCGAACATCAACAACGGTGGCCGCACTCCTGTTGCCGGCATTGTACACACATTGGTGCTGTTGCTTGTGTTGCTGTTCCTTGGTGGTCTTGTAGAGTATATCCCAATGCCTTGTCTTGCGGGTGTGCTTGTTATGGTTTCATATAACATGAGCGGTTGGAGAACAATCCTCTCTATGTGCAAGAGCAGTATGTCGGGTACAAGCGTGCTCTTCGTTACCTTGCTGCTCACAGTGTTCTTCGACCTTACACTTGCCATTGAGGTTGGTCTTGTAATGGCTGTGGTGCTGTTTATGAAGCGTGCTATGGAGAGCGCACATATCTCGGTTGTACGTAACGAGATGGAGGTACATCGCGATGGCGAAAAAGATGAGGTTCTTGCTATTCCTGCAAATACCGAGGTGTTTGAGATTGAAGGTCCATTCTTCTTTGGTATCGCAAATAAGTTCGATGAGCTTACTCGCGACACCGATGCCATGCCAATACGCGTGGTGCGCATGAGAAAGGTTACCTTTGTGGATGCAACAGCCCTGCATAACCTTGAGATATTTATCCACGCGTCACAAAAAGAGGGTAGAACAATAATCCTTTCGGGTGTACACGATAATGTGGAGAAATCTTTGCTTAAGGCAGGCATCGTGAAACTCGTGGGTAAGGAGAATGTATGTTCTAATATTCACCTTGCTCTTCAACGTGCAACACAAATTGCAGAAGGATTGAAATAAATGGTTCTGTAAAAGGTTTAGTTACTGATATATAAATAATGCAGCCGAGTTGAAAACTCGGCTGCATTATTTATATATGTACACGTGCGCGCACGTGGAAGTTTTAAACGATACAAAAAAGTAAAGCGGAGAAAGTTTAACTTTCTCCGCTTGTACCCAGACCCGGGATCGAACCGGGATGGGTTGCCCCACTGGTGTTTGAGACCAGCGCGTCTACCGATTCCGCCATCTGGGCAATTGTTGCTTCTCAATTGCGAGTGCAAAGGTAATGCGTTTTTTTATATCTGCAAAGAAAATTGTATTTTTTTTGAAAAAAAGTTTCAAATACTTGTCTATTCCACCTGAAAGTAGTAATTTTGCGAGCCGATTATTATCAGCCCATGATATGGGCATACAATGCTTTAGGTCTCTGAGCCTGCCCAAATGACATAATCTAGCCAATTTGTCGGGTGTGGCGCGAAGAGGGTTTCCTTAGTTCCAATTTCCGTTAGGGGCGCGGGAGAAGTGTTGAAAATGATGGAATTATTAACTTTTTAAACGAATTAAAGTGGATACTTTAAGCTACAAAACAATTTCAGCAAACAATGCAACAGCTCAGAAAGAGTGGGTTGTTATCGATGCTACAGACCAGGTTCTTGGTCGTCTTGGCACAAAGGTTGCCAAGTTGTTGAGAGGTAAGTACAAACCAAGCTTCACTCCTAATGTGGACTGTGGTGACAACGTAATCATCATCAACGCTAACAAGGTAAGAATGACAGGTAACAAATGGACAGACCGCATCTACTTGAGATTCTCAGGTTATCCCGGTGGTCAGAAGCAGTTCACTCCAGCAGATGTTGCTGCTGGTTACAAAGGTTACGAGCGTCTTATCAAGCACGTTGTAAGAGGTATGCTTCCCAAGAATCGTCTTGGCAACCATATTTTGAATAACCTCTATATTTACGAGGGCGCTGAGCACCCACACGCAGCTCAGGCTCCTAAAACAATTGATATTAACTCTTATAAATAATTAGCAGATGGAAATGGTAAATGCATTAGGTCGCCGCAAGAGCGCTGTTGCCCGTATCTACGTAACAGAGGGTACTGGTAAAATTACTATCAACAAGAAGGATCTGCAGGATTATTTCCCATCAAGCATTCTACAGTATGTTGTTAAGCAGCCACTTACAACTTTGAATGTTGCTGAGAAATATGACATCAAAGTAAACTTGGACGGTGGCGGTTTCACTGG
>JAZRGV010000065.1:0-11960 GCA_045644465.1 Bacteroidaceae bacterium
AGTTTGCACCGGCTATGCCGACAGCAAACAATAAAGTTGATGGGTCTATAAAAGACAAATCTCAAGTCCTAGATGGCCCACGAAGAGAACCATAAGGTTCTCTTTTTTTGTATAGGACTCAAACCTACGGCTATCGACTTCGTTATATAACCCACAAAAAATTAGGCAACAATCGTCGCCTTACTTAAAGTCTAAAAAAACAAGAATTACTCCAACGGTATTTCAGGATGTTGCACAGAAAGTGGCAAATCCTTTTGTGAAAGGTAGAACATATATAGCACGACAGGTTCTGTTCCACAACTCTCGCCATGATGTACGGCATCAACCATCTCCACTACAACGTCGCCTGCATGCAGCACGGTCTCTTTGCCATCCTGAGCAATAATTTTGAGTTCGCCTTGCACCAATACACCATGATTCATTGATACATGATGATGCCAGCCCAACTTCTGACCGGGAGGAATGACATATTTTACTGCAACCAACTCGGGACGGCCCTGTGGATAGTCGGGCATCTCCATTCCGTTCCAGCTTTGGCTGGTACGTAACAACTCTGTACTTTCAACACTTGTAACGGCATTGCCCTTGCCACAAGAAAAGAGCATTCCAATACCACAGCAGACCACCACTGTAAGTGCCAATTTTGTAAATTTATTCATAACATTCATTTCTGAGCATATAACAATCAAATATAATAATCAAAGCCACAATTAACGTTTTCTCTTTCTACCTCCTGTTGCCGGCTCTGCCTTTATGACCTGTGTCATGCAATGTGCTGCGCCATAACCTTTTATAAGGGTTTCAAGAGGAACCCACTCTACCTTCACGCCATGCTCTGCAAAAGCCTTTTGCAACTCTTTCGATTGATTTCCTACAGCCATAATGTGGCGTGGCGCAATGGTAAGGAAATTATTTGCATAATGCAACTCATCTTCCGGTTTAATTGGAATAATTGTAAACCCTCTCTGCTTCAAGAACTCCACAAATGGTATCGCCTTTTGTGTCAAGGTATATTCTTTCTCGCCGGGCACACGGGTGTACAGATCGACTGTAACCCATTCAGGATCGCCCTCTTTTGCAAAATAACGACTCTCGACGAGTGTACACAAATCTTTGTCTATGATATTGAAATATGTGTCAAGATGCATCTGCATCTGCCACCATTTATGGTCATTCACCACAGCTATGGTGTCATGTCCAAAAGCATCGGCACGCATCATCTGCCCTATTGCTTCCATATTGGTACGCATTACCGCCACGCAGATAGTCGCCACCCTCAAGTCGTCCTTCACCAGTGATGGTGAGTATTGGTTTTACGCCTAACAACTCGTAGCATAACGACACTATTTGTGTTTCACTGGCACGTTGCAGAGAGTTCATCTTGGAAATGATATATCCGCAAGGTGTGGTTATGCTCTGGTCGCGAGTGAAATAGAGGTTCATCAAAGGCGAGTGCGTATATACAGCCTCAACGCCTGTATTATTACTTGTGCTGCATAACTTAACTGTTGGGCGTAATAATATACAACGGATGAGGTCGGCACGCGACATCTCATCGATAATACTCATACGATATTTCTCGGACTCGCTTGCCGATGCGTCGGTCATTGCAGAGGTATCATATGTGAGTGCCGACATTGCGCAGGCACGTAATTTTTCAATAGGCGCTTGCTCTAATAGTTCCTTTACCGTATATACTTTGATACCATTCTTTTCAAGAGCCTTGATATAACCTTTATGTTCTTCGGCAGCCTTGTCAACGTCAAAGTAATATTCAAACAATCCGGCATACGGATGAATCACACCATCAAAAAGTTCTTCACCGGGAGTGTGCATCAATATCGCTTTTGCATAATCCCATTCCGAGCAGGGGTAGCTTGTTTTATCCTGCGCCGACACAGCAAACAGTGTCGTGAGAAGAAGTAATAAGAACAAGAATTTCCGTTTCATAGTTATAGTTTCTTTTCCAATGTGAGTACGTTTTTTCCTTCGATGCGTTCATATTTCACTTCGTTCATAATCTGACGAATAAGGAATATGCCCAAACCGCCTATTTTGCGTTCATCGGCAGAGAGGGTTATATCGGCATCAGGTGCAGTGGTGGGGTCGAACTCCTTACCTGTATCGGTAAGAACCAACACAATAGAACCTTTATGCAACTTGGCTGAAAGATATATTGTTTGGTGTTCTTCCTTTGGATAGGCATAGTTGATAATATTCACTACCGCCTCTTCAAGAACGAGATTGAGATTGAACGTTACATCGGGGGCAAGCGAAAACTCTTCGCCAATCTCTTCAACAAACATATTAAGCCTGTTAATCTCTGAAATATCGTTCGCAAGAATGATTGATTTTTCCATTATTTCGGCATTATACTTAATACACACTACTGTTATATCATCACTTTGTTCGGCTCCACAAGCGTGCGCCTTTATCTCGGCAAAAGTCTGTTCTATTATCGCATTCGGTGTCTTGGAATAATTTGTCTGCAACAAAGCAACAAGTTTGTCGTTACCAAACTGCACCATCTCGTTGTTCTCGGCTTCGTTGACACCATCGGTAAACAGATACAACATCATACCTTTGTCTATTCGGGTATTTTGTCCTTTATACTCAAAACCGCCGAACAGGCCCAACGGCAGGTTGGGAACAACATCTATTGGAGTTACATTGCCATCAACAGCAATTAACAATGGCGCATTATGCCCTGCATTGCAGTATTCAAGTTGCCCTGTCTGCAAATCCAATATACCAAGGAATGCCGTACAAAACATATTAGAGTCGTTACCGTCGGCCAAAGAATCGTTGAGCGAAGTTATTATATCTTCCGGCTTATCAAGATGCGATGATACCGACCTGAACAGACGACAAGTAACTGCCATTACCAACGATGCAGGAATACCCTTGCCCGACACGTCACCTATAATAAAGTAGAGTTTCTCATCTTTTATGAAGAAATCGTAGAGGTCGCCACCAACCTCTTTTGCAGGAACAAGGCTTGCTGCAAGAGTAATATCGTCGCGTTCGGGGAAAGGCGGGAAGAACTTGGGAATCATTCCCATCTGAATATTGTGTGCAATACGCAATTCACTCTCAATCCTTTCTTCGTTAGCCGTAGTAAGCTTAAGCTTCTCTATATATTGCACAAGAGAATGTTGCATATACTCAAAAGAGTCGTGCAACTCCTTTAGTTCGTCTTTTGAGTGTATCTGGGGCAGCTCAACATTGAAATCGCCATGTGCAATTTTTTTGGCAACACCCGAAAACTCCTCGACAGGAGCAACCACCCTGCGAATTCCGTTATAACTCATAAGAATCATAAGCAGGAGTGCTATCACGCCCAATACAATCAGCACATCTCTCATTTTCTTTACTCCCAAATAGAGTTCGCCTATAGGGCACACAATGGCGACATTCCATTGAGTGGTCTCTACAGGAGAGTAGAAAACGAAGAATCTCTTGCCGTCTTTGTTCCTGAGCACCTCGCCGGCCTTGCAGTTAAGCATATCGTTCTGCATTATCTTCAACGACTCGTCTTTGTCGCCGTATGTAGATGAGAAGATTGTTTCGTTGAGAATGAGATCGTGGTTAGGATGCACAATGAACGAGGCATTTCTGCTCACCATAAGGTTATACGACTTGTTGAAAGCACGAATATCGCCTACAAGGTTGGTCAGCCACTCAAGAGACAAGTCGGCTGTTATTATGGCATAAAGTTTTCCGTTGCTGTCATACAATGGTTTGGAATAGGTTGTCATCATCATCTCACCACCACCATCGTCGTAGTATGGTTCACTCCAATAGGGTTTATTCAGCAGTTTGGGTATCTGATACCAGTCCATATAATGGTAATCGTAGGTATCGGTTCCCAACTGTTTCGACTTGATTTCTCCATTCTCACCCCTATAGGAATAAGGCGAGAAGTAATGTCCTTGAGTGCTGAAATAGTTCGGTTCGAATGCAACGGCACAACCATAGATAAATTCGTTGTTCTGTAGAAGTCTCTTGGTGATGTCGTACATAAAATCGGGCGATGCAAGGCGATGCGGTACAATCCATGCCGTATTTTCAACAGCAATCTCCACAGAACGCAATATGGCATCTATCTGATGTATGGTGTTGGATAGTTCACTATGCGCATGCTTGGCAGCCTCTTCGCGCACCTTGTTTGCTGCCATTCTCAGGAACAGAGTGAATGTCAACGTAAATATTACGGCAGAGAGAATAAGCACCCTTGCCATAAGGCGTCCCGACATGGAGCGTCTCAGTTTTATATTATCGATTTTCATAGACTATTCCCCTATAAACGTTTCATAAACAACCGGCCGCGAAACATATCCAAACCTTAACAGAATCTCGTTCATACGGTTGAAATCTTCAATTTTCAGACTATACGAAGGTCTTCCCCCTTTTACATCTTCCTGCGCTTCTAGTATTGTATCGAGCATAACTCTCTGATTGTATATGTTTGTGGGGACATTCTCGGCCTTGACATATTTCATAACAATCTCAAGAGCTTTCTCTCTGTTATCCCTTACCCATTCCCAACCTTTACGCGATGCCTGAGCAAAAAGACGACATTGCTGAGGATGCTTTTTGAAGAAATCTTCACTCACATACAAGCCATCCTCGGGATAATCAAAACCGAGTTCCGAGAAATATAGGGTACTTTCGGGAGTTATACCCGACATTGGAAACAAAACCAACTCGTTATAGCTCTTCACCAATGTGGCATCTATAGCACCCGATATATACAGGTTGACAGGATTAATGAATTTCACCCACTCTATATTCAAATTCTGTTCCTCATCAATCATGTGAGGTATTTCGCTGAAACCAACTTTCCATGTTCCTACACGGCGGCCTGCCAGGTCGGACATCTGCTTGACATCTTTGATACGCGATATCAACACAAGTGTGGAATGTTGCGCTGTCTGCAACAAGTTGACAAGCTTTACTTCCTTTTCGGCAGCCATCATGGCTTGTATCAGTTCACATGTTATTATATCGGACGTTCCATCCTTGAGCATATTCATTGAGCTATAGAACGCCGATGGATGCGCTATCTCCACATCAAGGCCCAACTCGTCATAGAAACCATTTTCAAGGGCGGCATAGTACCCGGCAAACTGGCTCTGTGGAGTCCATTGAGGTGTAAAAGTCAACTTCTGTGCATACCCTGAGAAAGTGATGAACAGAAGGCACATCAGACTAGAAAAAATCTTCATAGGTTCACGAAATGAAAGTTAGAGATTGGTATTTTTGGCCTCAACCACCTAAAGAATCCACCTCTTTCAAACGGCAGGAACTGAATAAAAGAGATGTGGCAACGATGTTGTCGTTACTCTATTGTCAGGATATTCGAGAAACCAATCATATCGAAAACTGAGCGTACCTCTTTGCTAAGGTTACGTATGATAAAACGTCCGCCACCGGCAGTAAGGCTCTTATGCGCCATAAGCACAACGCGAAGACCGGCACTACTGATATATTCCATTGCGCTACAGTCCAAAACAAGCTCCAAACCCGGAGTGGAGAAATATGTTGTAAGTGTCTTTTCAAACTCCGACGATGTTACGGTATCGAGACGACCTGCAATAGCTGCTACTACAGTATCGTTTGTCTGTGTGATTTCTATTTTCATTTTATTTTTATATTGAGTTTTGTCTGATTGTAAGTCTTATTACTGTTTCGCCCAAATCGTTGGTATCCTCTTCTATCTTTTCACAAAGTCCTTCGAGAATGGTGTAACCTAATTCATCCTTCACTCGCTCGTGAGAGAGATATGGCTCGGTTCCTTTGGCAAGAACAGCCTCAACCTCTAAGCCTTTATCCGATTTAACAATCACAAGGTTGACTCCTTTCTCAAGAGGAATAAGATTCAACAGTTCCTCCACTGCAAGCTGCAGTGAATAGGTATCGGAGAATGGCAATCTGTATCGCATACAGAATACCTCAATCCTTGCATTCAACTCCGGAAGGTCATATTTCTCTGAAGGTATCTCATAAACCATATTGGTACAATGGTTGATAAAAGACCTCGTTTCACGATTTTTCGGATAGTTTATAATCTCGGACGGAGTACCCTGCTCGCAAATCCTGCCGTTGCTCATAAAGACAATCCTGTCACTTATTGAACGTGCAAGGTCTATGCTGTGTGTTACAAGGATAATTGTCATGTCATTATTCTTGAGATTCGAGAGCACCTTGAACACCTCACTTGCCGACGCAGGGTCTAACGACGATGTGGGCTCGTCGAGCAGAAGCACTCTGGGCTTCATCATAAGGCTGCGAGCTATTGCCGCACGTTGACGCTGGCCACTTGAGAGCGACTCGGGATAGGAATTCCTTACCGACCATATACCAACTCTCTCAAGCATCTGCATAGCCTCTTTCTCGGCCTGCTCGGGAGAAAGCCCCAACACCTTTACCGGAGCAAGAACCAAATTACGTAGTATGGTGAGATGCGGAAAAAGATTCCTGCTGTTAAAAACCATACCTATGCCACCATAGCCTTTTCCTTGAACGATATCGGTGGTAACAGTTCCTGAATCATAAGGCTCAAGACCTGCGATACAATTGAGCAGTGTGGATTTTCCCGAACCGGAATAACCGATAATGGAAACCACTTCGTTCCTGCCTATATTCAAGGAGATATCATCAAGCACCTTTGTAGCATTATAGGACTTTGTAAGATGGCTTATTTTAATCATACTTGAATACTTTGTTATATATTACCGACAGACTTTTGACTATCACACGGGAAAGCACAAGAAAAATCACCGACACAAGCAACAATGGCACAAGCACATCATAGGTTTGATTTCTTATTATTTCGGTAACCTTTACAAGATCGAGTTCCGAGATGTAACCTGCATATGTAGTGGCTCTTAGCAAAACCTTGGATTCAGCACCAATAAGAGGCAACATCGGCTTTACAGCCTGAGGAAGAATTACATATCGGTATTTCTTCCAACCTGTAAGTCCAAACATCTGCGCTGCAGCGTGCTGATTTCTATCGACCTGCTTCAAATGAACATTGAAAACATTCATAAGCGAGCCCGAAGTATAAACTCCGAGAGAGATTGAACAGACAATTATTCCGCTGATATCAACCGATGCAAATACAAAATAGTAGAAGAAAAATATCAACACCACCGACGGCACATCGTGTATGGTCTTAACAAAATAGGAGAGCGGTTTAGATATAACCTTAAGGTATCGGCGCCCATTCATCCACATAAGCAGTATAGCCAAAGCAAAGGCCATAAGGATACCCGAGAAGAACATTACTATAGTTGTTGCAAATCCCTTTAATAACAGAATCCAATATCCGTCGGAAATAACACTGCGATGCACGCGACGGACAGAACTTGCCAGCAAGTCGTTTTCATCCATTGAGGCAGCCTTTCCGGGAAGAAGATTCTTATGTGCTATAAGAATAACTGAATCACCTATGACATCACGGCACGAAAGAGAATCGTAATCGGAATTTTACCCAGAATATACTCGCCCTCACCCCTTGCGACAATGCCGGCATCACATTTTCCTATTGCCAAAGCAAGAAGAAACTCCGAGGACGATTTAAAATGCGATATATCCGATTCGGGAAACAGCTCTTCGAAATCATCATCACCGACAGCATGATCGAGAACAGCTACGCGCGAGCCGTCAAGGTCGGCAACGGAGTATAGGACTTCATCCCTATTAGCGCAGCCAACAAGCAATAATGCTATCAACGCAAACAACAGGTATTCAAGACTTTTTTTCAAAATCATCCAAGGTCTTTTATTGTACATTCAACACAAAGATAGTGTTTTTTATGAAAAGTTTTGTAAAAATTTATGTACTTTTGACAATCGGTCAAACAATTACGTTTTGCCACAAAACAAGCAAACCACAAATACACAAGTATGAAAAGAGTAGTATTCGCCATATTTATTCTGTTTTCCTTGACAATAAATGCTCAAAACAACAAAGATTATGTAAAGTATGTAAACCCGCATATGGGCACAATGTCGTCATTTGAGCTATCAGCAGGCAATACCTACCCCGCCATTGCCATGCCATGGGGAATGAACTTCTGGACTCCGCGCACAAGCACCATTGGCGATGGATGGCAATACACCTACACAGCAAACAAGATATACGGCTTTGAGCAGACACATCAGCCAAGCCCATGGATAAACGACTACGGTCAGTTCTCACTTATGCCTGTTACCGGTATGCCATCGATGGATGAGACAAAGCGTGCAAGCTGGTTCTCACACAAGAGCGAAGAAGCTATGCCACACTATTACAAAGTATATCTTGCCGACTACGACATAACAACAGAAATTGCCCCGACTGAACGTGCCGCAATGTTCCGCTTCACATTCCCCGAGGCCGAATCGTATATTGTTGTCGATGCCTACGACAAAGGTTCATATATAAAGGTCATTCCCGAAGAGAAGAAGATTATTGGTTACACAACACGCAACAGCGGTGGTGTGCCCGACAATTTCCGCAACTGGTTCGTCATTGTATTCGACACACCTTTTGAATATGCAGGAACATTTGTAAGTGGCAATGCCACACAACGCTTGGCGTTAAAAAAAGATTCTTTACAACAGGAAAGTTATCACACAGGAGCTGTTGTAGGCTTTAAAACAACACGTGACCAAGTTGTCAATGCCAAGGTAGCCTCATCGTTCATAAGCATAGAACAGGCAGAACAAAACCTAAAGGAGGTTGGCAACAATACGTTCGATGATATTGCAGCCAAAGGACGCGCACGCTGGAACGATGTGCTTGGCCGAATAGAGGTTGAGGGCGATATTGACGATATGCGTACGTTCTACTCCTGTCTATACCGTTCGTTGTTGTTTCCACGCAAACTGTACGAGATTTCACCAACAGGCAACAACATCCACTACAGCCCATATAACGGCAAAGTAAAAGACGGATACATGTACACCGATACAGGCTTTTGGGATACTTTCCGCGCATTGTTTCCTTTGCTAAACCTGCTATACCCATCGGTAAACCGCGAGATACAGGAGGGACTTCTAAACACCTACAAAGAGAGTGGTTTTTTCCCCGAATGGGCAAGCCCCGGACATCGCAACTGCATGATTGGAAACAACTCGGCATCGGTTCTTGCCGACGCCTTCTTGAAAGGCGTATCGGTGAGCGATGTTGCAACCCTTTACAAGGGGCTTATCCGGGGCACACAAAATGTACACCCCGAAGTATCATCGACAGGCCGCCTGGGACACGAATACTACAACACGCTTGGCTATGTGCCCTGCGACGTTGGAATACACGAGAACGCAGCGCGTACACTTGAATATGCCTATAACGATTGGTGCATTCTGCAGGTAGCAAAGGCACTCAACCGCCCGAACAAAGAACTGACAGAACTTGCAAAACGTGCAACGAACTACCGCAACATATTCAACAGGGAGTATAATCTTATGTGCGGCAAAAAGAGCGACGGTACATTCGAAAAAGAGTTCTCACCACTCAAATGGGGCGGCAACTTCACCGAGGGAAACAGTTGGCACTATACATGGTCGGTGTTCCACGACGTGCAGGGGCTCATTGACCTGATGGGCGGCAAAGAGATATTCGTACAGATGCTCGACTCGGTATTTACCGTACCGCCTCATTATGACGACAGTTACTATGGCTTTCCCATTCACGAGATACGCGAAATGACCATAGCAAATATGGGCAACTATGCACACGGCAACCAACCGGCACAGCATATGATATACCTGTACAACTATGCAGGTGAGCCCTGGAAAGCACAATACTGGGCACGTGAGGTTATGAACAGGCTATACACCCCTACCCCTGACGGCTATTGTGGTGACGAGGATAACGGACAGACCTCGGCATGGTATGTTTTCTCGGCATTGGGATTCTACCCAGTTTGCCCTGCAAGCGACGAGTATGTTCTTGGAGCACCGTTGTTTAAAAAAGCAAAGATAAATTTAGAAAATGGCAATAGTATTATCATTAACGCACCGGAGAATAGCGAAGAGAACAGATACATTGGAGCCATGAGAGTCAACGGCAAAAAACACGAGCACAACTTCCTAAAGCACAATATATTGACTAAAGGAGTAAAGATAAAATACCATATGGTTTCACAACCTGAAAAGAACCGAGGAATCAAGGAAGGGGATGCCCCCTACTCTTTTTCAAGAGAGAAATAAAGCTTACACATTGCTTTTATAAGGCTCGGTATGAATACTCACATAAGTACCTTGGCCAAAGCGTTCCTTTAACAAGCGTTCAACCACTGATGTCTTTTGGTGCGCCTCTGTTAAAGTCATTTCGCCATCCATTCTTATATGTACATCGATTGCGTAGTTGTAACCTATTCTACGCGTACGCAGATGATGTGGTGAACTGACGCCATCGACCGACAAAATAATGCTCTTTATCTCATCTTCAATTGAAGCCGACAATGAATGCTCAAGCAATTCATCGAGACTGCCTTTCAATATATTGACAGCAACCTTCGCAATAAAGAAACTGACAACAACTGCGGCCAAAGGGTCGAGAATACGCCACCTTACTCCGGCAAACATTGCTCCGCCAATACCAAGCATAGTACCTATTGAAGAATATGCATCGCTACGATGATGCCACGCATTGGCAACAAGAGCCTGTGAGCGAATGTCCTTACCTTTATATACGGTATATCGGTATATCGCTTCTTTAAACACTATCGACACAGCTGCAGCCACAAGAGCTATGGTTCCGGGCTTTTCCAATATTCCACCTCGGATAACAAAAAGAATATCTTTTACTCCACCTATCAATATCCCTATGGCAATACCCAAAAGAACAAGACCAATAATAACAGTGGCGAGTGTTTCGTATTTGCCATGCCCGTAACCATGCGACTCATCGACTGGCTTTGACGATATGCGCACAAAAACGATGACGACAATATCGGTTACAAAGTCGGACAACGAATGTACCGCGTCGGCTATCATTGCGGCACTATGCCCGACAAAGCCTGCAACAAATTTAAATATCAGTAACAAAAAGTTTACTACACTGCCGACAATGGTTATACGGTATATCTCTTTTTTGCGAATGAGTTCATCCATGGTAATATCTGTTCTTTCAATAGGCACAAAACTAAACAATTATTTTACAGAAAACAGATAAAAGGGGGTAAATATAACGCGTTTCGCCTTGTTAACAATTATTAACAATATGGGGGGGTGATTTGTCCGGCATTGTTTAACTTTGTAACATATGGATCGGTTTTTTCCATTCCTGAAGAAAACATACCAAACAATCATTTAAAATATGAAAAAAACATTACACCTATTCACTGCTTTGCTGGCAATGTGCACAGCAATGGCAAATGCCCATGATTTTGAGAACAACGGCATTTACTACAAGGTTACCGATGCAGCTTCAAAAACTGTTGAGGTGACATACAAAGGTAACACTTTCAATGAATTCAACGAGTACGTTGGCAATGTCGTAATACCTGAAAAAGTCAGCAACAACGACATAATCTACGTTGTCGGGAGCATTGGAGAAACTGCATTCAGCGGTTGCACAGGACTTACCGGCGTGACAATTCCCAACAGCGTGACAAGCATCAGCAATGGAGCTTTCGACGATTGTATTGCTCTTACAGGCATAGTAATTCCTGGTGGCGTTACAAACATCGGCGAGTGGGCTTTTGCAAGCTGCTCAGGCATTGAAAGCATTGTTGTTGACAACAATAACAGCGTGTTCGACAGCCGCAACAACTGTAATGCCATAATTGAAAAAGCGACAAACAAACTTGTACTTGGCTGCAAGAACACTGTTATCCCAAGCGATGTGACAACTATTGGAGCTGCCTCTTTTGACGGTTGCACCGGACTTACAGAGATAACAATCCCCAACAGCGTAACAACCATTGAGCACGATGCATTCTGTGGTTGCAATGCTCTTAAAAG
>JAZRGV010000066.1:0-51802 GCA_045644465.1 Bacteroidaceae bacterium
GCAAGAACTGAAGAAGTATATCCATTACTACAATAATGATAGGATAAAGCTGAGACTAAAAGGAAAGAGTCCGGTGCAATACCGAACTCTTTACCAATAAATTTATTTATTAATCCGTCCAACTTTTTGGGGTCAGATCAGTTGCCTTCGATTGTTTTTAATGATGTATTCTGCTTTTTAGAAGAAACGATACAATTTGTTCTCTACAGGGTAAACATCCTGCAAGCCCATCTGGAACAACTGTCCAACGATGTTTGAGTATTCGTACATGCCACCGTTTGAAAGGATGTAGTCGTTCTCTTTCTCTGCGTTGAAGATGCCGTTCTTAGCATTCTTGCCAACAACAGTGATTACATACACACCGTTGTCGCCCTTGATTGGTGCGCTGACTTCGCTTACAGCCATTTTAGCTGCTGCTACGCTGATAACAGGCTCGTCAACATTGAGTGTAGGAATGTTTGTAGCTTTCTTGAACTCAACCATGTTTACCTTAGCTAACTGTGCCTTGTTGTTGTTCTTGATAGCGTTGTAGTCCTTGCCTGCAAGTTCTGCTGTAATCATCTCTGCTTTCTTGTCAAGTACCAATCTGTTCTTGATGATGTCGCGTAGTTTTGTGCCATAGTTGTTGATCTCTTTGTCGAGTGCGATATATCCTTTAGGATTTACGCTTGTTACTGCAGCAAAGAGCAAGTACTCGTTGCCACACTCCTCGATGCCTGAGAAGTCGCCGGCTTTTCTCTCCTCTGCAAGAGCCCATTTTACAACATTGTATGTCTGTGGAATATTGTTGATGTTTCTTGTAGATGCGTTTACATCGTTCATCTTCTGAACACGGTAGCCGTTAGCTATAGCCTTGCTCTCGATGTCCTCGATGCTCTTGCAGTCTGCGATGAACTGGCTGAACTTGTTATATACGTTGTCATATGTCTCGCTGCCGAAAGTAATCTCTTTCTTGATTACAACAAGGTTATATACGTCGTTTTTGCCTTTCTTGTTGATAACCTGGTAGATAAGCTTGCCGGGGATTGTCTTGAAGTCAGACGCTGCATATACACCTGCTTTTGCGTTGTAGATCTCTTTCTGTGTCTGTGCGTTGTCGATAAGACCTGCAGAGTAGAACTCTTTCGATGTCATCCAGAGTGAATCTACATGTGCATAGTTCTTTGCAACCTCTTTGAAATCTGCCTTGTTCTTGAGTGCGTTGAGCAAGCTGTCTGTTGTTGCTACAACTTCGTCGTTTGACTGGCTTGTTACAACAATTGCACGAACAAGCAATGAGTCGGGAGCAGTGCTCTTCTCTGTTGTCATGAATACATTGTAGCTGTTGTCCGATGGGTTGAGGTAAGGACCTACAACTTCGTTTACATTAGCCTGCTCTAAACGAATCTGGATATCCTCGGGGAATGCATCCTTTGTCCAGAAGAGGTCGTTGTATTCATATTCGCTCTGTGATGTGCGTGCAATGCGCTCGTACTCCTTGTCGCCGTTCTTCAACGCATTGGCATACTCGTTCATCTGCGCAAGAATCTCCTGTTTGTCGCTTTCGCTTGGGGTAATCTTAACGCTTATGTACTTGATGTCGCGTGTATCCTGCAACTGCTCGTAGAAGTAGTCTTTGTTAGCATTGTAGTAATTCTCAATCTCCTTGTCGCTCACTTTTACCAATGAGTCCTCAATTGATGTATAAGGGAATGCTACAACCTCGAGGTTGAACTGGTTGTCGTTCTTCTCAAAATTGTTCTTAGCAAGTACCGGGTTGGCGATAGTTGCATTCTCGATGAGCTTAACCTGTTTGTTTGTCAAAGCCTCGAGCTTGATTCTCTTCTCCATATACTTCCAGCAGCTGTAGAGTGCAGCAAGGTTTGAATCGTACTGTCCGCCATCGTTCATCATCTGGTTGTATGCTACAATAACAGAGTTGAGATCGTCGGTGCTGAAACCAGCCTCTGTGCGGAATGGGTGGTAGATGCTGTTGAGGTAGTTGCTGCTGTTGTTATTGAGGATATCCATGATTTCCTCATTTGTAACAGTGATACCCAACTCCTTTGCCTGTTTCTCGGCTACTGCCAACTGTGTGAACACGCTCCAAGCCTCTTCCTTGATGTATGCAAGCTCAGCCTCTGTGAATGATGCTGTTCTCTGCTCCTCAGACAAACGTGGGTCGGTCATCTTGAACATTCTCTGTGCATTCTCGCACTCGTTGTACAACTCCTGGAAGTCTGCTGCCGAGAGCTTGTCGCCGTCGATAGTACCTACTGTAGCCTCCATAGAGTCCGATTGGAATAATCTCCATGCATCACCTGCGATGAAAGCAAATAATGCAAGACCCACGAAAATAACAAGCAGTGGGCCCATGTTGCGCAATTTTTGTAATGTTGCCATAATCTAATATTTTGTTTGTTTTGTTTTTTGCATTAAACTTTGCGAAATTAATAAAAAGCTTTTAATTTTCTATTATAAAATAGGTATAAAAAACATTCCTGAAAGGCTTTTTTTTGCCATTCAGGAATGTTTTTGTAACTCTACACTCTACACTTTAAACTAAATCCCTTATTTAAGTGACGTTAATTTCACAAGTTCAATCTTTGTGCTGTGCTGCTTGATGCTTTGTATCTTGTAATCGCCAATGGTTATCGATTCATTCAGTTGTGGGAAGCGTTGGTGATGCGCTAGGATGAAACCGCCAAGTGTCTGATAGTTATCCGACTCGGGAATGTCCAGGTCAAACATTTCGTTGATACGTTCTATCTCAAGACGGCCCGACAGCAGATATTCCTTGTTGCCGAGCGACTTTGCTATCAGGTTGGGGTTGTCGTGCTCGTCCTCAATCTCTCCTATAATCTCCTCTACAAGGTCTTCAAGCGATACTATACCCGATGTACCGCCAAACTCGTCAATAACCACGGCTAACGATTTTTTCTGTTGCATCAGTGTGCGCATAAGCTTCTGTGCCGAGAGGGTTTCGGGGACGAACGGCATCTTGCATATTTTCTGCTGCCATTTCTTGCCCATTCTAAAGAGTTCCGACGAGTGTATGTAACCAATGATGTTGTCGATGTTGTCCTTGAATACAACAATCTTTGAGTGTCCCGACTCGATAAATACCGACTTTAGCTCGTTCAGTGGTGTGTTTACCTCTACGGCTTCAATCTCGGTGCGTGGAACAAGGCAGTCTCTCACCTTTATGTTGGAGAAATCGAGGGCATTCTGGAATATAAGCACGTCGTTGTCAATGACCTCCTCTTCCTCTTCGGCGTTCTCGATAGATGTCTGTATAAGGTGGTTGAGTTCGCGTTTCGAGAAGGTGTTGTCGCGGGCTTCGTCCTGTATTTTTATGTTCATCAGACGCAACAGGAATGTAGCGCAAAGTGTTGTGAAACGTGCCAAAGGATAGAGCAGTATATATAGCGGGTATATAATAACTGCAAACCTCTTAAGTGAACGGTTGGGGTTTATTCTAAACAGGGCTTTTGGTACAAATTCGCCTGTGAGAATAATTATTATTGTAGATATTATTGTCTCAAGAAGGAGTGAGTTGGCTGCGTTGAAACCTTTGAGTATGGTTGCGTTGAGCAACTCTGCCATAAGCATACCATAGATAACAAGTACTATATTGTTGCCCACAAGAAGGCTCGATATAAAGTTGTTGCTGTTGGTGTAGAACTTGTTTATTATGTATGATGTTGTGGAGCGTTCGTTAAGGTCGATGCCGAGCAACAGTTTGTTCGACGATACGAAAGCTATCTCCATACCCGAAAAGAGTGCGGAGAACAGTATTACAATAATCAGTTCCAATATAATGGTTGTCATGTTGGTAAACGATTAACGAAGTTGAACTATTCCTCTAAGGTGAAAATTCCTTTTGTGTTGTTTATCTGCCAAACTGTAAGGTTCTGATTGGCCGAAAAACCAACTCCTTCTGTTACTTGGTCTGTCTGTTCAATCTTGATGTATGCGTCGGAGTAGATTTTCTCTTTATCCTGGTCCCAGTACATCAGGTGGGTGTAGAACTTCTCGTCTTTGGTGTTTTTTATATCTACGTTACCTATCAGTTTCCACAGTTTCTGCTCGCTGTAGTAATAGGCTGTATCGCACTTTACTGTTGCTTCGATGTTCATATCCCTGTCATATTTCTCAAGATATACGCCTCGCTCGAAAGCCCAGTGGGGTGGGTTGCGCTTGTCGTAGATGCGCCACTCGTCGGCGACAATCTTATAGCTTATTCGGCCCGAGTCGCTCACAATGGTGCTTACATCGTAGGTGCTCATCACAGCTATGGAGTCGCTGCATTCAATGGCTATTACGTTGTCGCTTGCTTCCCCTTTGCACGATAAATGAAAAAGTAGTACAACAACTGCCGATATGGCAATTGTTGTACTATTGAGAATATGTACTATATTATCTGACAGTTGTTGTCTCATTAATCCAACCGCCGATAGTTAGTGTCTTGCCCTCATTGTAACCTCTCATAAACATCTCCTCTGGTTTTGGGAAATATTTCTTGTATGTTGCAATGTACTTGTCTGCCTCTTTCTTTACCGATGGGTCAACGGTCTTTGCACGCTCAAGACGGTCGATACATACAAAGTATGTGCAGGCGTTGAGTGTCTCGTCGTCGCTCCACTGTGGCTTTGCTGCGTAGCACTGTGCAATGAGGATGTGAGGAGCACCGTACTTTGAGTTCAATGACAATGCCTTTTGTGCATAGCTGCGTGCCTTTGTGTAGTTGCCAAGGATGTAGTAAACGTTACCAACCTTGTTGCAAAGCTCTGCCTTTGTGGTGATAGATGTCTCAAGCTCTATAGCCTGGTCGAACAACTCCATAGCCTTGTCGGTCTCGCCACGTTTGAAGTAACGGAAACCACAACCCATGGCAGCCTTTGATGTAGGCTCAATAGCAAGAGCATACTCCGACGCTGTTAGGTATGCATCGTTCTCGGTACACTTAAGCATACTCATAACCGAGATAACCTTGTTCAAGTATTCAAGGTTCTCCTTGTTCTCCTCGAGTTTTGTCATGTAAATGTTGTTGAGGTCCTCGCAGGTAGCTGCACCGCTGTTGATGAAGTATGCATCGATGTTGCTCTTTGAGATACGTGACGCGTCAATCATCTTGCCATAGTTTATAGCATTGATGCTATCCTTTGGGTTACCTTCGTTCTTGTAGCGTTCGTTGCAAGCCTCGATGTTGTCGTGGTACTTGTCAAGAACCTCTACGATATATACCGATGCGTTGAGGTAGTCCTCGATTATCTGCTCGCCGTGGCTCTTGTCCTTTTTGAACTTCATTGCCGAATACTTCATGAAACGCTCTGTAACGGTATATTCCGACATACCTTTTTCCATTTCAACAGCTTTTGCAAGCATGTTGTATATAGTATCAACAGGAGCATCCTTGTAGTACTGGATGTATGCCATTGCTTTGCGACCAAGTATGTTGCCGGCAGAGAGTCTTGTCTTTGTAATCTCCTGCAACTTGTCGATGTATTTGATCTGGTTGTCATAAACAAGCATAAGCTCTTTTATGTACTCCTCTTTCTTGGCAGGGTCGCTCTCGGCCTTGATGAGCTCGGTAAGAATCTTGATACCGTTGGTGTATGTATCGACACGTGCAACGGGGAACTCTGTAAATACAGTCTTCCAAGAAGTGTAGGCTGTGTTGAAGTCCTTGTTCTTCACATTGATACTAGAGATGCTGATAGCCTCGAGACATCTGATGCTATCCTCGCCCTGGCCGAAACGGAACTCGTTTGTTACGCCATTCTGTGCGCTTGCACTTGCCGCTACAAGTACAAGAAATGCAAAAAATAATTTTTTCATCGTCTTTTAAATAGTTCTATTTTGTTTATTTTACTTTCATCTTCATGAACCACGCCTCGTTGAATGTTATGCCTATATTCAGGCGGAAGTAGTTCTCGGCTATTAACCCGGCACTCTTTGGCGACATATATATATACTGTCCCGAAATGTGTACCAATGCACTGTTGTATTTGTTGTTGCGGTTCATTATGGGGAGTGACAAACCGGCACTCACTCCATATTCGTTACATCCGTTGTTGCCTTTTACTATGGTGTATGGCTGTGCAAAATGTACGCCGCCACGATAGCTTATCATCTTGAAGAACTTGTTTGAAGGCTCGTTTGGAGCATATTCCAAACCTAATGACACCTTGTAGCGGTCAACGCCCTTGTAGTCGTCGCCAAAGAATGTCGATGTGCTCCATTGCTGCAATGTACAGTCGGCACCAAACTTCCATTGTTTATTGTAACAGTATGTAAAACCGGCACCGTATGTGTGGGGTAGTGCAAAGCCGTTCTTCAATGTTGTGGTGTCGCTTTCGCTGCCCTCAACTGTTCTTTTTGTGGCATCTACGTTCATTCCGTGTCCCAATGAGTAAGTGGCACCAAGCACTATGTCGTGTTTCTTTGCAATAGTTGCATAATATTGTAATCCCAAATCAACCTTGTAGCTCTTTATCTTGGCTGTATATAGTTTGTAGTTGTCAACATCGCCGGGTAGGTCAATACTTATCTCGTGTGCGATGTCGCCATATATATATGCAGCTGTAGCACCTATTGACAAGCCTTTGAATGGTTGCCATCCAATACCAACGTATGGTTGATAAATACCACCCGAACCGGTATATATGTCGGTGCTCTCTTGTGTCGTTCCTTTGTTTGATATTGTGTTGAAGGAGTAGCCTACGGTTGAGTATGGCAAAAATCCCAATGACATTCCCAAGCCTTTGCACAGACGGAACTGCATAGCTATGTAGTCGAAGCTCGCATTCAAGGCATTCATTCCTTTGCCGTTCTCCCTTAGATAAACATCCTGCAGTGTGAAACCTGCTTCAAAAAGCATTGTAAGGGTATCGGCTTGTGAGAACGATGCGGGGTTCACGATGTTTATGTAGCTATCGCTTCTCAAACCATATCCCAAACCACCCATTTGGCGGTTTATGCCAAGGCTTTGGTTTGTGAGTATGCCCAATCCGTAACGTGAATAGGGCGAGTTGATGCCATTGTCGGCTTTTGCTCCAACAACAGCAATAAATATAATCAGTATTGTAAATATTCTTTTAAAAGCCATCATAGTTTAGTAAAATTCTGTTCAAACCTTTAGCTACAAGATTTTTATCTGCAAAGATGTGATTTTTTATGCGATTTTTCAAGGTTTTTTCGTCTCCGCCCGTTAAAAAAACCAAAACATCGCCATATTTTTCTCTTATCGCGTTAATGTAGCCATCAATCTCGTGGCCGATGCCTGTTATAACACCGCTGCGTATGGCTGTTTCTGTGTCATAGCCGAAGGCCGGTATCTCTCCCTCTTTTTCAACGAGTGGCAGACGGCTTGTGTATTCGTGCAAAGCTTTTAGACGCATCTTTATACCCGGAGCAATGTTGCCGCCTTTGTAT
This sequence comes from Bacteroidaceae bacterium, assembly GCA_045644465.1. Lineage (GTDB taxonomy): Bacteria > Bacteroidota > Bacteroidia > Bacteroidales > Bacteroidaceae > HGM04593. Next base: position 7,417 of record JAZRGV010000066.1, read on the forward strand.
ATTCCCTGGCGTGTAACAAAGTCAATGGTTATTGCACTTCCGGCATCAATTACAAGCATGTTGTTGCAAGGTCGTTCGTTCCACGCACCCACAGCGGCTGCTATGCGGTCGCTACCCAACGTGTGAGGCGTTGCATATTCTATTTTCAGGGGTGTGGGTGTTTCGCTGTTGAACCATATTACAGGGCAGCCAACAACTTGGAATTCATTCTTTTGCTCCTCGGTGAGATCGATGACTGTAGATACAATTATTTTGTCGATGCCGAACTGCTTGTTCCATTCCGAAATAACTTCGTATGAGGCATCGTTTCTTCTTGTATGCAACAGCATCTGTTCGCCGTTGAAAAGAAAAAATTTGGCACTGTTATTGCCTATGTCTGCTATGAGGTTCAAAATGCTTGTCCTGTTTTGCACTGTTTGGGAGTGCAAAGATACTGCTAACCTACAAAATATCAAAGTATGCTTTGTAAATATTGCAGCTTCGATGTATCTTTGTACATTATATATAAGTTTTATGAGAAGATTCTGTTTATTTGTCTTGGGATTGTTGCTCTCTCTCTCCCTGTTTTCGGCTAATCCAAAGTTCAGTGTCCTTACCTGTTCGCCGGGCAATGAGGCATATTCTCTCTACGGACACACCGGTTTGAGATATTGCGACGAGGAGAAAGGTATCGACATTGTATTCAATTACGGATATTTCGACTTCGATTCGCCTAATTTCATTTGGCGTTTCATTCTTGGAGAAACCGATTATATGGTGGGGGCTGTAGATTACGATGTGTTCTGCAAGGAATATATAAATCGCGGTTCGTTGATTACCGGTGACTATATCGATTTGACTCCCGAGCAGGAAAACAGGCTTTTTGCATTGCTAAGGGAAAATTGTCGTCCTCAAAACCGTGTTTACAGATATAACTATTTCTACAATAACTGTACAACAAAGATACGCGACAAAATAGAGGAGGTTGCCGGTGTGCTTGAGTATGACTCTGTTGCACCCTATGCTACGTTGCGCGAAGCCCTGAATGCAATGTTGTCCGAGCATCCATGGTATGCTTTCGGTATAAATCTCATTCTTGGTTCCGATATAGACTTGCCGGCTACGGCACGCGAACTGCAGTTCATTCCGGCAAATTATGACAATGACCTGGATAAATGTTTTGTGACGGATGCCGATGGACAGAAGCATCTGTTGAGCGACATTAAATATTATGTTATCCCTGAAACCGATGCTGCTGTTGCTCCGCACAGCAATCTTACTCCGTTCAATGTAGCATTGCTGCTGTTGCTCGCAACGTTCATCATAATGTCGTGCGAGGTACGCAAGAAAAAGACTTTTTGGGGCTTCGATGTTATGCTCATGACAATTCAGGGCCTGGCCGGTTGCTTGTTGCTTTTTATGGCATTGTTCTCAAAGCATCCTGCAGTAGGAAATAACTGGTTGTTGCTGTTGCTCAATCCTTTGGCATTGGTGCTTATGCCCATATATGTATGTCGCATACGCAAGCACAGGTCATTGGCTGTTGCATGGGTACAGGTGGCTATGGCGGTGCTTTTCTTCGTGTCGGCTATTTGTGGCCTGCAGGTCTATCCGTTGCCTTTCTATTTCTGCGCCACAGCATTGCTGGTGCGTTCGTTGTTCCTAATATACAAAGATAATATATGCGAATTAAGTCGTTTCTGATAGCTCTCCTTTGCTTGCCGTCTTTGCTTTCGGCACAGGAAAAGATATCATCTCCCAAGCTCTATCTGAATATTGTTGTCGATCAGTTGCGTACCGACTTCCTTTATGAGTTCTCGGAACTCTATGGCGAGGGCGGTTTCAAACGTATGCTTGCCGGTGGACGTGTCTATCCCAACAGCTACTATGCCTTTGAGAATGTTGACAGGGCTTCGTCTGTGGCTACATTGGTTACAGGAACAAATCCTTATGTCAATGGTATTGTTGGTGAGCGATGGTTCGACCGCAGCACCTTGCGTGCAGTGAGCAGCGTTGAGGACAAGAAGTATAAAGGTCTCTATTCCATTTCGCCTTATGCACCAACAAGGCTCAAGGCCATAACAATAACCGACGAGATGAAACGCGCTTCGCGTGGCAAGGCTTTTGTGTGTGCCATTGCTCCCGATGAGGATGCGGCTGTAATATCTGGTGGTCATGCTGCCGATGTGGCACTATGGAAGAACAATTCGGCAGGTTTCTGGAGCAGTTCAAGCTATTACGGAGTATTTCCCGCGTGGGCAGCCGAGATGAACAAGGCAGTGCAAGGCCGCCCGGCAAAGTGGAAGCCGTTATACGACACCGAAAAATATAATAACTTTGGCGATGAGGCTCCCAAGCCGTTCAGCTACTCTTTCGATGGTAAAAATAAGGTGAAGGCATATAAGACAACAGCCTGCATCAACGACGAGGTGGCCGAGATGGCTGTGGCATTCCTTAAAGATGGGGCAGTGGGTAATGATGATATAGCCGATTGTCTCTCGCTTACGTTCTATGCCGGCAATGTCAATGGAAACCCAATGGAGCATCGTCCTTTGGAGGTGCAGGACATATATACGCGCCTCGACAGCACCTTGTCATTGCTCTTTGCCCAGGTTGACAAACTTATTGGCATGGAGAATGTGGTGGTGTCGCTTGCATCGACAGGATATGTTATGGTGAGCAGCGATGATGGTGTTGAATACCGCTTGCCTTCGGGAACAATATTCATGGAGAGGGTACAAGCACTGCTGAATGTCTATCTTGGTGCTATCTTTGGTAAGGGTGAATATATCGAGGGTGTCTTTGGCTCGCAGCTATATTTCGACAACGAGCTTATCGAGAGAATGAAGATAGACAAGATTGACCTTGTGTCGCGTTCTATCGAGTTCCTTAAGTCGCTTGATGGGGTAGAGGATGTGTTCAGCATCTATCATCTTGGTGGTATGCTCAGCCCTGAACTGCAATATGTGAAGAATGGTTATAACCAGGCTTGCTCGGGCGATGTGTGGTTGCGACTTATGCCGGGATGGAAGGTTGCGGGCAGCTCGTTGACTTTGACGAATGAGGTGTATCGCACGCCGGTGATGTTCCCTATAATAATATATGGTGCGGGTATAGAGCACAATGTGGTGGAGGGAATGACTCCTGCCAACGTGCTGGCAACTGAGATGGCCCGTTTGTTGCATATACGCCGCCCGAACGACAACTGCCTGAGGTTGTTCTGATTGTGTTGCATAAGAAAGTAAAGGAATAGTGTTACACATGTAGGGGCGGGGGCTGCCCGCCCAATTTGCGATTATCGAACAATCGTAGGGGCAGACCGGTGTGTCTGCCCTTATATTTTACCGCAGTTTTTAGCCTTTAGACTTTTGTCGTTTATTCTGTTTTAAGTTTTTCTGTTCTCTTCTTTTCGTGCCGACGAAAAGAAGCAAAAGGCTCGGCACAGACAAAAATCAGTCAGCTTGCGCTTTGCTCAAGAATTGCTTGTTACAGCAAGCAATATCTTTCGGTCGCACAATCTTTGTCGCTTGAACTTGCCTTTTGTTTTACGGCGCTCCGGAGCTTGTTCGGTATGGCGTTATAAAGAATAATATAACGCCCCGCACTGCGAACAGTCCTCGCTTTCTCCCGTAAAACCAAAGAGTTCAAGCTGTGATTTTTGATAGTGCCGTCTTGTTTGAAGTTACCTTTTTCGCGGTTTCCTATCGGCAAGAGTAATATCAGAAAAACGGCACTGTCAAAAATAGAGCGTAAATCCCTGTTGAGAGCAGGCCATTGTGTGAGGACTGTTTAAAGATTTGTGCGGGTATAACTTTTATTGAATAGCCGCACAAATCAAGTTCCGCAACACCCTGCTCGAAACAGACAGGATTGGAGTGGCAAGTTTATGACGTCCGAGTGATGTTGCAAGGCAACTCACGAGCAAAAGGAATAAACGACTATTTTTGTCTGTGCCAGGCTCTTTGGTACTTTCTGTCGACACAGAAAGTACAATAAAGAACGACTTGAGAAAAATAGAAGTGAACAATCAAGGTTGAGGTCTGCTGTAGAATATAACGGTGAGCGAAAGCGAGAACTTTTGATACTCCCCATAGAGTTTGCAGGTGAGCCTAAAAGTTATCTTTCTACAATTTCAAAGGGAACTCTTATTGATACTCCCTCTTTCATCATCTCCATAATGTTGGGGTATATGCGCTCCTTGAAACTATCCCACGAGCGTTGCTCCATATTGCTCCAGCCGGCTTCGGCTATGGCCATGCCACGCGGAAATGTCATATATGTGAGGCGGTTGATGTCTCTTATGGCTTCGGCCCAAAGTGTTGCCATCACTCCTTGTATATGAGCCTGCTCCTCTTGTTCCAACCCATATCCGGGGTCGAGGCTGTAGGACTGCTTGAGTGTTGTTACGGGCATTCCCCAGTTGTTGAACTCGGGTAGGTCGCCGGGGTATTGCGGATAATCGAGATAGGCATGCTCTCCGGGTGCCATTATAAGGTTATGTCCGTATTTTCTGGTTAGCTCAATACATTTTGGTGTAAGGGCATTGCGCCATGTTACAAGGGTAACATCGTTGGGGTAGGGGAAGAGGTAATCGTTGGCCGGTGGCCAGATGTTATCGAGCTCGCACCATAGTATGGCCTCTTTTCCGTTCTTGCGAACGATGTCGAGCATGCGGTTGAAGAATGGTATCATCAGCTGCGATGGCTTCTCATATCCGGCTTTCTGCATCATGGCAAGGCAGTCGTCACATTTAGCCCAATTCTCCTTTACAGCAGCTTCGTCGCCGCCAAGATGTATCTTCTTTGAGGGGAAGAGCATTGCAACCTCTTTGATGATGTCTTCGTATATGGTATAAACCTCTTCGTTGTGTGCGCAAAGCATCATGTTGGTGGTGTTACCAAGGTCTTTGACGTGCTGATGACGGAATGCGCAACCTAACTCCGGGTATGCCTTTAGTATGGCAACGGAGTGGCCGGGGATATCGAGCTCGGGGATTATCTCGATGTTCCTTTCTGCTGCGTAAGCTATAAGCTCCTTTATCTCTTCGTGTGTGTAAAATCCGTTGTCGGGGCTTGGCGTAGGGCCGTTGTTGCGGAAAGCACCAACCTGAGTGAGTTTGGGATGGCTTTTGATTTCGATGCGCCAACCTTGGTCGTCGGTCAGGTGCATCTGCAGGGTGTTGAATTTGAAACGTGCCATCTGGTCGATGAAGAATTTTACATCTCTTACGGGCAGAAAGTGACGGGCGGGGTCAATCATTATGGCGCGGTGTGCAAAACGTGGCTTGTCGTCGATGCTGATGTGCTCTGCTTTGTGTGCTGCGGTGTTGCATACGTCGCCAATGAAAATCTGCTCAAGGGTTTGTAGTGCCATGAACAGCGCTCCTTCGCTTCCTCCTTTTATGGATATGCCTTTTTTTTCGATGTCAAGGGTGTAGCGCTCTCTTTCGGTTATGGAAGAGTCAAGAGCTATCTCAATCCTGTTTCTGTTTCGGCTGTTATCAATAGTAGGTGATAGCTGCATGTGCTTTTCGATGATGCTTATGAGCTTTTGCACAATGAAACAGTCGTTTGGCAATGAGGTTGCTATTACGGTGCTTTTGTCGAGTTTTGTGGTTGCTCCGTTTTTGCTCTTTACTATGTGGTTGGGCATAGGTACAAGAGCCGAGGTGTTGCTCTGGGCAAATGATGCGGTGCAAAATGTTAGCAACAGTGTTGTCAGTAACAGTTGGGAAAGTCTATTCATAGTGTTATTTCTTTATGTTCAATTTGTTGAGTGCCTGCTGATAACGACGTGCATTGGCGTTGTGCTCGCTGAGTGTCTTTGCGAAGTTGTGCTTGCCCGAGAAGTCCTCTTTTGCACACATGTACAGGTAGTTGTGCTTTCTGTAGTTAAGCACGCTTTCTATGGCCTGTATGGTGGGGATGCGTATGGGGCCCGGGGGTAGTCCTTTGTATTTGTATGTGTTGTATGGCGAATCGACGTTAAGGTCTTTTTTGAGAATACGCTTGCGTGTGGGGTCGCCAATGGCGTATTTCACTGTGGGGTCGGCTTGCAACGGCATGCCTCGCTTTAGTCGGTTGATGTACATTCCTGCAACAACGGGCTTCTCTTCGTCGTTGTTTGTCTCCTCGTCGATGATGGATGCCAGAGTTGCTACCTCTTCGAATGTGAGGCCAAGCTTCTTGGCTTTTGCTGTTCGGCTCTCGTTCCAGAATGTGCGTCGTTCTTTTATCAGCCTTGCCAAAAGTATCTCGGGCTTGATGTTCCAGTAAACTTCGTATGTATTAGGGATGAAGAGCGTGGGTAGCGTCTCTTTTTTATAGCCTATGCTTTCGTAGTATATAGGTTTGGTGAGGAACTCGCTCAGTTCCAACGAATCGAGCATCAGTTGACGGCTGATAGCTCCTGTGAGCTGCTCTAATGTTCTTGTGGATGGCACAACAAGCTTTACCGGTGTCTGCTCGTTGCTCACTATGCGACGGTATATGGTGTGCATGTTGTCGCCGTCTTTTATGGCAAATTTTCCACTTCGTTTACGGCTGTCGAAATTGTTGTGCTTCGCAAGAATTTCAAAGCCTTTGGTTGAACCTATACCTTCTATCTGGGATAACTTCTGTATGACGGTTGTGGAGTTGTCGTCGGGTGTGATGTATATATATGCTGCTTCGTCGATATCAGTCTTTTTTATCTTTACTGCATAATATACGTATCCAATAACGGCAAAAAAACAAATGCACGCGAACAATGCCGCTGAAATAGTTGTTTTTAAAATTTTACCAACTTTCATCTTTTTTCAGTTGTTGTATAATTAAATATATTCTAAATATAACATTGATGATGCAAAGATATAACAAGAATAGCTAAAACTCAAATTGAATATGAAATATAGGTGAATGTAATGTGGTTGTGTTATAAGTGTCGGTGGAGTGGCACTTTTATGATAAAAAAATGGAATCGTCGATGAAAATTACCTTTTTATTGATTTTTTTTAAGTAAAAGGTGGAAAAATAGTTCTATGTTTTTTATCTTTGCAATGATATTGGCTATTTTGGCAAGGGTGTGCTTGTCTTGGCAGGCCAATTATTCCAATTAATAAATTTAAAAAGATATATGAAAAGAATACTGGCTAATTTCGCAATGCTTTTGTCGTTGGCTGTTGTTATGTCTGTGGCATCGTGTACTTCGTATAAGAAAGTGCCTTATTTGCAGAATAGTAAAGATTTGGATACTCTGGTACAGCAGGCTGTTGTATATGAACCTGTAATCCAGCCCGATGATGTACTTAATATTGTGATAGCCAGTGGTCAGGAGCAGATGGCTGCTGTTGCATATAACTTGACACCTTCAAATGCAAACAGTGTAGAGGGTCAAACATATATCGTGAATACAGCAGGGTGTGTAAATGTTCCAAATATTGGTGAAGTGCGTTTGGCGGGTTTGACAATACCGCAAGCCGAAAATTTGATTCTTGATAAGATTAAAGGTGCATTTGCTGTTCCACCAACTGTTATAGTGCGATTTGCAAGCTATGAGGTTTCGGTTCTTGGTGAAGTAACTCGCCCCGGAATATACAATTCCAAAAATGGAAAGATATCTATTCTTCAGGCATTGGCTCAGGCCGGCGACCTTACCGTCTATGGCAAGCGTGATAATGTGAAGATTATCCGTGAAGAGGCAAATGGAGAAAAAAAGGTGTATGAAGTAAATTTGAATGACGCTTTTCTGTTGACATCGCCACTCTATTATCTTCAAAGAAACGATGTTGTGTATGTGACTCCGAACAAACCAAAATCGAGAAACGCAGATATGAGTTCTACCACATCAATGTGGATTTCTGGTACATCTATAGGTATATCTCTCATTAATCTTATTTTGAATCTTACTACAAGAAATTGGTAATATGAATCTGCTGGAAAATAACAATATGACTCCTTTCGTAGAGGAAGACGGCTTTAACTTTGGTAAATTCATATCACTTACGCTGTCACATTGGAAATTATTTGTGGTATGCGTAGTGTTGTGTGTTTTGGGAGCATCTGCATTTTTATACTTTTCTGTTCCACAATATAGTGTTGCGGCAAAGATACTTTTGTCGGATAAGGAGAAAGGTTCATTCTCTTCTCAGGCCGATATGCTTGCCGATTTTGGATATCGCGGGTCGAAATCAAGTATTGAAAATGAGATGGAAGTCATCAAGTCGTTCTCGGTGGCTCGTGGCGCGGTTTGTGCATCAGGCGTATATATATCGTATAAGAAATTGGGAATAAAGGATATGCCTATATACAAAAAGGCGAGCCCTGTTAATGTGTCGGCTACAAAAGAGGTTTTGGCACAGATGGCTGCCCCTATTAAAATGTATTTCCTCTTTGAGGGTAACAATCCGGTGAAGGTGAGATATGACTATATCACTGAAAACCCCGAAACATATACCGAAATAAAATCTTTTCCTTATAGCTTGAATACTCCTGCCGGTGATATTCTTGTTGAGGATATGAGACCAAAAATGAATGTTGCGGCGGAAAATTTGCAGGGTGAATATCTTGTTACCGTAAACAGACCGGAATCGACTGCGCGTGGTTATATGTCGCGTATATCTATAGCTCCTATTTCAACATCGTCATCAGTGGCAGTTCTCTCTATTGTAACTCCTGTACCGGCCGAAGGTGTGGATTATCTTAATGCCTTGATAGAAAGTTATAACAATGTTACAAACGATGACAAACATCTTGTAGGTCGTCAGACCGAGGAATTTATCAATAGCCGTCTTGATCTTTTGCGTCAGGAGTTGGCCGAGAAAGAAGGTTATCTCGCAAAATACAAGAAAGAGAATCAACTTATTGACCCGCAGCAGGCTGTTGCCCAGGTTGTATCTTCGCAGTCGGCTTATGTCAAACAACTTGAGGAATTGGACATGATGTCGAGTGCTTTCAAGTATTTGAGCGAGTTTGTCAATGACCCGGCAAATGATCTTAAAGTTATTCCTACTACATTCGGCGTTGCTATTGATAACTCTCTGGGTGCTATTATAAAGAACTATAACGATGCTGTTGTTGAAAGAAATCAACTGATGCTTACAGCTACAGAGGATAATCCTGTGTTGAAGAATGTTACAGTGAGGGTGAAAGGTATGCAGGAGGAGTTGCGTTCGGCGCTTGTTACATTTGAGAAATCTCTTTCTGTTCAGCGTGATGCAATTATGCTGCTTGTTGACAATTATACCGACCGCTTTGAGATGTCGCCCGAAATAGAACGCGAACTGTTGGCGATGACACGTGAGTGTAACATCAAATCGGACCTCTATGTAATGTTGTTGCAAAAGTATGAGGAGAATGCGTTGAGTCTGGCTATTGCGGCCGACAACTTGCGTTGTATTGATGCTCCAACTATTGGCGGCGCTGTATCGCCCAATAAGAATGGTATAATAATGATATCTCTGTTTATTGGTTTGGCGCTTCCTGTTGTCTATGTTTGTCTGCTAATGATGTTCCAAACAAAACTGGTATCGGTAGAAGATGCGGCCAAAATGTTCTCGGCTCCTTTGGTTGGTACAATTCCTTTGTTGACAAAACTGAAAGAACGTTCCAACTCTATTGTTGTTAGTAAGGGTACAAATAATGTTGTGACGGAGTCTTTCCGTTCTTTGCGTACAAACCTTCAGTTCGTGATGAGAAATACTCCGGGTAAGGTTGTTATGTTTACATCTTCTTCTTCGGGTGAAGGCAAGACTTTTATTGCTTCGAATATGGCTGTAAGTATTGCTTTGCTAAATAAAAAGGTGTTGCTTGTGGGCGGTGATATCCGTCGTCCGCGACTTGCTGAGATTTTTAATATTGACCGTAATACCGAAGGCTTGACATCATATCTTGCTGCGGATATCAAGGAGCTTTCAATACTGGACAAGGCGATAGTGAAATCAAATGTGGTTGAAGGACTCGACCTGCTCCCTGCTGGTATCGTTCCACCAAACCCAGCCGAATTGTTGTCCGGAGTGAATTTGGTAAAGGCTTTTGAATATTTGAGAGAAAAATATGATTATATAATTATGGATACAGCTCCGGTTGGCCTTGTTTCAGACTCTTTGATTGCAAGCCGTGTTGCGGATGCTGTTGTATATGTCCTTCGTCTTAACTATTCACATAGCGAAGATGTAACTTTCCTTAATACACTCATTGCTGAAGGCAAACTTGAAAATGTGTCGGTTGTTATCAATGCCGAAGAGCGTAAGGGTAGCGGACGTAAGGGCTATCGTAGATATTCAGGTTATGGCTATGGCTATGGTTACGGTTATGGCTATGGCGAGAGCGAAAAATAACAAAAACAGGGGCTTGTTTTAAGGAAAAAACAAATAAATAGCAACTTTATCTGTTTTTGTGTGCAAAATTGTTGCTGTTGTTAAAAAAAAGAACTAAATTTGCACGCTCATTAGAAAAAAGGATATCTAAAAGCACTGAAAAAGTTCTCGGGGCGTGGCGCAATTGGTAGCGCACCTGGTTTGGGACCAGGGGGTCGCAGGTTCGAATCCTGTCGCCCCGACAACAAAAAGAAGTTGTATCATAGACGGGTGATACAACGGTGTAAATAAAAAACCGTTTTCGGGGCGTGGCGCAATTGGTAGCGCACCTGGTTTGGGACCAGGGGGTCGCAGGTTCGAATCCTGTCGCCCCGACAAAAAAAAGATGCAATTCACATTGCATCTTTTTTTATGTTTATTCAGTAATTGAATCGGTCAGCCGCTTTAATGATGGTATGATAATCTCTTTACGGTGCAGTTCCAGAAGTCCTGCCTTTTGCATCTCGTTTAGTGATTTTGATATATTGAGACGTGTCTCGCATAGTAATGATGCGAGACGATCCATCTTTATAGACAATATTTTTCTTCCCTGTTGTTGCTCGCATCTTAATGAGATGAACTTTACGATGCGTCCGGAAATACTACCGGGCATCTGTTTCCATATAACATCGCTTTGTTTCTGCACTTTATGTGTAACAAGATTTAAGAAATTGATTGTGAAAATATTGTGCTTGATAAAGTCGCTGAATAGAAATTTTTTATTGATTTTCAGTATTGCACAATTCCCTTTGGCAATGTATTCCCTGCTGTAGCGGGTGCTGTAGCCAAATAATGAATATGGCTCAACGGCAAATGGGGCATTGAGCTCTTCGGTCAATTTGTAGCTTTTGTCGGGCGCTTCTGCTATGGCCTGCAGTGTACCTTGTATAAGGATTGTGAAATTGGTGCATTCTTCATTCTGTTGGTATATAATATCGCCATCGTTGTATTTGACAAATTCAAAAACAACATTGTCGAGTATTGCTGTGATATCGTCTTTGCTCATTCCCTGAAAATATGGCAGGGATAATAAATTTTCGTACATAAATCTAATGAAATACTGTTTCTATTTATTTATAACTATGCAACAGATGGTTTAGTATATGTGTTTTTGATATTTTGTCTATTTTAACATTGCTTCAATTGGCGTTTTTATAAACTTTTTCTTTTTTTTATTCCTTTTCTTGAAAAAAAGTAAAAAAAGGATGTTTTGTTTGTTCTAATTGCTTACTTTAGCAGAGAAATAGATAGAACTATAAATTAAAACTAATATATTATGAAAAAACTTAGTCTGTTTTCTTTGTTCATGATGCTTTTTGCTACAGGCATCATGGCGCAGAGTGTACCTACTCACGAAATGTATGTGAATAATGGTACACCGGCAAACATTGTAGAGGCTCTTGACAAATGGGAGCCCGGTAAGCCTTGGAATGGCGATGCGAATTTTGTTGATGAGAACTTTTGGATTTCGCGCGTTCCGTTAAAAAATCGTTTCCGTCCTGGAGATCAGGCAAACGATGCTTTGAATGATGAGAATAATAAGAAGTTCTGCTGGTGTGCACCTACTGGCGAAATGACCAAGAAATGGGGTGCGCTGCCTCGTTACAATTTCGATGGTGATAATTTCAATATGTGGCAGTATCTTGACATTCACTCAAACTGGACCAACGGCTTCTGGCGTGTTCCTGGTGCGTTCAATGATGTGGCTCACAAAAATGGTGTAAAAACCGGTTGTACATACTTTATCGATTGGGGTGCAGGTGTAAATAATCTCGAAGAGCCGGGAAAGACTTTGTTCGAGCTGGCTACACCGCTGTATACAGCTAATGAGCATGGTGATAAATATAAATATTCACGCAAACTGATATTGTTCCTTAAGTATTATGGAATCGATGGAATCTGCTTTAATCCTGAAGGAACTTGGGGATATGTTGTTCACAGCCGTTTTAAACCATTCTTGGCCGAGTGTCATAAGATTGCTGAAGAGTTGGGGCATCCGTTCCATGTGGATTGGTATGCTTATGTTTCAGATTTTGGACAATTAAGTGATAATGGCTGTAAGTTGACAGGCGATAATGATGAATGGTTCCATAATAAAGAATACAACCAGCCTGTTACAGACGTGTTCTTTTTGAACTATAACTGGAGTGAAGGCGGTTTGCAGCAGAGTGTTGAAACAGCCCAGAGTCATGGTCGTTCTACATTTGATGTGTATGCCGGTTTTGATATGCAGGGACGTGGTTACGGACGCAACGGTAATGCAGGATGGGAAGTTCTTATGAAGTATCCTGTCAGTCTTGTCATTTGGGGTGCTCATGACCGTAACCAATTGTATGTAAGTTCTACCGAGGGTGGACAGAGCGACTATGCGGTGCAGAATGAATATCAGAAGAAACAGGAGATGCTTTTCTCGGGAGGTAACCGTAATGTATTGAATTTACCTGCATTGAATAACAATAATGTTACTTCATCCTTTAGCGATCTTGAGGATTGGCATGGTTATGCAAAGGCTGTTATTGAGCGTTCTACACTCAATGAAGTTCCTTTTGTGACACGTTTTAACTTGGGTAACGGTCGCTTCTTTAACAATGAAGGCGTTACTACCTGGGACCACAAGTGGTATAACTATGGCATGCAGGACTTGTTGCCTACATGGCGCTGGTGGATTGATAACGGTGATGGAAAGAGTGTTCCTGCCGATGCAATAAACCTTGACTTCTGTTACGACGATGCTTGGTTTGCCGGTTCGTGCTTGAAAGTACATGGTGCTACAAAACGTTCCGATGTACGCCTGTTTGCAACAAAGTGGAACGTTTCTGCTGCAAACGACGAGTTCCGTCTTGTTTTCAAACCAAAAAGCAGTGGTGCAACATCACTTGAACTTATGGTTGCCAAGGAGAATGGCGAGAATAACTTCGTGTATGTTCCCGTATCAGGAAATATAAAAGGTGGTGAGTGGAATCATGTAACAATCAAAGCTTCTGAAGCTGGTCTTAAAGCTGGTGATGTTATTGGTTGCGTAGGTCTTTCTGTAAAGAATACAACAGCTGCATTTGAGGTGCTACTTGGTGAGTTTGCCTTTGTTCCCGCAAACTTTAACGAACAACCTGCGACTCCTGTTATCACTCACGCCGAGGTTATGAAGCGTTATTATAACCGTGCAGATATCAAGGTGGTTTTCAATATGCCTGCACCTGCAACACGTAAGGCTGAATATGAGGGCTGTCCTATATATAATGAGGAAGTGGGTACCTGGTATTATGAGATTTATGTAAAACAGGAAGGTAAAGAGACATTGCTTACAACAACAACTTCATGGGCTGCATACGTCGTTGATGCGACACTTATACCTAAGGTTGATAAGTTGCAGATTGGTGTACGTGCTGTTGGTAAGGACGGTCGTGCTAAGAGCGATATAGTATGGTCGAATGAGATAGAGGAGCCTCTTACAATGATTGAAACTCTTACAGTAGATAAGGATGTCATCAAGCCTAATGAATTATTTACTATTGGTTTCGAGGATCCTAATCATCCTGTTTCAGACATTGTGATTTACGATGCATTGACCGGCACCGAGGTCGCAAGTGAAAAGGGTACTCTTGCAATGACAACTTCATTGCCAAACATCGGTAGTTACGATGTTAAGGTAACAACTAACGGTACGACATTGATGAACCGTTCTTTGGTTCTTGTTAGCCCTGAAGAGACAGGCCGTTTGCCTGAGATTACAAAACTCGATGCGGACAAGACTGAAATAGACAAAGATGATGAAAATGAGAATGGTGAAGTAAACTTTGTAGCAGAGATAAATAAGGGTGATAGTTATAACGGTGCACCATGTTCTGTATCTCAATCTCTTTATATGACTGAGCCATATCAGTTTACTGTTGATGCTGCTGTAATGAGCGAATATACAAACACCTCGTTTGCTTTGTGGTTCAAGGTCGAGAAGTTTGAGCATGCGTCACTTGGAACCTTGCTTATGACTAAGGTTAACCGTAATTATGGTGGAACTTGGACAGAGAATGTGTGGGGTGAGATGTGGACTGCTATCCGTCCTGCAGGTTATGCGAAAAATAATAATTTGAAGCGTGACAATGCCGAAAATGAATTGTCGCTCTGTACCGATGCTCCTATTGCGGGAACTCCAAGTTATGAACATAATAACGATGTCGATATTCTTTCTGATGGATACAGCTTGATGCCGGGTGTGTGGTATCATGTGTGTGCTGTCAAGTCTGGCAGAAATCTTAAACTCTATCTTAATGGTAAAGAGATAGCAAGCGGTACTTCTCGTGGTGCCGGTCCAAAGAATTGGAAAGGTGCGAAATTCTATGTTGGTGGTTCGATGACTAACCTTGCAAGTTTGACCGGTTGGGTTGATGAGGTTCAGATTTGGAGCAAGGCTCTTACTGCTGATGAGGTTAAAGAGGCAATGAAGGGTTTCAGTGCTGTACCTGCAAATCTTGAGGGTTACTTTACATTCGAATCATCAAAGACCGATAGTGAAGGTTATATATATTTCCCGAATTATGGAAAGGCGAAGTTGACAGTTCCCGGTGGTTATATGACTATTGGAAAAGAGGAAAATGGTAGGACAACCGATTATAAACAGAATCAGTTTACAACGGCTCTTGGTGTGCCTATGCTTACAGGTAGCTTCCCTGTTAAATATGAGTCATCAAAATGGATGCTTGATGGTGCCCGTTTGAATAATTCTACCGAGACAACTGCTAACGCAACCTATAATGCGGAGAACGGTGAGTATGCCGTAACACTTGTGGCAAGCAACTCATGGGGTTCTACAACAAAGACTTTGACCGATTATATTGTTGTTTCGGCCATAAACGATGTTGTTGCCGATGAGGCAGGATATATGATTTATCCAAAACCGTTCGAAGGTGTGGCTAATGTGTTGTTTGCTCAGGGTGGTGTATATGGAATCTCTGTATTTACTGCTGATGGCAAGCTTGTTTCAGAAGAGGCTGTTGAGGCCGGTGACAGCGAGGCTGTTGAGGTTTCTGTAGCAAACGGTACAGCCGGAACATATGTTGTTGTAATAACCAAAGATGGTAAAGCGGTACGCTCATTCAAGATTGTAATGAAGTAATTACTGCATAAGCAAAACAACGGGCAAAAGGAAACTTTTGCCCGTTGTTTTGTTTATATGGCTAACTTGCATTAACTTCGCGACGTTATAATATGTGTGCTTTGCTTATGTTGCAACGTAAGGAGAAATATAATATGTTGGCTGTTGTAGGTCCAACGGCTTCAGGTAAGACTTCATTGGCTGTTGATATAGCTTTGGCTGTGCCTGGTAGCGAAATTATCAGTGCCGACAGCCGTCAGGTATATCGCGGAATGGATATTGGTACAGGAAAGGATCTTGCAGAATATGAACGTAATGGCGTGGTTGTGCCTTCGCATCTTCTCGATATTGTCGAGGCTGGTGAAAAATACAATCTGTTTGAGTTTCAGCGTGATTTCCTGTTTGCGTATAATGATATTGTCGAGCGTGGCGCATTCCCTGTGATATGTGGTGGCAGCGGATTGTATGTGGAGTCTGTGCTTAAGGGGTACAGGCTGTTGCCGGTGCCCGAAAACCCGGCGTTGCGTGAGTCGCTTGAGGGGAAAACACTTGAAGAACTTACAGAAATACTTTCCCGATACAAGGTGTTGCATAATAATACTGATACCGACAATAAAAAACGTGCCATAAGAGCTATAGAAATAGAGGAATACTATCGTACATGTTCGGTAGAAGAACGTGCTTTTCCGCAGATAAACTGTTTGACTATCGGAGTGGATGTTGACCGAGAAGTAAGACGTAGCAGGATAACGCGTCGTTTGCATGAGCGCCTTGAAAATGGTATGGTTGATGAGGTACGCGGGCTTCTTGAAAAAGGTGTAACAGCAGAGCAACTGATATATTACGGTCTTGAATATAAATATCTGACACAATATATAATAGGTGAAACTTCGTATGATGATATGGTAAAGGGGCTCGAGATTGCTATTCATCAATTTGCGAAAAGACAGATGACTTGGTTTCGAGGTATGGAAAAGCGTGGTGTGCATATACATTGGATTGATGCAATGCAACCGCGTGATAAACAGATTGAACAGATAAAAGAACTGTTGTATGATTGACTTACATAAAATCAACAGACATCGTTGGGGTATAATATATTCTCCTAAAGCGGGAACGGTTAGGCCTATGAAACGCTGGCGAGAAATACGCGAGTATCTTGTTGAAAAGGGAGTAGAGTATGATTTCTTTGAATCGGAGAATTTTAGTTCGGCCGAGCGTCAGGCGCGTATGTTTGCCGATAACGGATACGAGACTATAGTCGTGGTTGGTGGTGACGGCCTGTTACAGGATGCTCTTAATGGAATACTCTCTTCTTCGCGCGCGGCAAATGTCTCATTGGCTATGATACCTAATGGTATTGCAAATGACTATGCTGCATATTGGGGGTTGCAACCTGGTGACTACAAAACTGCAATCGATTGTATAATCGCACGTAGGGTGCGAAAGGTCGATGTGGGGTGCTGTTGCTATAATACAGAAAACGGAGAGGAAAAACGATATTTTTTGAATGCGTTGAATGTTGGCCTTTCGGCACGTATAGTGGAAATTTCCAACAAAAAACAACCCCTTTTTGCTAGATTTGTATATCGTGTTACAGCATTGTTCTATATGCTTTTTCATCGTCGCAGTTTCAGTATGCGATTTCATTTGAACAATCAAATTGTTGACCGTAAATTCATGATGCTCTGTATCGGGAATTCTGTAGGTTACGGACTTACCCCGAGCTCTGTGCCATATAATGGTTGGCTCGATGTTTCGGCAATCAAGGAACCGAAGTTATTCGGTATGTTAGAGGGTTTGTTGATGCTTGTGCATCGTAAGATTTTGAATTATGAACTGGTAACTCCTTTTCGCACTTCAGAAATATTTATAGAGTCATTGGGCGGTGCTCCAGTAGCCATCGACGGACGTTCGTTCACTCCGGCTTTACCTATGACGGTGTTTGTCGAACCGGAGCGATTGAATTTGATAATTCCTTCAAAAATTAATAAACGTAAGTAAAAAGTGCAGGCAAAACATATATTTGCCTGCACTTTTTTATGTTATTTGGTAATTTTTTTAGTTTTTTTAGGTATTTTTCCAAAAAATAGTCCTACACACTTGTAATTGAATGTTATAATTCTTACATTTGAAGGTGTGATAAAAAATATAGTCTAATATATAAATTGTACGAGATGAGTTATTTGCGATTCGAAAAAACGCTGATGACGAACTTGGAAGAGTCGTTGCAAAAGGAAATTTTGAGGACAAACCGTTCGGGTGCATATCACTGTTCGACAATAGTCGATTGTAACACCCGAAAGTATCATGGTTTGCTGGTTGTCCCCATTCCGCAACTTGATGACGAGAATCATGTGTTATTGTCATCTCTTGATGAGACTGTAGTGCTTCATGGTGCAGAGTTTAACTTGGGTTTACACAAGTACAATGCCGACAACTTCAGTCCTCGTGGCAACAAGTACATCCGTGAGTTTGCCTGGGAGCGTGTACCAACCACAATATATAATGTGGGTGGTGTGTGGCTTAAGAAAGAAAAAGCCTTTGTTCATCATGAGAACAGAATTCTAATTCGTTACACTCTTTTGAAGGCCAATACGGCTGTAACGTTGCGTCTTCGACCATTCTGCGCTTTCCGCAGTGTTCGTGAATATACTCACGAGAATAACATTGCAGACCGTAGCTACAAGGAGGTTGAAAACGGTATAAGCATGCGTATGTATGCCGATTACCCCGACCTTTACATGCAGCTTAACAAGAAGAACGATTTCGTTTATCAGCCCGACTGGTATCGTGGTATAGAGTACGTTAAGGAGCTAGAACGTGGTTACGACTTTAATGAGGATCTATATGTTCCTGGTTATTTCGAAGTCAAGATGAAAGCCGGTGAGAGCATTGTCTTCTCGGGTGGCGTATCTCCAATGACAACACGTACAATGAAAGCTGCGTTTGAGCATGAGGAGGAAATTCGCGACCCACGCGACAACTTTATGCACTGTATGCAGTGTGCCGGTAACCAGTTCTTCAATGTTCAGGGCGAACATACTTATATTCTTGCCGGTTATCCTTGGTTCAAGTGTCGTGCACGCGATCTCTTCGTGTCGTTGCCGGGCTTGGCACTCTCACAGGGACATATCGATGAATTCGAGCGAGTGATGAAAACAGCCCGAATTGCAATCGAAGACTTTATCAATGGCCGCCAGAGCAGTTGTAAGATATACGAGATGGAGCACCCCGATGTATTGTTGTGGGCTATTTGGACATTGCAGCAGTATGCCAAGGAGTGTGGCATCGAGGCTTGTCGCGACAAGTATGGCGACTTGCTGATGAATATATACGATTTTATTCGTAACAACAGACATAGCAACTTGCGTGTAACACAGAATGGTTTGCTTGCGACAAACGGCCGAGACAAGGCTGTTACATGGATGAACTCTACAGCAAATGGTCGTCCTGTTGTACCACGTACAGGATATGTGGTTGAGATAAATGCATTGTGGTACAACGCTCTCAAGTTTATTGAGGAGATGGCTGTGCTAACACGCAATCAGGATGTTCAGAACTCATTGGTACGCCTTATCCCTCTTGTTGGAAAAGCTTTTACCGAGGTGTTCCTTAATGAATATGGCTATTTGTATGACTTTGTCGATGGTGACTATGTTGACTGGAGCGTACGTCCTAATATGATTTTTGCCGTAGCTCTCGATTATTCACCGCTCGATTCAAAGCAGCGCAAGAAAGTTCTTGACACTGTTACCAAAGAGTTGCTTACTCCACGTGGTTTGCGTTCTTTGTCACCAAAGAGTGTCGGTTATAATCCTAACTATGTTGGTCCTCAGATACAGCGCGATTATGCATACCATCAGGGTACTGCATGGCCTTGGTTGGGTGGCTTCTATTACGAGGCATAC
The DNA here is from genome assembly GCA_045644465.1 of Bacteroidaceae bacterium. Taxonomy (GTDB): domain Bacteria; phylum Bacteroidota; class Bacteroidia; order Bacteroidales; family Bacteroidaceae; genus HGM04593. Next base: position 26,729 of record JAZRGV010000066.1, read on the forward strand.
CTAAAGACCTACAAGATGAGCGGTGTCTCTTTCGTTCAGCGTCAGATGGTTGGCTTTGAGGATGAGATAGTACAGCATTGTATCGGTTCTATTCCAGAAGTGTTCGACGGTAACCCACCATTCAAGGGACGTGGAGCTGTTGCCTTTGCAATGAACGTAGCGGCTATTCTTAGAACAAGCCAGATACTAAAACAGTATGAATCTAAAATGGAGGGATAATAGATATGAAAGTATTAATGTTCGGATGGGAGTTCCCCCCTCATATTTCGGGCGGACTTGGTACTGCAAGTTACGGACTCACTAAAGGTTTCGTTCAGCAGGGCGATGTTGAAATTAAATTCTGTATCCCTAAACCATATGGTGACGAGGATAACAGTTTCCTCAGAATCGTGGCTATGAACTCTGTGCCCATTGTGTGGAAGGATGTCAACTACGACTATGTAAATTCACGTGTGGGTAATGTGATGACTCCCGAGGAGTACTATCGTTACAGAGAGCATATATATAGCGATTTCAGCAGTATGCACACCAACGACCTCGGTTGTATGGAGTTTGCCGGAGGATATCCCGACAATCTTCACGAGGAGATAAACAACTATTCTATCATAGCCGGTGTTGTTGCGCGTACCGAAGAATTTGATATTATCCACTCGCACGATTGGTTAACTTATCCTGCCGGTATCCATGCAAAACAGATTTCCGGTAAGAAACTTGTTATCCATGTACATGCTACCGACTTCGACCGTAGCCGCGGTAATGTGAATCCTACAGTCTATGCAATAGAGAAGAATGGTATGGACAATGCCGATCACATTTTCTGCGTGAGTGAGTTGACACGTCGTACCGTTATCGAGAAGTATCATCAGCATCCAAGCAAGGTTTCTACTTTGCACAATGCCGTAACTCCACTTGAAAAGGAAATTCTTGACATTGTTCCTCAAAAGATTCCTGGAGAAAAAGTGGTGACTTTCCTCGGCCGTATTACAATGCAGAAAGGTCCTGAATATTTTGTTGAGGCTGCTGCACAGGTTCTTAAAAAGACAAAGAACATTCGTTTCTGTATGGCTGGTAGCGGTGATATGATGAACGATATGATACGTCTTGTGGCCCAGCGTGGTATTTCAGACCGTTTCCACTTCCCGGGCTTTATGCGTGGTCGTCAGGTTTATGAGTGCCTCAAGGCCAGTGACGTTTATATCATGCCGTCGGTTAGTGAGCCTTTCGGTATTTCGCCTCTTGAAGCGATGCAGTGCGACGTGCCTACAATCATATCCAAGCAGTCAGGATGTGCCGAGATTCTCGACAAGTGTATAAAGACCGACTATTGGGATATTAATGCCATGGCCGATGCTATCTATTCAATATGTAACAACGACTCTTTGTATGAGTATCTCAAGGTTGAGGGACGCAAAGAGGTTGACAGCATCACATGGGAAGATGTGGCACTGCGTTTGCGCAGAATGTATGAGAAAGTTTTGGGTTGGAAATAATAAAAGAATATAAGATATGAAAACAATTTGTTTCTATTTTGAATTACATCAAATCAGACAGTTGAAACGCTATCGTTTCTTCGATATCGGTACAGATCATTACTATTATGATGACTATGCCAACGAGAGCATGACATTTGAGTTGGCCGAAAAGTCGTATGTTCCTGCTCTGCAGACACTCCTTGAAATGATACGCGAAAGCAATGGAGCATTCAAGGTTGCTTTCTCTGTTTCGGGTGTCGGTCTTGAAATGTTGGAACTCTATGCACCTCAGGTTATTGAGTTGTTGCACGAAATCAACAAGACCGGTTGTTGCGAGTTCTTGTGTGAGCCCTATTCACACGGCTTGTCATCTTTGGCATCGAAAGAGGTGTTTATGGAAGAGGTGATGCGTCAGAACCGCAAAATCAAGGAGTTGTTCGGCAAGAAACCAAAAGTGTTGCGTAACTCAGGTCTCATCTATTCCGACGAAATCGGTGAGATGGCATCGCAGATGGGTTTCAAGGGTATGCTTTCAGAAGGTGCAAAGCACATTCTCGCTTGGAAGAGCCCTCACTTCGTATATAACTGTGCACTCGCTTCAAACTTGAAGCTTTTGTTGCGCGACTATAAGTTGTCAGACGATATCTCTTTGCGTTTCTCAAATCCCGACTGGAGCGAGTATCCTCTATTTGCAGAAACATATATCGACTGGATTGCCCAATTCCCCGAGGACGAGAAGGTTATCAATATCTTTATGAACCTTTCTGCTATAGGTATGGCACAGCCTTTGTCATCAAACATCCTTGATTTTATGAAGGCATTGCCTGCTTGCGCTGCAGCAAAGGGAATCACATTCTCTACACCATCAGAGATTATCGATAACCACAAGTCTGTAGGTCCTCTTGAAGTTCCATATCCACTTTCTTGGATGGACGAGGAGCGCGACGCAAGCTCATGGTTGGGTAACACATTGCAGCGTGAGGCATTCAGCAAGCTATATAGTGTTGCGGAACGTATAATGCTTACCGATGACAAGAAGTTGAAGCAGGATTTCGACTACTTGCAAGCTGCCGAGAATTTGCGTTTCATGACAACAAAGCAGAATGGTATCATCACAGAGCGTTGTATCTATGAATCGCCATACGATGCCTTTACAAACTATATGAATATCCTTGGCGACTTCCTTGCTCGTGTACGTGCACAGTATCCCGATATGGATAACGAGGAACTAGGCTCATTGCAGCAGATGATCGATAATCAGGAGGTTGAGATTGTTCAGCTCGAGGCAGAAGTTGAGCAACTCAAGGCTAAGCTTGCTGCAAAGGCAAAGAAAGCCGCTAAAAAGGACGAGCCGGTTGCAGAACCTGTAGCTGAAGAGAAACCTAAGAAAAAGGCTGTTAAAAAAGCTGCAAAAAAAGCATAAGCTTGATATTGAGCGAAATTTTATGATAAATATCCCGAAGAGCAAAATGCTCCTCGGGATATTTGTTGTATCTTTGTGCCGATTTTATAAACAGTTTAAATTTTATATCAATGTTACTTTCTATAATATCTTTCATAGCCGGTATTGTGCTCGTTATTATGGGTGCCGACTGGCTGACAAAAGGTGCTTCGGGCATTGCAAGGCGTTTTGGTGTAAGTGAACTTGTAATAGGCTTGACTATTGTGGCTTTGGGTACATCATTGCCCGAACTTGTTATAAGTGTCGGTTCTGCGTTGAAGGGCAGCTCCGGTATTTCACTCGGAAATGTTATAGGCAGTAATATCTTCAATGGAATGCTTATTCTTGGTGTGACAGCATTGATTGCTCCGATACGTTTTAATTCCCGTATGCTTACACGTGAAATTCCATTCAATCTGTTGGCATCAATTGTGTTGATACTTGTATCGGGCAGTATGCTTGTCGGCGGTGGAAAAGGGGAGTTTGTGACACGTTACGGTGGTTTGTTATTGCTATGCTTCTTGGCGGTTTTTGTGCGCTATACATTCTCTATCCCCAATGACGACGATGATGAGGCTCTTGAGAAACCAATGTCAATAGGCAAGGTGTTGTTGTTTATTCTGCTCGGTCTTGCAGGATTGATTTTTGGCGGAAATATCTTTGTGAACGGCGCAACTGAGCTCGCGCGTGTGGCTGGTTTGTCCGAGGCAGTGATAGGTATTACTATAGTCTCTGCGGGCAGTTCGTTGCCTGAACTTGCAGTGTCGGTGAGTGCAGCCCGAAAGGGTAATGTGGGTATCGCGCTCGGTAATGTCCTCGGCAGCAATATACTTAACATATTCCTTATCTTGGGCTGTAGCGCAACAATAACACCAATATCACTTGATGGCTTCAGTTATGTCGATTTTTATGTATTGCTTGCTTCATCGTTGCTTATTTATATTGTAGCGCGTTTTGGGGGCAAGGCAGTGATAAACCGTTTCGAAGGTACGTTGCTTATTGCTTGCTATGTTGCCTATACAACATGGCTGATAATGAATGCCTGATATGTGTTCTGCCAAAATGGCGTATTCCGTTTATAGCGCAGTGGCATATTTTGCCATTTTGCGCTATTTTTATGTCATGAACATCTGTGGCACACTTTTCGTTATATAAATAATGTGCGCAGTTGTTGCGACGCTTGACAGTATAATAAATAACTAAAAAATATTTAAGACTATGAACATTAAACCATTGGCAGACCGAGTGCTTATCTTGCCTCAGCCTGCAGAAGAGAAAACAATCGGTGGTATTATAATTCCCGATACAGCAAAGGAGAAACCTTTGCAGGGCAAGATTATTGCTGTTGGTAACGGAACAAAGGACGAGGAGATGGTTATTGCTGTCGGTGATACAGTTCTCTATGGTAAATATGCCGGAACAGAGATTGAATTCGAAGGCGAAAAATATCTTATCATGCGTCAGAGCGACGTGCTTGCGATTCTCGGATAATTTTTATTGAACTATTTAAGTATATTCAGATATGGCTAAAGAGATTTTATTCAATATGGATGCTCGCGACCAGCTAAAGAAGGGTGTTGACGAGCTTGCTAATGCAGTAAAGGTTACATTGGGCCCAAAGGGACGTAACGTAATTATTGAAAAGAAATTCGGTGCTCCTCATATCACAAAGGATGGTGTGTCGGTTGCGAAAGAGATTGAACTTGCTGATGCATATATGAATACCGGCGCACAATTGGTTAAGTCGGTTGCATCAAAGACAAACGACGATGCGGGTGACGGTACAACAACAGCAACATTGCTTGCTCAGGCTATCATCACTGAAGGTTTGCGAAATGTTACAGCCGGTGCTAATCCTATGGATTTGAAGCGTGGTATTGACAAGGCTGTTACAAAGGTTGTTGAGTCTATCAAGGCGCAGAGCGAGGAGGTTGGTAACGACTACGACAAGATTGAGCAGGTTGCTACAATCTCTGCAAACAACGATGCTGAAATTGGTAAACTTATTGCCGATGCAATGCGTAAAGTTTCAAAAGATGGCGTTATCACTATTGAAGAGGCTAAGAGCCGCGATACCACAATTGGTGTTGTTGAAGGTATGCAGTTCGACCGCGGTTATCTGTCGGCATATTTCATAACAGATACCGAAAAGATGGAGTGCCAGATGGATAATCCGTTTGTACTTATCTATGACAAGAAAATCACCAACCTGAAAGATATGCTTCCTATCCTTGAGGCCGCTGTTCAGACAGGCCGTCCTTTGCTTATCATTGCAGAGGATGTGGAGAGCGAGGCTCTTACAACTTTGGTTGTAAACCGTCTCCGTTCACAGTTGAAGATTTGTGCTGTCAAGGCTCCCGGTTTCGGCGACCGTCGTAAAGATATGCTCGAGGATATTGCAACTCTAACAGGTGGTATCGTAATCAGCGAAGAGAAGGGTATAAAACTTGAGCAGGCAACACTTGAGATGCTCGGTACTTGTAGCAAAATCACTGTAAGCAAGGACAATACAACAATTGTTGACGGTAATGGCGATAAAGAGGCTATTGCGCAGCGTGTAGCGCAGATAAAGTCGCAGATTGCTGCAACAAAGAGCGACTACGACAAGGAGAAGTTGCAGGAGCGTCTAGCAAAGCTTGCAGGTGGTGTGGCTGTGCTCTATGTTGGTGCAGCTTCAGAGGTTGAGATGAAGGAGAAAAAAGACCGCGTTGATGATGCATTGTGTGCAACACGTGCTGCAATCGAAGAGGGTATTGTTCCCGGTGGTGGTGTAGCTTACATCCGTTCTATTGATTCACTTGAAAACCTTGAGGCTGTAAATGCCGACGAGAAGACAGGTGTAGCTATCGTTAAACGTGCTATTGAGGAGCCTCTTCGTCAGATTGTTGCCAACGCAGGTAAAGAGGGTGCCGTTGTTGTACAGAAAGTACGCGAGGGCAATGGCGACTTTGGTTACAATGCTCGTACCGAGGTTTATGAGAACCTTTTTGCTGCAGGTGTCGTTGACCCTGCCAAGGTTACACGTGTGGCTCTGGAGAATGCAGCTTCAATTGCCGGTATGTTCCTAACAACAGAGTGCGTCATTGTAGAAAAGAAAGAAGACAAGCCTGAAATGCCGATGGGTGCTCCCGGTATGGGTGGCATGGGCGGTATGATGTAATAAATCTTTGTCCATAAATAAACAGACAGGACAGCCGATATTCGACTGTCCTGTCTGTTTATAAAAAAGAGAAGAACGAGCAGAGATATCCATTCTTCTCTATACAAGTAATCAATTCCGAAATATTGAATACTTGCTTTTCAATGTTTAAATCTCATTCTGTAAGTTGGATTTAACATCTTCACTGTAATATTTGAAGAAATCATGTTTTAGAATTGCTGAAATTTTGGAAAGTAACAGCGTGTCTATACTTTCGCGTTTGAAGATGCTGTAAACGTTAGTTCTGTCGCAGCATAGCTGTTTGGCAAGCCAAGATGCAGATACGCCTTGATCTTCAAATCTTTTCTTAATGATGCTTCCAATGTGTATCATACTCGTGCTGTGTGTTTACTTCGAAATAAACTATTTGACAAAAGTATAGTTTTATAGTTTTCTTTTAGTTTGTTTAGTGTTATTATATTTCTACAAATTGTTGAATATTAGTATAATAAAAAGACATATGTTTGCTTTTATAATGTTCATGCAAATATTTAATATACTTGAACATAAACAAAATGTTATCGGGGCTTTTCGATAGAAATATTTATGAAACGGTACTCTGTGCAAAAAACTCGACAGAGTGTGGCGTATATCATTTCTCGTTATACTGTCGTTGATATTACAACAACCGCTGCTGTATATTGGTTGAAAACTGATGAAATGTCTATTTGCAATCGCAAAAAATATATAAGTAGGTTGCAAGAATATGCTTCTCACTGTTTTAGGACAAAATATTGCCCTAAAAGAGATTGCAATGATAGATGTATAGACTTTTTGCAAAGACTACAAGGCAAAGTGTCAAACGGTATATTTATAACTATAACAATTAAGGCGACTAACAGTCGCCTTAATTGTTATTCAATACCTGTAACAGAATCAATTTGCGGTATAGGGTTACTCCTGTTCTGTTTAGCGCCGAGCTTCTCCAGTTTTGCACATGTCTGAATGATGCTGTGTCCACCTGGAGCAAGTTTCTTGCCTCCCTCATCGAATGCCTTCTGGGCATTCTCTATAGCCTTGCCAATGCTCTCATAGTTCTTCATGAACTTACCCACCCTGTCGAGTATCTCATTGGCAAGCTCATAAACCTTTTCGTGGTTCTCGGCCTGCGCAATATGCGTCCATGTTAGATTTATCATTCTCAAAGCTGCAAAGAGAGTCTGTTCGTCGGCTATGAACACATTCATCTCCATAGCCTTGCGCCACAGGTCTGGTTGTGCGTTAAGAGCGGTCCATAGAGCACCTGTGTGTGGTACGAACATTATTACGTAGTCCATCCTTACTTTAGGCGCTTTTATGTATGATGAGTAGTCTTTCTTCGAAAGCTCTTTTACGTGTTTCTGTATGCTGTCAACATGTGCTTTCAGGTGTTTCTGACGCTCCTCCTCATTCTCGGCATTTATATAATCCATAAATGCTGTAAGCGACACTTTCGAGTCTATGATAATCTCGCGGTTATTGTCGATGTGCATTATTACATCGGGGCGCAGATTGCTGCCGGTGTCGGTCCTCACAACATTACCTGCTGCATCGCGTATGGTAGCCTGTGTTTCGTAGTGTACACCTTGCGTCAAGCCCTGTGACTCGAGCAGTTCGTCGAGTACACGTTCGCCCCAGTCGCCCTGTACCTTGCTCTTGTGTTTGAATACGCGTGCAAGTTCATCGGCACTCTGTTTGGCAGCCTCGCTATGCTTCATCATATTTTCCAGGTTGGCATTCATTTGAGTGCTTAACTCTGTTTGTTTGAGCGTGCTGTCGTTCATGGTCTGCTTCATCTTCTCGATAGTCTCGCGTAAAGGATTTACAATCTGTCCAAGGTTGCTGTTGCTCGACTCGGTAAACTCCTTCTGGCGTTGCTTGAGCATATCGTCGGTAGCACTTTTCATTTGTGCAGTAACCTTCGCCATTGTTTCGTCGAAGAGTTCCTGTTGCGCCTTTATGGCCTGTGTGTGTCTTTTCTCTTGTGCCGCCAAAGTGTCAAGAGTCTGCTTCTCGGCATCGCTCTTTATCTCTGCTATGCGCTTGTCGCAATCGGCTTTGATACTTTCTATCTGCTCTTTTGCATCTTTCTTTGTCGCTTTTATCTGTTCCTGTAGGCTCGACGAAATAACCTCGGCGTTAGCCTTCTCACCATCTAGTTGCCACTTGAGCTTGTCAATGGTGCTATATAATTCATTATGTTTGCTGCGCGATATCACCCAACCTATAAATGTTCCGAGTCCTGTTCCTGCAATAATTGCTATAATGATTTCCATAGTGTAATTGTTTTATTCGTAGTAAAATTATATCAAGTAAACGAAAAACAAACTCAATGTTTTGTTTTTTTTCAATTTGTTGTGTACAATCCTTGGCAAGTTGCTGTTGTGATTGAGGGCTTTGTAAAAAGAGGGCGACAAATATACAATGTATAACTAAATTTTGATAACTTTGTAACAACAATAAAGGGTAAAAACTCTATTGTAGCTCATAGACTTATTACGAATAAACAATATTGATACATATTATGGCAAAAGTAAAAATTTCAACAACAATGGGCGATATTACGGTGCGCCTTTACGATGAGACTCCTCTTCATCGCGATAATTTCCTGAAACTGGCATCGGAAGGCTTCTTTAATGGCACATTGTTCCACCGCGTGATAAAAGATTTTATGATTCAGGGTGGTGATCCCGAGAGCAAGGGGGCTCCCGCAGGAAAGAACTTAGGAAGTGGTGGTCCCGGCTATAACATACCGGCAGAGATTCAGCCTGCTACGCTTTTCCATAAGCGCGGTGCTTTAAGCGCGGCGCGCCTTGGCGATGAGGTAAACCCTGCAAAAGAGAGTAGTGGCAGTCAGTTCTATATCGTTTGGGGAAAGGTTTATAAAGCTACCGAGCTCAAACAGCTTGAGCATCAGATGAAGATGCAGCAGGAGCAGAATATCTTTAATGCGCTTGCAATGGAACGTCGAGAAGAAATTATGAATCTCCGCCGCAACCGCGACCGTAACGGCTTGATGGAACTCCAGGAGAAATTAGGAAAAATGGCTATTGAAAAGAGCAAAGAACTTGGAGCACCATCCTTTACCTCCGAGCAAGTCGATGTATATACCACACAGGGTGGTACGCCATTCCTCGATGGAGGATACACCGTATTCGGTGAGGTGGAAGAGGGATTGGATGTTGTTGAGGCAATCCAGAATGTTGAGACCTCAATGGGCGATCGTCCCAAGACCGATGTTGTGATGAACGTGACAGTGTTGGAGTAACAGCTACTACATAGTTCTTCTTAAACATATGAAATAGATAATTCCATAGCCCCCGCCCCAATCTCTTGCAAAAGATTGGGGCGGGGCATACATTGTAATCTACTCTTTTCTTCAGAATGTATCAGGCTTATTATTTGTTTATTACCCGGCCTAAGGAATCTTGTTGATTATTATTCACCATATTCGCTCTCAAATAGAAAATTTTAATACCTTTACACTGTAAATTATATCTCCTGTGAGAATGTGAAACGCAAAAAGAAAGTTAAATAGTTATTACTAACTGAAACACAAAATATTATGAACAGAAAACTATTATTTAATCTGTTTGCTCTTGTTCTTGTGGTAACAACTTTTACTATGTGCGAGAGCCAGTCGGCACCAGTGCCGTCAACACCAGAGGAGGCATTGGCTGAGCTGATTGCCGGAAACGAACGTTATGTCAATGAAAAGAGTGTTCATCCTCGTAGCGAGATGGAAAGGGTAGAGGAGACCGCCCCTCATCAGGCACCTTTCGCAGCTGTAGTAGGTTGTTCCGATTCGCGTGTACCCGTTGAGTTGCTTTTCGACCAAGGTATAGGTGATCTCTTCGTTATTCGCACCGCTGGTAACAACGTCAATAGCGAGATGGTTATGGGTAGTGTCGATTACGCTATTGAGCATCTTGGTGTAAAACTTCTTCTTGTGCTTGGACACGGCTCATGCGGTGGTGTTACCGGTGCTATTACCGAGGGTGAGGAAGAACACGGAAATATTGGTCACCTGCTTGGTACCATCCGTAACGATGTGAACGACTATGTTGGCAAACCCGAAAGCCTTGATGCTGCAATTCGTCATCACACCCATATTCAGGTAGAACGCATCATTGCTTATCCTCATGTTGCGGAAAAGATAGAAAAGGGCGAGTTGATGGTGAAAGCTGTCTATTACGATGTAAACACAGGCAAGGTTTCTCTACTTTAACAAATAGAAAAATTTAAAATGCTCCCGAAAGTTTTTTCTAACTTTCGGGAGCATTTTAAAAACTATTGAACCACCAGACCCGTAGTGAAGAACTATGAGTAAGGTGGTTCCCTTTTTTATTGAACTATATATTATCTATTCACATTTTTCATCTCTTGTAACCATCTTTGATGACAATCGAACCAATATTGACTGGAATTTCCAAGTTTGGCTGTTTGTCGTGGATGAGCCAAACACAATGCGCTGTAATTGACTCCGTTTATGGAGAATTCTATTTTTTTACCATAAGGCTGTTTCGAAGATAGCTTTTTTATCTCTGGTTTAAATCGTTGCAGAAAATACTTTATTGGTTCGTCACCGAGCAGTATAATCTGTCGTGCACCCGATTCTTCCAACTCTGTTACAATCTCTTGAATTCTCCTTTCATCTGCAATACATTTTGGCAATGAGGGGAAATTATATTCGCGGTCTACAAAATTGTCGTATTTCTCTTTCAAGGCTTTTGCCTGTGAATTGTTCTTTCGCGATTCGGGAAGAAGATCGCAAAGCCATACATCTTTGCGTGTAAGGCCTAATGGTGCGATGTAATTATTGTCGAGACAAATACCCGATGGACCATTGAATGCCGGTTCGGCGGGCTTGAGATAACCATATTGTGGGGCAAGGTTTATTTTGTCAATGATATTCAATACATACTCATCGTCCCCTCGCCAGAATATCTCCGGTTCACTCGCTACAGCCATTGCACGTATACGTATTTTACCGTCGGGCCCGTACCATTTAACGTGTACGGCACTTGCATAAACACCAAGAATAAAAAGTTTCTTTGTATGTCCGTCATTCACCTGTTTCACAGGCCTTACCGGTTGTCCAAAAGGAAATGTATATGTCATATATCTATACTTTTTCTTGTTTTTAAGCATGAGCCTCTTCTGGATATGAGCCTCTATTCTCCGCGGAACTTTTACCGGACAGCAGTAGCATTGTTTGCAAAAATAAAAATTTCTTGAATATTCGCTCCTTGCGTATGACCGTGTTTCAGTTCGGGAATCAATATCATTCCCGCATTCATAGCGGTATTTGCGCATTTTTCAGTAGCGTCAACGGTAAAAAACGGGTCGCCCTCCCAGTTGATAAAGAGTATGGGCGTACGACAATTACGCAGCATTTCAACGTTGTCCCACAAAAAAGAGCACCTTGGATAAGTGTCGTAGAGCGTACCGAAAATTCCTGATGTACCTGTCATTGCAACGGCACCATATACAGGGGCTGCAAAGGCAAAGCGGTCGTCATAAGCGACTGCGTTCGTTGCTATCACACCGCCCCAAGAAATACCCGTAAGTCCTATTTTGCTGCTATCAACCTGTTCAAATGATGACAAAAACGAGTTCGCTACAATAGCTCCTGCTATAGCTTGGTAAATGAATTGTTCATTTGCAGGCTTTGCATAATCTCTATAGCTTGTGTTACTGGGACCATGATGCATTACGCTTTCAAAAGAGACGTTAGAAACAGAACTTAAGCTTGCGCTTTCGGTAGGAATTTTACCTTCCGTATCAATAGCAACAGCAGCATAGCCCAAATCGTTCCATATTTTAACCCAGTCGCTAAAAGCCGTACCGCCACCACCATGGATAAGTACAATACCGGGAACAGGATTGTCCTTTGTTGCCGTGTCGGGGATACCTACATAAGCAAAGACATGGGTTGGTGCGTTGTTGTAAGATACGCTCTGCAAAAAATAAGCCTCCACTCCTTGGTCGGGTCTATCGTATTGAGTCGCTCTTTCAAAAGTAGGGGTGTTCCAAAGGTGGTTCGGGAATTGAACCTCGTCAATACCGGAATAATATTGTCTGTTATCAACTATATTTTCTTTTTGGGAAAAATCAAATTCTGGCATTTCGTAAGGGCTGTGGTTGTCTTCAATTAGGTTTGTTTCATCACAGGAAACACATAAACCGTAACTTAAAGTAGCAAGAAAAATTGCTAATATTTTTTTTATCATACGGAGTTTATTCATTGTGCAAGACTTTATTGTTACTATTTGCCAGTTTGGGTAGTTAATATAAGCATACTGTTCAATGCTCGTCATACTATATGTAATAAAGTTATAAGTTACAGATTGAGGTATTACAATCGGTGAGAAATTCTTTGCAAGCGAAGAAACAAAAGTAGTTGTAATTTTACAATAAGCAAATTTCTAACAATAGTTATTTCGCAATAAGTGATAACTATTTTGTGATGGTGTCAGGAGACCCTCGCTAAATTGACGTGGTAATGAATGTAACAGTATTGGAATAAAATACTTGAGGTTTTGAATTAAAAAGCCTGTCTATGAAGCGCCCCCGAAAGTTAGATAAAAAACTTTCGGGGGCATGTCATCAAGACTATGTGATTTTAATTTATCACTTTGTGTCAACTGCTATATTATTGTCCGAAATATACCACCTTGAATCTATTATTGCTCTCTATTCATTTGTCTAATGATAATTTCATTACGTGAAATGGGTTATAACAAAAAAATAGCTCTTGGAATCCAAGAGCTATTTTTTTGTTATATGTTATTCTCTTATTAGAACAACTTCTCAGGATACTCACCTGCGTCAACGAGTGACTGAATCTTCTCAACTGTTGCAGGACGGTCGGCAGCATATGTTACGCCGAACCATTTTGCTGTAGTATCGAGAACTTCGCAGCTTGCCTTACCTGTTGTTGTAAGGTTGTTTACTACCAATGGGATGAAGTATTCAGCCTTTGGCTTGTCAACATTCTCCTTAAGGAAGTCGATGAATTGCTCCTCAGAGTGCTGGAAGTAGTCGGGTGTGAAGCCCCAGAAGTTCATTGATACAGGAGCCTCCTCAGCTACAGGTTGCCATGCACCTTCCTCATCCTTATAGCAGATAGGACCATCTACGCGCATAATCTCTGTGCGCTCAACAACGCCGGTAAGCATGTTCTGCTCGTTCTTCTCGCAAACACCGCGTGCAACGCTACCGTTCTCGCTCAAAGTGTTGCAGATGCGGAAACCTACCATTGAGTACTTGCCTGTGCTACTCTCGGGAAGGTCGCTCAACCATTTACCCATAACGGCAAAAGCATCGCGTCCGTAGAAGTCGTCAGCATTGATAACAGCAAAAGGCTCTTTGATAACGTCCTTACCCATCAATACAGCGTGGTTTGTTCCCCATGGCTTTGTGCGCTCTGCAGGAACTTCGAAACCTTCGGGAAGGTTGTCGATAGCCTGGAATACAAGTTCTGTTGGGATGTGTCCTTCGTACTTGCTCAATACCTTCTCGCGGAAGTCTGCCTCGAAATCCTTACGGATAACAAAAACCAACTTGCCGAATCCGCCACGGATAGCATCGAAGATAGAGTAGTCCATGATTGTCTCACCGTTAGGACCAAGACCGTCCAACTGTTTCAAACCACCATAACGGCTGCCCATACCTGCAGCCAAAACAAAAAGTGTAGGTTTCATTTTTGTAAATATTAAATGTTATTATAAGTTGTTTTCTTATGTTTATGATACGTTTTTTGTACCATACTTTTCAAAGGTACAATTAAAAAGTCAATTATATGCAAAAAAAGTGAAAAAACTTTTTTTTAATAAATTTAGAATGGATAACCAATAGCAAAATGCCATGCAAAGCCATCCTTGAATGGTGACAAGTTGAAATATCCGCTTCGTTTTGTCTTGTAGGGCGCATGCAATCCAAGGCCAAAGTCGAGACGCAGAACAAGGAAACTCAGGTCGTAGCGCACACCTAATCCTGTGTTAAGCGCCAACTGTTCGGCAAAGGTCGAGGCCTTAATCTCACCGCCGGGGCGTTCGGGGTCTGCTTTCATAAGCCATATATTACCCGTATCGATGAACAATGCTCCATGCAGGTCCGAAATGATTCTGAAGCGGTACTCTACGTTCATCTCGAACTTTAGCGTTCCTGTCTCGTCGAGATAGGAGTATCTGTTCTCGTTATCGGGACGGAAACTTCCCGGGCCAACAGAACGTATGGTAAATGCTCTTAAACTATTGGCTCCACCAATATAGAACTGTTCGCTGTAGGGTGCATACTCTGAATTACCGTAGCTATAAATAGCACCGGCCATAATTCTTGTTGCTATATATTGATTGTTGTCAATTTTCCACAATTGCCTCATCTCGGCTGTGCCCTTTATGAATTGTGCGTATGGGTTACCAAAGATGTTTTTGTCTTTTTGATTGAACCCTTTGCCAAAGGCATAGAAGAGTAATGACGTGATATTTCCTGCCGATGTAACGGATGCTTCGATGTAGGTTTTGTTTCGGTGATATGTGTTGGTGTTGTCGTATGTGTATGTATATTGCATTGCCGGGATAAACTGGTTACGGAAACTGTTCTCTATAGAGCGGTTGTGCTTTGCAATGGAGTCGAATTTGGCGGTTGTGCTCAACAGCATATCATATGACAAGCGGAATGGTATTACAGTGTGTGTGGTGGTGCTGTGCGAGTATATCTTGTATGTGGCATCTCCACCGGCACGTATCATCCTGAAAAAGCCCGAGCGATTCATAATGTCGGTGTGCAACCTGAACGATGTGGCGGCTGGCATACGTAGATATTTGCGGTGTATTACCGGGAAGAATAGCCTTGGAAATGAAAGCGAGACATCGGCTCCCACCTCCCATGAGTTGATGACAGCAGCACGTCCTTTTACGTTCTTGTCGGTTTGCCATTCGTATGAGCCGTTAAGGGTGAACTTGAGTGTCTCACCTCCACGGAACACGTTTTTGCGTGCAAGAATAATCTTGCTTCCGGGGCCTATCTGATCGTTGCTCTTTGATGTGGCATTAAGTTCGAATGTGAAGTCGTATGGTTTGTCGAGTTGTGTGGTGATATTAATGTCAAGCGTGTCGCTCTCGCCACGTGGTGCAAGGGTGAAGTTGATGTTGCTGAAAATATTCATCTGTCCCAACCTCTTGAATGCGTTCTGTTGCTTTTCGTACGAGTATAGCTCGCCCGGTCTTATCTGTATGTTGCGTAACAGAGCACCAATCTTCACCGGTGGCTTCTTGCCGTTGTAGATATATTTCAAATGACGTCTGCCAATGGTGTCGTTCGTCGCTGTGTTCATATTACGCTCTCCAGTGGCAAGGCTTTTTGTTACGCGTATGTTTGTGCTTCCGAATTTCCATATGCGTGATATGCGTTCGGGCATATTGCTTTCGGGTTGTATGCGTAACTCAATTTTGCCAGGTGTGCTGACGCTGTCGGCAAGATATTTTATATACCCCGGCTGGTAGTAGTAATAACCGTTATTCTTGAATAGTGCGCTAAGTCTTTCACGTTCCTCTTCCATTGCTGCGGCGTTGAACTGCTCACCCTCTTTGACAAGGCGTCGTCGCCATGTTGCCTTTATTATGCTGTCGGCCTCTGCAGGGAAATTCTTGTATTCAACTTTGTCATATTTGTATGGCTCGTTGAGCGTAACGGTGTATTTTACTTTTGCCTTTTTGGCGTTTTTTTTGTCGGTGATAACCTCCGAGGTTACCCCTCCGTTGAAATATCCGTAATATTTTAGTATCTCGGTGGCAACTTCGGCGCGTAGTGTGGGGTTGACGTTGGAAATAAGTACGGGGTCTGTGGCAAAGGTATTAAAGAGCCATTTGCCGAGCATGCTCTTTGAGTTGTGCAGTCCGTTGTACCACCACAATCCCAATGGCAATGCACGCCATTTTGAACTGCCCAGGATAGAACCGTTGGGAGCACATTCAAGGGCGTATGACACCTCTTCCATGGCTGTCTCTCCTGTTGATGTGTTGGCGTATTTGCCGGCCTCAACAAAATCAATATCTTTTATGCCGGTGTAGAGTTGCTCTCCATCGGTGATGAGTTTTGTCGTTGAACAAGCGTTCAATAGTAGTGCCAATAATGTGAGTGTATATATTCTTCTCATTCTTTATCCCCTTTTGGTTGCCTGTTCCTGCTGGTTATGCTTTTTATGCTTGGCATCGGCTGTTTCTTGTTTTTCTTTTTGAAGATAAATAGCTCGCGCAGGTTCTGCAACTTCTTCTTGTATATGTAACCTATGCCGGTCTCTATAATCTCGCCTTCGAGCAACGATTCGTAATTCTTGTCATAGAAAAGTCTCAAGTAACGGTTGCTGCTTTCGCTTATCTTCCACTCGAGCGAAACGTTATTTATGAAACTGTCGTTTGTGGTAGGGTGGTCGCCGCTGTTTACCTCTCCGCCAATGACTATCGTCAGTCTGTCGTTCAAGAATCGTTTTTTCAGGCTGAAAGAGTAGTTCTTGTATGTGCTTCCGGTCTCGGCGTTCTCGGCATCGTTGATACCCACGTTCACGCTTACACTCTTCATTGCTGTACCTGCAAGGTCGTTTATCTTGGCATCGAGGAACGAGCTGAGTGCATTTGACACGGTCATTCCCTTGGTGTTGCCAATGTAAGTTCCCGTAATGAGCATTGTAACGGCATATTTGTTAAGCGTCTCGGCATCGAGGCTGTTTAGTTGGTCCTGTACAACAGCATTGTCGGGGGCCGAGATGGTAAATGTCAATCCCATATTACTCAAGGTGTTGCTGAGTTTTACACCCACGTCGAATGCTACTGGCTGCATGCCGCTGTCGTCGATATCTACCGATGTGGTTATATGTTCAATGGCTGTGATGTCGAGTGTGGGATCGAGAACATCGCCGCTCCATGTAACTTTGCTTCCGTCGATGATATTGAATGTCTTTAATGGTATGATTGGCAGTTCGTACTTCAGTTCGCCGTCACTCATGGCGTATGTACCTGTTACGTTAAGGCCATCGTCGCTGGTGTATGTCATGTTCAGGTTACCTCCTCCGCGAAGCATCACATAGCTGCTGCGGTTGGCGTCAAGGTCGGCATTTATTCCTGCTCCTTCCTCAATCTTTAGGCCAAGGCTGATATTCATGTTTCCGAAGTTCGCCTCTTCCTCAATATCCTTTACTTTTGTGGTATCCTGGAAGTTGACAAACTCCACCAATCCGTCGAGCTCTTTGTCGGTGGTGATGGGGGCATCGGGCAAAACGTATGTGATGTTACTCTTACCTAACAATGTGGCATTGCCATATACTTTCATATTGTTGAGTGCTCCCGAAATGAATGCTCTTAAGTCGATGAACATTCTGCCATAGAGCATACTGCCTCTTGTACGAGGTGCATTCACAAGCTCATAATCGGTAGCGTTCATGCGCAAGTTGAATCCTGGGTTTGTCAATCTGTTCAAATCAACGGTTCCGTTGAGCTTGAATGGGTTTTCTCCTTTTGCATAGATGTCGAAATTGCGGAACGATATCCTGTTGTTGTCTATGTTCACTTTCTTTTCCGACAGATGCAGGTCGGTACCGAAGAGCGGAGCATTCAGATATACCGAGTCGAACTGTATGAAACCATTGGTCGATAGCGCAGAGAGTTTGCCTTCGGCCGACAGCTCGCTGTTGACATATCCGTTGAGGCTTATTCCGCTCTCTTGTGTAAATGCACGTGTGATGCCTAACGGGAAGCGTGTGAGGGTAATTTCACCTTTCAGTCCGGGGTCGCTGATGTCGTCAAGATAGTCGCCGCTGAGATGGGCCACCTCTTCGTCGTTGTGGCTCAACAGTATGTCGAGATAGTGCGTCTTTTCGTTCTTTGGGAAATATACAATTTCCAGAGCTTCGTTGCCTATATGGCTTCCTTCGTATGCCACGCTGTCTATTCTGATGTCGCTACTCAACATCATATCGTCCTTGCTTTTGTTCAAATAGAGTTCAAGGTTTAGTATTCCGGCAATGTTGGGGACAAACGGTATCACACTTGTCAGTTCGTTCAGGTCTATGTTGAACAGTTCCAGATTTGCGTTGAGCTTTGAATCGCCGTCGGGCGTAGTGTACAGGTGCATGCCGGCATCCGATTCGTTGCTCAGTGTTACATCGGCGTTTATAGTACCATTGCTCCTGAGTGTGATATAGTTCTCTTCGTTGAAGTTGAATCTGTTGTTAAGGAAAATGGCTTTGGGTCTGAAACTTATATTGAGTTCGTTGGGTTTTACTAATGTTTTGATGCCAAAATTTACTCCTACACCCTCTTTTTTGTCGCGGAACATGAAGTTTGTTGTAACGGAGTCGTTGAAGATGTTGCCATAGAGCATGCTGCTGAATGTCATCTTCTCTTGTTGGGTATTTGTGGCTGTGCTTCGCACCCCTGCGAGGTATCGTATGTTTTTGTCGTTCTGGTTGGCGAAGAAACGTATTGTGTCAAGGTTCAGTTCGCCTTTCTTGAATCCATATACACCGCTGTTGATATTTATGCCTTTCTTCTCATTTATGGCAATGTCGAGATTTATGTTGTTAATGTTTATATCATTTATTGCCAATAGGTTGTGAAGCATATTTTGCTTTCCGCACTCAAAATCTAATGCGATGTCGGGAAACTCTTTTGCGTAGTCGTGTATGTAGTACAGAGTATTGTCTTTGATGTTTGTGGCTTCTTTCAGCATATGGCCTACACGGTCTATCGATTTGAAAAGTCCGTTGTATCCACTTTTCATCATACCCTGTATATGCAGGTCTCCGTTTGAGGCTGTGATGCACGAGGAATCGGGAGCTGTGTACAAGTCAAAATCGATGTCTGCAGGTGTGAATGTCTTGTACTGTGTTATTATAGCTATGTTTTTTCCGTTCAGTTTCAAGGCATGGCTCTCCTGCATGTCGGTCGATGCCTCTATGTTCATATTGATTCTTGTACCAACTTCGGCTTCACTTATTCCAAGCATCATAAAGTCGGCTTCGGAAATATCAATGGCTGTTTTGTTGCTAATCTTCTCCTTAAGAAGCTCTGTTTGGGCCTTGATGTTGAATTTTAGATAATTGGCATCACTTGTCAGTGTAATATCCGACTGGTGTTTCGACTGTTTGGCATTAAATGCGATGTCGTTTAGTTTGATATTGTCATACACAACAGTGTCCAGCAACAACGCAATGTCATATTTCATTTGCTCTCCAAAAATATCAAATCCTTCTCCCTCGGCACTCAACTCACCGGTTGCTTTTTTTAGTGGCAAATCTCTCAACAGGGTATTTGCGTCTATATCTGTGAAACCTATGCTGGCATTGTATTTCTCGTGTTCTATATCATACGAAGCATTTACACCTATGTTACCACCAACTCCAAACATCTTTAAATTGGTCGCTATAGCTTTGTTTGCATAGGTTATGTTTCCTGATGCATTGATTGTTGCGCTGGGAGTGCTGTCGTTCGCCATCTCTCCCAGAAAGCGTTTTATGTCTCCTGTTTGGCTGCTTATGTTGAGTTTTGCCTCTATTTCACCTAGATTGTTCAAGTTTTTTGCATGCCCGTTGGCCTGCAAGTTTGCAATGGTGGGGATTGTAATGTCTATGGTGTCTATGTCAAAGTGCGACATGTTTCCTTTAACGGAGAATGTGCCTTTGAACATATCGTTGTTGAACAGTGACAACATCTCTATTTGTTCTTTTGTGAGCAGTGCGCCAAGGTCTTTCTTGTTTACGGCAAGTGCTAGGTTTGCATCCATGCTTCCTGTGCTACCGAACACTGCACTCCAGGGTAGTGTGGTGCTTGCTTTTATATATGAGCCATTCTTGCTGTTTATTGTAAAATCCTTGATGTTCAGTTTCTCTTTGTCTGCAAAAAGTGCTGTCGAGGCATTGGTGATTCTTATTCCGCCGGGTTGTACAAAGTTGAAACGGTGAAGTTGCAGTTTTGTGCTGTCGGGGGTATATTCAATCTCATTGCACGCAATGTTTATGTTGTTGAGCTCTATGTGGTTCAGTGGCTCGCTCTCCCTGTTTTTCTCTCCGACGTCGTATCTTACACCGCTATTGCTCAATGCAATAGCTTTTATGCCGTATATCTCTTTGGCAAGGTCTATCTTGCCTTTTCTCATGAGTAGCTTGCCTAAATCGATACCGGCATGCAAGGTGTCATTGGGCATGCTTAACGCGAATTTACAGTTCTCAATGCTGCCGCGGTGCAGGTTTATAACCCAATTCAGCGGTGTGCTCTCTTCTTCGCTTGTTTCAGTGGTGTCGTTCAGCACTATGTTTATATCGGTGCTGTGTATATTTATCTGTCGCAGGTTGGCAACCTCTCTCTCAATGTCTATATTACGTGCAATGGCTCTGAAGAAGCCTATCTCACCGTCAAAATGAACACCTGATATGAGGTCGGCGGTGTTCACAAAAGCGTTTTCAAGTGATACGTAGTTGACCTCGACCTCTCCCGAGAGCAATGGAATGAACGAGATGTTCACGTCGGCGTGTTCGCCTTTAGCAAATGTTGTGTCGTTTCTTGATACCTCAAAGCCGGCAATTGAAATTTTCAGGGGAAAATCAAGATGGAACGACTCTATGCTCAAGTCAAAACCGCTGGCCTTGCTCACCTCTTGGCACACCTTTTCTACAGCATAACGCTGAACAGGTGGAATGTAGAGTATGACAACCAACATCCATAAAAGAATTATGGGGATGCAGGCTGCTATGGCTGTGATTTTGAATATTCTATATGTCTTACCTCTTTTTTTCATCTCTCAATTGCGATAACCCAAGGGTCTTTGCAATATATAATTTTGCAAAGTAACCAAAAAATATGATAAACATCACTCTTTTTGGGCGAATAGTTTATTGATATACCTCATTAATATATTCCGGGTGCAATACTTTAACAAATTACGTTCAACTTTTAGCCGTAATATTGGTTTTTTTCTTCAAATATCTTTATTTTGATGTAATTCTTGAAAATAGGGTGCGCTCGCAGTCAATTATTCAAGCAAACGTTGTATATTTGGCTATTACAAAACTTTTATTCGCCTAAAACAAATACATATACTATGATTAAAAGAAATTTTTTATCTTTTCTGTTGGTGATTACATTTATGTTTGCTTCGTGTGCAGCAGGTGGTGATAAGGAACAAAAGACTGCACAACAACCTGCAGAGCCTGTATCTTTGGTGAAGGAACTCAATACCAATTCGCCCGATAGCGACCAATATGTAAAGCTTGCGACCAATATGGGAGATGTTGTTATAAAACTCTATCGTGAGACACCCGGACATCGCAAGAATTTCATAAACCTTGTGATGAACGGCTTCTATGATGGACAGCTTTTTTATCGCGTGAAAAAAGACCTTTTCATTCAAACAGGTGATTATACCTCAAAGACAAAGCCTGACGGTGCCGACCTTGGTGTTACAGATGTTGAGTTTACAGTGCCATCAGAGATAGATGCAACAAAACGCTATCATAAGCGCGGTGCGGTTGCAGCAGCGAGCTTCAATAAGGGCGATTACTCTTCGGGAGCACATTTCTATATTGTTACAGGTAAACCTGCTGATGAGAACGAACTAAAGCTGAGTGAGCGTAAGGTTACAGACGAACTTGTTACCAAGAAGTTTCATGAGATACAGACTCCTTATCGTCAGCAAATACATAGGCTGAATAATGCTGCAAAGCACGATGCCAAGAAGAAGGACGAACTGAGCAAACTTGTCAGTAAGTTGATGTCTGAAGCAAGAGCGGCGGTTAAAGGTCACGAATTTACCTACTCGGCAAAGCAACGTAAGGAGTACCTTAACATAGGTGGACTTCCTCATCTCGATGCCTATTATACCGTTTTTGGCGAAGTGGTAGAGGGTATGGACGTGGTAGAGAAAATTTCTACGGTAGATGCAACATCAAAAGGTCGCCCACGTCAGCATGTAAAGATAAACAAAGTTACAATTCTCGATGGCTATGGTAAATAAGACTACTCTCTCGAATGGGTTGCGTATAGTGCATATGCCTATTAAAGAGAGGCAGATGGTCTATGTCAATCTGCTTTATGGTGTGGGTGCGCGCAACGAGAGTTATGAATACACTGGTATTGCCCATCTGCTTGAGCATCTCATGTTCGAAGGCACAAAAGCAATTCCTTCGTTCGACGAGCCTCTTGAGAGTGCCGGCGGCGAGAACAATGCTTATACAACAAATGATGTTACCAACTATTACATTGCTCTCCCAAAACAGAATGCCGAACTTGCCTTTTGGATGGAGAGCGACCGTATGTGCAACATAACTTTCGGTAAAAAGAAAGTCGATATACAGCGTCAGGTTGTAATGGAGGAGTTTAAACAGACAAAATTGAACCGCCCTTATGGCGATGCAAGCCTCATATTGCGTTCCATGGCATACAAGGTGCATCCTTATCGTTGGTCAACTATTGGTCGAGAACTCAAGCATATAGCCGATGTGCCTGTTTCTGTTATAAGTAATTTTTATAAGCGTCACTATGTGCCCGATAACGCTGTGCTGGCTGTTGTTGGCGATATTCCTTTTGAACAGGTTGTAGAGTGGAGCGAAAAATGGTTCGGGAAAATACCATCTAATGGATTCAAACCGGCAGTGTTACCTGCCGAGCCCAGACAGGTTCGTCAACGACGCAAGACCGTATATCGCGATGTGCCCGAAAATGCTTTGTATATGGGATTTCATATGGGTAGTAGGCTTGATGCCGACTATTATCCTTGTGATGTGATATCGGATGTGTTGTCCAATGGTTATTCAGGCCGTCTGCATGCGCGTCTTGTAAAGGAGAAAAAGCTCTTTTCAAGAATTGATGCTTTTATATCGGGTTGTGAGGACAAAGGTATGTTCTGGATATATTCGCGTGTTGCCGATGGTGTTTCAATGAAGGAGGCCGAAGATGCTCTGTGGAATGAACTTGATTTGCTAAAAACAGAAGCTGTACCCGAAGAGGAGCTTGAGAAGGTGCGTAACCGTTTCGAGTCGGAGTTCTATTTCAGAAATGTAGGTGGAGAGAACCTGTGCAATAATATCGCTCTTGCCGAGTTGCGCGGTAGTCTTGAATCGCATTTCGATGAGCCGGTAAAGTATCGTGCTGTTTGTGCCGATGATATCATAATGACAGCACGCGAGCTGTTCCGCAAAGGAAACAGCTCGGTGTTGTATTATCTTAAAAAGTAACTTGTCATTTTTCGAAACTCTGCCATAGCTTGTCTTGCGGAAGAGGGGCAGTTACTTGTATCAACTCTTTCGATACGGGATGTATGAACTCTACGTAACGCGCATGTAGTGAGATACTTCCGTCGGGGTTAGACCGCTTCGAACCATATTTCAAGTCGCCTTTGATTGGGCAGCCAATCGATGCAAGCTGGCAACGTATCTGGTGGTGTCGGCCTGTCTTTAGTTCAACCTCTATAAGGTTGTAGTTCTGAGATGCAGCTATGTGGCGGTAATATAGCAGCGCATGCTTGCTGCCGTTGACCTCTTTGGGGTATGAGAAACTCTTGTTCATTTTCTCGTTGCGCAGAATCCAGCTGTTTATCTCCCCTTCACCGGGGATTGGACACTCTTTTGTTATGGCCCAGTAAATCTTCTTTACAGCACCGTCGCGGAACATAGTGTTGAGTCTTTCAAGAGCCTTGCTCGTCTTGGCAAATACAACTACTCCGCTTACAGGGCGGTCGAGGCGGTGGGGGAGTCCTACAAATACGTTTCCCGGTTTTGCATATTTCTCCTTAAGAAATGCCTTCATAGTGTCGCAAAGCGACTTGTCACCTGTTTTGTCACCCTGTACAATCTCGCCTGCAGCTTTATTGATGACTATTATATGGTTGTCTTCGTAGAGTACGTTCATTGTTGTGTGCTGTTTGTTGTTCCTGTGTGTCCTAAAGCATTCAGTATAACTTTTTCGGTGAAGCTTTGTACAAAAATGTCATCGTTGTTCTTGCTTACAATGCCGTTTATGAATGGTATTTCAATTCCTTTGAGGCAGAAATGCAAGAAACGCGCAGCAAGGTCGGGGCTGTCGGTGTTGAAAATCTTCTTTTGATTGCCTTCGGCTATGATGTGGCGGAATAGTGCAATCTCCTTGGCATCGAAACTCTTGCGTATGTGTTCTATGATGACGAAATAGTCGTTGTGCATACATCCGTTACGGCGTACAATACTACGTGTTAGTTGCAAACGTGTAAATATCAGCTTGATAATCTTTTTGTCGGGTGGCAGAGTTGACATTGCCACCTTTGTCATGGCGGTTGATATCTTCATTACCTCCATTTCGATGGATGCCTCAAGCAACTCTTCTTTGCTTTGGAAATATGTGTATAGTGTTCTTCGGCTTTTGTTGGCGGCTTGCGCAATGTCGTTCATTGTGATGTTGCCGATGCCATGCCGTGCAAACAGTTTTCTTGCAACCTTAATAAGGTGTTCTTTTGTATCGATTGTTGCCATGAATGGATAATGGGAGCATTTCTAAATTCGTTGCAAAATTACACATAGTTGCACAAATGTGCAATAATCTTTGTGGGGAATATGAACTTTTTTTTGAAAAAGTCTCTCGAAAATTTGGACCGTAAACAAAATTATTATACCTTTGCATCAGTTTTGAAAACCGCATCGCGGGGTGGAGCAGTGGTAGCTCGTTGGGCTCATAACCCAAAGGCCGGAGGTTCGATCCCTTCCCCCGCTACTAAAGAGAGAATTCGAGAGAGTTCTCTCTTCTTTTTTGGTTACCTGGACAAAAAGTAGGATAATTAGAGTTGAAAAAACTCTTAGTGGACAAAAAGTAGGATGATTACCTCAGCAGAGCGCGCTCTGCTGAGGAAATTCGCGTCTAATAATGTCTCATAATATATTCATCCAGCAGTTTCTTCCTATTGTCTTTGCTTATACCTCTATGTACCCTCAGTTTACTTTTTATATCAGAAAATAGCCCTTC
>JAZRGV010000067.1:0-23198 GCA_045644465.1 Bacteroidaceae bacterium
TCGCCCTCTCAGGCCATTCTTGACCACATTGGAAGAGCCATAATAAAAGCATTTTTTTTAGCATATCAATGATAATCTTTGCAAAGATATGTAAATCAAATAATTACAAAGGTTTTGTCCTACTTTTTGTCCACCCTGCCTTAAAAAGGACTAAAGTTGTTATTTGTTGGACAACTCTTCTTATTATGAAATACAATCATTAAAGCCCTGCCAATTGGCAGGGCTTTAATGATTGTATTTCTATTTAGAATTACTTGCAGCAGCTGCAACGTGGCTTGATCTGCTTGAAGAAGTCATTGCCCTTGTCATCAACGAGAATGAATGCGGGGAAGTCTTCAACTTCAATCTTCCATATTGCCTCCATGCCAAGCTCGGGGTACTCAACGCACTCAATGCTCTTGATGTTGTTCTGTGCAAGGATGGCTGCAGGGCCACCAATTGAGCCAAGGTAGAATCCACCATGCTTCTGGCAAGCGTCGGTCACCTGCTGGCTGCGGTTACCCTTTGCGAGCATAATCATTGAACCGCCGTTCTCCTGGAACAGGTCAACGTATGAGTCCATACGGCCTGCTGTTGTGGGGCCCATAGAGCCGCAAGGCATGCCGGCAGGAGTCTTTGCTGGGCCTGCGTAGTAGATAGGATGGTCTTTGATGTATTGTGGTAATCCTTCGCCGCGGTCGATGCGCTCTTTCAGCTTGGCATGAGCGATGTCGCGACCAACAATGATTGTACCGTTGAGCGACAAACGTGTGGCGATAGGGTACTGTGAAAGCTGTGCACAAACTTCCTTCATTGGGCGGTTCAGGTCAACACGTACAATCTCGTCCTCGCCTGCGTTACGCAATGCCTCGGGGATGAGTGTTGCGGGCTGGTCGTCGAGCTTCTCAATCCAGATACCGTCTTTGTTGATTTTAGCCTTGATGTTGCGGTCGGCCGAGCAACTTACGCCCATACCTACAGGGCAGCTTGCGCCGTGACGTGGCAAACGTACTACGCGTATGTCGTGTGCAAGATATTTACCACCGAACTGTGCACCCAAACCAATGTTATGTGCCTCTTTGAGCAACTGCTCTTCGAGTTCTATGTCGCGGAATGCGCGACCTGTCTCGTCGCCTGTTGTAGGTAGGTCGTCGTAGTAGTGTGTTGAGGCAAGTTTTACGGTGTGCAGGTTCTTCTCGGCCGATGTACCACCGATAACGAATGCAATGTGATAGGGAGGACAAGCTGCTGTACCCAAACTCTTCATCTTCTCAACAAGGAATGGAACGAGTGTTGCAGGGTTAAGAAGTGCCTTTGTTTCCTGGTAAAGATATGTCTTGTTGGCAGAGCCACCACCTTTGGTTACCATAAGGAACTTATATTCCATACCCTCGGTAGCCTCTATGTCAATCTGTGCAGGGAGGTTACACTTTGTGTTTACCTCGTCGTACATATTAAGTGGGGCATTCTGGCTATATCGCAGGTTCTCCTGTGTATATGTGTCGAACACACCGCGTGAGAGAGCCTCTTCGTCGCAGAAGCCTGTCCACACCTGCTGGCCTTTCTCGCCATGGATGATAGCTGTACCTGTGTCTTGGCACAAGGGGAGCTGGCCTTTGCAGGCTACCTCGGCGTTACGAAGGAATGTGAGTGCTACATATTTGTCGTTGTCACTGGCTTCGGGGTCGTTAAGAATCTTTGCAACCTGCTCGTTGTGAGCGCGACGCAACATGAACGATACATCGCGGAATGCAGTGCGTGACAATAGTGCCAATGCTTCGGGTGTAACCTTTAGAATAGGTTTGCCCTCGAACTCACCAACCGATACACCCTCTTTTGTCAAGAGATAGTACTCTGTGGTGTCCTTGCCATGCTGGAACATGTGGGCGTACTTGAATTCTGGAATTGCTGCCATAGTTTTTTTTATGTTAATGGTTAATATTGTTCGTTATTTTTGCATTTTGACAATTATTCGTAATGAAAAAGATATTTCTCACATACGATTGAAATGACAATTACACTTTTTTGTTTAAGTTGATGGATAAAAAGATGTAGCGCAAGGCTTGCGAAGGCCTGAAAAACCGGAGTTTACTAAACGTAAATGAGGATTTTCAGGGCAAGCATAACGTAGCGATACGCTTTTTAGTCATTAACATCCTCGTCGTAGGTCTGGTACAAGAAATCGTTATATGGATATTTCTGTACATGTAGTTCGCAAACCTTCTTGTATATAATCTCTTTCAGGTTCTCGATGTTCTGCTTTTCACGTGCCGAGATGAACAGGCAGTTGTCGGCAAGTTTGTTCATCCATGTCTCTTTCAGCTCGTCGAGTGTGATATTCTCCTTTGTCTTTGGCGTGAGGTCGTCCTCCTCTTTCTTAACGTATGTGAATGCGTCAATCTTATTGAAGATTACCATCAACGGCTTGTCGCCGCACTTAAGGTCGGCAAGTGTCTTTTCCACTACCTCTATCTGCTCCTCAAATTCGGGGTGCGATACATCCACTACGTGTAGTAGCAGGTCGGCTTCGCGCACCTCATCGAGTGTCGATTTAAACGACTCTACAAGGTCGGTAGGCAACTTACGTATGAATCCTACGGTGTCCGAGAGTAGGAATGGCAGGTTCTCAATTATAACCTTACGCACTGTGGTATCGAGTGTGGCAAATAGTTTGTTCTCGGCAAACACCTCGCTCTTGGCAAGCAGGTTCATCAGTGTGGATTTACCCACATTGGTGTAACCTACCAGTGCCACACGGATAAGACGGCCACGGTTCTTGCGTTGTATGCTTTTCTGGCGGTCAATCTGTGCCAACTGCTCTTTCAGTAGTGACATACGGCCAAGGATTATACGGCGGTCCATCTCGAGCTGTGTCTCACCGGGTCCACGCAATCCCACGCTACCGCCTTTTCCGCTACCTGAGCCACCTCCCTGACGTTCAAGGTGAGTCCATAGACGTTGTAGTCGAGGGAGCATATATTTGTATTGTGCAAGTTCAACCTGTACCTTGGCATGTGCTGTCTGCGCACGCATAGCAAAGATGTCGAGGATGAGCGATGTGCGGTCGAGAATCTTTATCTTGATTTCTTTTTCAATGTTTCGTATCTGCTTTGCCGACAGCTCATCGTCGAAGATTACCATACCAATCTCGTCGTCGGTATCCTTGAGCATCTCGACGTATTCGGCAATCTCGGCAAGCTTACCTGTTCCAACGTATGTTACAGGGTGTGGGTGGTCGATGCGCTGTGTGAAACGCTTTACAACCTCGGCACCGGCTGTCTGCGCAAGAAACTCAAGCTCGTCGAGATATTCGTTTGTCTTGCGCTCGTTCTGTGTAGAGGTAATCAAGCCCACCAGAATTGCAGTCTCTTTTTTTGTTGTCGATATAACAAATTCTTTCATCCAATTGTAGTCTTATCCAAATTTTATGCGAATATACGAATAAACGAGCGAGAAATAACAAGTTTAACTTGATTATTTTTCAAAGCGAGTGCAGAAGTATATGCACCATAGGTGAATAATTGGAATAAACGTAATTACATTGCCACCGCTCTGTATCGTCCGCCGGCAACAGCTTTTACATAGCCCTTCATCTCCATTTCAAACAAGAGCGGTAGCAGTTTGTTTATTGGAATATTCAGTTGTACCACCATTTGATTAACCTGTAGGCCGTCGCTGTTCGCACGCAGTGTTTCCATAACAGCGCTCTCCTCGGTTGTCATTTCGGGGAACAGGTGGGTCTGTAGCTCGTTTGCACTCTTTTTCTTTGTCGCCACTTCCCAGTTCATAGCCTCCACAAAATCGTATGCACTTGTTATTAAAGCGGCTCTGTTGCGACTCACAAGCTCGTTGCATCCTTGTGAATATTGGTCGTTCACCCTGCCTGGGAAGGCAAAACATTCACGGTCGTATCCCTGTGCAAGCGAAGCTGTAATCAACGAGCCGCCTTTCGATGCCGATTCCACTACTATTGTAGCATCGGCCATGCCTGCAACAATTCTGTTGCGCTGAACAAAGTAAGGCTTGAATGGCTCGGTGCCACTCATAAATTCGGTTATCAAGCCACCATACTCGAGCATCTGCTTTGCTGTTACGCGGTGTGCATTGGGGTATATGCGGTCGAGTCCATGTGCCAGAACGCCAATAGTAGGCAGGCCTGCTTTCAGTGCCGCGCGGTGTGCGCAAATATCTATTCCGTATGCAAGTCCGCTAATTATAAGTGTGTCGGGAACAAATTTTGCCAAGTCGGTAACGAAACTTTCGCATAGGCTCTTGCCATATTCACTCGCATGGCGTGTTCCCACAATCGATACAATATGTTTTGCATTGAGGTTGGCTTTTCCCATGTGGTGCAGCACCAATGGCGCGTCGTTACATTCGGCCAAGCGGTATGGGTAGGCTTCGTCGCCCTTGCATATCAGTTGTATGTTGTTCTTTTCTACGAACTCCATTTCACGCTCGGCGTGTTCAATGAGCGATTTGTCGCCCAACAACTTACCAAGTTTGGGGCTTGCTCCGGGAACAATATCTCCAATGTTGGCTGCGTTCTCTATCAGTTCCTTTGCGCTACCAACTGTATCGATAAGCTGGTGCATTAAAGCAAGTTGCGCTACCTGCACCTTTGAGAGTGCAAGCATCGCAACTTTTTCACTTATCGTTGTCTTGTTCATGAATTACTTTACGATAGACTGGAATGTCTGGTCCTGAGCGTATTTTCTGAACTCAAGGTCCTTGCCGGCTTTCTCGGCCAAAGAGGGATCGAGTTTTATAGCTTCCTTCAAGCCGTCATATATAAACGCTATGTTCGAGGTTCTTGCTCCAAGTATAGCTTTGATATAATGGGTTGTGGCATCGGGGTTCTCTATGTTCTCAATTGTGTTGCGTGCCTTGCTGTAGTCCTTGTTAAGCAACTGTGCAAGAGCAGCACTGTTTGTCTTGCTATCGCCAAACTGCGATGTAGCGCGGCCATACAATCCCTGTGCAATGTAAAGGTTGCCCAAAGCCTCATCACCTGCCTTTTCGCCTGCTCCTGTTGTGATGTTCGATTCAGCATTGGCTGTGTTGCCTTTCATCAGTTCAAGATAACCAAGGTTTATCTTTACCTCAGGCGATGCATTGTCGGCATTTCCTGCCTTAGCGAAGTAGCTTGCTGCAGCGTTGTAGTCGCCTCTGTTGTATGCCAATACGCCAAGGTTGTTGTATGCACGGTGGTCGGCAGGGTAAAGTTTGATAGCTGTGTTGAATATCTCTTCAATCTCCTTTAAATCTTCGGTGAGAATTGAAGAGTAAAGAATCTCCTCAATAGAGAGCACTCTTGGGTCGGCTTTGTACTGCTCCTTTATCTGTGTGTCGGAACGGCCAATAAGCTGATAGTTCAATGTGATTCTTGCACGGCGGAGCTTTGGCAGAATATCGTCGGCCAATTCCTTGTAAACCGATGAAATGTTCTTTATTTGTGCTTCACGCTCCTCGGGATCGTTATACATTGACAGTACACGCAAGATAAGTTCTTTATCGGGAAGTTCCGACTTTGAAACAAGTTCCTTGAATCCTTCCCAATCCTCGGCTGTATAGTTATTATCGACATATCCATTGAGCTTTGCATTTTTAAGCTCCTTCTTTACGAACTTTGCCGCATTGTCGCCGCGTCCTGTTGCCAGGTTATCGTTAAGGTCGAAGTTACCGTCGGGCGATGCATATGAAGATATCTGGACATCGTCGAGCACTTTGTTTTTAAAGTCAGCAGCAATGTCGGTAAGAGTGTTCTTGAAGTCCTTTATCTCGTTGCTCTTCAGCTCCGACATACGCAAGTTTGTCTGCTGTATCAAGAATAGGATGTTAGCCTCCTTTGCCTGCTTGATGACGCGCTGGAAAGCATCTTCGCACCATGCAATGTTTGCTGTTGTCACTGTTTGCTGATAGAGCTGCGATGTGGCAATACAACCGTCGGCAATTTTCACTTCGGGCAATGTTTTGCTCTTGTTTCCTTTGTTGACCGAGAAACGCAGGTACAGTTCAGACTCTTCCATAGCCGGCACATAGTCGAATGTCATCTTCATTCTGAAGTTGCCACCGTTGTCGTATGATATGGTCTTGTCGTTACCTCGTATATTCTCGCCCTGGAATATCGAAGACTCGGCGATAGCCTCACCATCCTTATACTTGAGTACCGGGGTGATTGTCAGCACCGACTTCTTGTTGAAGAATTTGGCAGGGAACTTGCCGTCGATGGTTACAGGGACTTCATTGCCGGTTACCTCCAGCACTTCGGGAGTTACGGTAAAGAACTCGGGTTTCATCTCTTTCATCTTTGAACTGCATGAGCCCAATACAAGAACTGCTGCGAAAATGAGCAGCGAAGAAACTTTTTTAAACATTGTAATTTATTTAGTGAATGGTTTGTTACTATGCCGTGCGCGCCTGCGCATCTGCTACAAAGTTAGTTATGTGGCGACAATAAACAAAATTGTGAGCTTTATAATAATGGCTTTTTTATTTTTTTTTGATGTTGCGAGGGTGGTGCATTATTATCTCCTCGCGCATACGTGTGCTGTCGATGTGAGTATATATCTCCGTTGTTGCAATGCTCTCGTGTCCAAGCATGGCCTGTATTACACGCAGGTTAGCCCCTCCTTCGAGCAGGTGTGTGGCAAAAGAGTGGCGGAATGTGTGAGGGCTCACCGTCTTATTAATACCGGCCATATTCACAGCATCCTTTATCATGCGGAAAACCATTATTCTCGATAACGGTTTCTTCAGCCTTTCGCTGATGAAGATATAATCTTCGTATCCGGGCTTAATGTTTATTCTGTTCCTGTCCTCAAAGTATGCCTCAATCTCGGCTATGGCACGCGATGATATTGGCACAAGGCGTTGCTTGTCGCCCTTGCCGGTAACACGTATGAACTGCTCCTTGATGTATAGGTCGGACAATTTCAATGAGCATAGCTCCGATACACGCAGACCACAGCTATACAGAGTTTCTATTATGGCTCTGTTTCTTTGCCCTTCGTTCTTCGAGAGATCTATCGAGTTTATTATATCGTCAATCTCCTGCAGAGTAAGCACCTCGGGCAGATGCATTGCTAACTTTGGCGATTTTAGCAACTCGCTGTTATCGTGCTCTATGTAGCCGTCGAGTTTCATAAACTGATAGAACGAACGTATTGCCGAAAGCAGACGTGCCTGTGAACGTGCATTTATGCCAATGTCGGTGAGCGATGCAAGGAACTCGCGCATCTGTTCAAGCGTTGCATGCGGCAAGGCCTCTTCGTCGCCAATAAAATTGGCAAATTTGGTAATGTCGCTTATATATGCATCTATACTGTTTGGCTGCAGCGATTTCTCCAGCTTCAAGTATGTGCTGTAACGCCCTATGGGTGATTTCCTGTTTGTCTTATTAGGCATATATGTCGTCTTTTTTTCTACAAATGAGGGCTGATAGATATTAAAATATTTTGGTGAAACCTTTTATAAGCAGATGTAACACTATAGTGTGCTGTTGTCGCGTAGAACATCATTCACCACTTCGTTCAACATCGCTTTCAGTTCCTCGATGAAGGTCTTTGCCTCGTACTGCCGTTTCTCGATGTCGCGAAGCTTCTTCTCCCAACGGCCTGTAAGCTCTGCGCTTTTTAGCAGTTCGTTTCTAATCAGTCCAATCAGCTCTATACCTGTCTGCGTAGCAACAATGTTCTTTTTCTCACGTCGTATGTAGTTGCGCTTAAAGAGTGTCTCGATTATTGCAGCGCGGGTTGACGGACGGCCAATGCCGTTCTCTTTCATCGCGTCGCGCAATTCTTCATCCTCAACAAGCTTGCCGGCTGTTTCCATAGCACGCAACAGAGTCGCTTCGGTGTAGTTCTTTGGCGGTTGTGTCCACTTCTCGGCGAGTCCGGGAGTGTGTGGCCCGCTCTCTCCTTTTGTGAAATCCGGCAGGATGTTTTCTTTCTCCTTGTCATCATCGGTTGCCTCTCCGGCAAATACCACTCGCCAGCCCGGTTCTGTTATCACTTTTCCGCTTGTCTTGAACTCTACACCGGCACTCTCGCCAAGCACAGTCGTGGTGCGGAACTTGCAGTCGGGGTAGAACACTGCAATAAAGTGTGTTGCCACAAGGTTATATACCTTCTTTTCAAGGTCGGTAAGTCCCTGCGGATATACTCCTGTGGGTATGATAGCATGGTGGTCGGTAACCTTTTTGTTGTCGAACACCTTTTTCGACTTTATCAGCGGCTTGTCCATCAATGGCATAGTCAATGTCT
This sequence comes from Bacteroidaceae bacterium, assembly GCA_045644465.1. GTDB lineage: Bacteria > Bacteroidota > Bacteroidia > Bacteroidales > Bacteroidaceae > HGM04593. The sequence continues at coordinate 8,244 of JAZRGV010000067.1, forward strand.
GATAGTCGCGCAGGCCTTTGAGTATGTTGGGGCACTTTGGGTATATGTCATCGCTCAGGAATGTGGTATCAACACGTGGGTATGTGGTGATTTTCTTCTCATATAGCGACTGTATGGTCTGCAGTGTCTGTTCTGCCGAAAGGCCGAACTTCTTGTTGCAATCGACCTGCAACGATGTGAGGTCATACAGTTTCGGTGGCAGTTCAGTTCCGTTCTTTGCCGTTACGTCGGTTACAGTGAACGGTTGTCCTGTAATTTTTTCGAGTGCTTCGCGTCCTTTCTCCTCGCTGTCGAAGCGTCCTTCGGTAACACTGAACGTGGTGTCGCGGTAAACCGTCTTCAGCTCCCAATAAGGTTGCGGAACAAAGTTCGCTATTTCAAGATGACGCTTTACAATAAGTGCAAGGGTTGGGGTTTGTACACGACCTATTGAGAGTACCTGTCTGTTCTTGCCGTATTTTATGGTGTACAAGCGTGTTGCATTCATACCAAGCAACCAGTCGCCTATGGCACGGCTCAATCCTGCCTCATACAATGCCTGATACTCACTCTGGTCCTTTAGTGTGGCAAATCCTTCGCGTATGGCCTCTTCGGTGAGCGACGACACCCACAAGCGTTTTACAGGGCATTTCGCCTGTGCCTTTTGCATCACCCAACGCTGTATGAGTTCTCCCTCCTGGCCGGCATCACCGCAGTTCACAATCATATCGGCACTCTGCATTATACGCTCTATTATGGCGAACTGCTTCTCAATGCCCTTGTCGTTAATGAGCTTTATGCCGAATCGTGGCGGAATCATTGGCAAACTGCTCAAGCTCCACTTTTGCCACATAGGCGTATAGTCGTGTGGCTCTTTAAGAGTACAAAGATGACCGAATGTCCAGGTAACCTGGTATCCGTTTCCTTCATAATATCCATCGTGCCGGCTTCTTGCCCCTAAAATATCGGCAATCTCCTTTGCTACACTCGGTTTCTCTGCTATACAAACAATCATCGATTCTATTTAATATATTGCGTAGCAAAGTCCTTAAGGGTGTTCAAACCTTTAAGGACTCTGCCTCTTTCGTTTAATTTTTACTTGTCAAGGAATATCTTCATCAGTTCGCAAGCTGCTTTTGCAACGCTTGTTCCGGGGCCGAATATTCCAATCACTCCTGCGCGGTACAGGAACTCATAGTCCTGTGCAGGTATCACACCACCGGCAAATACCATGATGTCGCCTCTGCCCAGCTTCTCAAGTTCTTCAATGAGCTGCGGAACAAGTGTCTTGTGTCCTGCTGCAAGCGATGATACTCCCACTGCATGCACATCGTTCTCGACTGCCTGACGTGCAACCTCGGCCGGTGTCTGGAACAACATTCCCATATCTACGTCAAAACCGCAGTCGGCATATCCTGTTGCAACGACCTTTGCACCGCGATCGTGACCATCCTGTCCCATCTTGGCAATCATTACTCGGGGACGGCGTCCCTCTCTCTTTGCAAACTCTTCGGTTAGACGGCAAGCTTTCTCAAAGTTCTCGTCGTCGCGACTCTCTGCTGAATACACGCCTGAAATTGTTCTTATTACTGCTTTATAACGTCCTGCGACTTTTTCGCAGGCATCTGATATCTCTCCCAATGTGGCACGCAGGTGGGCTGCTTCAACAGCACACTCAAGCAGGTTGCCTTCGCCACTCTCGGCGCATGCTGTAATATTGTCAAGAGCCTTTTTAACAGCCTCTTCGTCACGTGATGCGCGGTTGCGCTCGATGGCCTCGAGCTGCTCCTTGCGTACGGCTGTGTTGTCAATCTCAAGGATGTCGATAGGCTCTTCCTCGGCAAGGCAGTAAGCGTTGGTACCTACAATAATCTGTTTGCCGCTGTCAATGCGCGCCTGTGTGCGTGCCGCAGCCTCTTCGATGCGCATCTTTGGAATGCCTGTCTCAATGGCTTTTGCCATGCCTCCAAGTTCCTCAATCTCCTGAATGAGTTTCCATGCCTTGTCGGCAAGTTCCTGTGTAAGGCTCTCAATGTAGTATGAACCTCCCCATGGGTCAATCACGCGACAGATGTTCGTCTCTTCCTGCAAGTATATCTGTGTGTTGCGTGCTATACGTGCCGAAAAGTCTGTAGGCAGGGCGATGGCTTCATCAAGCGCATTGGTGTGCAGCGATTGTGTGTGTCCCATTGCAGCCGACATTGCCTCTATCACGGTACGGCCTACGTTGTTGAACGGGTCTTGTTCGGTGAGCGACCATCCCGATGTCTGGCAGTGAGTACGCAACGCCATCGACTTTGGATTCTTTGGGTTGAAGCTCTTTATAATCTTTGCCCAAAGCATACGAGCCGCACGCATCTTTGCTATCTCCATAAACGGGTTCATGCCAATGCCCCAGAAGAACGACAAGCGCGGAGCAAAGGCATCAATGTCAATGCCGGCATTCACTCCTGTGCGTACATACTCCAAACCGTCGGCAAGGGTATAAGCCAACTCAATATCAGCCGATGCACCTGCCTCCTGCATGTGGTAACCGCTGATTGATATAGAGTTGAACTTCGGCATCTTCTGCGACGTGTATGCGAAAATATCGCCTATTATACGCATTGAGAATGCAGGTGGGTAAATATATGTGTTACGCACCATGAACTCTTTGAGAATGTCGTTCTGTATTGTTCCTGCCATCTCTTCGAGTTTTGCTCCCTGCTCCAATGCCGCGTTGATGTAGAACGCAAGAACAGGCAGCACTGCACCGTTCATGGTCATTGATACCGACATCTTGTTCAATGGTATTCCGTCGAATAGCTGTTCCATATTCTCCATGCAGCAGATTGAAACACCTGCTTTTCCCACATCGCCTACCACACGTTCGTTGTCGGGGTTATATCCGCGGTGTGTTGGCAGGTCGAATGCTACTGAAAGTCCTTTCTGTCCCGAAGCAAGGTTGCGACGGTAAAAGGCATTGCTCTCCTCGGCCGTAGAGAATCCTGCATATTGGCGTATGGTCCAAGGACGGAATGTGTACATCATAGAGTATGGTCCACGCAGGAATGGCGGGATACCTGCCGCGTACTCCAGGTGTTCCATATCCTTTAGGTCGTCGGCTGTATATACAGGCTTTACCTTTATATGCTCGGCTGTTTCCCAAATGTTGTCGGGCGTTGCTGTCGATGCGCATGATACAACCGTAGCACTCTCGAAAATATCTATATTATTGAAATCTTTTCTCATGGCTGTATAATTTTAGATACCCAACTTCTTGTTCAGTTCTCTCAAAGTGTCAAGTACGTTCACTCTCACATGGATGAAGTTTTCTATGCCTGCCTGTTGCAGTTCGGGCATACATGCAGGTGCGCCGGCTACAATGAATATAGCCTTGTCGCCTATTGCCTGATATGCAGGGATTGCATACTCTGCATATTCATCATCGCTCGAACAGATAACCACAATGTCGGCTTTGGCATCAACTGCCGCTTTTACTCCTTCGTCAACGCTCTTGAATCCAAGGTTATCGATAACCTCGTAGCCTGCTGTTGCAAGGAAGTTGCACGAGAACTGTGCTCTAGCCTGTCGCATGGCAAGGTTGCCTATTGTGAGCATAAATGCTTTTGGACGGCGGCCGCTCTCTTCGGTTTGCAGGCGTAGTTGTTCAAATTCTTCGCCTAAGCGTTTCGTAGCAATGGTAATGTTCTGTTTCTCTTCGCTGTGGCAGCCACATCCGCAAACGGCACTCTTTGGGCGTTTGCCTTCGGATAGTTCGCTGAAGTTGGGGTATTGGTTTGTTCCCAAAAGTATCTCTTTGCGCTTGGCAAGTGCTGTACGACGGCTCTCGGCGGTCTTTTCTATATCCGCCTGAACTTTACCCTCCTTTACTGCCTTATGGAATCCACCTTCGTTCTCTATTGCAAGGAACTGCTTCCATGCTTCGTTAGCGATTGAAACTGTGAGACTTTCAATGTAATATGAACCGCCGGCCGGGTCGGCAACCTTGTTCAGATGGCTTTCGTGCTTCAGAATCAACTGCTGGTTCTTTGCAATGCGCATAGCAAAGTCTGTGGGCTCTTCATAAACAGTGTCGTATGGTGTTACTGTAATTGACTCTACTCCGGCGATAGCTGCGCTCATCGCTTCGGTCTGTGTGCGGAGCATATTCACATACGAGTCGAACAGTGTTAGATTAAACTGCGAGGTTTCGGCGTGTATAATCATCTTGCATGCGCATTTGCATTTTGGCTGGTATTGTTCCACAATCTTTGCCCATAGCATACGTGCTGCGCGGAACTTTGCAATCTCCATAAAGAAATTGCTCGATATGCCCATGTTGAATTTTATGTTCTTTGCTACTGCGTCAACAGGTATGCCGGCTTCGGTTGCTGTGGTAAGGTATTCGTTACCCCATGCAAGGGCGTAACCTAACTCTTGTGCAATGTATGCTCCTGCATTGTTCAGTTTGTTGCTGTTGACAGCAATGCAACGTATTTTAGGGGTTGCAGATGTGGCTTCTATTAATGCTTTGATATCCTCGGTGTAGTTTTCAAAAACCTTACCTGCAAACATCTCCTTTTCGATTGGGTCGTAGTTTATGGAACCACAAACCTTTTCAAGATCAAAGCCACGTTGTCTGTAATATTCTATAAGCAGGGTTGTGAACTCCACAACCTTGCTGAGGCATACATTAAAGTTGAGCTCTACCTTTTCGGCATCAATGCCATTGAGCAGGGTGGGGATATATTCAGGTGTAACCCATTTGCCTTTAACTCTGAATGCGATTGATTCAACACCATCTGCAATAATTTTCTTTGCTTTGGCATTGGCTTCTGTTGCATCGGCAATATTCAGTTCCTGACGTACGAGCCAGTTGTTGTCGGCCTTGTTTCCACGAGTGAACGGATATTTGCCGGGAACTTCATTCTCGCATCCTGCAGTCAAGTCTTCCTTGCGGTAGAATGGATTTACGTCAAATCCCTCGGTTGTTCTCCAAATCATCTTCTTCTCATAGTCGGCACCTTTCAGGTCCTCTATGATTTTGTTCTTCCAGTCTTCCGATGTTACCGGTTGGAACTCATTGAAAAGTCTTTCCTTTTCCATACATATTGAATATTACGTTATTTATTCAAAGCAATATCTTTAAATATCCTACTTTACATAAAATTTCTTTCCGTCCTTTATGTATATGTTTCCTCTTTCGGGTTTAAGAACTTCTATTCCTTGAAGATTGTATATTGCACCATTTCTTATTATGCTTTCTACGTTTTCCACAGCGGTTATATTACCATCTTCCTCTTCAATCTTTTCCCATTCAAGAATGAACTCTTTGATAGTCAAACACGATCTGTAGCTCAAATTAACGATTAAGCCCAATGAAACTTCTGTTTCTTTGTTAAGTACAAACTCAATTTCGTTCGAGAATACGGTTTCTTTGTCGTATTCTTTCATTTTGGTATAAGCTATAGTATTTGCAACATTTTCAGTGTCGGGTAATCCTTTCCCTTGAGCGGCAACAAGATAACTGTCTCCGCTTTGTCCTTCCCAAGTGTCATACTTCGCAATAAATTTGTACTTGCCGGCAGGAAGTGTTACTGTTTGGTATGTCTTATGGTTCTTTACCGCACCAAATCCGTCCCAATTGGATGTGAATGTCATAAAGTAATCCTTTTGTGCATCGACATGGGCACCGGTTGTTACGTTGCCGTTTCTTACGGCATTCTCGATAGTCCACCCTGTCAGTTCGTAGAAACGGTCGTAAGTGTTGGAATTTACCCAATTTCTGGTATGGTCAAATTCTGCACAATAGTTGGTCAAATAGAGTGATGTTACATCCTCTTTGGTTATCTCCTCACCATAGCTTAGGCAGAAAACTCCTTTTGACAATCCCCATGCATCACCGTCAGGTCCGAATCCGCTGCGTACTCCGTAGTTGTTGTTTGATGTCCTGTCAATGACATAACCTCCGCTTTGGTTGAAGTCGTAATAAAGTACCAGGTCACTATATTTGTCAGGGTTTTCAATAGGAGTGTTGCAAACCTCAATAAGCGATTCATTGTTGAGTGCTTTCTTCCATACTCGTAACTCGTCAATCTGTCCGTTCATTCTGGCATTGTCATTGCCTATGGTAAAGCTGCCGAGTGAAGGAATACTTGCATTATAGGTTACATAATCTCTTTCAAAATATTCACCGTCGCGATAGAGGCTCACATAACCATTATCCAATACAACTGCATAGTGATGCCATTCGTTTGCTATGATGTAGCCCGAAAAACCTCTTATCTTTCTTCCGCCGATATATATGTTTGCTCTTCCATCGGCCTCTGCGGTAACAAGGAATGTCGATTCGCTCTCTCCTATACCAAGGCAATTGGTTTGAAGGTTATCAGGGCGCATCCACCATTCAACTGTAAAAGCATTGCTCTGTCCCGAGAAACCATTGGTTGTTGCAGAAACTTTTGCATTGTCTCTTCCGCTAAAATTCAGGCCGTTCTTGCTGTCGGCATTGCATACTACTATAGCACGTTCACGTGTTGTGCTGTTAGAACCAACATTGTTGCTTGCTTCAAGCGTTACATTGTAGATACCGCTCTTCTTGGGAGTAAAACTTCCATCTTGCTCGTTTATTACATATTGTTTGGCATCGCTTTCTATGGTCCAGCACCAATTTACAGGAGTATATTTTGACTTATCGGTCAGATAAACCCTTTCGCCTTTCATAACAATAGCCGGAGTTACATCAAAGTCTGCTACAGGGGCAGAACCTGCAACATCTACATATATGCTTGATGTTGCTGTTTTATTTCCGCTAAGCGATTTTACCGTTAGAGTTACCAACTGTTTTCCGGGTTCCTTGAATATTGCATATCCGTGCTGTCCATAAACAGTCTTTTCTTCGGCTCCGGTAATATTCCATTCATACATCTCTCCAAAGGATGGGTTGCTTATGATGAATGATACCTTTTCGCCCATAACGACATTGCTCTTACTTGCTGTGAAAGAGGCATCGATATTCTTTTCGGGATATACATATACAGTCATATTCTTGGAAACGCTATTGCCATTGCTGTTTTCGGCAACAACTGTTATTGTTTGGTAACCGGATGTCTTGAACGTAACAAGTGGCTCGGCTACGGCAAGGTTTGTTATTCCGGCATCCGATACGGTCCATTTTAGGTTTGTAACAGCATTATTGTATGTCGCAGACAACTTAACGGGTGTTCCTGCATAAACATTGCCCTTTATGGCATTGATGCTGATGCTCGGTGAAGCGTTGCCGCTGAGCGACTGGTTGCTTGTTACACTGCTGTAACTGCTGTTAATAAACTCACCATGCTTGCTCGATATGTATTCGTGCAACATATTATTGCCATTGACATTTATAATGTCACCTTTATAATATGCAATCAAACCTTTTGGACACAATGTTCCGGAATATTGTGAATTATACGATTCCTTTATTTCGTTGGCAGTGCGTGCCACGTTCCAGATACGTATTTCGTCATATTGAGCATCGTTGTTTGTGTTGTAATAGTCATTTTCTGCCCTGAATTCCAGATTTCCGAAACTTCCTATTCCGCTGTAATTGGATGATGTGCAACTTCCTTTTTCCACTCCATTGGCATATAGTGTCATTTTGTTGCCTTTTATTACAATGGCTATATGTGTCCATGTTCCGGTACGCAATATCGATGTTCCGGTGGTGAAACGGTCATTGGCTGTTGAGTTCCAGCCTGCAGTGAATGCTCCATTGCTTTCGGCATGCATCATAAATGTGCCCCAACCCGGACCAACAACCTGATTCCAATTTTTCAAAGAATTGGGCTTAATGTAATATTCAATAGTAGCCTCTTCGTATTTTTCGTTGAATACGCCCGGCAATCTGACACCTGATCTCTGGAAATTTACAGCTTTGTTTGTACTTTCATAAGGAATAGGTGCCGTCGTATTTGCTTTTTCTGTCTCCTTATTGCTTTCGTAAACAGCAGAAACACCAAAAATACCCTCTTTGCTTTCCGATGATGGAATATAGTAGCTTAATGAACCGGCAGAAACTTCTGCAATCTTGTTGTCGTTGTGGTATATGTTGTATTTGGAGACTTTGTTTGTTGATGGCAATGGCGCACTCCATTGTAGGATGTTGTTGCTTATGAATGGGTTTTGTGGTGCATAATAAGGCTCTCCGTAAACAATGGTAGATATTATGGTCTTGTTACCGGCGTTTCTTATCTCCTGTATGCCGTTAGGTAGCATGAATGGTGTCTCAATACCCTCATCATTGAATTCATAGTTCATTATTGAGGCACTGTGTATGTTACCGTTTCCTGCAGCCCAATCACGTGTCTCTACAATGAAGAAATATTTTAATGGCATACTGCGGTCATATCCTTTGGTAAGGTCTGTAAGATCGTATCCGAATTCCATAGGCTCGGTATGCATCTTGCCGTCGGCCCATTTGCCGAGCATAGGAACTTCTGGTGCAGGTCTTGTATTACCGTAGTTGCCGTCTCCTGCATATTTGAAGTGCTCAAATTCAATGACTTTTTCAGGTGTGTCGGAATTTATGTCTGATGAAATACCTGCCGAGAGCTTTATTTCGCTTCGGCGTGAGTAGTTCATTTCAAGCTTTATGGTGCGCAATGGACGGTAGTCTTTTCTTACTTTGTATAGCTCTGGTTGCCACCAGTTGCCCGAGAATGTGCCGTTGCTGTTGGATGTGGCACCTCCATAGGCATATGGGCAATATATGAAGCCGTTGTTACCCCAAGTATTTCCCCATGAGTTTACAAGAATCCATGCTCCAACCTCGTCCTTGCTCGTTTCTCCGGCAACACCGTTACCATCAAGGTCGAATTCAATGCGGTCGTCATAACCAACGATTGTAAGCGCGTGGTCCACTTGTGTACCCCACGATTTTACATACTTTTTACCAACAACACCGGCATTGCTGTTGGCTGATGTGTTAGGTATTTTGGCATCGAAGTTGCCGCCATTACTACCAACGCCAATACCACATATACCACCGGCTTTGAAACTTGTGTCACCGTTGTGGTTCCATAACCAGTTTTTTACAAGCTCGCGTCCCTCTGCTGTGCCTACGTGCAATGGTGTGTTAACCGGTGCAAGCATGCGGTTGTGCATCGCCTCGAACCATTTGTCATATCCCTGCATCCAACCGAAATAGTTGTTGCTACAGTCCTGATTACCTAATTTGTAAGAGTATGTCTGTCCGCCGTATGTTGCAGCAGACGGAACTCCTATGCTCGTAACGAATTCGTTTTTGCCTGAACTGCTGTTGGTCAGCAGCCATACGAAATGTGAAGGGTAGTAGTTCTTGCTTTGTTTGCCGTCGAGGTCGCGGTATGCATTCAGCTCGTATGTGAACATATAGCATATACGTGAAGCCGAACCGCATGAACCTCCGTCCTGGTTGAATACAGGTGGGAAAAATTTCTGTTCTGCATTGTTTACATATGCAGGTCGTGTAGCTCTTGTCTTGATGCTGCGCGATAGGCCTTTCTCTGCTGTTACTGTTTGCAACATTGTATAATCTGGGTTAATCCTGTCGCTATAGTCGGGATATTTCTCTCTGTTTACATCAGTTTGCGCCAATATATTTATAGGCAATGCCAATACAAAGGCCAAGATTACTATTGTTAAGCTCCTAGTATTCATTTTTTTATCTCTTAGTCATTATTTAATCTCTATCTCATCGGTGAACAACCAGCCGCCCTGTTTACCACTCTTTGCCATGTAACGTACATAACGTGCCTTTATAGGGTTGTCGCTCTTCCATCCGTAGTTCTTGAACGAGAGTCCCTCGTCGCGCACTACATTATGTTTTATATCGGCAACAGTTTCGAAGTTGTTGCAGTCGCTTGATAATGCAATGGTAACCTCTGCCGGCATCCACACGTCGGGTATGCACATCTGCATAAAGTCGGCGTGAACGGCTGTAATCTCTTTCACCTCGCCAAGGTCTATTGTAACGTCTATACCACCGCGGATGAATCCTTGCCATTTCTTGTCGGTATATGTCCAACCACCATGAACTCCGTCGATAAGCGCGTTGTCGCCACCGGCTGCGTAGCTGTTACTGTATGGTGCATTCTCGGCATAAACGATGCTCTTGCCCTTTGCAAGGTTACTCGATTCCATTGTGGCTTCTTTGCGCTGTCCAAATTCGTTTTTCAAGTCAAAAGCATTGTAGCCTTTTCCTCTCAACCACTCAACTGCATTTATGGCACGGTCCTTGAATTCGTTGATATTGCGCTCTGCAGGATTGCTCCATCCAATCTCGGCAATGGCAAGTATGCGCGGATAAATCATATATTCAACCATCTCTTCTGTAGGAATGTATTCTACCCAAAGATTTCCCTGGATTCCATATATTAACCTTGCTTTCTCTGCTTCAAGACCTTCAATGGGGTTGTATGAATAAACTTTTTCAAGTGGCATGTAAGGACCAAAAGCCATTGGCTGTGTGTGTGGGGCATCCTGATATGAATCCAGATAGCAGTAGCCTCCCGGAGTCATAATTGCCTTGTGTCCGCTTTCTGCCGCAGCCAATCCGCCCTCTGTTCCGCGCCACGACATTACAGTTGCATTAGGTGCCAATCCACCGTCGAGAATTTCGTCCCAACCTATAATCTGTCGGCCTTTGCTGTTTACGAATTTCTCTATACGTTGTATCAGGTAGCTTTGTAACTCATTGACGTTATTGAGATTCTCCTCTTTCATACGCTTTTGGCACAATGGGCAGTGTGGCCACGATGCTTTGCCGGCCTCATCGCCGCCTATGTGTATGTATTCGCTCGGGAACAGTTCTATTATTTCGCTCAATACATTCTCAAGGAATTCGTATGTCTTTTCGTTGCCTATGCAAAAGTCTGCCTGCTTGTATGGTTCATGAGTACAAGATAATTCCGGATATGCTGTCAGAACCTCCTCGCTGTGTGCCGGCATCTCTATCTCGGGAATGATGGTGATATATCTATCCTGTGCATATTTTACAATCTCACGGATGTCATCTTGTGTATAGTAACCACCGTATGCTCCCTCTGTTCCTTCGTTTACATACAATCGGTCACCGAACCACCAATCCTTCCACAATCCGGGCTTGCGCCATGCTGCAAAGTCGGTGAGGCGCGGATATTTCTTTATCTCAATGCGCCATCCTGCAGCGTCGGTGAGGTGCAGATGCAGGTGGTTCATCTTGAAGTGTGCTATTGCATCAATCTGCTTCTTTATGAACTCCTTATCAAAAAAGTGACGGCTTACGTCGAGCATCAGTCCGCGATATGCAAATGCAGGTTCGTCGGTTATTGTGCCACATGCAACGCTGTTGTTGTCTCTTGCCATCTGCAGAATGGTCTGTACGCCGTAGAAGAGTCCGGCTCCGCTTGTTGCCTCAACGGTAATCATCTTTGGGGTAATCTCTATGCGGTAGCCCTCGGGTGAAGAAATACTTTCGAGACTATCCTTGATAACCAATCTGATTGTTCCGCTTTTCCTGTTGTCTAAACCTTTGAGTGAAGTATGCAGACACTTCTCAAGAACTCTCTTGTCATTTTCAGGGGCATCAACAATGATTTCTGTAGCGTTAGATAATGTAAAAACCTTATTGTTTAGCTCTATTTGCTGTGGTATAGGTAAAAGGTTGTGTTGGTGTGTTGTAGAAGGCTTATTGCAACCAAGTACAACCATCAGCATTAAAGTATAAATATGTATCTTTTTCATATAGCAGTTGTTTTTGCGAAAATAGCACATTTTTTTAAAAAAAGGTCAATAAAATTTGGAAAGTATTTCTATTTGTTTTTACATTTGCAGTGTACTAATAAACTAATACACTATGATTGAGGTTAAAGATTTGTCATTTGCTTATTCCAATACAAAGGTTTTGGATAGCATAAGCACCACTTTTGAGCAGGGCAGGGTATATGGTCTGCTTGGTGCTAATGGAGTGGGAAAGAGTACGCTCTTTAAACTGCTTTGCGGATTGCTCACAACAAAGTGCGGTAAAATAGATATTGATGGTTATTTGCCTGCCGACCGTAAGCCAGGCTTCCTATCCAAGATATTCTATATTCCCGAGGATTTTGAAGGTCCTGCAGTCTCAATAAAGAATTATGCAGGCGGTATATCGGCTTTCTATCCCAATTACGATGAAAATATGCTCAATAGCCTGCTTGGTGATTTTGAGATTGATATAAACCGTAAATTCACATCGTTGTCGCTTGGTCAGCGCAAGAGAGCAATTCTTTGTATTGCTCTTGCAATGAATACCGAATTTCTGTTACTCGATGAGCCTACCAACGGACTCGATATTCCTGCAAAGGCAGAGTTTCGCAAAATGGTTGCCCGGGCTATGGACGATAACCGTACAATAATCATATCAACCCATCAGGTGAAGGACGTTGAGAATCTGCTCGACCACATTATGATTCTTGACAAGCGTTGCGTATTGCTCGACAAGAGCGTTGCAGATATACAGAACGAATATATGTTCGATGTTACAATGCAACGTCCCCAGGATGCCCTTTATTGCGAGGAAGGACTTGGTGGTTATTGCTCAATCAGCAAGAATGATACAGGCGAAGAGAGCCGCATAAACATAGAACTATTGTTCAATTACATCAACTCAAAAAAGTAAAAGACTATGAATGAAGTATTTGATATAAAGCGTTTTGGCAAACTTGTGCAGCACGAGGTGGTGAATTATGTGCCACGTTTTTTCAAGTCACTCCTTATTTTTGCAAGTATTATATTTGCCGTGTGGGTGTTGTCCTTAACTATGGATTCTGACATGTGGGAAGATAGCAGAGCCCCTCTTGTACAATTTCTTTTTACTCTGGCAGTAATACTGGCTCCCTTTATAGTCTATAAAGATATCAATAATCGCAAAAAAGGATATATATATGCAATGATACCGGCAAGCACTCTCGAGAAGCTGTTGTCGATGATTGTGATTTGCGTGGTTGTAGTGCAGTTGCTTTCATACGCAGTGCTTGAGGCAACCGATATATTGCTCTGGCTGTTATCACAAGCAGGCATCGGTTCATTCATGCAGCTTGATTTGTATAATCCGTTTGCCGATAATTGGGGGACTGTTACTTTGAACAATGGCGATATAGGCGAATTTGGTTTGCCATTGTTGGATAGTTTTCTGTCAACAGAAGTGCCTATATTCTATGCGATGATGTTCAATGCCATATTTCGTAAGAACAAGGTACTCAAGACGATACTGTTTAACATAGCTTTGGCTTTTGTGTCGGTTGTATTTACTGTTACAATTTTCGATACGGATTTTGTGGGTGATGTTTGGGAAATGCTTCGTAACTGTTTCGACAGCGAGGAAGGCTTTATAATATTCTGGTTGGTTTTCTGGAGAATAGTAGCCTTGCTGTTCGGGTTCCTGTATCTTGCAATAACCTATTTCCGCATTAAGAGAGTCAATTATTAATGAGTGTCTATTATGGAGTACAGCGAACATAAACCGATATATCTTCAGAACGTTGACCTGATGCAGGAGAAAATTCTGCGTGGAGAGTGGCGCGAAGAAGAGCGCATACCATCGGTGCGCGAAATGGGTGCAATGGTGGGAGTGAATCCCAATACCATTGTGCGCTCATATCAGTTGCTTGAAGCGCAGGAGATAATATACAACAAGCGCGGACTCGGCTATTTTGTCAAGGAAGGTGCCGTTGCGCGCATAAGGGAGAATATGAAAAAAGAGTTTGTTTCCAACGAACTGCCACAGTTCAAGGCTAAAGCAGAGATGCTTGGAATAACAAAAGAGGAACTTTTAAAATTGTTGTGATTATGAAAAAAGTAATTTTGCCTTTGTTGCTGTTTGCGCTTATGGCTGTCAATTCATGTGTGCAATGCAGTGTAAGTCACATTGGTGGTAATTTCAGAAGAGTTGAAGTTGCCGAGTTCAAGGAGTTTATTGCTAATCCCGATGTACAGCTTGTGGATGTACGCACTGCCGAGGAGTACAATGCCGGCCACATTCCGGGTAGTATAAATATTGATGTCCTCAAAGGACACGAGGAACTTGCTTCAACGCTCGACCCGGAACGCCCGGTAGCTCTATACTGCCGTAGCGGGCGACGTAGTGAAAATGCAGGTTGGGTGTTGGAAAAGGCGTTTTTCAGAAATGTCGTTGACCTGAAAGGCGGTTACAACGAGTGGGTTAAATCATTGGAGAAATAAAAATGCAAACAAGAATAAAACTTATGGCATCGGCAAGCATCAAGTTCTTTGCAGGGCTTGTGCTTGTCGGGCTTTTGCTGTTTCTTCCGGCCGGTACAATCCATTATCCTTACGGTTGGCTGTTGGTAGCAGTGCTGTTTGTGCCAATGTTTATCGCCGGGGTAGTGATGCTGTTCCGTTCACCCGAACTGCTAAAGAAACGTCTTGCTGGCAAGGAAAAAGAGGCTGAACAAAAGAGTGTTGTGGCACTCAGTGGGGCGATGTTTATTGCTGCTTTTGTTGTTGCAGGGCTCAATTTCAGATATGCCTGGACTGTAATCCCGACATGGGCTGTGTGGAGTGCTGTGGCAGTGTTTCTGCTGTCGTATATAATGTATGCCGAGGTATTACGCGAAAATGTATATCTTTCGCGTACAATCGAAGTACAAGAGAATCAGAAAGTCATCGATACCGGACTTTACGGCATAGTGCGTCATCCCATGTACACTGCAACGGTGTTTATGTTTCTCTCAATGCCTCTTGTGCTTGGCTCGCTACCATCGTTTGTGATAATGTTGGCTTATATACCGCTTATTATCAAAAGAATAAAAAACGAAGAAAAGGTTTTGATGAATGAACTTTGCGGTTATAGGGAGTACTGCAACAGAGTAAAGTACCGATTAATTCCCTTTGTATATTAGTTTGCTATGAAAAAGTTTTTGAATTCGTTAAGGCCATATCAGTTGCTTTAAAGTCGGATCGTAGCCATGTCGTTCTGTGAGCCAAGGAGTTGTCCAC
>JAZRGV010000068.1:0-35658 GCA_045644465.1 Bacteroidaceae bacterium
TTCGCCCTCTCAGGCCATTCTTGACCACATTGGAAGAGCCACAATAAAAGCATTTTTTTTAGCATATCAATGATAATCTTTGCAAAGATATGTAAATCAAATAATTACAAAGGTTTTGTCCTACTTTTTGTCCACCCTGCCTTAAAGTCTGTTCCTGCAGGGCTTTGGAATGCTTTCAGTCCATATTCGGGTAACACAGCAAACAGATATTCAAAGATTTCGGCCTGCAGGTGTTCGTATGCAATCCAAGCGGTGTCGCTTGAAAAGAAATAGAGTTCCAAAGGCAAGCCTTGTACTGTTGGTTGCAACTGTCGTACAAGAAGAATCATCTCTTTGTTTATTGCAGGATGATTATGAAGCCAGTTTTCGAGCCATTCGCGGAACAACGTCAAATTGACATATTGCTTATTGTCATCGGCATTTATAACTCCTTTTTTTATCAGTTTATCCCTTAATTCTCCTTCGCAGAATGTAATGGAATTAGTGTCGATGAATATAGAGCGTTTGATGCGTCGTCCGCCGCTGCTGAACATGCCTCGCCAATTCTGAAACGAGTCGCTCACAAGAGCGTATGGAGGAATGGTGGTGATAGTCTTGTCCCAATTCTGAACCTTTACGGTTGTAAGTGTTACGTCAATAACAAAACCATCGGCCTCGTATTTAGGCATTGTAATCCAGTCGCCGGGGCGTAGCATGTCGTTTGCCGACAATTGTATTCCGGCCACAAGTCCAAGAATACTATCTTTAAACACCAACATAAGTATTGCTGCCGATGCACCCAGTCCGGCAAGCAAGTTGCTGGGGTCTTTATCAAAGAAGATACTTACAACAATAATTGCTCCAATGCTGATGACAACTATTTTCAGCATTTGAAAAACTCCCTGCAAGGTATGGTCCTTGGTCTTTTCCGACTCGTTGGAGAGCTTGTACAACGATGTGAATATTGTACATAATAGTCCGACGCCAATTATTGCAACATATGCTTTGCATAGTTTCAAGCAAAAGAGAAGAACACTGCTTTCTGCTTCAAGAATAAATGGCAACACAATATTTGCTATTATACCTGGAACAAGGCGACACAGGTTTTTTATAGTGTCGTTGTTAAGCAGAATATCGTCCCAGGTATTGGATGTAGTTCTGGTAAAACGCTGTACAGCGGGTGCAATAATCTTCTTACCAATGAAATCACAGATATAAAACAGTAAGAATGCTCCTACAATGATTATGCCCCATTGAAGCAGTTCGTTATGCCCTGTGTTTATCTCCAACCCTTTCAGCAATTCATTTTTCATAGTACCTTCTTGCTTTGTTTCGTATGCTTAAAAGATATATGCCAACGATAGTTGCCAAATATTGTTCTTTGACTTGATTGTTTCAATCTTATTTCCGATGTTGAAATTCTCTGCACCAAAATATTCGCTTGTCTTTCCAAGTGCAATATTATAGTTTATATGTACCTGCAGGTGGTTGAGTAGAATAATACCCAATCCGGTATTCAGGCTGAAGCAACTTTCGTTAAACTTGAAATATCTATCGGAGAACTCAGTTGCGTCTTCCCAACTTCTGATATTTCCAAATTCTTTTTTACCAAAGGTGTATCCCCATTGAGGACCAACTGCAATAAATGGTGTTAAAATCTTTTTTATCGCCGGTAATTTAAGCTCATAGCGCAGATAAAGCGGTATTTCGATGCTGTTCTTGTTAAAAGACTCTCCATTGATGCTCACGCCTGAATTTGAATACATGGCATTTGCTTCAAATCCTAAGCCTATAACAGGAATAATATATTTTGCCATTGGACCAACATACCATCCGGTGTGTCCGTCCTTTATACCTTTGATATTTGATGGTTTTTCGGCGAAGTTTACTCCTGCTTTTATACCCCAATCGAACTGCGCTGCAGCCGGTGATGCTACAAACAGGCAAATAGCTGTAAATATTACTGATAACTTTTTCATTTCTCTATTTTTTAGTTAAACAAAATTATGTTATAAATATTGAAACGGCATTGCATACTAAGGTATTACAATGCCGTTTCAATACCTATATGCGTTACAAAAGAACAACAAAATAAGTATCTAAACAATAAAATATTGAAAAAAGTTTATCTGCGTGTGCGTCTTACAGAAACAGTACCCGAGTTGCTACGGCTTGTGGCCTGCTCTCTTGGTTTACTTGTGCTGCTCTTTTTGCTTACGCTCTTCTGGCTCTTGCTGGCTGTTGTTGTGCGTACGGCCTTACTCTTTTCAACACTCTTTTCCTTTTTGTCGGTTTTAATAGTATCGTTTGCAGCTTTGATAGAGTCCTGACGCATCTCTGCTACTGTTTTGGTGCTCCAAAGGTTGGCTTCGAAATCCTTCAGCTGCTGTTCAATCTTATCCTGCTCTTTCTTTATCTCTATCGAGTCCTTGCAGTATTGTGAAATGGCAAGGTTCTTTGCATTGACTGTTTTGTATATGTCACCCTTGTACATGCCTTTGGCAAAGAAATCATCGAATGTTGTCTGGGCTACATTGTTAAGGCTGCTTGTCATTATCTTGTTCTGTGCAAGATATGGCTTGATATCACTGTAGCGTACCCAAAACATAGGATATTTTGTTATTTCGGCCGAGTATTCTCCAGCTCTGTGAATAACAGGACAAACTGCTGTTATCTGTTTACCGTAAACACCTCTTCTCTGGTCGTAGTAGTGACTCTCTTTTACATAGTAACTCAATACTTCTGCACTTGGAACGTCGCTGTTGCCTACGATGAGCTCTCCGTTATTCTCTTCGTAATATACACTATAGTTCTCAAGCATGGTCTTTGGCTCCAGTTTGTTCTCCTCGGTGAACGACTCGTAGCCGTCGAGATTATACTTGTATGCTGTGATGTCGCCCGACAGAACAAGGCGGAACAGCAAGGTGAAAAGGTTCACGCTCTCGCCCATTGGTTCTACCGGATAGTACAATGTTGCATTCTCTTCTACTTCGAGGTTGATTGAACGGTAAATCTCTCGTTTCCAGTCAACCTCTTCCGAAACGGTCACGTCCGGGTATTGAGCCTTTGCTCTTTCGGTGAGTTTGATGTTTGCCGCTTTCTCCTTCTTTTCTGTGTTGTTGCCGCCTCTGCGTGTAGGAGGCTGTGCATTAGCGTTCTGTGCAAAAACAAGAACGGCCAAAACTATCAATATTCTACTGATGTATTGCATAATATTGTGTTGTTTACTGTTTTTTAGTTTATAATAACCTCAAGTGTTGTTGGCAAGGTACGCTCTATGTTGTCGGGGCCTATGGCTCTTACGTGTGATATATAGAATCTCTTGCCGCGGCCAAGGTTACGGAACATCTCTTTCTGCTGTTGTGAGAACAGTTCTCCTTGTGACTTCAAAGGTATGGCGTTACCCATATTATCGTAGAATACGGTTTCAAACGAAAGAACCTTGAATCCTATATTCAACAGGCCGTCGTCAATGGCGGCAACAATGCCGTTTGTGCTCATAAGCGACTGTTTGCTGAAAGGAGCACCGCCGCGGTATCGCTGTGTATTTCCATCCTTATCCTTGAATTCGATGAAAGGCATCGGGTCGGGCAACTGTCTAACTCTGAAGGTGTATTCACCCATGCTGCGGTTCTTTCCCTCTTCGTTGCGTGCTGTAACACCGATTTTTATATCCTCTCCAACTTTTGTGGGTACAACGATGAAACCGCCTTTACCATCACTTTTTATTGTTCCGTTGCCATTTGCAATGGATGCCGATATGCGGTTTGCTGCAACTCCTGGAACAGATATGCTTACCGGGTTCGAGAAACCTGCATAGAGTACATTCATCAAAGATGCGCTCACAGTTGCTGTAGGTTCTACAACAGTATAGCTCTGCGAGAAGTTGTAACGTGTCTGCATGCCACCACCGTCATTCACAAGCATATATCCGTTCAGTGTGTAGTCGCCGGTTTTGTTGCACTGCACTGCATACTCTCCATTTTCCGATTCAAGCTGTTTGTCATCTATGAAAATCTGTGGACGTTGTGTGGAATCGACGGCTGCAAGAATAATCTGTGCCGAGAATTCTCCACCACGTACAACATTCTTTGATGTGGGGATAACCAAAGCTTGTATCTGGTTTACGCGTACGTCGCCCATATCAATATTGTTGGCAAGTGAGTGAAGGACCTCACCCTCTACATAATGTACGTCGTTCTGTATTTTTGTAAGCAATGTTATTGCTGCAATTGCAGGCATGCTCTCAAAATGGTACTCCTGCCAGTTCTTAAGCAACGAAATATCCCTTTGTGGAACATCTGTGCTTAAGCTTGTCTTGATAATCTCTTTTAGAATGGAGTCGTTCGTCATTTCGAGCATGTTTGTCCTGTACTCGGTTATAGCCTCGTACAACAAGTTGCCTTCTCCATATACAGGGTTAAGCATCACCTGTGTTGCAGCCTCAAGGTCCTCGCGGTTTTTAAGGTTATTTACATCGCCATCCTCGCCATCGGCTTTTTGGGCAATACGCACCTTCAATCTCTCGGCAAGGTTGTATATGGTATCGGACATCTCTCTTACTTCGCATGCACGCTCATACCATTCGCGAACCTTTTCCGGGTTCTGCTGCATGTGCATTTCGAAAGCTTCGTACAGAGCATTGTTCTGTCTGTCTGTGCTCTCAGAACTTTTTGAAAGGCTTTCATCCACAAGCGTGAAGCCATTCAGCACGTCCGATGACACGTTAAGTGCAAGCATCGCCATCAGAAGAACGTACATAAGGTTAATCATCTTCTGACGTGGAGAAACTTTTTGTTTTTTTACCTTCATCGTCTGGATGTATTAGATTTGTGGACGGTTCATGTTTGTTGTCATAGCCTCAATCATACGTGCATAGAGGTTGTTCAACTCTTCTACCTGATCGGCCATCTTCTTTGTCTGCTCGTTGACTTTGTCTATAGAGTCGAGCTGACCGCCTGCACTGCGTAGCTGCACTTCGTAAAGTGCGTTCATGCCTGTAAGGTTACGTCCAAGAGTCTCCATCTCCTGCATGTTGCGTCCAAGTGCCTCGCTCTGCTGTGCAATGCGCTGGATAGCCTCGTTCAAAGCGCGTACCTGCTCTACGTACTCTTCTGTTACCTTGTCCATCTCATCGATGTTTTCGATGTTAGGAGCCTGCACATTGCAAGCATATGGCATGCCACCACCAATTGATACAGGTGTAGTTTGAATAGCAGGCTGAACCTCTGCCACTGGTTGTGGTATCTCTGTTGTAGCTGGTGAAGTAGATGGTATTGCACCGCCAGCAACAATAGGACCATTGATAATTACCGGCTGGCCCATAGCGACAGCCTCTTCTCTCTTCTCCTCTTCTGCAACCTCATAAGGACGCTCAAAACCAGAGAAGAAGAATACCAACACCTCGGTACCCATACCTACAAACAACATGATATTTGCACCGGCAATGTGAGTCAACTTAAACAATGTACCCAAAATAACGACTGCAGCACCCCAGCTATACAGGTAGTTGAGAATGGTTTTTCCTCTTGCAGAATCCATGAAAGCCTGGATGGCGCGTATAAAGTTCTTTGCCTTTTTCATATCTTGAAAATATTTGTTCCGTAATTAAATGTTATCTTCTTCTGTTAGAACCTGCATAGCTGCGTACACAGCGGAAGCCAATGTATGAGCGTGATTCGTTCTGGTATTCATATGCGCGTGTAGCACCTTGTATATACTTTACAGGATCTTTCCATGAACCGCCTCTTACAGCCTTTTTCTTCATACTGTATGGGTCTTCTATCGCTGCGCGGTACTGAAGATTAGGGTTAATGTCGCTCATCTGCAATACACCGGCTTCGGTATATACAGTAGATGTCCATTCTGAAACATTTCCGGCCATGTCGTACAATCCATTAGAGTTGGCCGAGAATATTCCACACTGCGATGTTATAAGACTTCCATCCTTGGTGTAGTTACCGTCACCCGGCTTAAAGTTGGCATAATAGCATCCTTCGTCACTCTTTGTATCGCCCTGCTCCCATGGGAAACGGCTTGCCTCCTTGCCACGGGCTGCGAATTCCCACTCAGCCTCAGAAGGCAAACGGTAACGCTGTATCCACTTGGCGTGTGCTCCCATACCCTTGAGCAAGAAATTGGTGCGCCATGCACAGAAAGCATTTGCCTGCTCCCAGCTTACACCAACAACGGGGTAGTTGTCATAGTTGGGATGGCTGAAATATAGCTTCAAGTATGTCTCGTTGTCGGCGTTGGGGAAATCATTTATCCAGCATGTAGTATCGGGGTAAATGTTTACAATGTATGTATTTAGGAAATCGTATGGGCTTGACAAAGGACGATTTATTGTTTCGCGTACGATGTTACCTTCATCGTCGATATATGCAGTGTCTTTTGAAATCATCACCACAGCTTCGTTGTCAACAGGGATATCTGTATTGCGGTTGCGCTCGCTTGGATTGATGCGGTTCTTGCGTAGTGCTGCCTGTGTGTAGTCATATTCTTCGTAACGATAATTCATCTGCGCTGCGTCGAGCATCTTCTCACCTGTAATAGGGTTCTTTATATACACGCTCTCAATAGCACGAAGTTCGTCTTCAGTTGGCTTTTTCCATGGAATAGGCTTCTTCCAGTTCAAGTATGGAGTAACAGGTTCGCCATACTCGTCCTCAGTAATTTTAAATGTCTCATCACCGCCATAAGCGGGGTCGGCAAGACGTTCGCGGATGATAGAGTCGCGTACCCAAAATACGAACTGACGATATTTTGCATTTGAAACTTCAGCTTCATCCATCCAAAAGGCATCAACAGATATACTCTTTACAGGTGTATTGCTTCCCCATAGAGAATCGTTGCTCTCGTCGCCCACCTTTATAGAACCACGTTGTATGAAAACCATGCCGTAAGGGGCCGGTTCGTTTATGGCTGTTCCGTTTACTCCTGTAACCTCACCGCCTTGTACACTACCCATGCTGCCCATCTGTGAGCCTACACAAGCAATCAAGGTCAACGACATGACAATAGTTGATAGAAAAACAAATTTTTTCATCATTGTAATATTCTTATACTATTATGTTTATTCTTTCCTTTTTTGAACGTTCCTAAGTCAATCTTGTATCCAATGTACAGATCGTGGTTTCCATTCGCTGCTCCAACCCCTGATGTGAATAATTCATATCCATAGCTGAGCGTTATATTCATCATTTCAATTCCTAAAAAGAGAGCTACAGATGTCATAGGACTATATGTCACACCACCAAAAAACTCCTTTTCGTTATAGCTGTAGGTGGCTCTTGCCGATATGTCGGCTCGCCACGAAACAAAGTCGGTCATCAGCATCAAAGATGGCTGTATTGATAATAACGGACTTTTTAACGGTATATTGCCTCCTGCTATAAAATTTAAATAAGGATCTATTTGTATCTCATTCTTTTCGCCCAATTCAATAAGCGGGGCGTTGAGGTGGAATGCTGATATTCCGGCATGGAAATATTTGTGTTGGTAGAGTATTCCGGCACCAAGGTCCAAGTTGTTTCCATCGACATTTCCGGATGGGAAGGCCGGGTCATTGTTCTCGCCACCGAAATCTATATCCTTATTTTCGAAACTGCTGTTAACCAACCCAACCTGTGCTCCAAAGACGAGACGTCCTTTGAAGAGTTTGAACCCATAGGCATAATTCAGATAAAGACGCTGATTGGAGAAGAGTCCTATTTCATCGTTTACAATGCCGATTCCAAGATTGTGGTCGCTTTTTATAAAGGGGATAGGCGCATCGATGTTAATGAGCATTGTTTTCGGATTGCCTTCAAAGCCGGTCATCTGGTTGCTGTATGCCGCATAAACGGTCATCTCCTTCTCGAATCCTGCTCCAGCAGGGTTGTAGAAGTTCTGCATCTTCCAATAGTGGGTAAAGTGCGCGTCGTATTGTGCGTGCATCTTGCTATGCACACATATCAATAATACCACAATCAATAACCACTTTTTCATTTTCGTCAATAAACCTTTACTTTAACGTGAAAACAAGCCTTATATTATTCGTGGCATCTGTTTTTTTTGTTTTGCAAAGGCTTTATAATGCATTAATGGACACCACAAAAGTAGTGTCCATTAATATGTGTGATTCTAAAGAGTATTATTTTACAAATACCTTTTTGCCGTTAACAATGTAGATACCGGCATTTGTAATCTCCTTAACCTCGCGACCTGTGATGTCATAGATAACCTTTGCGCCGTTCTCTGCAACAATGTTCTCGATGCTTGTTACTTTTGCCTCCTCACCGAAAACAACGTTGATGGTCTGACCAAGCATTTCGCTCATGTCAATGTCGATAGCGCAGTACAAGTTCGCTGCATCCATCTTACCTGTGAGGTTTACAGGAACTGCATCAAGACCTGGGCCTATCCAATCTTCTGCGTTACCATCACCAGCTGTGATGTAAATGTTCTGGCTTACTTCAAAACTTTTAATGTTATTATTCTCTGTTACAGCAATGTTGTTTACAACTATATTGCCAACTTGAATCATACCACCAAGAATAAAGTTGTTAAGTGACAATTTGTATGTGCCGTCTGCGTTCTGCTCAACGACTATTGTTGTCTCCTGTGGCTCTGTGCTTTCGCCATCAATAGTAACAACCAAGTTGTCTGTGTAGTTTGTTGTCTGTGCCATTGCAACAACTGTTGTAATAGCCATAAAGAATGAAAGTAGAACTTTTTTCATAAGCATAAAAAATTAAATTAATAATATTGTGTTTATCTCTTTTTAGAATATGTAGTTGAATCCAATATTTCCATAAATAGGTGTCAAGGCAAACGGTACACAACTGTATCCGTTTGGGAATATTCCATTCATACCCCATTGTAGGTTTGCAAAAACTGCGAGGTGGGTATATATCTTATATTCTGCCCCGGCTTGAATACCCCAGTGGAATTTTCTCAAGTCGTTGCTGAAATCGTAGGCAGCATTGTTAATTTCCATTTTTACACCAGTTGGATCTGTATCACGAATATATCCGTCATACGCTTCACCATCGAATGTTCCTTTTAGCAAAAGCGATGCATATAATCCGGCCATTACCGTCCAACGTTGGTTTATTGAGTATGTAGCGAGTACCGGCACAGAAACATATGTATTGTTTACATGTGTCTTTACGTTTCCTGTAAATCTGCCTTTAATTTTGCCACCATCAATTTCCATATGGTAATTCTTGGTGCTTGCATCGGTTGTCATACCCTTTGTGTCAAAGCGCAATCCGGCCTGTACACCCCAATTTGTTCCGTTGAAAATTTTTTGCACACTACCTTCAAGTGAAAGGTTCAAGCCTGGGTTGAATCCGTTTATACCTCGTATTTCTACAGGAATCGGTAGTGGAGCAGCTCCACCTAACAGATAGCCGGCACCAATTCTTATGTTCCAACCTTTCTGTGCTGCATCAACAATGTTTATGTCGTTTTCCTTAAGTTCTTTATCTTGTTTTGCTTGTGCTGTAAATGTGAAAGCGACAGCAAGCAATGCTATAAATATTTTTTTCATACTCTTTCTATTTGTGGTTTTGTGGTAGCTGTATTTTATTTTTCTTCCCATTCGATTTTTATCTCATCGATAAACAAAGTGCTACCTACGGCTCCTTCGAATTTTGCACCACCTTTGCTTGAACTTGCGACAACTGTTATTGCATATTCGTTGTTTTTGAGTTTCTCATAGTCAAAAACCTTATCGTTTTGCTCCTCGAATGGTATTTCAAATTTTGTCCATTCTGTAGGCTCGCCCGGGTTTTGCATATCTGCGAGAAGAACAATGCGGTCACTTGACTTAATGTTAGAGCCATCAAGTGGTTTAAAATTATCAGCTTCAACCTCGAATAGAACGGCATAAATGTCGCATACGTCTCTACGGTCTTTTATCTCTTCCTTTTTCTTGTTTGTAAAAACCTCTCCAGGAGTATATTTGTAATATCCTGTTAATTTTACAGGTTTTGCATTTTCCGGAAGAATTTGTTTTCCAAAGCGTGTCGCTTTTAATGGCATTAACATTGCTGATGCGCTATTGAAATCGCCAATAAAGATATTACCGGCCGCGATGGGCATACCTGCCTTTTTACCAAAGTCACCGGTGCTGCAAGTTTTCAGTTTTATACACTTGTCCTTAAAACCATCTTCCCAACTTGTTGTTGGGTAATCAGAAGATTCTTTTGCTTCGCCGGACATCTTGAAACCTATATTTCCTGTTGCCCAAAAGTCACTTCTTATACCATCTTCATTAATTTCGTACCAACTGTTGAAAATATCGGTCTCTACGTTTTCAAAGCTGAAAGGAACTCCAATTTCAAGAGGTGGCATTTTAATGAATTTGATTGTATAGACTTTCGACCAGTTACCATCCTCTGAATATGTAGTAAAATATAGGAATATACCATTTTTACTAGTTTTGATGTCGTCTTTCTTTTCGATTCCAGCACCTTGTGTTAGAGAAAATGCATTGATTATTGAATCGTGGCTTATCTCTATAGAGTTGAAATCAGCCTCCTTCTTTAGAGTAAAAACAACATTGCTGTTGTTGACTTTGAATTCTCCAGTCAATATATCTCTGTTGTTACGGAACCAAGTGCTTGTTGTATCCACCGATACAATGTCGCATTCAGCGTTAAGAGCTTCATCCTGAATACAAGAGGAGATTGAGAAAACAGTTAAGAGTAAAAGGAAAATAAAGTATCTGTTTTTCATAATATCTGTTGTCTTTGCAATATATTGGTGCAAAGGTAATAAAAAAGTTGATACGATATGCAAAGTGTGTTGATTTTGATAAGTTTAAGCACAAGATATGGCTTTTATGAATTGTTTTGTTTACAAAAAGGACAATCCTTGTTCTTTGTTTCCAAATAAAAATAGGCAAGCGGACTTGCCTATTTTTATGAGTGTTCTCTTTAGTCTTTTTGGTCGAGATAATAAAGATCGCCTTCAAGAATCTGTTCAATACGCATCAAGGCCTCGTCGCTCTTCAAATCGCGTGAGATAAGACGTCCTTCAGGGTCAATGAGCATCATGCGTGGTGTTGTATCTACTCCCAATAATTTGATGTTTGGCGAGTCAGTACCTATAGGATCTATACCTTGAATCCATCCTTCGGCCTTGGTTATTGCATTATTCCACGCTGCTTTGTCATTTTCAACAGAGAGACTGATAATTACAAAATTATCCTGCTGCTCTTTTGAAAGGGCATATATTTCCTTTAGTGTTTCGCGTGTCTGCATCGATTTTTCACAGTTGCTTGCCCATATGTCGAGAAGGATGAATTTTCCTCGATAGTCGTTTAGTTTCATTGTTTTACCATCTCCCAATGTTATGGTAATATTTGGAACTTCGTTACCAACCTTCAATATACGTGCAAGCACTGCATTGCGGAATGACTGGTAGTAGGGATGCTCATGCAATGCTGAAGGAATACTTTTTACCATCTGTTCTGCGTATGCATCGCTGAGGTAAGGCATAACTACTTTGTGCATCATAAGAGGTGTCATCGCTGATGCATTGTTGTCGATGAGGAAACGTATTCTGTCCGATTCTATTTTTATACGCTCTGTGGCTTCGATGCGTTTTATCTCTTGCTTACCATCTTTGCTATCGAGCCACTCCTTGCCATTTTTCTTTTCAAGTGCTTCAATAGCCTTAGCAACTTTTTCGGCTGCATTTAGGTCTATCTGTTTGTACTCTTCGTATAGATTATTGGTTGGAGTACCGCTAACCTTGCTGTGGCAAGGATTTACTGCAGATTCGGTGTTAATAAAGACTTTGCCGGGCTCAACAAAAAACTTTATGTCTTTATCGTTTTCAAATCCGGTAATAGTGTACTGCATAACGGGTGTGTCTGCCGATACTTTGTATTTAAAAGTGTATGTACCTTTCTTTACTTTAGCCTCAGCTACAATTGTCTTGCGTCCATACTCGTCTGTGGATGTGAGATATACCTTTTTTATGGCTTTGCCGTTAGTGAGCTTGTAGTCGGCTATATTACCGTTTATAACGCATAGGTCTTGCGCATATACCGCAAAACAGGCTATAAAGGAAAATATTGTTGCAATGAATCTGTGTAACATAACTATCTGTTTTTATTTGTTTGCACTGTCAATAATGTTTTTCAGTCTCTTTACCATTTCCTCGCCTCTCAGCTTAAATTCAACAACATTGCCATCGGGGTCGATGAGGGCTGTGAAAGGCACGCCTTTTACGGCAAACAGTTTAAGAGCTTCGCTGTTCCAGCCTTTTAGTGTGGATATATGAACCCAGTTTTTGTGTATCAAATTATTTTTCTCAATGCATACAAGCCAATCCTTCTCTTTGCTGTCGATAGAGTAGCTCAAAACAACAAGGTTATCACTATTTTCGGAGTATGCAAGTACCTCTTTCAAGTGAGGTATCTCACGACGGCATGGTGCACACCAACTTGCCCAGAAGTCAATGAAAACATACTTGCCTTTGAAGTCTGATAAAGATAACTCTTTGCCCTCTGGTGTGCGGCCTGTGATATCGGGAGCTTCTGCACCAACCTTGAGATTGGCTGCTAGAATCTCGTTCTGCAACTCCTTGTACATGCTGTGGCTGTGTTGCG
Source organism: Bacteroidaceae bacterium (assembly GCA_045644465.1). Taxonomy (GTDB): domain Bacteria; phylum Bacteroidota; class Bacteroidia; order Bacteroidales; family Bacteroidaceae; genus HGM04593. Next base: position 12,587 of record JAZRGV010000068.1, read on the forward strand.
ATTTTGGTAGAGCGTTCAAGAAGTTTTGTACCATCTCTGTTTCAAAAGCTGGCGACATTGAATACTTAATGATATACAATATCACCGGGGAATCGAGATTTCTATATACAAAATCCATTATGGCAACCTTAAAATGAAGATTGTTTACATAGAATGTAGGAGTAATGTATTCCAACTCAACTTTTTGGTCGTTTCTTAATTCCAGTGGAATCTGTGCTTTGGTCTTTTTCATTCGTTCCTTGCTCTCTTCTATGCATCGGTTGTTTATGTCAAGGAACTCCTGATATGTATCGTTCGATGGTGTACCTGTTACTCTTGCAGCAACGGGGTATGCAGCATCGAATGGTCCTACATTTATCTCGCCCTCTTCAAGAAAAACCTGTATGCTTCCGTTGTCAAAGCCTTTTATGTATGCGATGACTGGCTTTTCTGGGGCAATACCTTCAAACGTAAAGCGGTTGTTCTCTACTTTAGCTGTTGTAAGAGTTACATGTTGGCCATCAACAACATGGTCGAGTTGTACCTCTGTTACCATATTTTCGCTATAACATAATTGCGGACTACTCATCTCGCCATGTATAACGAATCTCTTTTCTTGTGCTACAGCAATGGTTGTCACTGCGAGCATAGCCATTAAAATGAACTTTCTCATCACTTATAACTTTTATGTTTGTTTCTTACTTTAGACGCTCTTCCAAAAATGCTCTTAGCTCTTCGTCGCGCAGGCCACTTCCTATAATGCGGTTGTTCTCGTTAAGTATAAACAATGCCGGTACGCCTTTTACATTGTATTGGCGTACAACATCGCAGTCCCAGCCTTTGAGCGATGATACGTTTATCCAATCCAATCCATCTTTCTCAATGGCTTTCTTCCAACCAACCTTATTGCTGTCCAATGATACACCAATAATCTCCAGTCCTTTACTATGGAATTCTTGATAAATCTTTCGTAGTGCCGGATTGTTCATACGGCATGGACCGCACCAACTTGCCCAGAAATCGATGATTTTAATCTTACCTTTAATGGAACTCATTGTTATGAGATTGCCGTCAAGGTCGGGCAGTGTAAAGTCGGGTGCAAGAGCTCCGCCAACGGTCTTTTCCATGCGGTTGATACGTTCTTTTATGATAGCTCCGCAATGGGTGGACTTTGCTCCTTCTCCCATAGCTGCATATATCTCTTTTGTTTCGCGGAAGCCCATATCTCGCATTTCAATGTTCGATAACATTGTATATGCCAAAATTACATTGTCATTCTTCTTAAGAAATTCGTTAGTAAGCGATGCCAACTTTTCCTTTTCGGCGCGCAAGGTGTCATTCACCTGGCTTGCACTGCGGAACTTCTTCTCTTCACGCATTTTTTTGTAACGCTCTTGTAGGGCAGAAACAATGGCACGCAAAGAGTCCGAAGATGCCATATGTGCTGCATAGCTTTCATTGAGTTTTCCGCCCTTGATATAAAAATCGTTGTCGTTGCTCAACTTTGCTTTATAGGCTGTTCCCGGTTCGGCAATCAGTGTAAATCCACCTGAATATCCTTCGACAACCAATTGGGTAACCATGGGCTCTGCGATATTTGTTTTAAGGGTGAATTTACCCTTTTTAAAGTCGCACATTCCCAATGTGTCTGTTTTCTTTTCGCCCACTCTGGCAAGCATGTAAAGACGTCCCTTCTTAATGCCGTTCACAGTGCCTTTTATTGTTGTTTCTGCGGCTTGTGTATAGCCCTGTAGCGGTAATGACAGAGCCAAACCAAGGATTATTGATTTAAAGAGATTCTTTGTTTTCATTATTCTGTTGTGCTATAAATATCTGACTTGTACATATATTCATTTACAAATTGCATATCTTTGATGATGCCCCATTGCTTGCCGTTATCGTCTTTGTCATAGAATAATTGTTCAAAATCCTCATCGACGTCGGCAGCAGTGTTGAATCTCATTTCTGCTATTGCGCCATTTGTTCCGTTGAATAGGGCGATGCTCAAAATACGTCCAAGATCTCCTGTAAAGCTAGCACTGTCCTCGGTGCGGAATTTCATCATTGTGATGTCGTAACCGTCAGGCGCAATATAAACAGGTATATTGTCGCCACTTGTTACGTTATAGCGGTATATGGTCTTACCGTCTGAATAGAACAAGAAATTCGTGGTAAACCATGAATTGTATGTAATTGTTGACACATCGCAATTAGGCATAAAATTCTTTAGTTTCTCAACCTCTATGGTGAATGCTGCTTTTTTCTCTTCACCGGTACTTCTTGTCTTCTCACCGCTGACGGAAACTTGTGACAAAGCGTAACGATAGAACTCTTCACTTGATTCATCTTTGAATACAAAGTATGCTTTTTGTGTGTCATAGCTTTCGCGGAAATTGATGTAACCGAGCAACGCTGTCATGCCTTCTGGTGATATTTCCAATGTTGAAAAGTCTATGTTTGCATCAAGCATAGGCGTTGTTGACATCAAATCCTGGTTTGTGGAACTTGGCTCATCCTGTGCAAAGTCGGTTGAATGTTTTGCCGAGTATAAGAAACGGTTGTTGTCTGCATCCCAAAAAACAAAACGATTTTCTGTTATTGTTGCGGCTGTAATGTTGTAGTTACTTTGGTGCTCCATGTCTCCACCATACATCTCGTAGCTGTATCCAGGCTTATAGAGAGCGTGCAACCAGTTACCAACATATACATCTCCATTTTCGGAGAGAGCTATTCTGTATATGCTGTAGTTTGACGCATCACCGGTCTGAATCATCTTCTTGAAGACGAAATTATTATTTTCGGGCTTGAATATTTCATTAGCAATGAATTTTACATTCATTCCATATGGATTGTATGCTTTTGTACCGCCTTCTTTGTTAAATATGGTCATGGTGTTTGCTTCTCCCTGTTTCCATTGTCCGGTAATTGGGTCTCTTGCAAGGTCATAGAATGTGGTATATGCCAACCCTACGGCATCGCTGTAGTTGTTTTCGGGGGTTATAGACATTATATCTGAACGGACTTTGGTCTCGTTGCCAATAATCTCTATATTGCCCAACTTGCGATTGCCTTCATTGCCATGCAGCACAAAAAGACTGTTCTTGAAAATAGGACGTGTCTTAATCTTGAATGATGAGTAGTGAGAGAGAGTAGTTGTTTTGTCATATATTCTCAAGAATATATCGTAGGACATCTCTTCATTTAATGGCAAATCAAATTCAAGGAAACCTTTTGAATGGATTGTATCTTTCACACTTTTACCGCTAGGGTCGGTATAAGTTCTGCACCAATAAAAATCCAAATTGTCAAGATTTTTTTCCAAGGTCTGCTCCAAAGTTACTTCGATGCGGCGCTTGGTATCATCTTCTGTCAATGCTTGTTGTACCTCAATTATTTTGCCACTTGCAGTCTGTGCAATGGATGGCGAAAATGTTGCAGAAGTAATTTCGTTCATTGAGTCAAGAGTGTAGTCGTAGTTGCCTTTGTCCTCGTAGCAACCGCTTAATAGCGCGACAGATAACAAGCTATATATTATCTTTTTCATATCAGTCTATTTTTTATGTTTGTATAGTTACGACTGTTTATAGTTTAGTATTTATAATTCAGTCGAATGGCACCTCGGGAATATCGTATTTGCCCAAAAAGTCTGGTCGTCTGTCATTGGCGGCTTTAATCTTCTTGTAGCACTCTATAAGTCTTTCTTCTCCACCTACAGTCTCGTCCCAGGTATAACCGTTGTCTTTGATTGCAAATGGCAATATTGATGCGGCAACAAAATTATCAACTCCGTCAACATCTATCATGGTGTACAGCATGAACTGGTATTTATCGTCGTTATATTCACCAAAATATTTTTTGACAATCTCTGCTGTTCCCAAATTGTCGGGGTCTTCCCACCAATATGGAATTCTCAAATAAACACCCTTGTTTGTATAGTTGACATTTTTTACCACCTTAATCCACATAAGGTCTTTATACTGGCTAATGGTATAACCAAGTTTAGGATATGTATAATACTCGTTCAGCATTGTCAAGACATCTTCCTTGTGGAATGTCTCTTTTCTCTCTTCCATCTCCTCGGTTGCATTCTCGTATGCAGCAATAATATCTGCTGTGTTTGCCGCATTGATAAGATGTGTGAATCGGCAGAATTTATCAGAGTTATACAAGCCAAGATAATCCTTATAATAATCCCAGAAATAGGGCTTGTTATAGTTGGCATATTCATCGGCCTTTAGTATGGGGATGTTCACGATTATAGGCTCTGTCGGCTCTTCTGCAAGCAAAGAGTTTACAGCATACTCGTTCATATCAACGATATCATCGTATTTGTGCTGGCCGATTTCGGCGTTATAAAGGGCATTGTAGTAATAGTCGTCCTGCATAAGGTTTGCAAGGAAAGCGTGCTTTTCTCTATCCCAACCGCCAAGAATTGTTTGAACCTGTCCCGACCATACACTTGGCTTTTCGTGAACCTCCTTAACATATATCGTAAATTCGTCTTTACCTGCGATGCCTGTGCCCAAATCGCCTTCGCCATCAAGATATATGCACACTGCAAAGACAGAGTCTTCCACTTCGGGGCGTTTTACAACAATTTCAACATCCTTTTGATACTCTTTTTTGCCAAATGTTATATCAGGTATCACGATGTCTGCGAGTGCATACCCTTCAACCTCTTTTTTCTTAATGGATAGAGAACGTGTCTCGTCAGAAAGGTATCCAAGTAATTTTACATTAAGTATTACAGATATTGTTTGTGGATTGCCTATAACGTATTCTCCGAAATTAAGTGTTTTCTCAAAATCGGCAGAATATTGGTAATCGAAATAGGCACCATTGCCCTCCTCATCAAAAAAATCAGGTTCTATTTTTTCGCACGCGGTAAAGACAAGTACCATGCTAAGCAACCAAATAATATATCGATTATTTATTTTCATATTTTTTGTCTTTGTGTACATTATTAAACTTCAGGGGTTAATTCTTCGCTACTCTCTTCGCTCCAACCATATTCTTTTTCATTGTCAGGTAATGGGAATATGAAATTTTCTTCTACAAGAGTAACCTCTGTATTATAGTCTAAAGGACCTGTCAATCCATGCGACTTCAGGAACCAGAAATATTGGCCTTCTGCATAAAACTCTTTGCGATACTCTCTGTTTAAGGCCGATATAATAGCTTCTTTGCTTTCGCAAGTCTCGTTTTTGGTAATAGATATGCCTCTCTTGTTGCGCACTTTATTTATATATAATGCAGCTTCTTCTCCTTCAAGAGTCTCACAAGCAATGTAATACATTTCGGGTAAACGTATCAATGGAATGACTTCGTTGTCGTTCTCGATATATTTCTTTGTTACACGCATCTGCTTGTCGTCGTCCTTAATGAATGCAGTACTTTTTGCGCGCATATCGTCACTCTCGTTACCTGTCGTTTCGAACATAAAGTTCATTGTAGTGAGTTTTATGTAGTATTTTATATTTATCTTGTCACCACCGGCAAAGTAATCGGACATATAGTCGCTCATCTCGTGCATATTGAGACCGCATATAACCTCGTCGAAGAGTATTGGATCTTCATTGTTATCACTGATAAGACTTAGTCCGCAATTATCAATTACATCAAGTGCACATTTTCTTGCCTTTTCTTTCTCTCCTGCATAGTTATATACACGTGCAAGTGTTGCATTGACTGCGTGATAGTTGAAACGGAAACGTCTGCTTCGGTTGCTATTCAAAGAGCTCTCTTTTTCATAACTGAGGTATTTTTTCGCATCTTCAAGGTCTTCTATAATATGCTGTACAACCTTTTTTGCCTCTAACAATGGTTGTTTGGAATTATCGGCAACGGTACGGTATGGAATACACTTCATTGATTGTGCTTCGGTGTTCTCTGCATAGTTCATAGGACCCCATCCGCGCAATAGATCGAAATGTAGATATGCACGTATGGCAAGAGCCTCGCCACGAATCATGTTGCGTGTCTCTTCGTTTGTGATAACCACTTCGCCATTCAAATCAAGCCATCTGAGCAGGTTGTTGGCGTTGGCAATAATATGATATTGTCCTAACCATATGCTGGCAAGAGTGCCCTTTGTGTTGAATGCACCCGATGTCTCCCTGTCATACACATAAACACTCTTTGGGTCGGTTGTGCCGTCAGGCAGTTTGTCATACATTTGTGCAAGTTGCTCTATTATTCCAAAACTAAGGTTCTTGCCATATGTACTCTCATTTGTCATGGTAATATACAGTCCGGCAAGAGAACTCATAAAGCCATTCTCTGTCTCAAATAGTTCTTCAGCAGGAACGTCAGTTTTGGGAACGGCATCAAGCCAGTCGGAGCATGATGTCAACGAAGGTGCTGTTAACAGTATCGATATTAAAATATATAGAATCTTTTTCATATTGAATAGTCTTTAGCTGGTAAACGATTATTTGAAAATCAAAGACAATGATAGTGTGTATGAACGTGCAAACGGATAGTCAAGGCCTCGCTCCATTCTGATGCGAGAAATGCGGGCTATATCGTTTGTTGTAAAGTTCAATGCCATAACATCAATATTGGCAAAGCGCAAGAAACGGAATTTATCGCCTCTCAATCTGTAACCAACATTAATTGTGGCAAATCTTATCTCGTTGTCATTCATGATGAAACGTGTACTTGATGGAGTACCGGCACCGGTTGGGCTAAATCCAACGTAGCTTGTAACATCGCCGGGCTCTTCCCAACGACCTTGTCCTGCACGGCGGTCGAGGTTATATGCCACATTCTGGTTCTCAATCTTGTCAACCAAAGTCTGGTTATATACAATGCCACCATATTTATATGTAAAACCAAGTGAGCATGACAAATCCTTCCAGTTTATGCTTGAAGAAAGAGTACCGCTTATCTTGGGGTTTGTATCACCCACGGGAACCTTATCGTTTGCATCCCATGTGAAAGTCTTTGTACCATCACGTTTCAAATAAACTTCTTTACCTGTAACAGGGTCAACACCTAACGACTGTACTACATAAAGTGTTGTCGTAGATTGTCCTTCGCGATATTGTGGCAGAGGAGCTGAAGCAGAACTCATCTGTGCTTCGTTCACCTTCTTTAAGTATTCCGACAACTTGCGTATCTTGTTCTTGTTATGATTGGCATTTGCATTGATTGTCCAGAAGAACTCCTTGCGAAGGTTCTGTATGGCAATAATGTTTACCGAAGCATCGAAACCTCTGTTCTGCAACTCACCTGCATTCATCACCATTGAAGAATAACCTGTTGATGGTGCAAGGTCGTAGCTTGTCAGCAACTCCTTTGTTATATTGTTGTAGTAGTTGACACTGACATTGATACGGTTTTTCCATAATCCGAAGTCAACAGAGAAACTGGTGTTGTGTGTTTTAGCCCAACCAAGGTTTACATTGTTTAAGCCTAAAAGCATTGCTCCAAGAACCGGGAATGACTGGTATGGACGCATAGTCTCGGAATAGCTATAGTATTCTATGGCGTCGGAGGGGCTGAAGTTTTGCTCTCCTGTAATACCATAACTTCCACGGAATACAAGGTTTGAAACATATCCCGAAAGCCATTTCTCATTATGGGCATTCCAACGTCCACCAACTGACCAGAATGGAACAAGATTGTGGTCGGCATAACGCGATGAGGCTTCGCCACTGATATTGAAATCTAAAGAGTAACGATTGTCATAGCTGTACGACAACTGTCCAATCAATCCAATTGAACGTGATATATTCTCGGTACCGATGTTGCTCATGTTTGTTTCCATCTTGTTACCGAAGATGAATTCATCCATATGAGGGTCGGGGTAACCTGTTGCCGAGAGATTGACATAGTCGTTGCGGTCCTCGTTGACAGTCCAGTTTCCGAAGGCACTCAACAAATGTTTTCCAAGAACCAGGTTGTAGTTGATACCGAAATTGCTCGACCATGATGACATATTTCCGGAACTCTTGAAATAACTACCTCTACGTGTCAAGTCATCTTCAAGTTCGAAACTAGTGTGGTCTGCCGGAGTGAATTTGTCTGTTCCGGCCATGCCTCTTGTATATGCCAACTGCTCTGTAATACGCAAGTTATCCAAAATCATATACTCCATGCTCAAGTTTGTAGCAATGGTAAGACTGTTTGTGATGTCCTTGATACCTATAGTGGCATCATACAACGGGTTTGTGATAACTCTGTTCTGTCCGCTTACTACGTTGTTATCAAGAATTTTCTTTTGTTTTCCATTATTATCAGTAGGTATATAGTACTGATTCAGTCTTGTGTATTGCGAGAAAGAACCATATGGCGAATTTTTGCTGTCCGACTCTGCGAGGCTTATGTTGGCGCGCATCGTAAACTTATTCTTTAGGTATGTCATATTAAAGTTCACACCTTTGTTCTGGTTCTCAGACTCTTTCATAACACCCGGTTGCATTGCAAGATTAAGGTCGAGACTATAACGGAATACGTCAGTACCTCCGGCAACACTTGCTGAATGACGGTGCTGGATGGCTGTGCGCAATGGTTTTGATAGCCAATAGGTATCTACACCACCTAATACATAACGCATGTACTTATTATATAGGTTCATATCGCTAGCATTGTTGGGGTCGTATAGTCCTGCTCTCCATTCAGTGTCGAGTTTTTCGGCAGCTGTCATCATGTTGTAGTCTGTGAGGTCGGGTGTCTGAACGGTCATTGTACCATTGTACGAAACAGACAATGCACCGTCGGGAGCAACCTTTGTTTCAACAACCACAACACCGTTGGCAGCACGTGAACCATAAACAGATGTCGCTGCGGCATCCTTAAGAATTGTTATATTCTCGACACGCTCGGGGTCAAGATCAAGAATGCGGCTCATAGGTACGGTAAAGCCGTCAAGCACGAACAACGGTGTGTTTGGACGGCTCGATACGTTGTCGAGCATAAGGTCCATGCTGTTCATCGATTTTGAACCCAATGACTGGTCACCACGAATCTGGAACTTTGGTTCAGCATTGGGGTCGGAGCCGGCACTGTTATCTTCGATAATTTTGAAACTTGGGTCGAAGAATTGCAAGCTCTTGAGAATGTTTGTAGGGTTCATTTTACGGAGTTCTTCACCCTTAACCTCTACGAAGTTACCTGTAAAACTGTTTTTACTACGGCGACTAATACCGGTGATGACAACCTCGTCAAATTCGATACTCGGTTTAAGTTCAACCACAAGGTTGTTTTCCTGTTTCAATATCTGCTTTGAGACTGTCTCATAACCTACATACGAAATTGTAATTGACTCTTTCTTGTTCAGACGAAGGCTGAATTTACCGTCAAGGTCAGTAACGCAACCTCTTGAGCCTTTTCCTGAACCATCGGTAATAAGAACTGTAGCACCAATAAGGGGCTCTTGTGTATCGCGGTCAAGAATCTGTCCGGAAACACTAAGTTCCACACTGCTATGTTCCTGTTGCTCATCAGGCTCTACGATAATCTGGTTGTCACCTTCGTAACGTATTTTTATGTTCTGGTCACCGATAAGGTCGTCAAGGACTTTGTCAAGAGGCTTGTTCTTGACAGCAATGCTTGTAGCTTTATTTATATTCCATAAAGAAACTCCTTGCAAAGTGATTTTTGCTCCGGCTGCTTCTGCTGCTTTTTCAAGCACTTTGCCTAAAGGCTGGTTACTTACGCGCAAAGTAATCTCTTTTTCTTTCCAATTGGATGCTTCTTGTGCCTGCAAAGCAGTACTGCTACAAAATACAAATAAGGCAATTGTTACCTTGCAGAAAAACCTTAAATATGAATTAGCTTTTCTCATAAGCGTTGTTTGTCTTAGTGTGTGTTATTGCAAAAGTAAATCAAGGATGCTTTTGTAATAGTTGTCCTTGTTATATTTCTCGATATAGTCCTTGTATAGGACATCTGCTCTCTCTATATCCTGGCCATTTCTTATGAAATTACATAGTAAGGTATATAGTAGAAAATCTCTTTGTTTGCCGTCGTAGAAGCATGCAAGTTCGTTATACATATCTTCCAAACTGTTAGGAGTGGTGTATTTTTCTCCTTTTTCTGTCGCAGCCTTTTCTTTTACATAGAAACTGTAGCGCATAAGTAGGCTTGCATATTCAGGGCAATTCATTGCTTCGGAGTCCTCTCTTGTAACGTATCCGTCCATAATACTCCAATAGTCGCCAATCTCCTGTTGGTCTATGGCAACACCGCGTACGCTTTGGTACATTACAGGATATTCAATGAATGAAAGATATACATCATAGTCGGTCAATGCCATGACATAATTCTTGGCTTCCTGGCTTGCAGAACTTCTATCGATGAGGGCTTTTACCTTCTCCATCAGTACGCGTGAATCGTCTATTCTGCTTTTGGGTTTGATGTCAAGAGCTGCACATCCTAATAGTTGGTTTTTGTAGCGCATTGAGCGTTTGATGTTGTTCAAGTTTTCCAACAAACGGTTGTTGTTGACAGCACGCTCGGTGCCGCTATATTCTATAGCAATATTTTTACCATCGTAATTGATGTTTACGTGAAGACTGTCGCCAGGTTGAAGTATTACATTGGTGCGTCCGTTTATCGAAATACACACTAGCCTGTCTGTTTCAAAGTTATAGATGTGTTCTTCGCCCGGATTTGTGTAGAACTCCTGTGCTATGAGTGGAGTTTGAATACAGTCAAAATATACCATATCTCGTTGATATCCATATATTTCGGCACTAAGTGTTGTTCTCTGTTGTGCATTTATAGCATTTGCAACGAATAGAATTGCTATAATAGCTGATAGCAGGCCTTTTTTCATAGTTGTAATTTTTTTATGTAAATATGCCTTAATTGAGGCAAAAATTGCTTTAATTGTGGCGAAGATATTATATTTTACAGATAAAATCAAATAGGAATCAAATAATAAGCATTAAATAAATGTTAATTAGTGTTCGAAGTAAATGTGATGAACTAAGTTTATGGTTGTGTTGAGTTAAATTTTGTTATAGTAAATAGTTGTAACGTTTATATAACGTGTGTATCTTTGCGTGGTTTTCTTAATAAATCTAGTACTGTGAAAACGATGAAACATAATGCGATTTTGGCTATATTGGTGTTGATGCTAATCTCGGCCAAGGCTGTTGGACAAAATATTCAATTGCATTACGATTTTACACGAAAATGTGCAACATCAACTATTGAAATGTTCCGTCCCGACAAGGTTGGTAGTACATTCTTTTTTGTTGACATGGATTTTAATCCAAGGGTAAAAAGTGTATATGGCGAAATAGCCCGTGAGTTCTGCTTTTGGCAAGACAGCAAATTGAATTGGCTGTCGTTGCATATCGAGTATAACGGTGGTATGGATGGTGGCTTCTCGTTTAACAATAATTGGCTGGGTGGCTTTACATATTCAGGACATTCAGATGATTGGAGCAAGACATGGTCATTTTCTGCAATGTATAAGGCTATACCCGGTAATACGCACGTCCATAATTTCCAGTTGACAGGTGTTTGGAATCTCGACTTTTTTGATCATTGGTTGTCGTTCGATGGCGCCGCCGATTTCTGGAGAGAGGTAACTGGTGTCACCAAATATTCTTTTGCCACAGAACCACAGTTATGGGTTAATCTAAATAAGGTAAAAGGTATGGAAGATGTTGATTTGAGTATTGGCACCGAGATTGAATTGTCTGTTAACTTTGCCGGAGCCAAAGGTTTCAATGCGATGCCTACCATTGGTGTAAAATATACTTTTAAGTAAAAGCTGTTAGTAATAATATTTTTAAAACGTCTAAACCGATACAATGATGTTAAAGAAATTATTCGGATTCGATTCCAAACAAACAACCGTCAAAAGAGAAATTATAGCCGGACTTACGACGTTTCTTACCATGGCATATATATTGGCTGTAAATCCTGCAATATTTGGCGATTTGAAAGGAAATGCTGATACAGAAACCTTGCCCTCGCAGAGTGTTCTTACTGATAACACTCAACAAGAACTCCTTGTCGTAGAATCCGTTTCAGAAAATGCCGTAAACAAAGAAGGAACTCATTCTGTTATTGATATCACCAATGCCGAGAATTTGCAGCAGAAGAAGATGCCACGAGGCTCGGTGTTTACAGCAACAATCTTGGCTGCAATCGTTGGTTGCGTTGCAATGGCATTCATTGGAAAATTGCCTTTTGGTTTGGCTCCAGGTATGGGTTTGAATGCGTTTTTTGTATATACTGTATGTAATGGAATGGGGTATTCGTGGCAGTTCGCATTGACCGCTGTTTTTATTGAAGGTTTGATATTCATTCTTCTCACCTTAACCAATGTGCGCGAAGCGATTGTTAACTCAATACCGGAGAGCTTAAGGAACGCAATAGGTGCCGGAATAGGATTCTATATAGCTTTTATAGGATTGAAAAGTGCAGGAGTTATAATTCCACATGCCGACACTCTTGTACAACTCGGCGACGTTATAAAAGTTACTGACGGTTCGGCTCTGCTTGCTTTGATAGGTATAATGGTAACCGGATTCCTGTATGCCAAGAAAGTACCTGCGGCAATTCTGCTTGGTATCATAATAACAACTCTTATAGGTATTCCTATGGGAGTAACAAAATATGATTATATAGCAGAGAAGGGCCTTGTTGAGATGCCACAGTCTATTGCGCCTATTTTCTGTCAGTTTGAACTTGAACAGATTTTTTCTCTCGATATGCTGGTTGTTGTTTTTACGTTCCTTTTTATCGATATGTTCGATACAATAGGCACCCTTGTAGGTGTGTGTACAAAGGCTAACATGTTTGATAAAAATGGTAAGATATACAGAATCAAGGAAGCCTTTATGGCCGACTCGATAGCAACAACAGCCGGTGCTATGTTCGGTACTTCAACTACCACTACCTATGTGGAGAGTGCTGCGGGTGTTGCTCAAGGCGGTCGTTCGGGGCTTACAGCATTTGTGACTGCTGTATGCTTTGCTATATCACTATTCTTCTGCCCGCTCTTTTTGTCTATCCCTTTTGCTGCAACAACTCCTGCGCTTGTGATAGTAGGTCTTCTTATGCTTGACCCAATTAAGAAAATACCGTTTGATGATTATAGTGAGTCAATTCCGGTGTTCATTTGTATAATAATGATGCCTCTTACATATTCAATATCCAATGGTATTATATTGGGAATGATTTCATATGTGGTATTGAATGTGATATGTGGCAATTTCAAGAAAATTACTCCTGTGATGTACATTCTTGTTGCACTATTCATCTTGAAGCTGATCTTTATGTAATAAGATCAATTAAGAATATACAAAGAACCGGCAACTTTATGAAGTTGCCGGTTCTTTGTATTACTTATTATGCTCTTCTTCAATCTCTTCGGGCGACATTGGTTTGTATTTGCCCAAGCGACGTGAACCACCTTCGAATACATAGTAGTCCTCTTCACCACGCATGCCACCGAATGTTTTCCATGCGTCAAGCTTGTCGTAGCATATAAAGTCGGTGAACTGCTTCTCGGCACGCCATTTATCAATGAGGTCCGGAATGAAATAGATTCCCGGTTCTACTGTGAACACAAATCCAGGTTCGAGAGCTTTTGCCAATCGCAACGACTTCCAGCCGAACAATGGGCTCTTTGTGCGTCCCTCTTCGTAGCCGACATTTACCTCACCAAGGTTCTCCATGTCGTGCACATCAAGTCCCATCATGTGACCAAGACCGTGAGGCATAAACATACATGTTGCGCCTTTGATGGTTGCTTCAACGGGGTCGCCTTTCATCAGTCCCAAGTCAATCATGCCTTTAGCAATTTCTGTTAGCACCAATTTATGTACTTCGCGATATTCGATACCAGGCTTGATGTTGTTGACTGCAGTGAGATGAGCGCGACGCAGGATGTTGCATACAACGCGCTGTTGTTCGGTGAATTGCTTGCCTACAGGCATAGTTGTGGTGAGGTCGCCTGCGTAGTGCATTGCATTTTCGCAACCCGAATCGAGCAAGAACATCTGTCCTTCTTTGAGTGGCGTTGTGCCATATGCATGATTGTGCAGTGTCTGTCCGTTAATTGTTGCAATAACAGGGAACGATAAATTGAAGTTGTGTTTCTGTGCTTCTGCCTGAACAACAGCAACAATCTCGGCTTCTGTTGTTCCAGGGCGCACGGCACGCATTGCAGCACAGTGCATATCAACCGATACGTTTACAGCCTCTTCTATTTGCGCAATCTCCTCTTCGCTTTTGTAGTTACGTTGTGCAACTACAGCTCTGATGAATTCCAATGAAGATGCTGCAGCCTGTTCTGCAGGGTTCATACCCAGCAGCTCCTGCAACCACACTTGGTGCTCTCCGCGATAGGGAGGAAGGAAATGAATTTTCTGACCTTTTGCCTGTGCGGCCTTTACATAGGTGGCAAGGTCGGCCATAGGTCTTATCTCCTCAATGCCTACACGTTCACTTTTCTCTTTGATTGTTGGCTGTACACCGGTCCAGACTATATCATCAATGGTAAGTTCATTACCAAAAATAATCTCTTTGTCATTGTCAATGTCTATTACAGCAGCTAGTCCTTCATAATCTGAAGCGAAATAATAAAGGAATGTTGAATCCTGACGGAAATGGTATGTGTTGTCGGCATAGTTCATACCCGTAAGGTTATTGCCAAGGAACAGCAACAAACCACTGCCAACTTTCTCTTTCAACGCCTTGCGACGTGCAATGTAAGTCTCTTTTGAAAACATAGTTATAAGTATTTATTGTTTGTTTATCTTTTTACTACGGCGCGTACTACAAACCAAATGTGCCGTCCAATTGTAGGCAATAATCCGTAATGCTTGCTCATTATGTTGAAACGCTCCATCAGCGACTTCCGGTGATATTGCAAAGATATACCATTTTGCAAATAATTTACAACTGTGGCATTTACATTAATCATTTTCTTTGCCTGTTTCATCACTTTTATACACCAATCGACATCGGCTGAAAGGCGGTATTTTAAATTGTATAAAGGTACTATCTCGCGCCGGGCATAGAATGCCTGATGACACACCAACATTCCATTCTTAAAACTCTTCCAGTGGAGTTCCTTGGGTGCCTGCAGACGACGCATCCTTGCAAAATTACGATTCTTGTCAACTTCGGCTGTCTCGCCATATAGCACGTCGGGCAGTTCCTTTTCTTCGGCAATGGCGTCGACAATTGTTTGTAATGTGTCGGGAGCATAGAACGCATCACCGGCATTAAGGAAACATAGATAATCTCCTGTGGCAAGGGCTATACCCTTATTCATTGCATCGTATATACCATTGTCGCGCTCGCTTACTATATGTGCGAACTTGATACCACTGGCTTTGGCTATAGCAACGGTGTCATCCTTGGAGCCGCCATCGACAAGGATATACTCATAGTTGGTATATGTTTGAGATATAACACTGTCGAGCGTCGGCTTTATAACCGATGCCGCATTGTATGTAATTGTTATTATGGAAAATTTTGGTTTCAAAGCCATAAACTTGTTATTTCTTTATTCTGCGATATATAATTATTCCAACAAGCGCAACTATTGCAATACCAACAATTATAGAGAAGTATAACGATAATTTATGGCTCTTTGCCATTACTTCGTCATAACACTTGAATTCTATAGTATGTTCTCCTGCTGGAATTGGCAATGCACGTAACACATAGTTTGCGCGTATAGGCTTAACCTCCTCGCCATCGATATAGGCTTTCCATGTTTTGTAATAAACCTCGGAGAAAACAGCCATTTTGGGCTTTTCGCAACGGCTCTTGTAGATAATGTTTCCAGGATTGCGATATTCGGAAAGTGTTATCTCGCCATGTGCGTCATTTTCGTATTGCTCTGCATCGGGAACAAACTTCTTCCATGCGTTATCGATATGCGCGGTGTGCTTGTTCACATTCTCGATGGCAGCAATCTCCTCTCTTGCTCCGTCAACCCAATTGATGTTATCGACAAACCAACAGTTTCCAAAAGCACCAGGCAAACCATAAGCTGCATTATTTTCAGCAACCCCATCATTTGTTATAATAAAGCGTGTATTAAGCATAGATATAACGTCCCAGTTCATCTTGGAGAGATAATGGTCTATTATATCTTGATAGCGCGACAGTTTTGCAGGGCTGTAGCCACCGATAGAGTTGTGCTTGTACGAAGTGAATGCCTCATTGAATGGGCTTGATGTTAGATTGAACACGCGGTAATGCGGGTCGTTGCCGGCAAGCATCTTTATTTCGCGGTCGGCATTGGTCACCTGTATTTCAGTAGTCTTTTTCTTCGCAATGAAATCATCGTGCGACAAGAAACGCCAACTTACAGGCCACATGTCAACAAGGAAAACAACACCAAGAATGACCATAAAAATGGTTGTTTTAAGTTTGCCACGAAGATATAACGACAACAACAATACCGTTGCTGCAATAAGACCCAAAGAACGCAGTGCGTCATGATTAAGCAATGCCTTACGTTCTGCTATCAGCGCATTATATAATTCAGGTATTTGTGCAAAGCCTGAATCGACAGGTGATGTAAAGTCAAGCAAAAAACCACCGGCCAAATGAAAAAGAAGAGCAATGCCACCGACAATTGCGAAAGAGATGTTAAGTGATTTGCGTAATGCCTTTACTGCAACTTCATCCTTGCTGTTTGCAATATCCATAAACTGCTTTACAGCAAGTACAGCCATTGTAGCCATTGTCAAAGTTGTAATGACAAGTGACATTGATGGTGTGCGGAACTTATTGTATAGAGGCATATACTCAAAAAGGAAGTTGTTTATACCGGGAAGATTACGTCCCCAAGCCAACACAAGCGAGAATATTGTTGCAACAAGCAACCACCACTTTTCGGGCCCTTTAAGTATAAGCAGTCCAAGAACAAAAAGCAGACACACGACGGCACCTGCATATACAGGACCTTCGGTGAATGGCTGGTCTCCCCAATAAGTTGGTGCAGCCTTTGCAAATTGTTTCGCCTCTACATCAACCTGTGTGCGTATTTCGCGGTTGGAGTAGATGTATCGCATAGCTTCTTCTTTTGATGCATCAGGATATTGCTGCAAAAACATATCAACGTAGTTATCCAACATTACATTGCGATATGCACTGTATAGTTTACTGTCTGTTCCTACATCGTAATGTGATGATGCTCCATAGAAATTAGGTATAAGCAGAGTCATTGTTTCCATCTTGCCATAGCTCCAGCTGAAAGCATAATCAACATCAAGGCCTGTTGCCTTTTCACCATCATTCGCGTTCAACTCCGAACCGCCACGCATGGAATCTTTTGCATAGTCGTTGGTTGGCATCAATATTCCTACAGCCGGTGCTACTGCCATAATTGCCACAATGGCCAAAACTCCTGTCGCCTTGAAATAGTAGGGTAGCCACTTTTCGCGCCACGCATAGATGAAATATACGATTGCCATAATCAATGCGGTCAGCATCATGTAATATGTGACTTGTTGATGACTCCAATAGATGTTTAGACCAGCAAACAACAAGGTGAGTAGTGCTCCTATAGCCAATTTGCGTCTATAGCACAACACAATACCTCCCACAATTGGTGCAAGGGTGGCTATAACAAGGCTCTTGTTCATGTGCCCGGCTGCAATAATGATGAAATTATATGAGCCAAGTGTATATACTATAGAACCGACTATGCTGAGCCACGGTTTACAACCAAGAGCGAGGAAAAGCAGATAACAACCAATAAAAGTTGCAAAAATACAACCTATATGGCGACTTGAAGCACCAAAGATATTCAATGTAACAACGCGGCTCAATGGCTTAAAGGCATTTTTAGGTTGTGGTGCAAAAGTGTAGTTGCATGGCATGCCCGAGAACATGGAGTTCGACCAATATGAATACTCTCCACTCTTCTCGTGGTAGTCGCGGGCATCCTTACCCCAACCCATGGAACCAATGGCGTCAGCCTGGCGCACATCCTTTCCTTCGAGCACCGGAGCAAAATACACCAATGTAAGTGTTAAGAATACCAATACTGCTACAACATGAGGCATAATGCCCTTCCAATCGATTTTCAAATTCATAAATTTATCTGTTTTTTTCTATTATCTCTTTTAGAAGACCAAACATCTGCTCTTCGTATTTCTCTATAGTGTAGTTGTTTTTTACAAAGCTATGGGCATTTAATGCTTTTTGCTTAAATTCCTCATCAGGCATCATTTCAAGTTTCAATAAAGCGTCTTCAAAGTCTTTGTATGTTACGTTTGGAACGCAGATTCCGACCTCGTACAATGCAATGCCTGTAGCCTCGCTATATACAGGAAATAGTGCGCTATTGCCAAGCACATTCAATACCGAAACAGCGCATCCTTCAGATATTGAGGGGTTAAGTAAAATTCCACATTGCGATAATATTTGTGAGAATTTTTCCGATTCTATATCAACAAATCCATGTGTATGTATATTGTTGCAAGCATTTATCTTTGGTGTATAATAGTTCCAAAAATCACTCTCTTGGCGACTTCCACCACATATATGAAGTGTATATTCGGGGTGTTCTACAGCAAAATCTATTGCAATGTCTAATCCTTTATGTATCATGCCTGAACTTCCAAACCATAGTATGGTTTTTCGGCATTGTGCAAAATCTTTTTTTGCGGGATTGCTCACGGTGGGGAAGTAGAAAGCCGGTAGCCATCTGTATTTATCGCTTAAGACATCCTCTCTCACAAAATGGTTGAACACATATTCATCGCCCAGGCAAATGACAGCATCGCTCAAGTTAGACTCATAATATGTTCTTACATCACCAGGCACATAACGGTTGGCTGTCATCATCCAGAATCCGTGTCTGTCGTGGAAATCTCTATTGCGATAAGCGGTAACCCTATAATTGTAGAATGTTTCACCGCCAACGGAATAGAATATCTTTAAGGGCTTTATATTTTTGTCGGCAGAAAATGCACCCATAAAAGCACTGCCGTTTATTCCAAAAACGATATCGTATTGCGAGTAGTCAATGCCTGTCTTTGTTCTCGATACACAATCGACGCTATAGCCGAGTCGGTCGAAACATTTGGCTATAGTATGGCATTCGGTAAAATTGGAGTGGTATTTTGGCAACTCCTTTCCCAAAAAAGCCTCAGGAATATGGCACATAAGCACCCGCTTTGCATAAGTTTTCCCAAAGACATTCTTTTTGTAATGTTCTGTCAAGAGCAATTTCTGCAACCACAATATTACAGAATTTGCCATACGCCTTTTAACAATAGGCAACAATCGTGATATTTCAGAAAATCTTATCCGCATGGTTATATCAGGCTATTTTTTCCTACCAAACAGGAAGGCTATTGTTTCAGCAAGTTCCTCACTTCGCATAATATATGCCAAGAATATATACATAGATGCAGCTATAACAATCTTTGCAAAAAACAACAGGTATATTCCCTCAATGGATTTTGTAACAAAGAAGGTAAATGTCATCACAAAAGCAGACATAAACATATAAGGCAACACATCATGGAGGAACATTGATAAATTTATATGAATCTCTTTTTTGACAAAAAAGAGCCAAACCAACAGCCATAATGCATTGAATACACAATATGCGACCAACATCGGTCTGATTCCCAAAGATGACATTGCAAGCAACAATCCCAAAGTAAGCATTCCTTGCACAATTGTACACCACATAAAAACTTTTGAGCGTCCACTACTTACCAATAGATTGGTAAACATTGACTGCAGGGGCATAAAAGCTCCCCACACAGCAAGAACCTGCAACATCTTTGCACTTTCGTACCATTTGTCAGTTATAACTATTGTTATAAGTTCCACAGACACCAACGACATACCAAACATCAATGGGAAAGCAACAAAAGCCGTAAAACGCATCATCTTGCGGAATACGCGTAAACGACGTTCATTATCATCAACCACCTTTGCCAATATCGGTTGCGCCACAGCATTTACCATACCATTGACAACTTCGCCGCCCATATTGAACCACTCAGCCGCTTTTGTATAGTTACCCACATCTTCGCTCAGGTATCGTTTACCAAGAATAAATGAGAAAATATTCCAATTAAAACGTTGGAAAACATTAGTAATTAGCAAACGATAGCTGAATGCAAATAGATACTTCAACGGTGCGAAATTCAACTTGAATGTAGGTCGCCATGGAGTAAAAGACCATACAACAATAGTACGTACAAGTACATACGTAATGCTCTGTGTAGCTATTCCCCAATATGAATAACCGTTCAATGCCATTACAATTCCCACTATACCGGTAGCGGTTATTGACATCATCATCGCAATTGACTTTTGCTTTACCTTAAGTTCTCTGAAAAGATAAGCCGAAGGCGCCACACCAAAACCGGCAACCACGAAACCAAGGAAATTATATCGCGACAGAGCTATAAATTCATCCTTTGTTATAACAATCTTATTTGTTTCGGGTTGCACAAACGAATCCTTGAAAAAATCAGCAATAAACGGGGCGCAGAAATAGAGCACTCCATACATAAACAACGAAATGATAATACTGAACCAGAAAACAGCATTATAGTCATCGTGCCCCACCTTTTTCCTGTTTGCAATAGCGGCGACAAAACCTCCATCCTGTAAAGAACCGGCAACGGCAGAGAAAATAGCAAGCACACCTATGGGACCATAATCGTCCGGGGTAAGTATGCGTGCCAGAAATATTCCAAAGAAAAGACTGAGCACTTGACATATAGCATTACTCATGCCGCCCCAAAGAAATCCCTTTGCGACGGTATGTTTAAGATTGTTTGCCGTGTTGTCTTTACTCATTGCCTTGTTCCCTTTTAAATTATTTTATCTCGCTGCCAGGTTTTGCCTGAGGAGTAACAGTAAGCAGAGAGAGCTTACCTTCATTGTCCTCGGCACTTAAAATCATACCCTCACTTACAATGCCACGGAGTGTACGTGGTGGTAAGTTGGCGATAAAGCAAACCTGTTTGCCAATAAGTTCTTCTGGGTTGAAATGTTTGGCAATTCCTGAAAGAATCGTGCGTGTCTGAAGGCCATCGTCTATCTTGAACTGCAACAACTTGTCGGCTTTTGGCACTTTGGCGCATTCAAGCACTGTACCTACGCGAAGGTCAAGCTTCATGAAATCGTCGAAAGAACATTCAGGGCGTATTGGGTTTGCCTTGTAGTTTGCAGCCTCATTCTCTTTCTTTATTCGGTCGAGACGGTCGAGCTGTGCCTGAATAGTATCATCCTCGATTTTCTCGAACAGAAGACCCACCTCGCCAAGTTCGTGACCTTCTGCAAGCAGGTTTACGCTGCCTAGGCTTGCCCACTCGAACGATGCGAGGTTAAGCATCTCGCGCAGTTTCTTGCTACTGAATGGCAAGAATGGTTCGAATACGATAGATAGGTTTGCTACAAGCTGTAACGACAGGTTAAGAATTGTTGCAACGCGTCCCATGTCGGTCTTTGCCAACTTCCATGGCTCTGTTTCGGCAAGATAACGGTTACCTATTCGTGCAAGTTCCATAGCCTCTTTCTGCGCATCGCGGAACTTGTATTGGTCAAGCAGGTGTTCTACTTTGCCCTTTACGTCAACGAACTCGGCAATAATGGCTTTGTCGTAATCTGTGAGTTCGCCGCATGCAGGAACCTTTCCTTCGAAATATTTCTTTGTAAGCACCAAAGCACGGTTCACAAAGTTACCGTAAACGGCAACAAGTTCATTGTTGTTGCGTGCCTGGAAATCTTTCCAGGTGAAGTTGTTGTCCTTTGTTTCAGGAGCATTGGCTGTGAGTACATAACGTAGTACGTCCTGCTTGCCGGGGAAATCGACGAGGTACTCATTGAGCCATACAGCCCAGTTACGTGATGTTGAGATTTTATCGTCCTCGAGGTTCAGGAACTCGTTGCTTGGTACATTGTCGGGCATCACATATTTGCCGTGCGCCTTCATCATTACAGGGAAGATGATGCAGTGGAATACAATATTGTCCTTGCCAATGAAGTGTACAAGGCGTGTATCTTCGCTCTGCCACCACTGTTCCCATGTGCCATGCTTTTCCGGGTCTTTGTCACACAATTCCTTTGTATTCGAAATGTATCCAATGGGGGCATCGAACCAAACATAGAGCACTTTACCATCGGCACCTTCTACTGGTACAGGGATACCCCAATCTAGGTCGCGTGTCATGGCGCGTGGCTGCAAGTCCATGTCGAGCCAGCTCTTGCACTGTCCATACACGTTGGGGCGCCACTCCTTGTGGTTCTCCAAAATCCACTCCTTCAACCATTGTTGGTAGTCGTTGAGTGGCAGGTACCAGTTCTTTGTCTCCTTGAGTACAGGTGCCTCACCGGTCTCTTTTGAACGTGGATTTATAAGCTCGGTTGGTTCAAGTGCGCGGCCGCATCCCTCTTCGCATTGGTTGCCATAGGCCTGTTTGTGGCAGTAGGGACACTCGCCAACGACATCGCGGTCGGTTAGGAACTTTTCGTTCTTGACATCATAGAACTGCTTTGAGGTTTGCTCAACGAGTTTGCCGTCATCGTATAGCTTGCGGAAGAATTCCGAAGCAAATTTGTGATGAGTCTCAGATGTTGTACGGCTGTACACATCGAACGAGATACCGAATCCCTCGAAGCTCTCTTTGATGATGCCGTGATAACGGTCAACAACATCCTGTGGGGTGATGCCCTCCTTGCGGGCACGCTGTGTAACAGGTACACCATGTTCATCACTACCACCGATGAAGAGAACATCCTCACCCTTGAGGCGCAGGTAACGTACATAAATGTCGGCAGGCACATACACTCCTGCAAGGTGACCGATGTGAACCGGACCGTTTGCGTATGGCAACGCAGATGTCACAAGTGTTCTTTTGAATTTCTTTTCCATATCTGTTTATCTGTTTTGTATTATCTTTCGAAGCGGATTTTTATCACAATTTACAAAATTAAGTTTTTATTTTTAATTACGCGCGCATAACAGAAAAATATTATGCCGAAAACTTAAATTCCGCCAACATGCATTGTCTGAATGCCATTTGTTGTCAACGACCAAAAATTATATTACATTTGCAACACATTGTAAATCAAAACAAGACAAAAATGCAAAAAAGCACAATTTCATCGGCTGATTTTGCCGA
>JAZRGV010000069.1:0-41998 GCA_045644465.1 Bacteroidaceae bacterium
CTTGGCGATAGTCATCGTGCAACTCGCTATGATTGTGCTAGGCTTTGCCCACACACTGATGATAGATCATCTCAGCACCGTAGAGCTGGCTTCGGCCTGCTTCGTGAACAACCTCTTCAACTTGGTTATCATTTTTGCAACAGGCTTCTCCTACGGACTTACCCCCATTGTGGGAAGCCTCTTCGGCAGTGGCAAACATAAAGACGTAGGCCGTACCCTGAAGAACAGCCTCTGGGCAAACGGACTGATGGCTACCTTGCTTACAGTCCTAATGGGTATCCTTTATCTGAATATCCACCGGTTGGGGCAACCCGAAGAACTCCTTCCCATGATGCGCCCGTACTTTCTTATTCTACTTGCGTCGCTTGTATTCGTGTTGATATTCAATGCCTTCAAACAATTTGCCGACGGCATTACAGACACACGCACACCCATGTGGCTGCTGATAGGCGGAAACACATTGAACATCATCGGCAACTGGGTATTGATATACGGACATTTCGGCTTTCCAGAACTGGGATTATCTGGGGCAGGTATAGCCACCTTGTTCGCTAGAATAGCTATGTTGGCAGGATTCATTTACCTTTTCTTCACCAAAAAGCGCTACCTACCTTACCGGGAAGGCTTCAAGAAAGGACAACTTAACAAAGCCGACTTCATGCTGCTAAACAAGTTGGGATGGCCTGTTGCCTTGCAGATGGGTATGGAAACAGCCTCGTTCAGTTTGGCGACCATCATGGTAGGATGGTTGGGTGCTATCGCCTTGGCAGCTCATCAAGTGATGCTTACTATCGGACAATTGGGATACATGATGTATTATGGGATGGCGGCAGCAGTAGCCGTACGCGTCAGTAACTTCCATGGACAAAACGATACAACGAATGTACGTCATTCGGCCAACGCAGGATTTCACCTCATTCTCACCATGGCTATATGCGTATCACTCCCGCTATTCTTACTCAGAATGGACATTGGAGGATGGTTTACTGATACCGAATCGGTAGCCCTAGCAGTGGCCCAACTCATCATTCCGTTTATTGTCTACCAATTTGGCGATGGCATGCAATGCAATTATGCCAACGCCTTGCGGGGCATAGCCGATGTAAAACCGGCCATGTATATCGCTTTTATCGCTTATTTCATCATCTCGCTTCCGGCAGGATATTTGTTCGGATTTGTCTTCAATTGGGGATTGCCTGGCATTTGGCTATCCTTCCCCTTCGGTCTGACCAGCGCTGGACTGATGTTCTACTTCCGCTTTCGCCAGCAGACTTTACACTAACTTCTGAGTTCCCTTTAAAGTCAGCATTGACTTAGGTACACTTTGCTGAATCTCACTAACCAATGCCTTGAGCAAAGTCTGGCGAACAAACGACTTATTGGTAATCATTACTAACTGGCGGGTAGGTACCGGGATGGCAAACGGACGAACCAGCTGTTTCTGGTTCTCTCCCATTTGATCGGTAGCCAATTCTGGAATAAAGGTTACTCCTTTACCGCTCTCAACCATTCTCATAAAGGTTTCCATGCTTCCCAAACGATAAGCCAACTGGCTGACTTGAGCAGACTTAAGCTGGCAGAAACGGAGCATCTGATCGCGGAAACAATGTCCTTCATCTAAAAGCCAGAGCTGCTCGCCACCCAACTCAGAAGTACGAACAGGACTCTTATCGAACAAACCGCTATTTCGAGAAACATACGCAAAATATTGTTCATAGAACAGCGGTTCTTGGTTGAACTCTTCCAATCCATCTATCTGTGCCAGAATACCAGCATCAAGCTTTCCTTCAATCAATGCTTGCTTAATATCCTTCGTACGCATCTCTGCCACCTGAATATCCAATGTTTTATATTTGCTCATCAGTTGGGGGAAAAACCGTGGCAACAAGTAAGGTGCAATGGTTGGCAATATCCCTAAACGAAACACCCCACCCATCGAAGCCTTTTCCTCAAGAACCATTTCATGAATAGCCTTGGACTGGCGCAACGTCTCGCGTGCTTGGCGAATAACAATCTCACCTACTGCAGTCGGAGCAATGGGTTGGCAATTACGGTCGAAAACACGCACTCCCAATTCATCCTCTAACTTTTGAATCATAGCACTGAGCGTAGGCTGAGTTACCCTACATTGTTCGGCCGCACGGGCAAAATGGCGACATTCATCAACCGCCACAATATATTCAAGTTGCTGTAAAGTCATAACATACAAGCATTTATAGTTAGCACATAAAAAACATCTATACAAAGATAGAAATTATCTGTTTGACACGTGCAAGATTCTCCTTTATATTTGCATCAGAAACAAAATGAAACAATAACCTTTAAATAAATTGAATTATGAGAACATTGGATTATTTGAATTTGAACGAAGCAAGAGTGGCTAACGTAGTGACAGCTTTACAAAATCTATTAGCCGATTTCCAAATATATTATACCAATCTTCGTGGCTTCCATTGGGAAATCAAGGGACGTGGATTCTTTGTACTTCACGAGAAGTTCGAAAGCATGTACGATGATACGGCAACCAAAGTAGACGAAATTGCAGAAAGAATACTGACTTTGGGCGGTACACCAGAGAACAAGTACAGCGGATATCTTAAGGTGGCACGTATACCGGAAGTCTCGGGTGTAACAAGTAGTCACGAAGCTGTAGACAACATTCTGAACACATACAAGCACTTCATCGCCGAAGAAAGAAAGCTTATCGACTTGGCAAACGAAGCCAACGATGCGGTAACAGCCGATATGCTGACAGGCTACTTGAAAGAACAGGAAAAGATGATTTGGATGCTTGTTGCATTCAGCACTCGAAATTGTGAACATAAATGATCGATAAAGCACTAAACTAGACGAGAAAGCCGGTGTATCCTACCTACGATGCACCGGCTATTCTTTTTTCAAAAAACTACAAATCCATACAATGTTTTTCCTATATTTGCATTTATAGCATAGATTAAAACTCGGAATTAGATGAACATTGTACCACTATCCTTCCGCAGAAAGTTGGCATTGGAAATTGCACGCTACGCAGAGAAACAAAAGATAGAGGAGCATCCGTTGCGACAACTCTTTTGGGAGTGTACCCTGCGTTGCAATCTGAACTGCAAACATTGCGGAAGCGACTGCAAGAAAACAGCCGGATATGCCGATATGCCCAAGGAAGATTTTCTACGGGTACTAGACAACATTGCAACAAAAACCGATCCGCACAAAGTGTTCGTCGTAGTAACAGGTGGAGAACCGCTGATGCGGAGCGACTTGGAAGAATGTGGAAAGGCCATTTACGAGCGAGGCTTCCCATGGGGAATGGTTACTAATGGACTCGCTATGACCGAAGAACGCTTGAACCGCCTTATGGCATCCGGACTACATACAGCTACCGTAAGTCTGGACGGTTTTGAAGATGAGCACAATTGGATGCGTGGTAATCCACAAAGCTTCGACCGCGCCGTGAAAGCAATCCAGCTCATGGCTCGCACGCCCGGACTTATATTTGATATCGTTACTTGCGTCAATAGACAAAACCTACCTAGATTGGAGGAATTCAAAGAATTCTTAATAAGTATCGGAGTCAAGCAATGGCGTATTGCCACCATCGTACCTATGGGACGCGCATCCTCCTCGCCCAAATTGCAACTCTCAAATGAGGACTTCAGGCAAGTGATGGAATTCATCCGCAAGACACGCAGAGAAGGACGCATTGGCGTAAGTTACGGATGCGAAGGCTTTTTAGGGAATTATGAAGGCGAAGTGCGCAACCATTTCTTCACCTGTCGCGCAGGGATTACCATCGGTTCCGTTTTAGCGGACGGCTCCATCTCGGCATGTACTAGCATCCGGTCAGACTACCGCCAAGGAAACATCTACGAGAACGATTTCATGGAGATATGGCAAAACAAGTTCCATCCTTACCGAGACAGAAACTGGATGAAAACCGGAGAATGTGCTGATTGTAAGTATTTCCGATATTGCAAAGGCAACGGGCTACACTTGCGAGATGAGAACGGAAAATTATATTTTTGTCATTTAAAACGCTTAAAGGAATAAATATATGGTAAAAAGAAGAAGATGGACAATGGAACAAATCTTGTCCGGAGCTTTGGCACTACTTGGATTTGCAGGATGTAATACCAGCAAAGAAATCAGAGTTTTGTATGGTACTCCATCAGTAGATTATCGGGTTACGGGCAAAGTAACCGACAAACAAGGAAATCCATTGAAAAATGTTCAGGTAGTAATTACCCATCCATTAGGAAGAAGATATGTTAACGAAAAAGGCGAAGAAATAAACGATAAAAGAGACCCAAATACAGGAAAGATATTACCGGATACACTATACACCGACAAAAAGGGAAAATTTACAGGACATCAAGTAAATGGATTCAGTTTCAATCAAACAACCATAGATATCCAAGACATCGACGGCACAGAAAATGGCGGGCTATACAATAAAGAACGTGTCTTGATTTCCAACTTCGATAAGAAGCAAACCAAAAAACAAAATGGTTTTTATCAAGGAGAATTCGAATTCACAAGAAAAATTCAACTTACCAAAAGAAATGAATAGCAACAAAAAGAGGAACTCAAAATTGAGTTCCTCTTTCCTTATTATATAGGATTAGGAATTAATATTCCTGCCATGACTTGATTTGGATATCCTTTTCATCCATTTCGCAGAATGCCTTAACGAATGCGCTAGCCAAACGAGCATTAGTAATCAAAGGAATGTTATGATCAATAGCACCACGACGAATCTTGTATCCGTTAGTCAACTCACGCTTAGTATGGTTCTTCGGAATGTTCACGATGAGGTCAAACTTATGATCAGCAATCATGGTCATGATGTTGTTTTCTGCATCAGGACGTTCATCCGGCCAGAACACTGGAGTTGTGTTCACACCGTGTGCATTCAAGAAGGTAGCAGTACCTGCTGTTGCATAAATTTCGTAACCCTTCTTCTGCAACATACGACTTGATTCCAACAATTCCACCTTCGATTTCGCAGCACCAGTCGAGAACATAACAGCCTTACGTGGGATACTGAATCCTACAGCAATCATTGAATTCAACAATGCTTCGTTGAAGTCGTCACCCATACAACCTACTTCACCGGTCGATGACATATCTACACCCAATACAGGGTCTGCCTTATGCAAACGAGAGAACGAGAATTGCGATGCCTTAACACCAATCCAATCAATATCAAATGCACTCTTATCAGGCTTGCTATATGGAGCATCAAGCATAATGCGAGTAGCTGTTTCGATAAAGTTGCGCTTCAAAATCTTCGATACAAATGGGAACGAACGAGAAGCACGGAGGTTACATTCGATTACCTTGATTTCATTATTCTTAGCCAAATATTGAATATTGAACGGGCCTGAAATATTCAATTCCTTCGCAATCTGACGGCTAATACGCTTGATACGACGAGCGGTTTCGAAGTAAATCTTCTGAGCCGGGAATACCAAAGTAGCATCACCAGAGTGTACACCTGCAAATTCAACGTGTTCAGAAATAGCATATTCTACAATTTCACCATTCTGTGCAACAGCATCGAACTCAATCTCCTTTGTGTCTGTCATGAACTGTGAAACCACTACAGGGAACTCCTTAGACACATCAGCTGCCATCTTCAAGAACTCATGCAACTCCTCTTCGTTGTAGCATACGTTCATTGCAGCACCTGAAAGCACATACGAAGGACGAACCAAAACAGGGTAACCAACCTTGTCAACAAACTCCTTCATGTCCTCAAGGCTTGTAAGCTCTTTCCATGCAGGCTGGTCAATGCCAAGCTGATCGAGCATAGCAGAGAATTTGTGACGGTTCTCTGCACGGTCGATAGACAATGGTGATGTACCCAAGATGGGCACTGCCTGACGATGCAACTTCATTGCAAGGTTGTTAGGTATCTGGCCACCCACTGAAACAATCACACCACCCGGCTGCTCAAGGTCTATAACGTCGAGTACGCGCTCCAATGACAACTCATCGAAGTACAAGCGATCGCACATATCGTAGTCGGTTGATACTGTTTCTGGGTTGTAGTTAATCATAATTGATTTGTAGCCGAGTTTGCGCGCTGTTTGAACAGCATTTACAGAACACCAGTCAAACTCAACTGAAGAACCGATGCGGTAAGCACCTGAACCAAGAACAACAACTGATTTGTCAGTCTTATAGTAATTCACATCATAACCCTTGACACCATATGTCATGTAAAGGTAGTTAGTGAGTTCTGGATGCTCAGAAGCAACAGTGTTGATGCGTTTTACGGCAGGAAGAATACCGAGTTCCTTACGGCGTGCACGTACAGCAAGGTTACCGCTCTCCATATTCTTCTCGTTCTTTAGAACAAAGCGTGAAATCTGGAAGTCAGAGAAACCGAGTTCCTTTGCCTTGCGTAGTACCTCTTCGGGCAGCTCCTCAAGAGAGTTGTATCCTTCGAGAACGTGTTTGTAGTCAACAATGTTCTTGAGTTTTCCAAGGAACCAAGGGTCAATTTTTGTAAGCTCGCTGATGCGCTCAACAGTGTAACCCTCTTCGAGAGCCGATGCTATTGAGAATACGCGCATATCTGTTGGGTTTGCAAGTTCCTCGTCAAGGTTGTCGAAGTGTGTATGTTCGTTACCAACGAAACCGTGCATACCCTGACCAATCATACGCAAACCTTTCTGGATAACCTCCTCAAAACTGCGGCCGATAGACATGATTTCACCTACCGACTTCATGCTTGAACCAATCTGACGTGATACGCCTGCGAACTTTGTCAAGTCCCAACGAGGTATCTTACAGATAAGATAATCAAGCTCAGGTGCCTTATAAGCACTGTTTGGTGTGCCCATCTCACCAATCTCGTCAAGAGTATATCCAAGAGCAATCTTAGCTGCAACGAATGCGAGAGGATAACCTGTAGCCTTTGAAGCAAGAGCTGATGAACGGCTCAAACGGGCGTTAACCTCAATTACGCGATAGTCGTTTGTCTCGGCATTGAATGCATACTGAATATTACACTCACCAACAATTCCAAGGTGGCGAATTGCCTTAACCGAAATCTCTTGCATGAACTTAACCTGCTCAGGGGTGAGTGAACAGGTTGGAGCAACAACGATTGATTCACCTGTATGGATACCAAGTGGGTCGAAGTTCTCCATGCTTGCTACTGTGAAACAGTGGTCGTTGGCATCGCGGATAACCTCGAACTCAATCTCCTTCCAACCTTTCAACGACTCTTCAACAAGAATCTGGTTTGAGAAGGTGAATGCGCTCTCTGCAAGTTCTTTGAAGCTTTCCTCGTCGCGGCAGATACCACTACCAAGACCACCAAGAGCGTATGCTGAACGTACCATTACCGGAAAACCAATGCGGTGTGCTGCAGCTAGAGCATCCTCCATTGTTTCAACAGCCTGGCTCACAGGAGTCTTCATAGGAATCTCATCGAGTTTCTTCACAAAGAGGTCGCGGTCCTCTGTGTACATGATAGCCTCTACCGATGTACCAAGTACCTTTACGCCATACTTCTGAAGAATACCTTTCTGATAGAGCTCTGTACCGCAGTTGAGTGCAGTCTGTCCACCGAATGCAAGAAGAATACCGTCGGGTTTCTCCTTTTTGATGATTTCCTCTACGTTATGCACATCGACAGGCAAGAAATATACCTTGTCGGCAATACCCTCTGATGTCTGAATAGTAGCAACGTTTGGGTTGATAAGCACAGACTGAATACCCTCTTCGCGGAGAGCCTTCAACGCTTGAGAACCCGAATAGTCAAACTCACCGGCCTGACCGATGCGTAAAGCACCAGAGCCAAGTAACAATACCTTTTTCAGTTGTTCTTTCATGATATACTAATATTTATTATTTACTTATATAAATACTTCTCATAATGATATACAAATGCCTCGTTCACTAGACGGTTACCTCCAGGTGTTGGATATATACCGCTGAAGTACCAGTCGCCGAGGTGGTTTGGACATGCATTATGTAAGCCTTCAAGGCTCTGGAATACAAGTTCCAAATCGGCTTTAAGGTCAACAGGCTTAAGCAAATCGGCAATCTTGCGTGATATCTCATCGGCTGTAAACGGTTTGTAGATAGCACGTGTGCAGTTCACCTGCTCTGCATCGGGTTTCTTCAACTCCTCAAGACATGCTCGGTATGTCTCATCGATGAGCGAACGTTTGCCATTTTCGTACAACAACTCAAGAGCAGCTTTGAATGCAACGAAGTGGTCAAATTTTTCCATATCGATACCATAATAATCGGGGTAACGAATCTGTGGGCTTGATGAAACAACCACAATCTTCTTTGGCTCAAGACGATCGAGGATGTTGAGAATGTTCTGTTTCAAAGTTGTTCCACGTACAATACTGTCATCAATTACAACAAGATTGTCAACCTTTGGCTTTATTGTTCCGTAGGTTATGTCGTAAACGTATGATGCAAGGTCGTTACGTTTGTCTGTTGTAGAAATGAATGTACGCATCTTGATATCCTTATTGGCAACTTTCTCTTGGCGTACTTTCTTGGTTACGATGGCATTCAGCTCTTCGGGAGTAAACTGTTTGCCTGAATTAATCTCCTTAATCTTCCATTCGTCAAGGAATTCCTGCATACCTTCAACCATTCCATAGAATGCCATTTCGGCTGTGTTTGGAATGAAAGAGAATACAGTATTGTCGAGGTCATAATTGATAGCCTTCAATATCTGTTCCTTTAGGTTTGAACCCAAAAGTTTTCTCTCTTTATATATATCACCGTCGTTACCACGGCTGAAGTATATACGCTCAAATGAACATGGCAAGAATGCCTTTTGAGATATAATCTGTTCGCTACGCACTTCACCACGTTTGTTTACGATAAGTGCTTCACCAGGTTTCAACTCTATAACCTCTTCTTCTTTAAGGTTCATTGCTGTCTGCAATGCAGCACGCTCGCTTGCCATTATGAATATTTCATCATTTGCATACCAATAAGCTGTACGCACACCCCATGGGTCACGCATAGCAAACATCTCGCCACTACCGGTAACGCCACAGAATACATAACCACCATCAAGCATTGGAGTTGATGTACGCAACACATTGGCTACGTCAATACGCTCTTCAATAGTATTTGTGATATTCATACCTTTAAGGCCTTCGTTTTCACACTCTTTAAAGATGCGCTCTACCTCGCGGTCGAGACGATGGCCCATAAGTTCAAGCATTATATATGTATCGGCATGTACACGTGGGTGCTGACCATGAGAAACCAGTTCGTGGAACACATCATCCACGTTTGTGATATGGAAATTACCGCAAAGCGCAAGGTTCTTTGCTCTCCAGTTGTTACGGCGCAAGAATGGGTGAACATACTGCATACCTGTTTTTCCTGTTGCAGAATAGCGCAAGTGTCCCATATATAGTTCACCGGCAAAACCAAAATGACGATATGCGTAATCGGCATTGTTCTTCATCTCCTTTGGATGTGAGAGCAGACTCTTGTTTGCCAAATCAAAAACCTCAGAAATAGCACCTGAGCCCTCAGCTCTTTCACGGAACATATAATCCTCACCAGGAGAAGCATTCAACTTCACACAAGCAATACCGGCACCCTGTTGACCACGGTTATACTGTTTATTCATCAACAAGAACAACTTGTTCATACCATAAGCCCATGTACCATACTTTTCCTGATAGTAATTCAAGGGTTTACGCAAGCGAATCATCGCAACGCCACATTCATGTAATAGAGGTTCCATAAATAATTCTAATATTTTCCGCTAATATATAAAAAAAGTCGTTTCAAACGAAACGACTATAATAAAACTTACATAAAAATAGTATCAATAATAAAATAAACAGGGGCAAAAGGGGTAACGGGACTCTTTTTACATCCCGCAAAATCATTACTTTTATTTACCCTGTCTTTCATAATCTTGATTTAACTCTGCGAAGATAATAAAAAAGAATGATACTGAAACTATTTTTACAGAATAAAGATGTTAGTTTTTTATTTTGTACCGAATATTCTATCTCCGGCATCACCCAACCCCGGAAGAATATAGTTCTTCTCGTTCAACCCCTCATCGAGTGAAGCTATATATATATCCACATCGGGATGTTTCTCTGTAACGGTTTCCACACCTTGCGGAGATGCTACAAGACACATAAGCCTGATATGGTTGAATCCGTCGGCTTTCAAGCGAGCGATAGCATCACAAGCGCTGCCACCCGTAGCAAGCATCGGGTCGGTAAGAATCACCGCGCGCTCTTTGTTTGCAGGCATCTTGTAGTAATAGAATATCGGTTGGCAAGTAAGTTCGTCGCGATACAGCCCTATGTGT
This sequence comes from Bacteroidaceae bacterium, assembly GCA_045644465.1. GTDB lineage: Bacteria > Bacteroidota > Bacteroidia > Bacteroidales > Bacteroidaceae > HGM04593. The sequence goes on from JAZRGV010000069.1 coordinate 10,331, forward strand.
CCTACACGTGCCGACGGAATAAGTTTCATCAAGCCGTCAACCATCCCAAGGCCTGCTCTTAAAATGGGAACAATGACAACCTTTTTACCGGCAATCTTTGGCGCATTCATTGTCATAAGAGGAGTCTCTATCTCTTCGTATGTCAGAGGCATATCACGAGTAATCTCGTATCCCATCAACATAGAAATCTCTTGAAGCAACTCGCGGAACTTCATTGTTGAAGTCTCCTTATCGCGCATAATGCTCAACTTATGCTGCACCAATGGGTGGTCTATTATATGCAAAGCCATAATTCAATATATTTTGTATTCTTTTTGTCAGACGCAAAAATAATACAAGTGAGTCAAAAGCCAAGCATATTTGAGTTTTTTTATATACTACAGACAAAAACAACGGCGAGTGGCCGTATAATCGACCACTCGCCTGTATGTATAAAAACTTTAGTCAGTATAAATTACTTAACAAGAACCTTCTTGCCACCGATGATGTAGATACCCTTAGTAGCGTTCTCTACACAACGACCTGTAAGGTCATAGATAGCGTTGTTCTCTGTTTCAACAACAACAGACTCGATAGAGTTTGTCAACTCAGCACCGAACATTGTGATATATGTTGCATCTGTGTAGTTGATAACAGCAACATTGTTCTCGTTGTATGCTATAGCAGTTGCAGGAATGATAATACCTTCGTTTGCAACACCCTCGTATGAAACTGCATAGTTCTTAGCAACAGGTGCTTCCTCGTTGTTCATATTTGTAATTGCATCTACAACATATACATGCTCATTACCGAACGCAACAGCTGTTACCTCCTCGTAGTACTTATTTGTTTCGCCCTCGTCGTTAGCATTAGTATATACCCAGTTAGTTGTCAACTCTTCTGCATCAAGTGAAGCTACAAAAACATCGCTTGCACCTACAGCAACCTTTGTAGTGTCAAAAGCACAAGTAACGCCGAATGCACCTGCAAGATAAATCTTGTTATCGCGGATATCCATAGCTACAATTTCTTCATTTGGTGCATATACTGATGTTGGGATATTTGAAAATTTAACAGCCTTTGCGCCAACCTTCGCCACAATTGCACCGCTTTCTGTTGTACCCATACCATCGTACTCAAAATTGAATGTTTCAGAACCTGCAGATGTTGTAAGTACAAGGTCACCCTTTGTCAATGCTGCTACATATACATTGTCACCGTCAACTGCAAAGTTGAATGAGCTGATTGATGTTGCATCACCACCATCATCAGTAATTGCCAATTCTGCAACAGTTGAAGGATTCTCCAAGTTTACATCATAAGAAATCAATGCTGTACTTGCACAATCCAAATAACAGAATCCCCAAGCAAAAACATATTTTGAAACCAATGTAGATGTTTCGTTTAGGACAACATCACCATTGTATCTCAACTGAGCATACACATTTGCACCTGTAACAGCAATTTTTTCAATAGAAACAGATGCTGGATTACCATAATACACATCCATCATAGGTGCATTTGTAACAGCCTCATAAGATTTCACAGCCAAAAGATTACCCTGTGCATCGTACTTTGCAATGAAAGCAGCTGTTCTGCTATCCTCCTCCGAGTTTGTCACAGTCACATACTCACCAGTAACACCTTCAACATCTGCGATGTATGCCTCACCGGCATAAGAACCTGCAACATAGAAGTTGTTGTCAGCATCAGTTGTTATAGCAGTAACAGAGATTGAACCATGAAGAACAATCGCAAACAACTCGTTACCATTCACATCATACTTGGCAATGTATGCACCAAGAGCCAAAGGAGCAACTTCCTGACCGGCAAAATCAAAAGCCTCTGTCAATGTACCGGTAACATAGAGGTTACCATCCTTGTCCATAGCTGCAGGAGAATTGAAATCAACTGCATCCATTGCACCTACTGCAGAAATAGAAGCATTCCACAATTGTGCGTAAGTTGCGGTGCTAAACAACGCAACAGCGATTAAAAGTAAAAATTTTTTCATTGTTGAAAATTTAAAAAGTTAATAATATAATAAATAAGTTTCTCATTTAATTCCATTTTTCAATCTCCGGGTTTGCAGCTACTGCATCGCCAGGAAAACGCAATGTATAACGCTCGTCTCCTTGTTCCAAAGTATATGTTTTCGATTCTTCGTCACTTTCAGCATATACCTTTTTAATTTCAGGCTGTGTTGTGCGTCGCAAGTCGAACCAACGATGGCCCTGATATGCAAGTTCTTTTTGACGCTCCTTTGCTATTTCTACACGCATAGCCTCTTGTCCCAAAGCATCCAAAGCAGCAGACACTGTTTCATAATCCTTTGAGTTATAACGTTTACTCATTAGTGCCTTGATGTAGCTTAAAGCATCATTTTTCATATTCAACTCGTTGGCTGCTTCTGCTGCAATTAGATAAAATTCTCCGGCACGGAATGTACAACGCTCCTCACTTGAGTTTCGTTCTCTTATCTTCCAATCCTTTAAAGTTTTTGCTACAAAATATTTTTTCTTGCGTTGGTCACCAGAGCTGTAGATGTTAAGTAGCTCAGGTTCTACATAGCCAATATTCATCAACTGCGAAGTAATAACCTGCTCAAGTGCCATAATAGACTCAACCGACTTATAGTTTGTAGGCAACAATGCACTGCTGTTGTTTAAATCTTCAAGGTCGGGGTATTTTTCAATAACTTTTTTTGCCTCTTGCAAAGCAAGATTCCAATTGCCCATATAAAGAGCTACCCTTGCACGCAAGGCATTTGCTGTTGTAGTGTTGAAGCGGTAGTTCAGTCCCTCGTCCCATCGCTCCACATTCATATATACTGCTGCAGAATCGATGTCCTCAAGGATTTGTTTATACACTTGCTCTACACTGCTGCACTTCAGCACCGCATTCACGTCTGCTTTGAGCGACAAAGGCACTCCGCGTGTTGACTCGGGTTCACAATGTGTATATGCCGGGGCATACAGGTTTACCAATAGAAAGTGGACATACGCACGCATCATATAGCACTCGCCCACCATCTGGTCAATATCTTTTTGAGTGGCTTTGGTTATCTCGTTCTTATGCTCTATTATATAATTGGCAATATAACATGAATGGTAGTAGCTACGCCAACCGAAATATAGTGCCGATGGGTTACGGTTATAGTCGGTCCAGTTCCAGATATCGAAATATGAGTCGTAATCCATACCTGTCAACGACTTATAGCTTGCTGTAATCTCATCGCTACGTAAAGTTGTGAGACCACGGTCCTCGGGAAATCTGGAATAGACATCGGTCAACAATGCTCTGTATTCCTCGCCTGTCTCGGCAATAATCTTACCGGTTGGATGTATGTCAAGGAAATCGTCACAACCGACAAAAAGCAATGCTGCAAATAGTATTGTTATATATTTTTTCATAGTTCACTTAACGATTTTCTTAAAAACCAACATTCAAACTAAAAATAGCACTCTTTGGCAATGGTGTTGCATATGGGTTACCCATCGTCTCGGGATCGAGGTAATTTGTATAGTCGCTTGCCACCACAAAGAGGTTGCGTCCTTCGAGTGAAACCGATGCTGTGCGCACACCGATCTTTTTCATCCAGTTGCCGTCGAACCTATATGCCAGACGTACGCTCTGGCAACGCAGATAATTGCATTTCTTCACCCATATATCGAGCATACCATATGATGAATAGTTCTCATAGAATGCAATCTCGGAATTATGAATACCGTCGTTCGACATCAGTGTCGGTAACTTGCCATCCTGGTTATCCACTGTCCAACGGTCAAGAATATCTCTGTTGGTATTCAATCCTCTATCGTAGAACAATGGGCTGTATGTAGGTTGTACTCTTACCGTTGCACCAAGGTTGAAAGCCAAATTGATGTTCAATGAAATATTTTTGTATTCAAATGTATTAATAAAACCTCCCGATATTAGGGGATCACTACTTCCCATATAGGTGTAAAGGTTACGCTGTTCTGCAGCACTCATCTGTGGCGCACCGTTCTTGTCAAGATTAAAGAAATCTTTTGCAGGCACGGCATTGCCCTCCTTTGTCATATAGAGGGGATATCCGGCATCGTCGAGCCCTGCTGTTTTGTATGCGAATATGGCACCTACAGGGTATCCCTCGCGCGAAGGATATGTCGCATTTTCGGCAACACTCTCTTGTAAAACTTTATTGTTGTTATAGCCCACATTTAAATTTGTTGTCCAAAGGAAATCATGGGTATATATGTTACGTGTTGCAAGGCTCACTTCAACACCCTGGTTCTCCATGCTTGCCCAGTTGATTGTTGTAGAAGAGAAGCCTGTCTCAAGCGGTAACATACGCATACCAATGAGATCGGTGCTTCGACGGTAATAGTAGTCGGCTGTAAGGCTTATCGCTCTGTTCAGCACTGCAAAATCAATACCTGCATTCACATTTTTTGTCTTTTCCCAACGCAGATTTGGGTTTGGCGCTGTTTCGGCCTGTATTACATCCTCTACCTTGCCCGGAAGAATTTGTGTCTTGTCGAGCTTACCAATGAGATAAGGCGATGTGTTCTTGTCAATGTTTCCCTGGATACCGTATGAAACACGCAAGCCAAGATTGTCTATTGCATCAACATTCTGCATCCACTCTTCTTCTTTTACTCTCCATAGACCGCTCACCGAATATAGTGGTAAGAAACGGTATTCTTTTGCTACACCAAACACATCAGAGCCGTCAAAGCGTACACTTCCACCAATAGTATATCGGTTCTTGAATGTATAAGATGTTGTAGCGAAAAACGATGCAAAAGCATTCTCGGTAAAGGTCTCCGAAGAGAGCGGATTTCTCTCAGCAACACCCTGTGTAGGGAACATCACCGGCAGTGTAGTCAATGTACGAGGGTCGTAGCCATAGGACACGGCATAGTTTGTTTCGACCTCTATGCGACGTAGTTCGGTACCGAGCATAATCTCAAATTCATGGTGCTTGTTGAATGTCTGGCGATATTCTGCCATAGTCTTCCAGGTCCATTGGAACGAGTTGCTATGATTTACCTTATGCATACCGCCTTCGGGCAGGAATGTTACTCCGTTATAACGCTTGTCATACATCTCGTATCTCATGGCATAGCTTTCCTCACCTGCATAGCGGTCGAGTTTGTAGCCGTCGTACTGCAATCCCAACTGTGATGTTACCTTGAACATATCGTGGTAGTTGAACACAGCGTCAAAGAGAGCCATCATCGAACGATCGGTGCGCACATTTGAGGTATTGGCACGTTCTTCAATGATGTTGAAATCCAAATCGGTATCGGCACGTCCCTCTACATTCTTGTCGTACGCATAATTGCCGTCGGCATCATAAACAGTCTGATATGGATTGGCAATGCGCGAATAGTATATAGGGTTGGTAAAGCTGTTGTAGTCGGTGAGGTAAGTGTTTTGCTTACGCTGGTTGGTATAGACCGATGCACCTAGCTTCAAGAAACGGTTTATGCGGTAGTCTGTTTTCAATGTTACGTTAAAGCGGTTGTTCCCTACTCCTTTGACATTACCTTGCTCGTTGTTGTATCCTACAGATGTATAGTAGTTCACCTTTTCGGTTCCGCCCGATATACTGATGTTATATTCCTGGCTAAATGCATCGCGCATAAGAATGTCGTTCCAGTTTGTATTTACAGCCTTAAGTGTATTTATCGCATTCTGAGCATCAGGTGACAAGGCACTCAATCCGCCATTCTTGTAAGCATCAATTTCACTATATTGCGATAGCAACTGTGCTACTGAGCCTTTGGTGCTACGATAAGAATAATCAGATCTCAATAGGTCAAGTTCCAATCCAACTTTTTCGGCAGATGAGAGCATGTTCAAGCGACTGAGGTCTATGTTTGGGTTTACCGTAAGCTTGGTCGATACATTTATCTGCGCGTTACCCACCTTACCTTTCTTGGTTGTAATGACAATAACACCGTTTGCTGCACGTGCACCATATATGGCTGTGGCAGCAGCATCTTTCAGTACAGTGATATTCTCAATGTCCGATGGATTTATACCGGCAATTGACGTCTGGTAAATATTGTCAATCTCTTTAAGTTCTTCCATTGCTGGAATATCTGTACCTTCCAATGGCATACCGTCGAGTACCCACAGAGGATCTTGTGTTCCAACCAATGATGCTGTACCACGGATTCTTATTTTCACCGGTGCGCCCGGTGCTCCATTCGACACAACTGTTGAAAGTCCGGCAACCTGTCCTGCAAGAGCCTGGTCTATATTTGTGATTGCACCAATTTTTCCGTCGGCAATATTTACAGTGGTAACAGCCGATGTCAAACGTCGGCGTTCGATATTCTGATAACCGGTTACCACCACTTCGTTTATCTTGTTCGAATTGGAACGTAACACAATCTCATACTCTTGGCGGCCCTCTTCAATCTTTACAAAAGCAGTTTCGTAACCTATAAAACTTACCGAGAATTCTTCTACTTCATTTGTAATCTTGAGAGAGAATTTGCCATCCATGTCGGTCGCTGTTCCTTGTATTGACCCGTCATCATCCTTATTCTCCACCTTGACTGTTGCACCAGCCAGTGGCGCATTGTCAAAATCACCGTCAAGCACCCTACCCGTTATCGTCAATTCTTGTGCAAACAACGAGAAAGGCAGGAGCAAGGATATTAATAAATATGTATATCTTCTTGTAGTCATATTATCTTCTCATTCAATTTTTAGGTAGGTCAAGGGCGTCCTGAATACGATTAATCAAATCAAGATAGTGTAGTTCGGTTTCTCTGTTTGCCGATTTCACTTTCTTTTTCAACAAGTTGAGAATTTTAATCATCTCGCCACGTTTAATGCTTATGGCATCACCGGTACGATCTACCTGTCCCGAACTCAACTTTAGTGTACGTGGAGCCGATGAAAGACCGCGCTGCACCATAGACTCTTCGCAGCAGATGCATCGGTTTGTGGCATCATCAAGCAATGGATGGTGCTCGTATTTCTCGGCAAGATTTTTATTTAGTTTAAGTCCTTGACCCTTATCGGCTGCAGTTATAAGAGCATCTACAAAACTCTTTTGCAAACTGCGTTGCATTACATCGAGTTTCTTTCCTTTCTTTGTTAATGCGAAGATATGGTTGTGCAACATATCCATCATCTCATATGCTGTAAATGCATTCTCACCATTCTTATATTCGTTTTCAAGCATACGCATTATACGTTCGTTGCTGAGCAAATCCCATAGCACATAATTCTGTTGGTTACGCAGGAAGAAATGAGGATGTTCCTCTATCAAACCTACAGGAGTGTTACGCAAGAAGTAAGTATAGTCGGTTATCTCTGCGCCGAACAACCATTGTGGATATCCAAGGACATCATCGAGTAAGAACTGTACAGCATCTTTCTGACGCTCTTTCTCTACAAATTCAAAAGTTTTTTGTCCATCGCCCACAATTGTATTTTCGAGATAGATTCCACCAATGTTTGCCATTACGTGATAGTGATACAAACTCCATTGGAAGAGCACACCGGCATAGAGTTTTGCAGCATCATCGTATGTCTGTGAAGGCTCACCTGTTTTTGTCCAGTCAACGATGTTTGGTACAACTCTCTTCAAGTTCTCAATACCCAAACGTGCTGCTTTCATTGCGTTATCACCAAGGTCCTCACTCATGGCACGTGGGTCAATTGCTGTTCGTGCCGATTGTGTCTCGCTATATCTATACAAAGGCTGGTTGTGTTCCTTTAACAGTTTATCCAATGCTATCTTTGCTTCCTCTTCGCTTGGATACCAGCGGTAACCCCACTCTATGGCCATTATATCATATGGCCCAATATGTGGTGACATCACCTTAACCCCGTCTTGAGGTTGTGCAATATAGTTGAAACGTGCATAGTCCATTATAGACGATGATGTGCCACCAATCTTTGAGGTAAAGCTTGCCGAGCGCAAAGAATCGACAGGATAGGCTGCCGAAGCTCTCATATTATGGCGCAAGCCCAAAGAGTGTCCCACCTCGTGACAAGCTACAAAACGTGCGGCATCACCCATGAGGCTGTCGGGCAACAGGTGGTGATTACGTGCTGCAGGGTTCACTGCTGCTGTCTGCACAACAATCCACTCCTTTAATAGCGACTGAACATTGTGCCACCATATTATATCGGCCTCGAGAATCTCACCCGAACGTGGGTCAATAGTTGATGGACCCATAGCATTTGCCTTGGTAGAGGCAGCATGTGTGAGAACCGAATATTTCATATCATCGCCCTCTGCTGCAATGCTGTCGGTATATTCAGCCACCTGAACGGCATTCTTGAAACCAGCCTTTTCAAAGGCAACATTCCATTCAAGAATACCTTGCTCAATATAAGGCATAAGGTTTGCAGGCATAGCTTTATCTACGTAGAACACAATAGGCTTCACAGGCTCAACAAGTTCACCTCGCATATAAGCCTCCTTGTCCACAGGCTCCAAACGCCAACGCGTAACATAGTGCTTGTGTTCAACTTCTTGCTGCTTATCGGTATATTTAAGCTTCGACACTGTGAAATAACCTACTCTGTTGCTCTCTTCGCGTGCCATCATAGGCTCTTTGGGAAGCAAGGTTAGTGTTGAACTAACAACAGATGTTACATTCACACTCGAACGTCCTTCGATAACCTTTGTTGTAAGTTCTGCTGTTGCTGTTAGGTTGCTCTCAAAAGCCTTGATATCGATTATACGAGAGAGATTCGATATAACGCTTGTTCCAAGATTGATATTGTTGAACAGGTCGTTGATACAACTGTTTGAGCCGTTGAACAACTCATTGACCTGAAATACTACCGATTGTTTCTCGGGCGACACAGCATCAATTTTTACACGTGCCAGAATGGGATTGACATAATTATTGTCAACAGAAGCCTTTATGGCATCATCACTCGGAACTTCCGGAGTTACTCTTTGCTGACGTATAGTTACATTTTTGAAAAGAGAATCAACTTCAAATGTCAGTGATTGGTTCTGATATACGATTCCTTTGTTCACTCCGGCATCGTTAAGTTCCTGTTGCACCTTTTGCAGACGGTTTGTTACAAGGAACTCGCGTCCCATAAGTTCTACAGGCATCTCAACGTAGAATGTATCGCCCTTAGCAATAACATTAACAACCGAGTTACATTCAAAGCTATCCTTACCTGTAATCTTGGTGTATATTGAATCTTGTTTCAATTTTGCATTGCTTGATGTGTCGCTTTGCGAATTCATCGCAACGGCATTGCTACTCATACCCAATGTTGAAAACATCGCCACTGCGATAAACAAAAATCTGTTTTTCATAAACTATCTATATTTATTTCTGCCTTTTTTTAGTAAAATAAAGCTATAATAAGCCACTTTTTAAAAGAATTTGCAAAGTTACTTAAAAATTTAAAGAAAAACAAATTAGATATATTTAATAGAGAGAGAATATTGCTGCAAAACATTCCGTTGGTTATTGTTTTTTCAATCCTGCTTTCTGTCATTCTGTTTTGGCAAAAGCGGTATTTTTCATTGCAATCAATCTTGGAATATATACAAAAAAGGTTCTCCTTATGGAAATCTTGCCACAAGGAGAACCTACAAAATATATCTTAACAAAAATTCTTATTATAGATTCTTGTAAAACTCTACAACGGCTTCAATACCTTTGCGGAAAATGTCAAGATTGAAATTCTCATTAGGTGAGTGAATGGCATCACTCTCAAGACCAAAGCCCATAAGAACAGTCTTTATTCCAAGGATCTTCTCAAAATCGCTTATAATTGGAATACTGCCACCACGACGCACTGCAAGAGGTTTCTTTCCAAAGGCTTTCTCAAAGCCTGCCTCTGCAGCTTTATAAGCAGGTAATGTTATAGGGCACACATATCCCTGACCACCATGCATAGGGGTGATCTTTACCTTTACACTGTCGGGAGCGAGCGATGAAAAGTAATCGACGAACATCTGCGAAATCTTCTCATGATCCTGATGTGCTACAAGACGGCACGACAGCTTTGCGTATGCCCTTGAAGGCAACACAGTCTTACTACCCTCGCCTGTGTATCCGCCCCAAATACCACACACGTCGAATGCAGGGCGACAGCTGTTACGTTCCAAAGTAGAATATCCCTTCTCGCCACGCAAAGCATTAACCTCTATGGCTGCTTTGTATTTTTCTTCGTCAAAAGGTATTGATGCAAGCATATCACGTTCTTCTTTTGATAGCTCCTCTACATCGTCATAGAATCCGGGAATAGTGATACGGCCGTCGGCATCGGTCATCTTTGCAATCATCTCGCAAAGCACGGTGATAGGGTTGGCAACAGCACCACCAAAATGTCCTGAGTGCAGGTCGCGGTTAGGGCCGGTTACCTCAACTTCCCAGTAGGCAAGACCACGCAAGCCTGTTGTCAATGATGGTAGCTCGGCACCAAGCATACTTGTATCGCTTACAAGGATAATATCGGCTTTTAGAAGCTCTTTATTCTCTTTCAGGAACGCATTAAGGCTTGGAGAACCAATCTCTTCCTCGCCCTCAAAGATAAATTTTACATTGTGCTTAAGCAAACCATTCTTAACGACATACTCGAAAGCTTTGGCTTGAATCATAGCCTGTCCTTTGTCATCGTCGGCTCCACGTGCCCACATACGACCGTCTTTTACAACAAGTTCAAAAGGATTGGTGTTCCACAATTCAAGAGGCTCAACAGGCATCACATCGTAGTGTGAATATACAAGCACTGTTGGAGCCGAAGCATCCACAATTTTCTGGGCATAGACAAGTGGATTGCCTGTAGAGGGCATCACCTCGGCTCTGTCAACACCGGCCTCGAGCAAGAGCTCTTTCCAACGGTTGGCACAAGCAATGATATCCTCTTTATGCTCTGCCTTTGCGCTTATACTCGGAATACGTATCAACGATGCCAACTCATCCAAAAAACGCTGTTCGTTGTCCTGTATATATTTCTTTACTTCCATAATATTATTTGATTTTGTTATACTTTTGCGAAGATAGTGATTTATTCGGTAAATAAAAATAGAAACACAAGCCCTTTGCAAAAATAGAGATAATCATTAACTTTGTTTTAAAGAGTATAGCATGAATTGGAACATAAACAAAAAAGAAGAATGTCAACGTCTCTGGAAAGAGGTCTTTGGCGACAGCGATGAGTTTATCTCATCATTTATCAACGATTTCTACAATGCCGATAATATGCTCTGCATTGAACAGGATGGAAAAATTGTGTCGATGCTCCACATTATTCCTTTCGAGTTTGATGGTTCAAAGGTCGCATATATATATGCTGTTGCCACCGATGCCAATGCACGCGGACAAGGTTACGCCACCAAACTGATAAGGCAAGCCATTGAAAAAGCGCAAGCTGAAGGATATAAAGCCATTTTTACCCTACCCGCCGATGATGGCCTGGCGACTTTTTATTCACAATTCGGCTTCAATGGCAGATATGCTGTAACATTTGGATCGAAAAACGATTTTGATTTTGGTACCGGTAGCACCGATAAGGATTTTGTAATGGTTTTGCCTTTGGACAACAGTCTTTTCCTTGCAGCGGAGAGTAAAATAATATTAGAATATAACTTATGAAATTATACTATTTGGCATTAACTTCTCTTTTGATATCCATGATACTGTACTCATGTGAGAATGAGATTCCGGGAGAGCCTGAAGTACCAGTATGGCCTGAAGGGTTGGTAATGAAGGTTTCCATAATAGGAGACAGCTATTCCACATATGAAGGATGGTCGAACAGGGATATGGAGGGAAATCCCAACAACTACTTCGTTTATTATCCACATATGGGTAATACCGATGTAACATCTGTAGAGAAAACTTGGTGGTACATGTTGTGTCAAAAGCCTGAATTTGAACTTGAGATATCAAACTCTTATTCTGGCTCTGTTGTTTCGAACACGCATTACAATGGCATAGACGTAACAGGTACCGACCTCTCCTTTACAAATCGCGTAGGAACAAATTCCAATGGCATCGATTACAATGGTAGCCCGGATATAATACTTGTGTTTGGTGGCACTAATGACTGCTGGGCTAAAGTGGAACTTGGCGATTACGTTCATAAAAACTGGAGCTATGCCGACTTGAGATGTTTCCGCCCTGCCTTCAGCAAACTACTTGCAAGCCTTAAAACACATTATCCTGACGCCATAATATACAACATCACCAATAGCGGCACCGATGGCGTTCCCGGGCTTACCAAGTCCTATGCTAAGTCAATACAGAAGGTGTGTGATCATTATGATGTAACAAACATTGTGTTGGAGGATATTGAAAAAACAGATGCCCACCCCACCTATGCAGGGATGCAAAAAATATGCGAACAGGTGTATTCTGTGCTAAGAAGTACAGCTTTGTCTGTAGCGAAGTAAATAGAACAGATATAAATAAAAAAGATAGGCACAAGCCTATCATGAGAGCCGAGTTGGGGACTCGAACCCCAGACCTACTCATTACGAATGAGTTGCTCTACCAACTGAGCTAATTCGGCATTTATTTCATAAATCCCGCATTTTCGGCTGCGCTCGTTGCGTGAAAACAGGTTTTCCCACTCGCTGGCACGAAAATTCGGCTTATTTCTTTCTCTTTGCACAACTTCCGCATTTTCGGCTGCGCTCGTTGTGTGAAAACAAGTTTTCCCACTCGCTGGCACGAAAATTCGGCTTACATATTTATTCTTACACAAACATCGCATTTTCGGCTGCGCTCGTTGCGTGAAAACAAGTTTTCCCACTCGCTGGCACGAAAATTCGGCTTATTTCTTTCTCTTTGCACAACTTCCGCATTTTCGGCTGCGCTCGTTGCGTGAAAACAGGTTTCCCACTCGCTGGCACGAAAATTCGGTTTATTTCTTTCTCTTTGCACAACTTACGCATTTTCGACTGCGCTCGTTGCGTGAAAACAGGTTTCCCTACTCACTGGCACGAAAATTCGGCAAAACGCGATGCGAAGATAGTGAAAAGTATATATGTAAAAAAATAACGATGCATATTTTTTAGATGCATCGTTATTTTTTTCGTTATGATTATCCCTTCAACTGTCTATAAGTTGTCTTTGGGAATCGTGCGGCTGTTGTTTCATCGAGTCTGCGCACAGGGGTGTCGTGTGGTGCATTCTTAACAACATCGGGGTTTTCAATAGCCTCTTTTGCCACCTGTTTCATCACTGCAATAAACTCGTCAAGTGTCTCCTTGCTTTCTGTCTCGGTTGGCTCTATCATTATGCTCTGATGGAACAGCAACGGGAAGTATATAGTAGGAGCATGATAGCCATAATCGAGCAATCGCTTTGCAATGTCAAGTGTGGTTACGCCTGTCGATTTGTCGGCAAGACCATCAAACACAAACTCATGTTTGCACACACCCTCGATAGGCAAGTAATATTCGCCTTTGAGCGACTCTTTCACGTAGTTGGCATTAAGCACTGCTAGAGGACCTACCATCTTCACATTCTCACGACCTAGAGTGAGGATATATGTGTAAGCACGCAACAACACACCAAAGTTACCAAGGAAATTCGATACGCAACCGGCTGAGTTTTCATCGGTACATAGATAGAATTTACCTTCGGAATCTCTCTTAACTTGTGGATTGGGCAATAGATGCTCAAGCCCTGCACGAACTCCAACAGGACCATCGCCCGGGCCACCACCACCATGAGGTGTAGAGAATGTCTTGTGGAGGTTTATATGCATAATGTCGAAGCCCATATCACCCGGACGGCACTTGCCAAGAACTGCGTTAAGGTTGGCACCATCATAATAGAGCAAACCGCCACACTCATGCACCAGACGTGCAATCTCGGGAATCTCGGTCTCAAAAATACCCAAAGTGTTAGGATTGGTCATCATAATTCCCGCAATGGTGTCGTCGAGCAATGGTTTCAAATCCTCCACATCCACTGTTCCGTTTGCTGTCGATTTAACCTCTACAATCTCCAGACCACAGACAGCTGCACTTGCAGGGTTAGTTCCATGGGCACTATCGGGCACAATAACTTTTGTACGTTTGGCATCGCCACGTTGCAAGTGATAAGAGCGCATAATCATCAAGCCTGTAAGCTCGCCATGTGCACCGGCATAGGGGTTGAGCGTAAAGGCCGAAAGACCACTTATCTCGGCGAGTGATGCTGCAAGGTTATAATAAACCTCAAGTGCTCCTTGCGTTGCTTCTACAGGTGCTTCAGGATGAAGCGATGCAAATGCCGGCAACGATGCTATCTCCTCATTGATACGAGGATTATATTTCATTGTACAACTGCCCAAGGGATAAAAGCCTGTATCAACGCCAAAGTTCTTGTTCGAGAGGTTTGTATAGTGACGTACAACCTCAAACTCTGTAACCTGTGGCAAACATGGTTTGGATTCGCGTTTAAGGTTTGCAGGTAATTCACAAATACAATGTTTTTCTTTCAGTTCATTCTTTGGAAGAGAATACCCTATACGGCCTTCTTTGGAAAGCTCGAATATCAATTTGTCATAATTTCTTATCATAGCAATCCCTCCCTTAAATGTTTTTTACTGTTTCTACAAACTTGTCCATCTCCTCTTTTGTACGTTGCTCGGTTACGCAAACGAGTAACATATCATCGGCTATGCGCACACCGCCCAAAATTCCTTCGGCCGCAAGAGCATCGAGTACTTTACATGCAGGAACTGATGTCTTTACCGCAAACTCATTAAAGAACGGTTTGTCAAAAGCCATGCTGCATTTGCCTGTAGCCACAAGCTGTTCGGCGAGATAATGCGCTCCGCTGTAGGACAACGAGCAGGCATCGTGCATGCCTTGATGTCCCATGACCGACATATACATCGTTACATACAATGCCATGAGCGATTGGTTGGAACAGATGTTGCTGTTAGCTTTTTCGCGACGTATATGTTGCTCGCGGGCCTGCAATGTAAGCACAAAGGCACGTTTGCCATCAACATCGGTTGTTGCACCCACAATGCGTCCGGGCAACTTGCGTACATTGGCATTGGTACATGCAAGATAACCTACATAAGGGCCACCATAACACATTGGGATACCCAACGACTGGGCATCGCCACACGCGATGTCTGCCCCCCACTCTGCAGGTGTCTTCAGCACAGCAAGAGCCGATGGCTTGGCATTCATGACGAACATAGCCTTCTTGGCATGGCACATATCGGCTACGCCTGTATAATCCTCTACAATGCCGTAATAGTTGGGCTGTGCAAGAATTACACCAGCCACATCATCAGCGGCAAGTTTTGTCTCAAGGTCGGCAAGGTCGGTTACGCCATTCTTTTCGGTAATGGTTTCAACAACAACACCCTGATACTTGGCATATGTCTCAACCACATTTCTAACACGTGGATTCATTGTCTCCGACACAAGCACCTTATTGCGTTTTTTAGCAATGGCGATGCACATCATCATTGCTTCGGCTGTGGCTGTGGTGCCGTCGTACATCGAAGCATTGGTAACGTCCATACCTGTCAGTTCGCATATCATGGACTGATATTCGAATATATACTGCAATGTGCCCTGTGATATCTCGGGCTGATAAGGAGTATATGCTGTGAGAAATTCACCACGGGAAATTACCGGAGCAATAACCGATGGCGAATAATGATCCTCAACACCGGCACCCGCGAAACAGACAAGCTGTGAGTTCTTCTTGCCGAGTGTTTCAAAAAATCTGCGTATCTCCACCTCGGACATTGCCTCGGGGAGGTCAAATTCGCGATTGAACAGCAACTGCTGGGGTATCTCGCCATATAGGTCATCCATAGAGCTCAACCCCGCAACAGAAAGCATCTGTTCAATATCCTGTTGAGTATGAGGAAAATATTTCATTGTTATTGAAATAAAAAAGGCAATAAGGGCAAACACCCCTATTGCCCGTATTAATTTATTCGTTTATCATCGCCTTGTAAGCTTCGGCCGACATAAGGTTCTCAACCTCTGCAACATCGGACAACTGAACTTTGATAATCCAGTTCTCGTATGGGTCGCTGTTCACAAGTTCAGGATTGTCGTTAAGAGCTTCGTTGATTTCAACAACTGTTCCGCTAACAGGAGATATAAGGTCGCTCGCAGCCTTAACACTCTCTACAGCTCCGAAATCCTCACCGGCTGTTACTTCGTCGTCAACTCCCGGCATGTCAACATAAACAACGTTACCAAGCTCATGCTGTGCATAATCAGTGATACCTACATAGCCATACTCGCCTTCTACTCTCACATACTCATGTGACTCTGCATAATAGAGCCCTTCAATAATTTTACTCATGGTTTTTAAGTTATAAGTTATTAGTTTATTATGGTTATTTCTTGTAATTCTTGTCGTAAAAGCGTTTCTTGGTTACCACACCAGGGAAAACTTTCTTGCGGATGCGTACTGCAACCTCTGTGTCAAGCTTTGTGTACTCAATGTCGAGCATAGCCATACACACACTCTTGCCTGTAGATATTGAGTTATATCCTGTAGTAACAACACCTATCACTTTTTCATCAACCTCAACATCGTATCCGTGACGTGGAATTGCTTTGTCTTTTAGTTCAATGCCAACAATCTTACGTTTTAATCCTTCGGCCTTTTGCTTTGCAAGAGCCTCTTTGCCTATGAAATCCTTATCGAGTTTCACGAACATACCAAGGCCTGCTTCAAGTGGTGTTATGTCATCGGCAAGTTCGTCGCCATAGAGTGGCAAGCCAACTTCAAAACGCAAGGTATCGCGGCAACCCAAGCCACAAGGCTTCACCTCTCCACTTGCAAGCAGCTTATCCCATACCTCATTTATAAAGGCGTGTGAGCCGTATATCTCAAAACCATCTTCGCCTGTATAGCCGGTGCGGCTTATTATTATTGTCTCGCCATTATATTCAACCTCCTTGCAGGTATAGAAGGCCAATTCTTTACACCCTATACCAAGCACACGTTCCACAATATCCTCTGCTTTAGGACCTTGAACTGCTACCTCGCCATACTTTTCGCTTTGGTTCTCAACAACAACGTCGAAATCTTTTGCATGTTCCGCAATCCATGCGACATCTTTATCTATATTCGAAGCATTTATCACAAGGAAGAATCGTTGTTCAGCCATTTTGTAAACGAGAAGGTCATCAACGACACCACCTGAAGGATGGCACATCATGCCATAGAAAATCTTTCCGTCGGGCGCACCCGCAATGTCGTTTGTAAATATGTAATTCACAAACTTTTCACTCTCGGCACCGGTTACAAGAACTTCACCCATGTGCGAAACATCAAACACACCGCATGCCTGGCGCACAGCGTTGTGCTCGTCAACGATATTGGTATATTGGATTGGCATATCAAAGCCACCAAAAGGGCTTACAAGCGCACCCAAAGCAACATGTTTGTCATAAAGACAGGTTCTTTTATTCTCCATAGGTCAGTTAAATATTAAGTTTATAAGTTGTTCTTTCTTCAGGTTCATTATAACATTTTCGCACACCACTTCATCGAGAGCTTTTTCTACAGCATCTTTAGTGTAGGATATGTTTTTAAGTTTGGAAAGCAGCATGCCGTCGATATCGCCAACTATAAAGAAATCGCCCGAAAGATTGGCTTTTCGTATTACATTGTCTTTTACAACAAGGTCTATTATAAATTCGCCAACTCCCTCTATTCGTTTTCTGTTCGACAAGCCATACGACGGGTTCTTGCCATATATAAATTCTGTAGTATAATACTCCTTTGCAATCTCCTCGACAGCATTAATATCCTCATGAGTTAGTGTAATGACTTTATCGCAAAGTGTTCTATACAAATATTCCTGAAACTCTTCTATTGTTATGTCCAGATGCTCCTTGATGGTAGTTACATGCTGACGTACCGACTGCACCCCCTTGCTCTCCAATTTAGAAGATGAGGGAGTTGTTGCACCGGCCATATATTCGATGTTGGTATCGTAGAGCATTGTTCCATGCACAATGCTGCGACAAGGAAGATGATAGAAAGCATTTCCCGAGACCTTTCTGCCTGCAATGAGAATGTCGTTGCGCCCCGTTGTTTTTGCGTCGATACCCAATTTCTGCAAGGCATTTTCAACCATTAGCATATATCGGTTGAAAGTGAAATTCACATTTGTGTCGGGTGTTATATACGAAAGCATGATGTTGCCTTCGTCGGCATACACACAGCCGCCACCACTTTTTCTACGATAAAATTCTATATTTTTTGATTTGCAGTAATCGATATTGACCTCGCTTTCAATGAGTTGGTTTCGGCCAAAAATTACCGTTGGAGAGACTTTCCACATGAAAAAATAGTCTTGCGCAGGAAATTCCTGTGCAATATACTCCTCCATTGCCAAATAGAATGGCAAACGGTATTGCTTTTCTGTTGGTAAAGCTACATATACCATACCGTTTTCAGGTGTTACGACTGCAAAAAGTAACCTTTGGTTACAAATTTATTAATTTAAAATCTAAAAGCAATAGTTATAACATTTTTTTTGACAACTATTAATTTTTGCCAAAAAAAGGCGAGTGCCGTATGACACTCGCCCGAAATATTATGTAATGTAACTATTACTTGGCAACAGCTTCAAGACGCTTGAGGATTGCGAACACGAAGAACGCAGCAAGCAGACAGATACCTGTCAGAACACCCCAAACAACAGTCAATGAAGCACCCCACATAAGAGCAGGTATAGCAACAAGGAAGTTACCGATAGCTGTAGCTACGAACCAGCCACCCATCATCATACCCTTGTACTTTGGAGGCGCAACTTTTGTTACGAATGAGATACCGATTGGAGAGAGCAACAACTCGGCAAATGTAAGCACGAGGTATGTTGAAATCAACCAGTTCGGTGATACGTTAGCCATGTGCATAGGCTGACCGGCTGCATCCATTTCAGGAGCAGGCAAGCCCAATGAACCGGCTGTGAGAAGTATGTATGCTGCAGCTGCAACCAACATACCCAAACCAATCTTCAAAGGAGCTGAAGGCTCTTTGCCTCTCTTTGCCAAAGCACCGAATATAGCAATTGAAACAGGTGTCAATGCAACCACGAAGCAAGCGTTGAACTGCTGGAAGATAGGTGCGCTAACCTCTGTAACCTCAGCAAGTGAATTGTATTTGTAAATCAAACCGGCAACAGCAGCTACAACAACTGCAGCGGCAACACCTCTACCCTTTGCTGTTGTGCTCTGGAAAAGACCGAACAAACCGTAAACGATGAATATTGCAAATACAAGGTTTGTAACATCAAAAGCCATGCTCTGTATTCCTGTAGAGCTTGTTGCAGTATAGTCACGTGCAAAGAATGTCAATGTAGAACCATTCTGGTGGAACGCCATCCAGAAGAATATAACCACTGCAAAAACAAGGCAAAGACATACGATACGCTCTTTGGTCTGTGCAGGAGTAAGCTCATCGGCGTTGTTCTCACCTTTGGTAACATCGGCCTTGCGGCGATCGGTGTGGCTGAATGTGCTGCGGAAAGCATAGTATATAGCCATAGACACGATGAGTGATGCACATGCAACAGCAAATGCGAAGTGATATGAGTCGGCCTCGCTTACGCCAAGAGCGCTCTGAGCCCATTTCATAATCTCGATAGCTGCTGTAGGAGCGAACATAGCACCGATGTTGATAGCCATGTAGAATACGCTGAAACCAGCATCGCGCTTGCTTGCAAACTTAGGATCGTCATACAAGTTACCTACCATAACCTGCAAGTTACCCTTGAACAAACCTGTACCAAGAGAGATAAGCAACAAAGCACCAGCCATTGCAACAATAGCGATAGAGCCCTCGCCAAGAGGCAAAGAGAGAAGTACATAACCAAGGAACATAATGGTAATACCAATTGTTACCATTTTACCGTAACCCAATTTGTCGGCAGCAATACCACCGAACAAAGGCATAAAGTAAACAAGTCCCAAGAATGTAGAATAGATTGTACCTGCAGTAGCTGATGTAAAGCCGAAATTAGCCTGCAAGAACATAACAAACACAGCCAACATAGTGTAGTAGCCGAAACGCTCACCGGTGTTGGCAAGGGCTAAAGCCCAAAGACCTTTAGGATGTCCTTCAAACATAGATAAAAAATTAAAACGTTAATAAATATTCACTCAAAAAAAACCGGACGGCAAGCAGTCATCAGGTTTTGAATCTTTTGCAAAATACCGCATCTGCAGTTTGCAGAATTTGCGTATTTTAGAAAAAACTTTGGCAAATATAGTCAAAAACGAACAATAAATAAAAGATTGCGGGTTAAAAATGAACAAAAGAGATAAAACTTTTATTTTTAATAAATATATTATAAAATATTAATCAAACACGTGTTATAATTTGCCGTTTCGCAAGGTTTATATTATCTTCGCAGAATAAAAGAACAATCTTAAATACATTATACAATGAGTGATCAGAGATACATGATGCGTGGAGTTTCAGCATCAAAAGAAGACGTTCACAATGCTATCAAAAACATTGACAAGGGACTTTACCCAAAAGCATTCTGTAAGATAATACCGGATATCCTTGGCGGTGACCCGGAGTATTGTAACATCATGCATGCCGACGGTGCAGGCACAAAATCGTCATTGGCTTATCTTTATTGGAAAGAGACAGGTGACTTGAGCGTATGGAAAGGCATTGCTCAGGATGCGTTGATTATGAATATCGACGACTTGCTTTGTGTTGGTGCAACCGACAACATTCTTGTTTCATCAACCATCGGCCGTAACAAGTTGCTTGTTCCAGGTGAGGTGATTTCAGCAATCATCAATGGAACAGACGAACTGCTTGCCGAGCTTCGCGAAATGGGTGTTGGCGTTTATGCAACAGGTGGTGAGACCGCCGACGTTGGCGACCTCGTGCGCACAATCATTGTTGACAGCACCGTTACTTGCCGCATGAAACGAAGCGATGTTATCGACAACGCAAATATTGCTGCCGGTGATGTTATCGTGGGTATGGCTTCATACGGACAGGCTACATACGAAAAAGAGTACAACGGCGGTATGGGTAGCAACGGACTCACATCGGCACGTCACGATGTATTCAGCAAGTATCTTGCCGAGAAATACCCCGAGAGTTACGATTGTGCAGTTCCCGAAGAACTTACATATTCAGGCGGTTTGAAACTCACCGACAAGGTTGAGGATTCTCCACTCGATGCAGGTAAGCTTGTGCTTTCACCAACACGCACCTATGCACCTATCGTAAAGAAGATGCTCGATGCTTTGCGTCCCGAAATCCATGGTATGGTACACTGTTCCGGTGGTGCACAGACAAAGGTAATGCACTTTGTGGAGAACAAGAGAGTCATCAAGGACAACCTCTTCCCCATTCCACCACTCTTCAAGACCATTAAAGAACAGAGCGGAACTGATTGGGCCGAGATGTATAAGGTGTTCAATATGGGCCACCGTCTCGAGGTTTATGTAAAACCTGAGCACGCCGAGGAGATTATTGCAATAAGCAAGAGCTTTGGTGTGGATGCACAGATTATAGGACGTGTTGAAGCTGCCGAGAAAAACGAGCTCATCATTGAGAGCCCTTACGGCACATTCAAGTACTAAAAAATACAGGACACGATGGAAAACAACTCGCTATTAAGCAAACTCAACGACCTTGAAGCACGCTTTCAAGAAGTATCGACATTGATAACCGACCCGGCTGTCGTTGCCGATATGAAGCGTTATGTAAGGCTCAACAAGGAGTATCGCGAGTTGGAGCAGATTCTCGAAGCGCGCAAACGCTATATACAGTTGCTGACATCGCTTTCCGAAGCAAAGGACCTTCTCGCTAACGAGAACGACCCCGAACTTCGCGAAATGGCACGCGAAGAGATTTGCCTATGCGAAACAGAAATCCCGAATATCGAAGAGGAAATCAAGTTGCTTCTCATCCCTGCCGACCCACAGGACGACAAGAATGCCATTCTTGAAATAAGAGGCGGAACAGGTGGCGATGAAGCGGCCATATTTGCGGGCGACCTCTTCCGTATGTACAGCAAATATTGCGAAAGTAAAGGTTGGAGACTCGAAGTGTCGAGTTGCAGCGAAGGCACATCGGGCGGTTACAAGGAGATTATCTGTACTGTAACAGGAGAAAAGGTGTATGGAACACTAAAGTACGAATCGGGAGTACACCGTGTGCAGCGTGTGCCAGCCACCGAGACTCAAGGACGTGTACACACATCGGCAGCATCAGTGGCTGTGCTCCCCGAAGCCGAGGCATTCGACGTAGAGATAACAGAGAGCGCCATCAAGTGGGACACATTCCGTTCAAGCGGTGCCGGTGGTCAGAATGTAAACAAGGTTGAATCGGGCGTGCGCCTAAGATACCCTTGGCTTAACCCCGAGACAAACCAGGTTGAGGAGATTCTCATTGAATGTACAGAGACACGCGACCAGCCAAAGAACAAGGAGCGTGCCCTCGCACGTTTGCGTACATTGATATATGACAGGGAACATCAGCGCTATGCCGATGACATTGCCAACAAACGTAAGACAATGGTATCGACCGGTGACCGTTCGGCAAAGATACGAACATATAACTATCCGCAAGGACGCATTACCGACCATCGTATAAACTACACCATATACAATCTTTCTGCATTCGTGAACGGTGACATACAGGATTGTATCGACCACCTGATAATAGCCGAGAATGCCGAGAGAATGAAAGAACAGGATTTATAACAAATTAAAACATACAATTATGAACAAACAAGAACTTATCAAGCAGATAAAAGAGAAACGTTCATTCCTTTGCGTAGGTCTTGACAGTGATATAAAGAAATTGCCTGCACACTTGCAGAACAGTGAAGATGCAGTATTTGAATTCAACAAAGCTATCATCGATGCAACAGCAGCATATACCGTTGCATACAAGCCAAATCTCGCATTCTATGAAGCATGCGGTGTCAAAGGCTGGATAAGCTTTGAAAAGACTGTAAACTACATAAAGGAGAACTATCCCGAAATATTCATCATTGCCGATGCAAAGCGTGGCGATATCGGTAACACCTCATCTCTATATGCACGTTCATTCTTTGAAGAGATGAAAGTTGACTCAATCACCGTTGCACCATATATGGGTGAGGACAGTGTAAAGCCATTCCTTTCATACGAGGGCAGCTGGGTTATTGTTCTTGCGTTGACATCGAACCCAGGATCACACGACTTCCAGTTGACAAAGGACGAGAACGGCACAATGTTGTTCGAAAAAGTTCTTGAGACATCACAGAAATGGGGAAGCGACGAGAATATGATGTATGTTGTAGGTGCTACACAGGGCAAGTCGTTCGAGAATGTTCGTCGCATCGTTCCCAACCACTTCCTTCTTGTTCCAGGCGTAGGAGCTCAGGGCGGTTCACTCGAGGAGGTTTGCAAATATGGTATGAACGACGATTGCGGTCTTCTTGTAAACGCAAGCCGTGCCATCATCTTTGCCGACGGCAGCGAGAACTTTGCAGCTGTAGCTGCCCAGAAAGCTCACGAATACCAGCAGCAAATGGAAGCCGAGCTCAAAGCAAAGGGTGTTATATAAAAATATATAATCATTTTTAAAATATATAAAACAGCAACTTTTATTTGTTGTTAAGAGTTATCTTCGCGAACGAAATAACGTGATATAAGCAGAAACCATGATTTTTACAGCCAAACAGATTGCATCATTTGTCAATGGAGAGGTTGTCGGCAACGAAAACGCCGAGATATACACTTTTGCAAAGATTGAAGAGGGAGTGCCCGGAGCATTGTCGTTCCTGGCAAACCCTAAATATACCGATTACATATACACTACCCGTTCGTCGGCTGTGTTGGTAAATCGCGACTTTGTACCTGCAGAAGCTATTACAATAACATTGATAAAAGTTGACAACGCATACGAAAGCCTTGCCAAGCTGATGACAATGTACGAGGCGAGCAAGCCAAAGAAGCAAGGAATAAGTTCGCTTGCATCCATTGCTCCCACGGCCAAGATTGGTAACAACTGTTATATTGCTCCGTTTGCTGTCATTGGTGACGGATGCGAGATTGGCGATAACTGCTACATTCATAATGGAGTTTCCATCAGCGACGGTGTACATATAGGAAGCGGCTGTATTATATATGCTCACGCATCAATATACAACGATTGCCGAATTGGCAACAACTGCATTCTTCACAGCGGATGCGTTATTGGTGCCGACGGTTTCGGATTTGCTCCAACAGCCGAAGGATATGAAAAAATCCCGCAGATGGGCATTGTCATCATTGAGGATAACGTAGAGGTTGGCGCAAACACATGTATCGACCGTGCCACAATGGGTTCTACAATAGTACATAGTGGTGTAAAGCTCGACAACCTTATACAAATAGCCCATAACTGCGAAATAGGCCGACATACTGCAATGGCTGCACAGGTTGCCGTTGCAGGAACCACAAAAATGGGAGAATGGTGTATTTGTGGAGGACAGGCAGGAATCTCGGGACACAGTGTCATTGGCGACCGCACCACCATTGGCCCTAAATGTGGAACGATAGGCAGTCGCAAAGGTGGCGAAAGATTACTCGGTTCGCCGGCTATGGATGCAAAGGAATATATCAAGGCAACTGCATATCTCAAGAAGTTGCCCGATATGGACAGAAAGATAAAAGAGCTCACAAAAGAGCTTGAGGCTTTAAAGAACAGATAATTTATGAACAAACAAAAGACTCTTAACGGTAGTTTTTCGCTTTTTGGCAAAGGCCTGCACACAGGTTTGAACCTTACTGTAACATTCAACCCAGCGCCCGAGAACTACGGATATAAGATACAACGAATAGACCTTCCCGGAGAGCCTATAATTGACGCTGTTGCCGAGAATGTTACCGAAACGACACGTGGCACCGTGCTCACAAAAGACGAAGCACGTGTCAGCACTGTCGAGCATGCTCTTGCAGCTTTGTTTGCTCTTGGAATAGACAACTGTCTGATGCAGGTCAATGGTCCCGAGTTCCCTATCCTCGACGGTAGTGCAAAGCTCTATGTAGAGAACATAGAACGTATAGGCCTTAAAGAGCAGAATGCCGAAAAAGATGTCTTTGTTATAAAGTCCAAAGTTGAGATAAAAGACGAGAAGACAGGGCACTCGATAATAATTCTCCCCGATGAGAAGTTCAGCCTGAATGTGCTTGTTAACTACAACAGCGATATTCTTTTCAACCAATATGCCACTCTCGAAGATATGACCCAGTTCAAGGACGAGATTGCGTCGAGCCGCACATTTGTGTTTGTACGCGAACTCGAACCATTGCTGAACCTTGGTCTCATCAAAGGTGGCGACCTCGACAATGCCATAGTCATATATGAGCGCGAAATGCCGCAGGAGCAATATGACAACCTTGCCGATGTGCTTGGCGTTCCACATATGGATGCCAAGAAACTCGGTTACCTCAACCACAAGCCGTTGGTATGGAACAACGAGCCTGCACGTCACAAATTGCTCGACATCATCGGCGACCTTGCGCTTATAGGCAAGCCATTACAAGGACGCATTATTGCAACATGCCCCGGACACACTATAAATAATAAGTTCGCGCGCGCGATGAGGAAAATCATACGCAAGCATCAGATACAGGCTCCTGTATATGATCCAAACCGCGAACCAATTATGAACATCAACCGAATAAAGGAGCTTCTCCCCCATCGCTATCCAATGCTGATGGTTGACAAGGTTATAGAGCTTGGTTCAAACTACATTGTAGGTATCAAGAATGTAACCATGAACGAGCAGTTCTTTACAGGACATTTTCCCGATGAGCCTGTAATGCCCGGTGTGCTGCTTGTTGAAGCTATGTCGCAATGTGGTGCGCTGTTGGTAATGAATATGCTCGACGAGCCTTCGAAGTATTCGACATACTTCCTTAAGATAGACAAGATAGCATTCCATAAGAAAGTTATTCCCGGTGACACACTTGTGTTCAAGGTAGAACAGCCAGGCACCCTACGTCATGGCATATCTATGATGAAAGGATATGTTTTTGTAGGAGAGAAACTGGTTGCCGAAGCACAATTCACCGGACAGATTATAAAAAATAAAGATTAAGAGAGAGAGATGATTAGTCCATTGGCACACATTCATTCAGGTGCAAAGATTGGCAGTAACTGTACCATAGAGCCATTTGTCTATATCGAAGACAATGTGGTTATTGGCGACAATTGCCACATTATGGCACACGCATCGGTGTTGAGCGGAACACGCATGGGTAACAACAACAAAGTTTTCCATGGCGCGGTAGTAGGCGGAATTCCACAGGATTTGAAATTTGCGGGAGAGGATACCACCCTCGAGATAGGCGACAACAATCTTATACGCGAGAATGTGACATTGAACAGAGGTACAGCTTCAAAAGGCAAGACTGTAATCGGCAGCAACAATCTGTTTATGGAAAACTGTCATATCGGTCACGATTGCGTAGTTGGAAGCGGTTGCATCATTGGCAACTCAACAAAGATTGCCGGAGAGGTTGTAATAGATGACTTTGCCGTGTTGAGCGCGTGTGTTCTTGTGCATCAGTTCAGCAACATCGGCAGCTTTGTAATGATTCAGGGTGGCAGCCGAATAAACAAAGATGTTCCGCCATTTATAATGGTTGGTCGTGAACCTGCCAAATATTGCGGTTTGAACATTGTGGGTCTTCGCAGACGAGGATTCAGCAACGAGCAGATAACAAACATACGTAACGCCTACCGTCATATATATGAAAGCTCAACAATAGTATCAAAGGCTATTGAAAGAATAAAGGAAGAAGGCAATATCACTCCCGATACCGAGTATATTGTTACATTCATTGAGAAAAGATCACAAAGAGGTATAATTGGCTAATAAAAGATATTATGATATACAAATTCAGACTTTTATCGGATGAAGTTGATAACTTCAGAAGAGACATCGAGATTGATTCAGAGGCAACATTCCTTGAGTTGAACAATGCTATCCTTGAATCGGTAAATTACCCCGACGACCAGATGACATCATTCTTCATCTGCACCGACCAGTGGATTAAAGAAGCGGAAATCACACGCGAGGATATGGGTGGAATGTCCGAAGAGGAGAACTACAGCATGGCTGAGACCATCATCGGTGACCTTGTCGAAGATGAGAAACAGAAACTTATGTATGTGTTCGACCCATTGGCCGACCGTGCATTTTTTATGGAGCTCAACAAGATTGAGTTTGGCAAGGACCTCGACAAAGCGGTATGCGTAAAATCAACAGGAGATGCTCCGGTGCAGACACTTAATGTAGATGAATTGTTGAACAAAGCAAATACAACTGTTGCCGGTGACGACGATGACTTCAACGAAGATTTCTACGGTAGCGAAGGCTACAACGACGACGATATTGACCTCGACGGCTTCGATATCAACAATATTGCCGACTCAAGCTATTCCGACGACCTCTATTAATCATTGTCTGCAATAACGGATAATGAACACACTCATAGTGCTTATAGGACCTACGGCTGTTGGCAAGACCGATACAAGTCTTGCCATAGCCGAACATTTCGGTTGCCCAATCATATCGTCCGACTCGCGTCAGATGTACAGCGGTATGGAGATAGGCACAGCAATGCCAACCAAGGAAGAACAGGCACGATGCAAGCACTACTTTGTAGGGCAGCTTCAACCCGGCGACTATTACAGTGCTGCAAAATATGAAGAGGATGTTATTAAACTCCTTGAAACAGAGTTCAAGAGCCATCCCGTGATGCTTATGTCGGGCGGTTCAATGATGTATATCGATGCCGTGTGCAAAGGTATAGACGATATTCCTACCGTTGACGACGAAACGCGCGCTATAGTACTCGACAAATACGAGAAAGAGGGGTTGGAACAGCTTGCATCGGAACTGCGAATATTAGACCCCGAATACTACAACGAGGCCGATATAAAGAATCCCAAACGCGTGATGCATGCCCTGGAAATCTGTTATATGACCGGCAAGACATACAGTTCATTCCGTAAGCGCAGTGTAAAAGAGCGACCATTCAAAATAATAAAGATAGGTTTGCAACGCGACCGCGAAGAACTGTACGAGCGCATAAACCGTCGAGTGGATATGATGATTGAGCAAGGGCTGATTGATGAAGTAAAGAGTTTCTTGCATTTAAAGAATCATAATTCGCTCAACACCGTAGGTTACAAAGAGATATTCAAATACCTCGACGGTGAATGGACACTCCCCTTTGCCATTGAAAAAATCAAGCAGAACACACGCATCTACTCACGCAAACAGGTAACGTGGTATCGTAAGGATGAAGAAATCGTATGGTTTCATCCGGATGATATTGAACATATCCTTCAATATATCTCAGAAGCAATATAAGATAACAGATATATCAACATCTCTTGTTTCTGCCAAAAAGTAAAAATCCGGCTCTCGGCGATTTGCATATAACTCTGCTGATGTTTACGCACACCAATAACACAAGTAACGAAATCAAGGGAGTTACAATATAGTTGGCAAGCATAATATTCATTGAGTCGAAACACAAGGCCTCTCCTAACAAAGTTTCAAGCAACAACACCTGTAACAGGTAAACATCCAATGTGTATTGTCCCATTATAGACATTTTTTTCAGTAAGAGCCCACTACTCTTTTCAAAAAGGAACATGAATGCCAGGTAAATGGATATTGATGCAGATATACCTATTGCCATACGATAAAAACGTACAAACAACTCTTTGCCAACAGAAACTAAATCATGTTCATTCAATGCCCGTAAAAGATTTGCCGGTTTCAAGAAACTACCATCCCAACCAAGGAACATAACGAAGAACAGTAGAAATGAAACAATAAATATATAGAAACGATACCTCTTTACATACTCTGAATAGTTCCTGAGTGCCATACCCGCCAAAAAGCAAGGATACATTATCTTTACATTATATTTGCCAACGAGTTGACTGAACAATAATGTTGCTATAATCCATATCCAAGAACGCAGTTTAGAGTTTTTTCCGCACCAGGCAATAAGATAGCAGAGAAACAGACTCTTCAAGAACCAGAAACTACTGAGAGCACGCGCTGAAGAATCGCCCACGACGTTGTTTATATCTTTATGCAAAAAGAAGCAATCCAGGAGAATATACAGCACAAACAACATAATAGTCCATGAAATCACCGGCAACAACAACTGCCGGCTCTTTTTCTTCAAGAATTGACCAAATGGCAAATGCATAGAAGAACTTGAGAAGTAACCTGCCAACATCATAAACAGAGGCATATGAAATGAATATATATATACATATAAATCATTTTCAAAAGGCGATGAAGAAAGGAACTGTTGTATACAATGCCCCCACAAAACAAGAAATATCGCAAACAGTTTCAATAAATCAACAAACAGCAATCGTTCATTCTTCTGTATCATAAGAAAAGATATTATATCATATATTTTTTACCTTGCCACGTATCACGTTCACGCATGCGGCGTTTTATTTTTTCAACAAGTTCATAGTTTTTTAGTCCCCAGTCGGGGGCAATGAGCAGTTCCTTCGGCGACTGCGATGCAAAACGTTCGAGAACAAAATCAGGGTTAAGCCTCTCAACATAATCGACAACAGTTTCTATATAGTCCTCTACCGAAAACAGAGAAAAGTCGGACGAATTGGCCATATACTCCTCGGCCATTTTTGTTCCACGAATGAGTTGCAACTGATGCAGTTTAAGGGTTGTCAACGGGAGTTTCGACAATGTAGTAGCCTGCTGCATAAGCTCTTCCCTACCCTCACCGGGTAATCCAAGTATTATATGTGCACCCACAGGGATGCCACATGCAGCTGTGCGATTCACTGCATCCACAGCACAGGCATAGTCGTGTCCTCGGTTTATTCGAAGCAATGTCTTGTCCGATGTGCTCTCTATGCCATACTCCACAAGCACAAATGTGCGTTTCTGAAGCTCTACAAGGTAATCGAGCAGCTCCTGGGGCATACAATCGGGGCGCGTACCAATGACTATACCCACGCAGCCATCAACGGCAAGGGCATCTTCATAGCGTTGTTTCAGGTTATCGAGCGAATCGTAAGTATTTGTATATGCTTGAAAGTATGCAAGGTAACGCATTGCCGGATACTTATGCGAGAAGAAAGCAATGCCCTCCCTCATCTGCTGTGCTACCGGCAAGTGTTTATGGCAGAATGCGGGGTTAAATGTGCGGTTATTACAGTATGTACAACCGCCACGTCCTTTTGTGCCGTCGCGGTTGGGACATGTGAAACCACCGTCAATGGTTATCTTCTGCACCTTGCCGTCAAACAATCCGCGCAGATAAGTTCCAAACTCGTTATAATAAAATCGATCGCTCATTCCCTTTGTCAATTACGTTTGCGGAATTCACTTGGTGTCAATCCGGTCATTCTCTTGTAGTATCGACTAAAGTAGGACTGACTGGGGAAATTGTACTCATCGGCCAATTCCTGAATGCTTTTGGTGCTATATGAGAGTTCATATTTCAACCTTGCCGACACTGCAGAATCTATTATCTCTTTTGCTGTATGGTGCGAGATCTCGTTGCACACTTCATTCAGATAACCGCTGCTCACACCAAGTTCATTGGCATAGAAAAGCACTTCACGCGAAACAGAGTGCGACTCAACCAAAGTCTTTATGAAAAGACGGAAAAGTTCTTTTTTGCGCGACACATATTCATGCACCTGAATATCTTGCTCTTTACAAGTAGTAAAGAACTGCTGCTGTATATAGAACAAAGAAGCAACCTGTTTTATTACAATCTGTTCAAAACGCTCTTCATCCATCAATTCCGAAGCTTTCTTTATCAGTTCAAAGGTAGTTCCTATTATTCCCAGATACTTTTCGTTGAAATAAATTAATGGATTTTTCTTCACATAGTCGTAATGCGTCATTTTCAGTTCAGCAATTATTGGTGTGAACATTGTCACCGGCAACACCAAAACCTGTGACTTGAAATCGCTACTACCACTTTTAGCAACAACAATATCATATGGCGCAATAGACAGGAAACCGTTTGCTTTCAATGTGTATGTTACATAATTGATTTCAATATCAATCTCACCACTTTTGCACAGCATAAGTATAAGGTTGTTACACTTTACAGGTTTGTTATAAAGCTTTTCAAAGCCATGCTCAAGAATTGTAATTTTACTAAGATCAATATTCTCAACATTTTTCATATTTCGTAGATTTTGGAACAAAAATAAGAAAAACAGCTTTTAAAACCAATAGTTTGCTTTGAAAATGGACAAAACATGAGAAACATTGAAATAATCGCCATTCATATATAAACTATTATAACACTCCATCATATTTTTTAACAAACGACAAGTAAGAAGAACATATATAAAAGATGGTGACCCCCAATTAAACAGGGTCACCATCACTACCTATAGGTTAAGAATAACTATTATCGGGCTACAAAGAGTAAAAGCTAAAGCCACACATCGTGTATTAATTTACTAAGCGTAAATAAGTATTTTGAAGGTAATGCATAACGACAAAAAAGTCTTTTAGCAGCCCCCTATTTTTATGATTGCTGTTTAGTTAAGTATAACTTTAATGCTCTTTTCAGCTATTTTAATAATGGCGATATTACCTTTTGAGAGCCCGCTTTCTATTGTAGCATTGCCATTTTCAATGGTAGTGCTTCCAATGTACATCGCGTCGATTGTGTAAAGCTCAACAACTTCTCCTTCGAGTGCGCAGTTGATG